>NZ_JBLYEE010000030.1:0-1993 GCF_048515415.1 Pedobacter sp. N23S346
GGCAAATTGAAAGGCAAAATAGGAAATACCAGCTAAAAAAATAAAACCAGATTTTATTTGGAAGTTGGGAAAAGATTTCTACCTTTGCACTCCCAACCGAAAGGAAGGGGAAAAAGATCAAGGTGGCGGATGTCACTGGCGATTATAAACAAGATTGAAACGGGTTAGAAAACACAGGCTGGATGAATAAGACCGGCCGAAACCAAAACCTGAAGATATATATAGAAAGACGGGCCGCGAGGTAATAACAGTCGATAAGTTCTTAAAAGAGATGTCAATGTAGCGAAAGCGGGTTTAATGAAGTACTGATTGAAGTACATGATTAAGTAGCTTTATTTTAAAGGTGATGTCTAACAGACAAAACAAAAGAAGACTATTTTTAACAATAGTTAAAACTGGTCAGCATCAAAACAACATTTTACAATGGAGAGTTTGATCCTGGCTCAGGATGAACGCTAGCGGCAGGCCTAATACATGCAAGTCGAGGGGTATAGTTAGCTTGCTAACTTGAGACCGGCGCACGGGTGCGTAACGCGTATGCAACCTACCTTTATCTGGGGGATAGCCCGGAGAAATCCGGATTAATACCGCATAAAATCACAGAATGGCATTATTCAATGATCAAACATTAATGGGATAGAGATGGGCATGCGTGTCATTAGCTAGTTGGCGGGGTAACGGCCCACCAAGGCGACGATGACTAGGGGATCTGAGAGGATGACCCCCCACACTGGTACTGAGACACGGACCAGACTCCTACGGGAGGCAGCAGTAAGGAATATTGGTCAATGGAGGCAACTCTGAACCAGCCATGCCGCGTGCAGGAAGACTGCCCTATGGGTTGTAAACTGCTTTTATCCGGGAATAAACCACGATACGAGTATTGTGCTGAATGTACCGGAAGAATAAGGATCGGCTAACTCCGTGCCAGCAGCCGCGGTAATACGGAGGATCCAAGCGTTATCCGGATTTATTGGGTTTAAAGGGTGCGTAGGCGGCCCGTTAAGTCAGGGGTGAAAGACGGTAGCTCAACTATCGCAGTGCCTTTGATACTGACGGGCTTGAATGAACTAGAGGTAGGCGGAATGAGACAAGTAGCGGTGAAATGCATAGATATGTCTCAGAACACCGATTGCGAAGGCAGCTTACTATGGTTTAATTGACGCTGAGGCACGAAAGCGTGGGGATCAAACAGGATTAGATACCCTGGTAGTCCACGCCCTAAACGATGAACACTCGCTGTTGGCGATACACAGTCAGCGGCTAAGCGAAAGCGTTAAGTGTTCCACCTGGGGAGTACGGTCGCAAGATTGAAACTCAAAGGAATTGACGGGGGCCCGCACAAGCGGAGGAGCATGTGGTTTAATTCGATGATACGCGAGGAACCTTACCCGGGCTTGAAAGTTAGTGAATCATTTAGAGATAAATGAGTGAGCAATCACACGAAACTAGGTGCTGCATGGCTGTCGTCAGCTCGTGCCGTGAGGTGTTGGGTTAAGTCCCGCAACGAGCGCAACCCCTATGTTTAGTTGCCAGCACGTTAAGGTGGGGACTCTAAACAGACTGCCTGTGCAAACAGAGAGGAAGGAGGGGACGACGTCAAGTCATCATGGCCCTTACGTCCGGGGCTACACACGTGCTACAATGGATGGTACAGCGGGCAGCTACATAGCAATATGATGCGAATCTCACAAAGCCATTCACAGTTCGGATTGGGGTCTGCAACTCGACCCCATGAAGTTGGATTCGCTAGTAATCGCGTATCAGCAATGACGCGGTGAATACGTTCCCGGGCCTTGTACACACCGCCCGTCAAGCCATGGAAGTTGGGGGTACCTAAAGTATGTAACCGCAAGGAGCGTCCTAGGGTAAAACCGATAACTGGGGCTAAGTCGTAACAAGGTAGCCGTACCGGAAGGTGCGGCTGGAATACCTCCTTTCTGGAGTAGTGTCACCTACTCGCTTCGCAACATGATATTTCTAAATAAGGTAG
>NZ_JBLYEE010000031.1:0-1572 GCF_048515415.1 Pedobacter sp. N23S346
TGACCCTTCCTAAAATAGCTTGACAGTTTTGGTAGTTAATTACTAAGGCTTTTACAGCCACTTTAATTGATTTACTGATACAATATAATGATTAATTTTTATTACTTAGAACAGTTGTTTTTCTTGGTCCTATTCCTGTTTTGGTCCATGCCATTTTTTCTATTCCTTTTATGCTTTTTTCTACTGCATTAATTACGGAACCCTTGCTGCGTTAATTTCCTTATTACTGGTTTTATAATTCTTTTTTCTCCAGTATTTCTTAAGTGTCCCATTTCTTTCATGTGCCGCTATTGGGGTAAGCCTTCCGCAGCTGTCGTGGATCCTGATACTGTTATATTTGGTTATAGCATCATCCACGGCTGATTTAGCCCTGTCAAATGAGACAAAAGTTTCCTTAAGGCCATGTTCTCCCTTTAGTATCCCATTGATCCTTTCTGCAATGGCGTTTTCATAGGGATCACCTTTTTCGGTCATGGAGAGCTGTATATTCAGATGGTCTATTATCTGTACATATTCATTGCAGCAGTACTGTATACCCCTGTCGCTGTGATGGATAAGGGCTGAAGTTCTTTTTAGATCCTTTGCCGCCATCAAAAGTGCGTCAACCGCTCCTTCACTATGTAAGCTTGGATGTAACTTATAACCTACGATCTTTCTGCTGTAGGCATCGGTTACAATGCTCAGGTAGCTGAATCCGGAAGTCTGACGGATATAGGTGATGTCGCTTACCCATAACATCCCAGGGCTGGAAATTACCTTTTCGCGGATCAGGTTCGGGTACTTCCTGTAATGATGGTTTGACATGGTACAGTAGGGTTTTCTCCTACGATGACGGATGAGCATGCCATAATTGCCCATCAGGCGGTACAGGCCGTCCCTTCCCAGTTTTATGCCATGGGCAGTAAAGTCGTCCCTCAACATGTGGTAGAGCTTGTCCACACCACAATATGGAAGCTGCTCCCTGATCTCCGTAACCAGTCTGATCACCAGCGCATCGCGCATATGCATTGCTGGTTGCACTTTTTGTTCATACCAGGCCTGACGGCTCTTGCCAAACAGTCTGCAGTAGTAGCTTAGGCTAAAGCTACCGTAAAGCTGCATCAGTAATGTTACTGTTTGGCACCAGGCTTTTTTCTGATGTTGATTTTGAGTTTTTCCTCTGCTACATCGATCAGTGTATTAAGCGCAATATTATGCATCCTGGCATCTTCAAGCTGCTTTTCCATCGCTTTTATCTGCTTCTGTAACGCAATCAGATCCTGTTTTTCCTGTTGGGTCATTTCTATGGGCTCTGGAATAATATCATCCGAATACCTCTTGCGCCAGGCTCTAATTAATTCTGGCCCACTTGAAGGATTAATGTTGAACTTCTTGATAGCTTCGCTAACGGTCATTTCCCTTGATTCAAGCTGAGATACCAGCCATCGTCTAAAGGAAACTTCGTAAGCATTACGGTCATCTGTACGGTCGAACGAATCGGATACTAAAATACTAAATCCGCAACGTTTTTTCTCTTGTTCCATTTTGATTTTTATTAGGCCAAAATGTGTCAAGTTTTTTTAGGAGAGGACA
>NZ_JBLYEE010000032.1:0-1439 GCF_048515415.1 Pedobacter sp. N23S346
GGATCAAGCGGAAAAGTTGGGGGAGATAAAAATTAAGCATATATTTTCGATAACCTGAACAAGAAGAATTTGATATCTCGCACACCTCTTGATGTTGCTCTGAATACTTTGACCTTCGCATTAAATGATTCTGCTGAGGCATTTGTACTCCTGTTCATAAAGAAGTTCAGGATCGAAAGATAATGTGCCTGTATTGATCTGGAAACAGTTTTGAAGGCTTCAATACCAGAGGCTTCCACTTCATTATACCACAATGCCAATCGCTTAAAGGCCTGCTCCTTACTGGTACAAATCTTGAAGATATGACCAAGCCCCAGTGATAAATCATAGGCTCTTTTCAATTCCGGATAGCGTTCAAACAGCAATACGGCCCTACACTTCTGTATTTCAGTCCATTTGAGGTGATGCTTAAACAACAGGTACCTGCTACGGGCAAGTAGTTGTTTTAAAGTATCCCCATTGGAAAGGATCTCAGCACTAAAAGTTACCTTCTGCTGTTTTGCAGCAGCTATTTCCTTATTCTCCTGATCCAAAGCTTCCCAACGATATTTGATTCTGCACTCCTGTACAGCATCATAGGCCAGCTTTTGTACATGGAAGCGGTCAATGACCCGGTGCGCATTCACAAAACAGCGTTTGATTGCCAGTTGCATATTTGCAGCCATATCCATGGTCACCTCAAGCACCTTTTTCCTTGCGCGTTCAGGGATCTTCTTCAGCACGTCAATGATATCCTCAGCCACTGTGCCTTTGATCATCGCTACAATAGCTCCTTTTCTACCTTTGGCCTCTTTATTAGTGACAATGGTATATAACTCGCCATTTGACAGTGCCGTTTCATCTATGCTCAGCCGGGAACTCATATTCCTGGAAAATAACATCCATTCACTGGCGTGCGCCTTTTGATCCCAACCACTGTATTCGCTTAGATGTTCTTTGTATTGCTCCTGAAGAAGTTTCCCATCCACCTGAAAGTATTGCCCCAGATGATAGCAGCTAATGGGATGATTATCCAAATATACCTTTTAAAAAAAGACCGAATTCCGTTGTCATTCGCGTCCCTTTTATCACTAAATCCCAGTCCCTGGTAATTATCTTTCCCGTACTGAGCACCGTCCATCTGCGTCTTTTAACACAGAGGGCTACTTTCTGTCCGCGAATGGGAAAATCCTGGATACGGGCTTCCGGCAGAAAGCCTTTGGATTCCAATTCATGCTGCTGATAGTTTGCAGGGGATATATTTTTTTCTTCAAGATAGATATTCAATCCGTTGAATCTTTTTCAACATGGGTCAAATCAAAATATTCCAGAATACCTTCTGGAAGTAATAGACTGATTAGGATGTGGCCGGCGTCGCTCAAAATAAAAATGGATAGGGCTGTAATTCGAATACAAAAAAAAGAAAATTATTTCTTCCCCCCAAGAATCCCGCTTGATCC
>NZ_JBLYEE010000033.1:0-1223 GCF_048515415.1 Pedobacter sp. N23S346
TTTTAAAGAGCCAATCTTTTTTACACGCACACGAAGTTTAAGCTTTCCGGTTGTTGTTTCTACCATATTAAATCTTTTTAAAGAATCTGTAGCGTATAATATTTCTACAATTTTGCCCAGTTTATCATCAAAAGCGGTAACAGGAGCAGCTTTTTCTAAGGCTCGATATAAAATATCCCTTTCCTTTTTCAAGGACCTGAACAAAATACTAGCAGATTACCACAAACATAACCCATCACAACTTTGGAGGGGATATCAATTGATTGCCGGTGATGGCTCCACAGTTGGGCTACCACCTTCCAGGCAGATAAAAAGTTTTTTTGGAATCTATTCGGAAAAAGGTGGAAGTATAAAGAGTTGTCTGGCGCAGATTTTTATGTTTTATGATGTTTTTAGTGGAGCAATTCTTTCCAAAAGAATATCAAAGATGGAGCACACAGAAAGAACACTTTTTAATGCATGCCTTGAAGAACTGCCAGCCTGTAAATCCATAGTTATTTTAGATCGGGGATTCGGATATTTTCATATTTTCAAAAATCTTTACACATTAAAACAGGATTTCTGTATCCGGATAAGCAGCGCTCAGTCCTGTTTTGCAAAACGGATAGCTCAGGAGAGTGAAAATGACGTTATAACAGAGTGGTATCCCAGTCCAAAGGAAATAGAATCCTGCTTAAAGCATGGATTAGATACTAAAAAAATTACGGTCAGGGTTACCAAAATCGAATTAAAAACTGGGGAGATCGAAGTACTTGTATCTTCTTTATTGGACATGAATGATGTCTGTACAGAGAACATGAAAGCACTTTATGGGCTAAGATGGCCAGTGGAAGAAGGTTTTAAAAAACTAAAACCAAAGATGAAACTAGAGCAGTTTGGTGCTCGAAAACCCGATGGAATATTCCAGGAGTTTGAAGCGCATGTATTTATGATGAATCTGGTTGCTTTATTTGGTATCCAGGCACAGCAGGAAATCGATAAGGACAAAAAGAGAAGACTAAAATATAAATACAATTGGCAAAATGCTTTCAGGTTTGTTAGAAAAGTAATTATTCAAATACTAAATACAGAGAACCCAGAACATATAATTCAATCTCTTATTAAACTAATAGCATCTTCTAAAATTCCAATAAAACCGGACAGAAGCTTTCCTAGAATAACGTTTAAAAAAAGAAAAAACAGACTGCACCAGACATATAAATAGCTTAAGTTAATAGCATTGG
>NZ_JBLYEE010000034.1:0-1104 GCF_048515415.1 Pedobacter sp. N23S346
CAATAAAAGCACACCATATCTGTATTTTAATGGCATTTTCATTGTCACCCAAAAAATATTTAAGTGGAAAGTTCTGTTTAACCCTCTTAAAGAGGATTTCGATCTGCCAGCGTTTTTTGTAAAGATCAGCGACCTGCAAAGCCGATAAGGTGAAGTTGTTGGTCAGAAATTCAAATGTCCTGCCTTTTTCCTGATCAAAGAATGTAACCTGCCGGGTCTTAAGCTTTACCTGTTTTACGATGGGTTTTATTACCGATAACGATTAACCGGTCAGCTATTATTCCTGCATTGCTGTCCTCCTTACTAACCGGGTTTGAACCTGTTTCTAAATAACTGGCACCTTTTCTTTGCCGGTGACGAAGAAAACACCATTGTTGTCCATCCGCTGATATTCACTATAATCGACATAACCCTTGTCAAAAACGACAAATGAGCCAGCTTCCAGGTTAATCTCCTTTAAAAAGTTCATATCGTTGGCACTGGCTGCTGTAAAACTGACCTGGACCGCAACATCCTCCGAAGCATCTATCAGCGTATGGACTTTGATACCACCTTTTCTCTTTCCATTCAGTTTACCTGGGCTGGGTGCTTTAAGTATCTGTTGAAATAAAGTAATGGTGGATGAATCGGCAATGAAAAGTCTGGATTGGGTTTGCTGTCGGCTGTCCGGTAAAAACTGCCTGTATCTTCGGTAAAGCTGCTGGTACAATTGTTCAAAAACTTTATGGGACCGTTTCGAGTTGGCATCGCATAAAGTACTTCTTCCAGGGGCTTTTCTTATGCCTATATGCTGCAGCTTATTGCTGCAGGCCTGCATTCCACTTACTACTTCACGGCTGCTTGTGCATTTATTGAACACGCAGTAAAGCATCGTAATCAGATGATTATAAGTGTCGAAATAGCGATAATAACGATCATGCTGACCTGCCCTAGCCAGTGCTTTTACTGAATTGCGATCTATCAAATTTAACAACTGGTTCAGTACTGGCTGTCCGGTAAAAAAAGTATTTTTGCCCATGTTGAATGTTTAAGTGTGGTAACTCAAATATCAACACTAAAAAGGGGAAGCCAAAAGCAACCCCTTTTATTTTATCAAAAAAAAAT
>NZ_JBLYEE010000035.1:0-975 GCF_048515415.1 Pedobacter sp. N23S346
ATTGTCCCCTGCCTAAGCTCCGTTTCAGCTTCGTTAGTCAAAAACTCCGGTCTCGAACCGTTTTATCTATTTCACAGTATATGCTTGATAAATATGCCCCAATGGCGTTTCTTCTTGTCTTAATCTTGTATGTCAATGTAGTGTACCAATCCAGGTAACGCTTTCTTTTATTATGCTGTTTTTTAAAAGCTTTCTGCTTTGGTCTTTAAGCTTTTTCAGCTCAATGGTGGAGAATAACGGTCCCGATAGCTATCGGGACGAACCGTTGACCGGTTGCCATTCTTAATGGTGGAGAATAACGGTCCCGATAGCTATCGGGACGAACCGTTGACCGGTTGCCATTCTTCATGGTGGAGAATAACGGAGTCGAACCGTTGACCTCCTGCGTGCAAGGCAGGCGCTCTAGCCAGCTGAGCTAATCCCCCAGAGTATAGTTATCAGTTTTCAGTTAGTAGTTTTCAGTATTAAAACTGTTAACTGCAAACTGTAAATTGCAAACTCAAATGGTAGTCCCGTCCAGATTTGAACTGGAGACCCCTACATTATCAGTGTAGTGCTCTAACCAGGCTGAGCTACGGGACTTCTTGATTTAAGGTTAGCTTTATCGTATGCAGTATATAGTATCTTACCGCTACTGCTTATCCTTTGGCTTTCCCCATCTTTGTACCGTTATGCCAATACCTTTATAGTATGACCACCGTTTTATTCTGGGTGTTTTCTCTTTTTTTTGTATAAAGTAATTAGTATCAAGTATCTGGGCATCCGCTTTTTGCGATCGCCTTTTACTTTAGTCTTTGGTCTTTCAGCTTTAGTCTTTCAACTTATAACCTGGAACTTATAACTCTTAACTACCTTATTTAGAAATATCATGTTGCGAAGCGAGTAGGTGACACTACTCCAGAAAGGAGGTATTCCAGCCGCACCTTCCGGTACGGCTACCTTGTTACGACTTAGCCCCAGTTATCGGTTTTACCC
>NZ_JBLYEE010000036.1:0-810 GCF_048515415.1 Pedobacter sp. N23S346
GGGTAAAACCGATAACTGGGGCTAAGTCGTAACAAGGTAGCCGTACCGGAAGGTGCGGCTGGAATACCTCCTTTCTGGAGTAGTGTCACCTACTCGCTTCGCAACATGATATTTCTAAATAAGGTAGAAGGTTAAAGGTAAAAAGGCTTAAGGTCTTGATACTTGATACTAATTACTTTATACTAAAAAAAGAGAAAACACCCAGAATAAAACGGTGGTCATACTATAAGGGTATGGGCAAACGGCAGAAAGATGGGGAAAGCCAAAGGATAAGCAGTAGCGGTAAGATACTATATACTGCATACGATAAAGCTAACCTTAAATCACTTAGTCCCGTAGCTCAGCCTGGTTAGAGCACTACACTGATAATGTAGGGGTCTCCAGTTCAAATCTGGACGGGACTACCATTGAAGTTGGGAGTAAAGAGGATAGAGTTGGGAGTTATGAATACTCCAAACTAATGACTCCAAACTCAAAACTATAAATCTGGGGGATTAGCTCAGCTGGCTAGAGCGCCTGCCTTGCACGCAGGAGGTCAACGGTTCGACTCCGTTATTCTCCACCATCAGAGGTTGAGGGTTAAAAAGTTGAGGGTATAAGGTTAATACCTGTAGCTGAAACCAACCACAACAAAAAAGAAAAGAAAAAGATATCATCGGGATCGATGATCTACATTGACATAAAAGATTAAGACAAGAAGAAACGCCATTGGGGCATATTTATCAAGCATATACTGTGAAATAGATAAAACGGTTCGAGACCGGAGTTTTTGACTAACGAAGCTGAAACGGAGCTTAGGCAGGGGACAAT
>NZ_JBLYEE010000037.1:0-646 GCF_048515415.1 Pedobacter sp. N23S346
TCCAGACTTTTCATTGCCGATTCATCCACCATTACTTTATTTCAACAGATACTTAAAGCACCCAGCCCAGGTAAACTGAATGGAAAGAGAAAAGGTGGTATCAAAGTCCATACGCTGATAGATGCTTTGGAGGATGTTGCGGTCCAGGTCAGTTTTACAGCAGCCAGTGCCAACGATATGAACTTTTTAAAGGAGATTAACCTGGAAGCTGGCTCATTTATCGTTTTTGACAAGGGTTATGTCGATTATAGCGAATATCAGCGGATGGACAACAATGGTGTTTTCTTTGTCACCCGGCAAAGAAAAGGTGCCAGTTATTTAGAAACAGGCTCAAACCCGGTTAGTAAGGAGGACAGCAATGCAGGAATAATAGCTGACCGGTTGATCGTTATCGGTAATAAAACCCATCGTAAACAGGTAAAGCTTAAGACCCGGCAGGTTACATTCTTTGATCAGGAAAAAGGCAGGACATTTGAATTTCTGACCAACAACTTCACCTTATCGGCTTTGCAGGTCGCCGATCTTTACAAAAAACGCTGGCAGATCGAAATCCTCTTTAAGAGGGTTAAACAGAACTTTCCACTTAAATATTTTTTGGGTGACAATGAAAATGCCATTAAAATACAGATATGGTGTGCTTTTATTG
>NZ_JBLYEE010000038.1:0-576 GCF_048515415.1 Pedobacter sp. N23S346
AAGCATTACAGGCTTTCGTTCTGCTTAATGCCGCACAGCCGGGGTCGCTGCTTAATTTAATTTTTATTCTCACCTATAAATAAGGTGTCAACTTATGCTCACCATCCTGCGAAAGCATGAATCATCCAAAGTTATAAATCACAAATCTCTATTCTTCAACTTACCTATCAAAAATTAACCTTTCACTCCAAACCCTATATGTTTCTCTATGCCTATATGGTCCAAAAGCGGAAGGTGAATCGTGGATTTGCGTCTCCACATACTTTCTAACCCTCTAACTACCTAACCAATCTCCCGTAAACACTCTTTTCCAAAAAGTTTTAATAATTTTAACTTTTTCTATAATGATTCCCAGTGGCTTACGATTTCGCCTTCATTTTATCTGCCTTCGCATTTGCAGTGGTTGTAATTTTTGCTATCTTTGCATCCCGCTTCGGAAGGAAGTGGATGCTGGTTGAAAGGCCGGCAAATTGAAAGGCAAAATAGGAAATACCAGCTAAAAAAATAAAACCAGATTTTATTTGGAAGTTGGGAAAAGATTTCTACCTTTGCACTCCCAACCGAAAGGAAGGGGAA
>NZ_JBLYEE010000004.1:0-362412 GCF_048515415.1 Pedobacter sp. N23S346
AAAAAAAGTATTTTTGCCCATGTTGAATGTTTAAGTGTGGTAACTCAAATATCAACACTAAAAAGGGGAAGCCAAAAGCAACCCCTTTTATTTTATCAAAAAAAAATGTTTACCGGACAACAGTGAACTTGATTCAGGATCTTTCATCATTTCGGTCGGTGGGACACACGACCGATAGATGATATAGTTGAATCTAAAAACAATTGCTGTTCTGCGCATTCATTCTCATTGTTAGACAATCTATTTTTGATAAACACGCACATAGTCTACTTCAAATCGATTTGGAAATTTAGTGTTTTTTGGATCTCCACCATTCATCCCTCCAATAGCCAGATCCAATAAAATATAATGTTTTTGCTTAAAAGGATGCAGACCTTTCCGGTCGTCATTATCCAGATCAGCTAATGATGTTTTGTTAAGCAATAAATCATCAACAAATAAACTGATGGATTGCTCGTCCCAATCCATTCGCCATACATGAAATTTTTTGCCCCATGCTTTACCACCCAGTTCAGCAACAGCCTTTGTTTTGCTAAACCATTTTGTTTTCCCATCTTTTGCGGTGCTGGCTATGTTTGCCAATATTTTACCGCGGTAATATTCCATAATATCGATTTCGCCATTGGCAGGCCAGGCACCGTCAATGCCTAAAGTCCAGAAGGCAGGCCAAAGGCCTTCGCTGATATCAATTCTGGCACGCATTTCGAAGCGGCCATATTGCCAGCTTTTCAAACCTTTGGTAATTAAGCAGGCTGAAGTATAGTCAATATTTTTTCTCTTTTCCCGCCAGTTTTTGCTATCCTGAACAAAATCAGGATTAGGTTCTTCAGTCTTTCTGGCTTCGATAATTAATAAGCCATTTTTGCAAAAAGCATTTTCTTTCTGGTACCATTGCAGTTCTTCATTGCGGATAAAACCATGCTCATAAGTCCAGTTTTTAGGATTTGGTGGCCCGTCCTCACTAAATTCATCAGCCCATACCAGCTGATATCCATCTCCGAAATATTTTGAATGCGCAACATTTTGCGCCTCTTTAAGGGCGCAAAATGCTGTGATAAAAATTAGTATTGAACAAAAGATATATTGCATTTTATCTCGCATTTGAAATAAAGTTACCCAAAAGTTTTATGGTGTAACTGTATGAATATTTCTTATCTGTTAGTCGGTATTGCGCATGCGGATAAGCGCCCCAACTATCGTCGCCACCAACACCACGCTGCTTAAGATCAATGCTTAAGTACACATTATTCCGTACAGGCAAATCTGTAGGATGTTGTTGTTTTTTGGTTAAACCCGGATCTAAATCTTCTGTTGAATGATTTATCGCCGTAAATGAAAGGGGTTGCGCACCTTCAATTAAGAGTCCGCTACCATCATTAGCCGTCAAACTTAACCAGCGAACATCTGTTTTATTGCCGCTTTCCTGCGGACGGATATAACCTTTATAAAACTGATTTTCTACCTGATCTTCGTATAAACCAACAAGAGAAGCAAAATTACGATCGCTGTAGTTTTCGTATGGCCCCCTGCCATAATATTTTAGATTCTGATAGGCTTGTGGCAGTTCCGTACGCATTCCAAACCTAGGTAATTCTGGCAAATCTCTATCGCCCAAATCCATTGTAGCAGAAACTTTTACCGATCCGTCGTTTTGGATCAGGTAGTTTACCACATAAGGAACGGCAATGCTATTCAATAGGTAATTTACATTAATCAGTACACCACTATCTGTTTGTTTCATTACGTTTACGCCAATAAGCTTTTTACTTTCATGTGCCGAACGCCAAATGCCTAAACGTTGTGGCATGTCGTTTCCAAAATCGTTATCGGTTGGCGCTCTCCAAAAATAAGGTTCAGGAAAACGGTTAAAGTTTTTCCCGTCATTTTTACTGTATCTGATAAACCTGCCAGATTTGGTGTCGAATTCTCCGTTCACATCACCGGCAGTGAAAGAAAGCTTATTGCCTTCTGTCTTCACCGTTAACTTACTTGCAGCCTGGTTTGCCTTTGCAAAGAAATTGCCGCTGTAGAAAAACTGTTCATTGGCTACTTCAAATCCTGCTGGTAACAGGGCGCTTGCTTTTTTGCGGTAAGCATAAACATTTAAGAAATACTCTGTTCCGGCTATGGATTTAAACATCGGCAGGTTGAGTTTGATGTCTTTTTTAGTATGCGGATTAAGACTTACGTCGAAAGTGCCTTCCTTAATAACTTTGCCATTGCTTAACAATACCCATTTAAAATCATATTGATCCAGGTTGGTAAAATCGAAAAGATTCTCTATCATTAAGTTTCCTTTAGAAATATCAGCTGAGGTAAATAAAATATTCTGATAAATTTTCTTAATCTCGTAAGCACCTGGATCCGGTGTCCGATCAGAACTCACCATTCCATCAGCTACACCATTTTCATCATTCTGCCAATAAAAGCCACCCAAATCGCCTCCGTAAGCCCAAAACGTTTTGCCATTCGCATCTTTAGTTTTAATTCCCTGATCTACCCAATCCCAGATAAAACCACCCTGCATGTGTTTACTACTGCGGATAATATCAAAGTACTCTTTAAAATTACCATTGCTATTTCCCATTGCATGCGCATATTCGCACATGATGTATGGACGGGTTTTAGTGTTATCATTGGCATACTTTTTCATCGAGCCAATGCTTGGATACATCGGACAAACAATATCGGTGTTCCAATCTTCGCCGGCTTGCTCAAACTGAACCGGGCGGGTATTGTCGCGTTGCTTAATCCATTTATAATTATCGTGGAACACGGGTCCGTTACCACATTCATTTCCAAGCGACCAGATGATAATTGAGGCGTGATTTTTATCGCGTTCAACCATGCGAACGGTACGGTCTACATGTGCCGCAGCCCATTCCGGTAAATATGCTGGATGCTTTGATTTATCGAATGAACCCTGTAACTCTGCTCCCATTCCATGCGTTTCTATGTTTGCCTCATCCACCAGGTAAAGTCCATATTCATCACACAGCTTATACCAAAGCGGATCGTTAGGATAATGTGATAACCGAACGGCGTTGATATTAAATTCCTTCATCAACCGGATATCCTTTAACATTAATTCTTTGGTTGTGGTATGGCCGGTTACATCATCATGCTCGTGGCGGTTCACCCCGTGAACGTAAGTGGCTACACCGTTTACTAAAAGTTGCGCATTTTTAATCTCCACTTTTCTGAAACCTACTTTCGCTCCAGTTACCGCGATTTGTTTTCCTTTTTCATCCGCCAGGGCAATAATGCAATCGTATAAATTTGGCTGCTCTGCATTCCATTTTAACGGGTTTTTAATGGCTCCACTAAAATTAACAGTCTGAATAGAATCTGCACTCGCTTTAAATGCTTGGTTCTTGGTAAAAACGGTTCTTCCACTTTTATCTAAAAGCGATACAGTAATGGATCCACCAGCTGGGTTTTGCTTTGCAAATTTGCGCACATCAATATCAGCAGAAAATAAGCCATTGGTATAATTTTGATCTAAATCACCTTTCAGGAAGAAATCCCAAACGGTTTGCTTCGGCATGGCGTATAAATAAACATTACGCTCGATTCCACTCAAACGCCAGAAATCCTGATCTTCTAAATAACTTCCGTCCGACCAGCGAAAAACCTGAACGGCCAATACATTAGTGCCCGATTTCAAAAATGCCGTAATGTCAAACTCGGCAGGGGTTTTAGAGGCTTTGGTCATCCCCACCTTTTTACCGTTTACATAAATGAAAGCGCAGCCAGAAATAGAACCAAAATGGATGATCGTTTCCTTGCCTTCCCAGTTTTCTGGAACAGTAAAAGTTTTCCGGTATGTGCCTACTGGATTATTCTCACCAATAAAAGGTGGATTTTTTGGGTGAGGGTAAGTGATGTTGGTATAAATAGGAATTCCGAAACCATTCAATTCCCAATTGGATGGAACGGGAATATTTGCCCAGCCGCTATCATCCAGATTGGTATTGAAAAAATCTACCCGGCGATCCTGATGTTTATCAACATAGTTGAATTTCCAGTTCCCATTTAAAGATTTATAGTAAGGCGACTTTGAGTAATCATCCTGTATTACATCTTTCTGATGATCGAATAACATGAAGGTTACATGGGCTTTTTCTTTCCCTTGATCCACTAACGTGGGGTTTTCCCAATCGTTGTTCTGTGCACTAACCTGCTGTGAAAATAAAATCGCCAGCGAAACTGCAACTATTTTTTTTCTTAAGTTCATAAAGTAAATTTAAATTATTCAGTTACAGATTCCCGTTGAGGATGTCTGTAACTGAAAGTATTTTTACATTCCGGTTGGCGTTGAGCCACCAGTGGTTAGCCAACCTGGATTTTGGTAAATAGGTGAACTGGCTATGTTGCCATCTGTAGCGGTTATGTTGAAATGTTGTGTGGCAATTGGGCTTAAATAATGTGCCATTGTCCACCTTGCCCCTTTGTAAGAATCGGCATTTGCACGAATTTCCTGCGGACGTAAATAAATACTCAAAGCCGGATCAGAAACAACGGCATTAGAATTACTTGAACCATAAACAATTTGAGTAGCTGTAAACCAACTCTTCATTGGTCCCCAAAGTTTAAAACCTTCAAAGTGGTACGGCGTGCTGATCATCTGATCCATCGCTCTCCATCTTTTTAAATCCATATACCTCAAACCTTCTGCCATCAATTCGTTTCTTCTTTCACGGCGAATATTGTAAAGTGTAGGGGAAACCAAGGTATTGGCAGAGTATGCTCCCCAATCCTGCGTTTCATTCGCCATTACAGTTGCTGCAATGGTTTGTTGAAAATCAGTATTTACTTTGGCTCTTGTCCTTAATTGTTGCCAGTACTTAGTCGCATCTGCATCAATTGATCCGTTTCTTTCATAGCTCGCTTCAATGTAATTTAAGTAAGCTTCGCTGGCTCTGTAAGTAATACTTCCGGTAAATCCTTGCCCATTATTGGCTTGTGCCCCATCATAACTGATCCCTTTTCTGATGGCATAACCAGTGGTATATTTTTGATCGTAGCTAGACTCCCAAATTCTCGGTGTAGGTTCAATTTGTGTAGCATGTGTTCCCTGGCCAATATTTACGAGTACATTCTTCTGGCCTGGCTCTTTCAAAAATAAATTTAACCGCCCATCTCTATCTTTTCTAACATCAGTAATGTAATCATCTCCCTGATAATTACTTCCGGTAGCATAAATCGGCAGACCGTTTGCCATTAAGAAACTTTCTACCATACTTCTTGATAAACCTACCGCATAGTTTCCGGCCTGGGTATATACCGGAATGTTGTGTGTAACCAAACCAGCACCATATTGTCTCCACAATAAAACCTCACTATATCCAGACATGTCAACTGCTCCGAACATTTTAAAATATGGATTTTCATTGTTTGGCGCTTCTATAATTCCCGTATTGGCAACCAATGGAACCGCATCAGCAACGCTTTTGGCTGCAGACATCGCCTCGCCTAAAAAATATTGGATTTCGGAATCGATACTTCCTGTAGGATACTGATAGTTGGCATTATAATCTTTTGCTTTACCCGGCCAGTTCGGACCATTTGGAACAAATGCTGTTCCCTTAAAATATTTAAGCCATGTTCCTTCATACAGGGCCACTCTAGATTTAATCAATTGCGCACAGAGTTTAGAAATTCTGTTTTTAGTTCCGTCTGGCGATGTTTTCAATAACAGTGCAGCAGAATCCAGATCAGATAAAATAAACCTTGCCACTTCATTGCGTGGCTGTCTCTTACTCACCTGGATTAAAATATCCTTTTCATCGGGATAAACCGTTTTTATAATTGGAAAATCACCCAGCGATTGCAGTTTTTTAAAATATTCTACAGCCCTGATGAAATACATTTCGCCGATGTATTGTTTAATGTTATCTGCGTTACCAACAATCCCTCCTGCTTTCCATCTGGGAATTACAGTACTCAGGAAATAATTTGCCTGATAAATGTTTCCAAAGCTCCATTCACCACCCGAAGCTTCTACGCGCCATAAACCTGGAATAAATTTATTATCCAAAACAGGCAAAATCATATTATCAGTATTACCATCGATACCAAAGGTGCCGAAAGAATAGTTTCCGTGTGAAGGAAGTGCATCCGGATAACGTGCAATCGCATAAGCGGCAAGTTGTCCTTCTTCTTTTAAATAACTTTCTGGGGTAATATTTGAAAGTGGAGCTTTATCTAAAGCCTTTTGGCAGCCTCCGGATAGGAGCGCGAAAACTGCTAATGTTGCTAAGCAACTATATTTTTTATACTTTGAAAAATTCATTTCTATTTGATTAAAAAGTTACACTTAAACCCAAAGACATTACTTTAGAAAGTGGGTAAACACTTCCATTAGAACCCCCATCAATAGTCTCCGGATCAAACATTTCTGCTAGTTTAGTCCAGGTTACCAGGTTCTCGCCAGAAGCAAAAAATCTTAATTTCTGCGCACCGAACTTTTTTGTCAATCGTTGAGGGATGGTATAACCCAATTGAATATTTTTTAATCGGATGTAGGATGCATCCTGAAGATAGCCTGTTTGGGTTTGTTGATTTTTACCTGTTCCAAATGTTGGTCTTGGATAGTATGAATCCAAATTTAAACCCAATGGGCTATTTGGATCATTCCTGAAATAATCTGTATGCTGCACTAAACCTGTAGACCACCACTTATCTGATGTAGCGCCCCAAAAGAAATAACTGCCTTGCCAAAAATCTCTCTTTAATACCCCCTGGAAAAATGCCCTGAAATCAAAGCCTTTATAATCCAGATTAATATCTAACCCCACCCGGTAACGTGGAGTGCTGTTTCCAATCAGGTGTGCATCGCCAGAATCTCCCTGTCTCCAGCTTCCCCAATCCAGTTTGCCATCATTATTATAATCGGCATACATGATATCACCAGCAGACCATTGTGAACCAAATGCCGACTGTCCGTTACTTAACGTTGCCAAATGCGCATTCATCTCCTCTTGGGTTTTGGCAATTCCAATGGTAGTGTATCCCCAGATATCACCTAATTGCTGACCTGTTCTATAAGTATCAGAAGCCAAAGACATAGTCTCGTTTGGATAACGGGTAACCGTAGTTTTCAAATCAGATAACAAGAACTTCACACCGTAACCCAGGCCGCTTTTGGTACGGTCATTCCAGCCAATTTCAAACTCAAAACCCATAGATTTTAAATCGGTATTATTGGTTTGTGGTACCGCTGTTCCTAAAGTTACTGGAAGCTCTGGTGCCGGCCCAACCATGTTTAAGGTTTTTCGATTAAACCAATCGAAAGACCCGGTTAACCTGTTTTTCAAAAAGCCAAAATCTAAACCTGCATTATAACTTTTTACCGTTTCCCAGGTTAAGGTTGAACTTACAATCCCTGGCGCACTTGCAGTATTTGGACGGCCCCCATTAATCAGCCAGGCTCCATTTGCAGTACCTACAGGCATAGTTAAGTAGGTTGGATACCAGACTTTGGTATTTTGATTTCCTAAACTACCGTAAGAAGCCCGAAACTTAAAGGTATTTACAAAAGTAAACCTGTCTTTAAAAAAGTCTTCTCTGGCAATGTTCCAGCCCGCAGAAACTGATGGAAACCATCCCCAGCGTTTATCAGAACGGAAACGAGATGATCCGTCATAGCGAAGGTTAGCTTCTAACAAATAAATACCATCGTAATCATAGTTTAAACGGCTAAATAGTCCCTGCGTAGCCCAATTTTGATACTGACCAGAAACCACAGGCGCCAGCACTTTTCCATCG
Source organism: Pedobacter sp. N23S346 (assembly GCF_048515415.1). NCBI lineage: Bacteria > Pseudomonadati > Bacteroidota > Sphingobacteriia > Sphingobacteriales > Sphingobacteriaceae > Pedobacter > Pedobacter sp. N23S346. The sequence goes on from NZ_JBLYEE010000004.1 coordinate 7,771, forward strand.
GCATCTAAACCCGAAGTAGTGTTTAATGTAGCGATATCAGGCACAATGATGCCATTTCTTTGCGCACTTAAATCACGGTATCGGGTATCTTCATACTGAAAACCAGCCATAATTTTAAGGTTGTGTTTACCGTAACTTTTCGAATATTCTGAATAAATATTGGTATTGAAATAGTTTTCCTTATAGCCATATTCGTTTACATTCGAACTTCTTCTGTAGAGATACGGAACTCCATTTACATCGTAGTTAAATGTTTGCTGCGAATCCCAGTGGCGGAACTGCGTTTGTATTCGATAATTCGCCTCTCCAAATGTTTTCCACCCTTTAATTGGCTCAAAAACTAATTGAATTTGCTGATACATCCAATCTTTAACTTCATTATCATCACCACCTTCTGCCATTTCTAAAGCAGGTGATGGAGAACTATATAAGTATCCATTAGGATCATATAACGGTAAAGTTGGCCAGCCCTGACGGCCAATGCCCTCATAAAAACCATTGGTTAATGCCGCAGGGCGATGATAAGTTTCCCTTAGAAAACGATTGCTGTAATTCGCGGTTAAAAATTCGGAGATCTTGGTGTTGATTTTAGCCGTTGCGCCATAACGTGCATAGCCATCCTGATTAAAGCGCATCATCCCAGTTTGATCCAGAAAGTTGCCAGATAGATAATATGAAGTAGCCTCTGTGCCGCCAGTTAAACTTACGTTGTGCTCTTGCGAAAAGCTATGATCCCGATACATCACCTTGTACCAATCATTGTTATCATTACCAAAAGCGTAACCATCTGCCCAAACCAATTTGTTATTAGGACTTGGAATAATGGTACTTTTAAGTGTACCATCCTGAAAATCTTTTATCCTTTTTAAACTCGCTTCATCAAAATGAGGTGCACTGCCACCGTTTTTGCCGGCATCATTAAAATAAAGTGCAAAAGTGTAGGAATCCATCATTTCTGGCAATAAAACCGGACTGGTTTGACGGAAACTATTATTATAATTTATCTGCACCTTACCTGCTTTACCTCTTTTTGTGGTCACCAAAATCACACCAAATGCAGCTCTTGAACCATATATAGATGATGCTGATGCATCTTTTAATACCGAAATACTTTCTACATCTTGTGGATTCAAAGCATTTAACGAACCTTCCATACCATCAATTAAAATTAATGGATCTGAAGAGGAATTTCCAATTGTGCCTACTCCCCTGATGTTAATAGATGGCCTGCTTTCCAGCGAGCCATTATTTTGTGAAATGTTCAATCCTGGTACCAAACCCTGTAAGGCCTGAGACACATTTTGAACCGGACGGTTTTCTAAAGCTTTTGCATCTACTGTTCCTACTGAACCTGTTAAATTTACTTTCTTTTGCTTTCCAAAACCAACCACTACTACCTCATCTAACGCTTGCGCTACATCATCAATTAAGGTTATATTAATTTGTGCCTGATCACCAACAATAGTGCTTTTGGTTGCATAGCCAATAAAAGCGAACTCTAATGTTGATCCTTTACTTACACTCATTTTGTAACTGCCATCTGTGTTACTCATGGTTACATTGGATGTTCCTTTTTCTTTTATGGTTACACCAGGAATCGGAATTCCTTTATCATCTGCTATCCGCCCATTTATAGATACCTTGGTGATTTGTGCATTTAATGTTTCCGAATAAATTCCAGTTAGAATTGTGGTCATTAGAAACATAAAAATGCATTTTCGCATGTTTAGTAATTTTTTAGCCATTCTTGTTTATTTTGATTAGTGAAATGAATTTTTGCTACTGATTTATAGCATAAAGGATTTTAATAAATTTTTGAAATTTGACTGGTTAGGACATCATTTCAATAACTTTTAGTTGGTTGTGCGAAGACACGGGAAAAGGAATTTTTGGTTTTGAAGTTTTCATAGGTTGATGATCTGATTACTCAAATAACCATTAAATATTAAACTTTTAGAAGGGGCAATATGGTAAATTGTAGGTGGTAAATTATGATATTTTGGGCAATTGGAAGCAAAAACGGGCATTTTTTCGATTTTTAACCGTCAAATTGACATTTATTTAGAGAATGAATTTGAGTGGAGCACTGGTAGGAAAATAGAATCACATTATACTTCTGATATCTGAACCCTGATCTTATATTTTATAAGTTGCGGAAGATTGGCATCCTAAGATGGAGAAAATCAAAATTTTTAAGAAGATAAATCATCTTTTATGTTAGGAAAAATTAAAAAACGCATAAGGTTACCAGAAATAATTACTCATGCGCCCGCAGATTGAGGCTGCACGAGTAATTAAATTTAGATGCATTAAGGGTTGTATGCACCGCTAAATTGAGTTAAACCATCTTTACGCATGGCCTCCAGAATTAAGCAATTGTATACATAATCCCAACTAGATGAAACTTCAGAATTTTGATTGAGACCATAAGGCCACCAGTGTTGCGAATCGCCACTAAGTTTGGCAGTACTATCATTTAATATGATCTGCAATAGTGACGTTACACTAGGTGCCTGAAGTTTACCGCCCACAATATGACTTGACCACCATGATGAAGTTCCTGTGCCTAATGAATGATCAGATTCATGGAGCATAGTCCGCAGGTTTTGATAGGAAGAATTGCTTCCAAATCTCATCCAACCCTCATTATTTGCATCTGCAGTTGGCACACCACTATCATAATTCAGGTAGAGGTGTTTCGTTGCAGAAGTATAATTTTCTAGGTACCAAACGGCACTATCAATAGCTACCTGTAACCTACCATAAGCGGCAAGTTCTTGTGCTGTAGGGTTTGCAGATTTGTTGAAGGTATAAGTAATATTGCCTTCTGCTATGGTTTTGAAAGTAACATTACTGCTGTAACTCACTCCATTGCCATTAATAGCATAAGCCCTGGCATAATAGGGTGTTTTTGGCGTAAGGCCCTTAAGCATCACCCTAAATTTGCCCAGACCAGCATTGCCATGCTTAACTTTATTATTCGTTATCGAAGGATTCGGTGCTGTGCCCCAAACAATCCCTCTTTCGGTTACAGCGTTACCGCCATCAGTAAGTACCTCTATATCTGCCGCCGCTACTGTTGAACCCACAATATGCATGGGAGGAAAATTGAATGCAATGCTGTCATTACTTGATGCAGCGCTAATGGTAGCTAGCTTACCCGTCGATTCGGTTTTCGCCGGGTGCTCCATCTCTGCATTTCCACTTTTTTTACATGCGGTAAACATGGCAATAATCGCATAACTTAATACGAAGTAATTTTTAAATTGTTTTTTCATTTTTAGATAGATTATTTGTTTGATTAATTAACTACTGACTGAGCCCTCTCATTTTTCATTTGGTTTAGATGTAATAGATGAGTATATTTTACTGTAAAAGCAGCTGATCAATTACGATTATGTAAAATATAGATTACGGTTATATGTCTTTTTATTATGATTTAGTTTTAACAAATTAACTACTAAAATTATACTCATAGTGAGGGGTAATACAGTATTAATTAGGGGTTAAATCGTTACTTTTATATCAAAAAAGGAGTTTTTTGACTTTATATTATAAATGTGGTAGGGAAAATCCTCAACGTGTCACCCTGAACGACTAAGAAAAGTCCCTCGATGCGTCATCCTGAACTTGATTCAGGAACTATTTTGTAAAACCAAAATGAAGCGTCAGTTGCGTTCTGATAGAAACATTAAGGCATTAATAAAAACCCCTCAATGCGTCATCATGAACTTGATTCAGGAACTATCTTGTAAAACCAAAACGAAGCGTCAGTTGCATTCTGATTGAAACATTAAGGCATTAATAAAAACCCCTCGATGCGTCATCCTGAACTTGATTCACTGTTGTCCGGTAAAACTTTTTGAACAAATTTTTACCGGACAGCCTAATCACAAATGGCTGCAATATTCCTTAACCAAAAGAATATTTTGCAGGATATGGAAGCTATGAGCGGTTTAAAATATTAAAACCTCTGAAAATGATAGTTTTTTACCGGACAGCCGAATTAGTGCAAGATTTTTAGGAAACCTATAAAACAATGGGCTTACCTTTTAAAAATGAGATAAAAACAGCTTTTTTAGCTTGATTTAAAGGATTTAATAGATCGTTTAAACTTTAACCGGACAACAGTGAACTTGATTCAGGAACTATTTTGTAAAACTAAAATGAAGCATCAGTTGCATTTTAATTGAAACATTAAGGCATTAATAAAAGCCCCTCGATGCGTCATCCTGAACTTGATTCAGGAACTATTTTGTAAAACCAAAATGAAGCGTCAGTTGCGTTCTGATAGAAACATTAAGGCATTAATAAAAACCCCTCAATGCGTCATCCTGAACTTGATTCAGGAACTATTTTGCAAAACCAAAACGAAGCATCCGTTGCGTTTTGATTGAAACATTAAGGCATTAAGAAAAACCATTCGATGCATCATCCTAAACTTGATTCAGGAACTATTTCGTAGAACCAAAACGAAGCATCGGTTGCGTTCTGATTGAAACATTAAGGCATTAATAAAAACCCCTCGATGCGTCATCCTGAACTTGATTCAGGAACTATTTTATCAAAGATTATTAGGCGAATAATAAACAAACAAATCGAACCCCAAGTATCATTTGAAGTTCGATTTGATCATAGATATTCTTATTTATTAAAAGTACTCAAATCCCACTCATCCTGCCAGTTGATTTTGATTTTCTCGCCATCAAACTTAATTGGCAGCCATAAATAACGACCATCAATGGCATTTTTAGGTTCCCATTTATCAGCCATAAAAATAAAATTGCCTTTTTTCCCCGGGGCTGGAAGCACATGAGTACTTTGTCCGCCGTAAGTGATATTTGCACCAGGACCTTCACAAGGATTGCCCATGAAAGTCCATGGCCCCCAGATGGAACTTGCTTTAAACCACCTTGCCGGGTTAGGTGCCCAACCGGTACAACCAGAACCCACCATATAGTACATGCCATTTTTCTTAAATAAAGCAGGTGCTTCTGTTTGCTGACCAACATAAATTCTGATGAATTTACCCGTATGACTCAAATAATCTGGCGATAGCTCAGCCAGATGAAGGGTAAAATTTTCTTCAGAAGAAAAAACATGATAAGCTTTGCCATCGTCATCAACAAAAACGGTCATGTCTCTAGCCATTTGTCCGCCAGGTAAATCTCTGCAGAAGAAACCATCGCTTTTATTTGCGGGCTTTTCGCAATTCACTTTTTCTGTTTCGGGTGTACCCGCTGCATAAAAAGGCATGATACCCGCATTTGGCCTGTAACTTTTTATGAAAGTATATGGTCCGGTAGGTTGATCAGCTACCGCTACGCCGGTTCTGGCGGCCTCATAACTTTTCCCGAGCAGCTCCAAATGGAACCACATCACAAATTTTTTCGTTTTTTTATTGTAAACCACTTTGGGTCTTTCCAGGATACAGCCTTTTGCGATATCGCTTTTCAAATCATCAGAAACGGCTAAAGAAATGCCCTCATCTTTCCAGTTGTACAGATCTTTTGAGGAGTAGCAATGCACACCAACTTGTGCGGTGTTTCCTTTTTCTCCTTCAACTTTATGTTCGCCAAACCAATAATAGGTTCCTTTATATTCCACGACACCACCACCGTGCGCATTAATGTGAACGCCCTTATCATCTTTCCAGATTTTGCCTGGCGTAAAAGAAGCATATTTTTGCTGCGCTAAAACAACCTGGTGCGCCATCAGTGAGATGGTTAAAAAACATACAATTAAATTGATTTTTCTCTTCATGATCATCTGCCTGTTAAATAGGTGAATATGTTAGTAATGCTTTTGAGGGATTTTTTATTTTAAATTTACACTGTGGTCATTTTGGAAATTTTCGCCACTCCATATTTTTTGTGCACTCCATTTTGCCGATGGATTTGCCCAAAACGGATCACTTGCAGGCAAACCTAAAGGTAAAAAGATATTAGAAGCGATATAAGGACTCCCCTGATTATTGTAGAAATCGCCAAGTTCTGGCTGATCTCCATATAAACCAATGGTTAACCAACCATTTTTGTATGTGCCTGGGCTTTCTAAAGTCTTTTTAATTACGGCTGTTAATGCGCACCGAACTTGTTCTGCACTCAATTGCTTAGGCAATGCTTTCCTGAAAGCCATATCTGCCAGATGGTGAAATGCTGCACCACGGTAAACGATTGAACGACCTGTAGCCGGATAAGTGCCATCAGTGTTGATCAATCTTTCCTGGATAATAGCGTAACGCTCATTCCGCTTTTTGATCTTTTCGAACATGTCTTTATACGCATTTGTTTTCTTGCCAATAATGTCAGATAGGGTGGCCAGGTATGGGTGAATCACATAACTGTTATAATAATCATAGGCGAATGAAGTTCCATCCGCGTACATCCCATCTCCTACATACCATTGCTCCATTTGTTGCAAAGCATAGTCTACACGCATCGGGTCCCAATCATAACCAAACCTTGCCAAAAAGGCTTCATTCACGGCCGAAAACAAAAGCCAGTTAGAAAAAACAGGTTTAAATCTTCTGGTGGTAACGATGGATTTCATTAATAATGTTTGGTTTTTCTTATCGAGATTTTCCCATAACCAGGGCGCACGGATTACGGCCAGCGCCACGTATGAAGCATCTACCAATTGTTGCCCGCCGATATCGAAAGTCATAAAGTCTTTAGCATTAGAATCCAGCGCATTTTTCAATCCGCTTAACGCCCATTCGCGATACTGTTTTCTTAATGCTACCTCTTCGGGAGCGCCACCTTCCAGTTGTAACCAGGGTGCAATACCACTCAAAACCCGACCTAAAACTTCTACGTACTGCACCTTGATCCGGTGATCTTTATTATCAACATGTATGGAGGTTACTTTTGGCATGGCAATTCTAAGGCTATCTTTTGCCAGATTGTAAATTACCGGACGCACCATTTTATCCATCTGCTGGAGCCAAAATTGCCTGTCGCTCAGCACCACATTTTTTTTACTTTTAGTTTTCTGAGCAACCGCCATTCCACCAAAGCAAATCAGCATCATTAAGAGTGCCGCAATATTTTTTATTTTCATTAGATTACTTCTATTTTTGAACAGATAAATAACGATACATTTCACAACCCGCCAGTAAAAAGGCACCAACGCCGAAATTTGCAGTGGAATTGGCATTAACCACCTGGCCTGGAATGGCTTTCTCGCCAATTGGTTGCACATAGCCAACTTTACCATCCTGCTGCAGGGCAGTTTCTGACAAGTATTTCCATGCTTTTTTTGCCGTTGGAAGATAGGTTTTCGCTTTCAGATGACCGTTATTGATCCCCCAAAGCAAACCATAAGTAAAAAATGCAGTTCCACTAGTTTCTGCTCCAGGCGCATGTTCAGCATCTAACATGCTTCGGGTCCAGTAGCCCTCTTTTTGCTGAGATTTAGCAATTGCCTTCGCCATATTTTTATACTTGGTTAAATACGCTTTTCTATGCGGATCATTTGCCGGAAGATCTTTCAACACTTTTGCCAAACCAGCGAAAACCCAACCATCTCCCCTTGCCCAGAAATCCTTTTTCCCATTGGCACTTTTATGTTTAGGATAAATATATTTGGCATCGCGGTAATACAATTTTTCTTCCTGATCATACATAATACTGTTGGCATACATGAAATATTCATACAATTTCTCAGAATATTTTTGGTCGCCGGTTAACTTGTAAAGCTTGCTCATTACGGGCATCACCATATAAAGTCCATCGGCCCACCACCAATAATCATTCTTTGCGGTACTCATTTCATATTGCATCACTTCCTTTGCACGGGCAATTTTATATTCAGCGGGCTGCAGATGGTACAGATCAATGTAGGTTTGGAAACAGATTTGCCAATCGCCAAAAAGTACATAATCATCTGTTTCGCCATAAGAATATTTCCATTTGGATTGATCGGCAGACTTCGCCCCCATCCATTGATTATGTTCCGCCCAGTCTTCTGCATATTTTCGGTAAGCTTCATTTTTGGTTAAAGCGTAAAGCTCCATGTTGCCCGTTTGGTAAGCGGCGTGATCCCAAAAAGCCCTTACTTGTGGCTTATTGTTTATCTGCCAGTAACCATTGGCCAAATTGAGTTGTGCAAGAACAGTTTCTTTTGTTTGCGCAGAGACTTCCATTGCGACAGCAAACAGCAATATAACTGCTGCTACAATTGGCAATAATTTTATCTTTCTCATTATTTAATCGGTTTTATACCTTCTAAGGTTGGCACCACTTTTTTAATGCCGCCATTTTCATCAAATTCCATTTTATCGATGCACACTTCTCGGTTATAACCTGCAGATTCTCCCATGGTAATCCCCTTTGGCCGGGTAAAACGGTGGTAAACGATGTACCACTCATCTTTTCCAGGAATTTGAATAACAGAATTATGCCCGGTACCATAAATGGCCTGATCCGGCAATTTTGTTAAGATTAAATTATTCTCCGGAACTGTAATTTTTCCGGTAGGCGAATCAGAGAAGCCATATCTTACCCCATAATCAGGATCTCTGGTATCATTTTCCGACCAAAGAAAATAGTACTTTCCATTTCTAAAGAAAACTTCTGTGCCTTCGCGGAAAGTTTTATCTGGTGTAATTACTTTAATGTTGTTTGTATCGATGGAAACCATATCTGCATTTAATTCTGCAACTGCCATATGGCCATTTCCCCAATAGAGATAGGTTTTACCCGTTTTTGGATCGGTAAACACATCGGGGTCTATTTCTTGTCCGCCTCTGGTACCCACTGGTCTCTTAGAAATCAATGCCTTTCCACTATCTTTAAAAGGACCTGTTGGATTGTCTGCAACTGCTACTCCAATTTTCTGCGCAGCAGTAAAGTAATAGAAATATTTATAGGTACCGTTTATCTTTTTCTCAATAGCTGTTGGCGCCCAGGCATTTTTCTTGGCCCATGAAACATCTTTATTCAAGTCTAAAATTACACCTTCATCTTTCCAGTTCACTAAATCTGGTGATGAAAATGTTTTAAAATAGGTGCCGCTCCACCCCGTAAATCCATCGCTGGTAGGGTATAAATAATATTTGGAAGTTTTATTGGAATACAGAATTTCAGGATCTGCATAATAGCCGCTTAAAACCGGATTGTTATTGATGGTCGCCGATACCGCATATGTTTGTGCAGCCTGATCGCCAATTTTTAAGGTATAATTTACCGGACCTTTAGAAAAATCTGCTTTACCGATTGGCTTAATACTTACACTGGCAAATTTTGAAAATTGTGGATCGAAAGCTTTTAAATCAGTACCATAATTAACGGGCAAGAAAACTGTTTTAGCAACAGAATCAATCACGATATTATTTTTTTTGATGGCGATATTTCCTGCTCCTTGCCATACAGAAATAGCAGTATACCATTTGCTCATTAAGCGATTTTCTTCTTGTGCGGTGATGGCCATCACCGTTCCATGACGGGGATGAAAATCCATGCTGATCTCCTCATCAATCACCTTAAAGTTGTTCAGGTCTTTAGATTTTGTAAACTGGTAACGGCCTTTGGTGTACACGTCATACATCAAAATATATTCATCCGAGCCGTTAAGTTTGAAAACCCCTGCGCCTTCAACCGCATCGGTAGTTTGCTGTAAATATTTATCGCCAAGCACATAACCTTTAGTTAGCTCATTAGAAACCGCTTTTTTAATTCCATTACCATTTCCTTCCGTTTTAAAAAAGAGGTTGTACTTTCCCTTATCGTAAATAATATCACCATCAATGCAAGAACCATTTGTAGGGCTGAAGAATAACTGCTTTGGTGTACCTTCCAGATCTGTAAAATCAGCGTTTGCATAGGCGTAATATATTTTATCGGGATCATCACCGTGTTTCATCGACCAGTAAATCATATATTTTTTTACCGCCGGGTCGTAAATGGTTTGTGGCGCCCATACTCTTTTCAAATTTTCCTGGTTAGGATATTTTTTCTGGATGTTGATGATACTGGAGGTCCATTTGATGAGGTCAGCAGATTTCAAAAGCACCATGGCCCGGTTGGAATCCCAGCCTTTTGCCGAAACCATATCAGTAACCACCATATAAAAGGTTTTTCCATCTGCTCCCCTTAAAATATGAGGATCGCGAACGCCACCTGTAGAACTAATTTTTTCTGATGAAATAACTGGCTCATTATTGTTCAAAGCTTTATAACGGTAACCATCTTCACTTAAAGCAAAGCGAATTGATTCTTCGTCTTTTGTATTTCCGGTGAAATAAGCAAACAAATAAGCACTGTTTCCCGCCTGCTTTTTGCTTTGTGCAGATGCGCCAACACTTAGGGCAAATGCATAGAAAAACACAAACAATGTATAGGCTCTGATCTTCAATTTTCTCATATTATAATTTAATTTTTTGGTTTCCAATTCAATACCTGAATGGCTGTAGGTGGCTGATTTGCTTTTCCTTCGCCATCAATTTGCTTCACTTCCTGCAAAAACAAACTTAACACTTTTCTATTTTTCCACAGTTCGGTATCGTAACTTGGCTCCCAATCGCCAACACTCTTCTCTGTTAAATCTTTAATGTTCCAATTATTTGACTGAATATTATTGCTTAATGCGATAGAGGCTTTTCCACCCCGCTCTTCATCTCTAAAAATTAAGCCCGCAGCATAATTTCCGGCGGCTTTCCAAACAATAATCTGTGGTCTGGCAATTGGAATTCGCTTGGTGCCACCACCACTTAAGCTAAATGCTGTTTTTCTAAAATTCAGGTTATTTACCTGCCAATTTCCGTTGGTTTTATAAACCAGGTGATATTGCGGTATTTGATCATGCTCATCACGCCAGTAACTGGCAATAAATACTTTTCCGGTAGCATCTGCAAACATAGAAGTTTGGTTGATCAGCTCACTTTTTTGTGGGATTTTTAAGGCGTATTCTGCATTCTCCGCATTAATGGGAAGCTGGTATTTTTGTCCGTCAGACTTTTGCCAGGTCACGCCACCATCTGCAGATTTTGCATAGCATAAATCATGGTTACTGGCCACATCCGGACTTTCACGCCATACCCACGAAATGTGAATTATGCCAGCCAGATCAATTGCAACCTGCCAGTAAGCATTTCTTTTCCCTTCTCCATCGATCAGGTTATTCTGGATTCTGCTCCATTTTTTTGTGTTGAGCGAGTAACGGTTAATCATTAAGTTTCCATTACCTGATCCGCCATCGCGGTAAAGAAATAATAGATCTCCGTTAGCCAGCTTATAAAATTCCGGATAACTTACTTTGTTCTCCCGCTCGGCCAACATCGATTTCTTTTCGCTTAACATTAAACTGCCACTTGTAATGGAATGTGCATAATTTAAGTTGTTATTGTGCTGGCTCCAGGCCACGTGCAAAATCCCTTTCCCATCCACCATAATACTAATCGATTTATGGGCATCGGCGGCATCACCTTTATAATTACTTTTCAAAGTTTCCCAGGTATTGGAATTGAGTTTTCTTTTGGCCAGCACCAGATATTCGTCGCGGTCGTAATAAGCGGCATACTGAATATCTTTAAAAGTGACCAATGAGTTTTTTCTAAAAATGACCGTATTTACCGAATTATTTGACCAACCATTTTGAGCAATGGTACTTAACCCGCTTTGTTGTGCCATACAACATACCGTTAGCAAACTGAAAATTGTGCTAAAAATGATACTTTTAATTAGGAATTGCATTTGGAGTTTAAGCTGCTCGATTTTTATCATTTGGTTAATATTCGAAGTACCGAATTTTTAATGTTTTAGACGGGGGGTTAAATCACACTTTAGGGGGGACATATTAATATTAGCCCCTCTACACTGTAGCATTGATGTTATAATACTTGTGAAAGCTTTTCCGATGTTTCTTAATAAACTCTGATGGGGTGAGCTTAAAAAGCTTCTGAAATTGCTCCCTGAAATATTTAATATCATTTATTCCTACCCGAAACGCCGCCTCATTAATGTTCAGATTTGTATTGATCAGTAATTCTGCAGCCTTGCGTAATCTGATAAAACGGATAAAACCATTAACAGACTGGCCCGAAGTAGCTTTAATTTTTTTATACAGATTCGAATGGCTCATTCCCAAATCAGAAGCCAGAATCTTAACATTAAAACTATTTTCCATCAGGTTCTCTTCTATAATGGTAATACACTTCTGCAAAAAGCCTTTATCATCTTGCGACACTTTATGGGCGTCAGATTTCAGGGTGATTTCGTTATAAAAATAAGACTGAAGATTGGTTCTGTTTCTAATGATGCCATTAATTTTCGCAGTAAAAAGTTCTTTATCAAACGGTTTACTGATGAAATCATAAGCACCCACTTCGATCCCTTTTAACTTCACCTCCGCGCTCGGATCGCCAGTGAGCAGAATCACCGGAATATGGCTTAATGCAGAATCTTCTTTTACGGCCCTACAGAGTTCTATTCCATTCAAGCCATCCATATTTACATCAGAAATAACGATATCCGGCAGGTATTCTTTACAAAGCCTAAGTCCTTCCAATCCATTATCAGCCGTGTAAATTCTAAAGTTTTCTTTAAAAATTTTGCTGATGTAATCGATAATTTCCTGATTATCATCAACAATTAAAATGGTGTGGAGATCTGAGATCAGCAATTCCAGGTTTCCTATACTTTCGCTGGTATTTTTTTCAGAATCTTCCTGCTCCTGGGCAATCAGCTCGTTTACATAGGTTAATTCGTTTTGAAAAGCAACTGCTTCTTCATTAACATTAGCCTCTCCTACCGGAAGTTCGATGGAGAATACTGTTCCGGCACCAGGATTTGAGACAAAAGAAATCTTCCCATGATGCAATTCTACGAAATTTTTGGCGAGATAAAGGCCGATTCCAAAACCCATTTTAAGAGATTCATTAGACATTACCTTATAAAATTTATCGAATAATTTTTCTCCAATCCCTGCCGGAATTCCCGGTCCGCTGTCGCTTACTTCAATTTTAACACCTCCATTAGCACTTCGAATAGCCAACGATACAAAACCACCCTTCGGCGTAAATTTGAGGGCATTAGATAACAGATTGAACAGTACGATTTCTATCTTATCCTTATCTCCATAGATCATCAGTTCTGTTTCCTCACATTCGAAGGTATAGTCGATATCATTGTTTTTTGCCAGGTAATTAAAGCACAAGAAAATCTCTTTCGCAAAATTATACAGGTTAATCTGCACAATTTTCAGTGCGTCATTTTCACTTTCTGTTTTTCTAAAAAGCAGCAGCTGATCTACCAGGCTTAACAATCTCCTCGAATTCCGGTACACCACGTTGAGGTTATCTTTCTCCGTTCCAGGTTCTTTTTTATTGAGAATATCTTTAATCGGGTTTACAATTAGCGTTAATGGCGTTCTCAACTCGTGAGAAATATTGGTAAAAAAGTTCAGTTTTTTTTCATTCAAATCCTTTTCACGTTCCATTTTCAGGTTGGTGATTTCAATTTCATGTTTTAACCGGTGCTGGCGGTTGCGATACATTTGGAAAAGATAAAATAACGATGATCCAATGAGGAGATAAATGGCATATGCCCACCAGGTTCGGTACCAGGGCGGCAAAATGATAATGGTTACCACTTTTTCATGGCTACTCCAAACCCCTTCTGTATCGGTACTTTTAATGTGCAACTTATACGTTCCTTCATCCAGGCGAGAATAATATGCCGTACTTAATTTGTTTACATAATTCCAATTCCGATCCCAACCTTCCAGGTAATAAGCGTAAGAAATCTGATCCTGAAAAGAAAATTCGATAGCGGCATAGTTTACTGAAATAACTGCCGATTGATATGGGATGGAAATTTGCTCCAGGTTAACCACCGAAATATTCTGGTAATTGGAATCTTGATCTAGCGAGATATTATTTACTTTAAAATCCGTAAGCCTGATTTTAGGAACCCGCCTATTTTTCCTGATGCTATCTGGCGAAAAGAGGTTGAAACCACCAATCCCACCAAAAAGAAAATCGCCATTTGATAATTTTAGCGCGGCATTATAGTTAAACTGATTGCTTTGTAATCCATCGTTGGCAAAATAATTTTTAAATGTCTGGTGTTTCACATCAAACCGGGATAAGCCATTGTAGGTACTCGACCATAAATTCCCTTCTTTATCTTTTAAAATATTTAAAATAGAATTACTCGGCAAACCGTCGCCCTCTACGTAACGCTTCATGTTGGTTGTTCGCGGATCGAAAAGCAGTAAACCTCCGCCTTCGGTACCAATCCAAATTTTATGGTCAGCGGCTTCCTGAATGGCCCGAATGGCTGCATTAATTTTCACATACTTGTGTTTTTTACCTATCGGATCAATCTGAATTAACTGACTATAATTCCCACCCCACAATCGTCCTTTACTATCTTGAAAAAGCGTGTGAATATTTTTAAGCTGATGATCAAAAAGTTCGAATTTATCCAGGGCTTTATTGTAGCGGTAGAGCGCCCCCCCTTTTGTGGTACCCGCCCAGATATTTTTCTGTTTATCCTGATAAAGTTTCCAAAGGTTTTCTTCATTAACGCCTTTAACAGCATCATAACAAGGGTAGTGAATGAAATTTCCCGTCGATTGATCGAACCGATCAATTCCCCCACTAAAGGTGGCTACCCAGATGTTGTTATCTGCATCGTTTAAAATACTGGTTACAAAGTTACTGGCTAAAGCGCCCGGCCGACTGCTTTTGGCATAATTGGTAAAGGTGTCATTCCTTCTGTTCCAAACACTTAAACCACCTCCATCTGTCCCGATCCAAATGTTATGGTTTTTATCTTCACTAAAAGAAAGGACAAAATTATTAATGAGCGAACTGGATTCATGCGAATTGTGTTTGATGGTTTTGAACTGGCCCTGCTCTGGATCGATGATGTTTACGCCGCCACGCAATGTAGCTATCCATTTTCTCGATTCTTTATCTTCGTAAACCTGCGCCACCGAATTGCTGCTGAGTAGATTCTTTTCTTTACCTGCCGACAGATAATTTACTGCCTTATTCGCCACATCGTAAACGATTATTCCTCCACCGTCTGTTGCTATCCAAAGCTTCTGCTCACGATCCAGTGTCAGGCTCATGATATTTTCGTTTCCAGAAAACTGACTGCACTTCTCTAGTTTCTTTAGGTCTGTTTGATAAAGGTAGAGCCCACGTTCTGTGCCCACCCAAAGCGCTTCGCCCTTGCCTTTAACCATATTGGTTACCAGCCGGATTCCTGCATTTATTAGCTTAATGTGCCTGGTTTTTACATCCAATTGGCACAAACCAACATCTTTTATAAAAAGCCAAACAAACTTATCTCCACCTGCACAAATGGCCTTAACGCTGAAATCTTTATTCCCTTTATAGGAAATCCGTTCTGCCAGCTTTTTCTTGTTTTTTAATACAAATAAACCTTTCTCATCGGTTGCAAAGTAAACGGCAGTTTGACCCACGGTGATGGCATTAATGGCATAACTAACCTCGGTTTTCCTTTTATTTTCTGTGTATTGTAAGGGATGGAATTTAGAATCGGCATAATCATAATAGGAAATGCCCTTTTGTGTACCTACCCAAACCCGGTTCTGAAGATCGCCATTTAACACCGTGATGTGGTTATTCACTAAATTACCTTTATCTCCCCAGCCGTTTCTAAAAATTTTAAAGTTATAACCATCATACCGATTTAAGCCATCGTAAGTACCCATCCACATGAAACCAAAATGATCCATATAGAGTGAGTTGACTACATTGTTCGATAGCCCATTTTCTACGCCAAGATATTTGATGGAACCGAATAAAGTTTGAGCCCTGGATAGGCTAAGATTAAATACAAGGAAAATAACGGAAAGAAAAAAAATCTTAAGGTTTGACAACATTGCAAAAGCGGATGATATTTGGCCAAAACGAATATACATGTTTTTTCTAAGGCATGATAGTTTTTAAAAATTCAGAACAATCCATCAGGGCTTAAAATGGATCTGGCAAATGCTGCAATTATAGATTCTACCCTATTAAATAAGATTGATTTGGTTTGCCACTTTACCCTTAAATTCGCCCACCAAGGTGTTAAAAAACAAATGTAATTCCGATTAACTTAAAATGCATTCAAATGGCTAGTCATAAAATAGCCAATCATCCCCGGATTTTGATCGAATGCGTTTAGCGGGCATTTCGGGTGGTTAGTTTACCAGTAAAAGTGTATCTATCAGTTCTCCGTCATGGTTTAACTTTTTACACCCTCTGCTGGCCATAAAATGACAGGTCTTGTATTTATTCATCTTCCCTTTTAATATATTTCCATATCTACCATGCCCATTTCTACTCTTAGAGCATTGCTCTAGCTCCAGGCAGCAGTACTCTTTCTGTTGCAATAAGCCTGGTAGGTTTCCAATCCTGTCTTCACAAAACAACCTCCTTCCATTTCTTTCCTGAGATCAATAAATAGTTTAGGAACCATACTTCATGCAAAGTATTTACTTTTCTTATAATAGCATTTTTAGTGATGGTCTTCTTTTTTTGTTTATAAATAGGCACTCCTACACCAGCAAGGGCAATTCTTAACAAATTTAATAGCAATATAGATTCTCTATCCTAAGATGTCAATCGTTCTATGATCCAGATTCGCCATGTGATTTTCAATTATATAATAAAATCAAAAAATATGCATAAATTGTTATCAATGATTTAAAATGAATATTTTTGTAATATGAAACGCGAGCATTATATACAGGGCCAGCTTTTTGGAGATGTAGAACTAGTCAATTCCATCACCCACCCCAAATACGAGGATCGCATCAAAACCTTAGAGCGGGTAATCAAAAATCTAAGAAAGGACGACCTGGGCAGTGGGCATTGTTTCCTTATTTTCGGCGAGCAACTTGAAGAGGATGAAGCTTTCTATGAGTATCCTGATGGCCGAATAAGTGTTGAACGTTTGGACAAAAATAATATTGAAATTCCACGTAAACTTATTAGAGTGTTAACCAGTTCGGAGACTAAGGCATTAAGGAAAAATAATGCCATCATCCGCTAAACCCCAACTTTTCATTATTACAGGAAGTAATGGTGCAGGAAAATCAACTCTTAAACAAGCCTTACTACCTCCTGATTTTAACAACCTACATATTTTTGATGGGGATATCTTTTACACACAAAAAAGTCGAGAATTCTATAAAGTTCATGGAAGCAGTAAGGAAGCTAAAAAACAAGCAAACGAAGCCCTAGAATTCCATTTCAGACAGCTTGTAGCTTACCATATTGCGAATAAAGCCCATTTTGCCTATGAGGGACATTTCACTGGCCAAGGCGCATGGCAAACGCCAGCTGATTTTAAAGAAGCTGGATTCGATATTCATCTAATATTCTGCGGATTAAAAGAAGTGATCAAATCTATTCAAAGGGTTGAAATTAGAGTGAAAAAAGTGGCTTCCACGTTACCCCGCTAGATATCGGAAACAACTTCTACGGCAACATGGAAATGCTGGAAAAGAACTATAAAATATTTGATACCATTGAAGTGTTGGACACCTCCGATGCTATACTTCCAGTTTGCCACATTTCTAAAGCAGGTGGATATACTCCTTTAAAGGATGAACAAATTCCGGATTGGTTTAAAAAAGGGCTACCAAATCTTTATCAAATGATTTCTAAATAGGTATGTGGTTATAAGTATTGCGCTACCTGTTGCCGCATTAATTGTGGTGTTCTCCTTTCCATAAAAACATCAATAATAATCATCGGGAAAAGCTCAGAATTATAAGAATCAAAATCGGTAATCATCGGCAAACCGTTGTGGCTTTCCTTATAATATTCTTCATCATCGGCAATGCTCCATTTGCCATTGAGAATCCTTCGGTAAGTTTCGCCTAAGTAAATCCAGCTGTCTTCGTAAAGCCCGCTATGTTCCGGATCATTGAAATCAGGATTAATCTTCATTAAGATCAGCTCCAGGTAATCCAGGCTTTCGAGACTAAAATCGAATTTAACGCCCAAAGTTTCTGCCATTCCCATTAAGGGAGATAGGGTTGCGTTAAGGTTATCTACTTTTTCTTTTAAATAAGCCAACCGCTCTTCTTGATCAAAATCTGCCATATCAATTATTGTTTATGTTGCCTCGCATAATCAACCATATCTTTCGGGTAAAAAGGCATATCGCGGTAACTGCTATCATCCATGTCATATAATAGGGTAACCATGGCAGCCTCCCAACACCAGTAACCGTTAAAGTTATATTTACCTGGGCTTAAGTGTATATCATGCCAACTACATTTGCGCATGCTTTTATACCATCCTTTTAAAAATTTCTGCATTAGCTTTGGCTTATCATCTTTTGGAGCCATAATAGTATCAAAAAGAGGTTGGTAGGCTTTGGGATGTTGTAGTTTGTTACCTTGTTCTCTATTTGGCTGAACATATAGTGCTAATTGGTCTAGCAAGGCATCTTTTCCTTCATTGCCAATTAGATTTAATAAAGTATCTAATATTTTTTTATCTATATTAAAAATTATTCCTAATGAATAAAGGTGTATATAATCAAGATAAAAATCTAAATCATCAAAAACAACATTATCACTTTTTGGATGCTGTTTGTTTTTGATAAACCAATTTATAGTTTGATTTGCATTATCTTTTAATTCATCTACCTGAAAACCTGCCGAATATTTAGAAGTTAGAAGTTTTAAATTGTCCATATATAATGTATAATATGGACCACTTAAATCATCGAAATCTTGGAGCTCAGTTTCATATTCTTTAATATGATTTGTTCTACTTGAAATTCTGTCTTCAAAATGTTCTACAGTCATTAATGGCTCACGCTTTTTCATTTTATTTCTTTGCTGCATCAAAATCAGGCCTATGTTCTACAATTTTTGTTGCCTCGCGTATTCTACCATGTCTTTAGGATAAAAGGGCATATCGCGGTAACTGCTATCATCGATTTCATATAATATGGTAGCCATAGCCGCTTCCCAGCACCAGTAACCAGTAAAGGCATATTTACCTTGCCCTAAATGCCTATCGTGCCAACTACATTTCCGCATGCTTTTATACCAACCTTTTAAAAATTTTTGCATCAACTTGGACTGCTCCTCTTTTGTGGCATTAATAGCATCGAAAAGTGACTGGTAGGCTTTGGGATGCTGCAGTGTATTTCCTTGTTTTCTATCTGGAAGAACTGAAAGTGCAAGTTTATCTAATAAAGCATCTTCTCCATCATGGCCAATAAGCGTCAGTAATTTTTGAAGGATTTGCTTTTCTATGTTAAAAATAACACCTAATGCATACAGTTGTAAATAATCGACATAAAAATCTAAAACATCAAAAAAAATTCCGCTATTGTCAGGATGCTCTTTGTTTCTTATAAGCCAGTTTAAAGCATGTTGCACATCATCTCTCATTTGTTCTACAAGATAACCTGCCGAATACTTAGAATTGATTAAATCTTTGCAGTCTAAATAAATTGTATAATATGCCGAGCTAATATTTTTAAAATCATCTATTTCATCTAAATATTCTTTTATATGATCAGTTCTTGAAGTAATCCATCCTTCAAAGTGCTCTTCACTCATTAATGGCTCTCTCTTTTTCATTTTATTTCTTAGTTATTATTTCTGTGATGACTTTACCTTTATCATCCACTTTTAACAGTTGCTTTTCTGATGTACCTTTATCTAGTGCTTTTTGGATAGCATTTAAATCTTTTTCACTAACAGCATCTTTTAAATTTTTATTAATCCATTGATCACTCAGTTGCTCTTTTCCTAATTTACTAGAGCCATATTTCGTTTCGCTAACGATATACTTTGGCGGGGGCCCGGGGTCATGCCAGATCCCATCTATTCCCTTTCCTTTTGCCTTAGTGAGTGGATCTATCAGTTCGCCGTTATGGTTTAATTTTGTATACCCTTTGCTGGCCATAAACTAATCAGCCTGGTATTCGCCCATTTTTCCTTTTAGTGTATTTTCATACCCTCCTCGACCGTTCTTACCCCTAAACCATTCTTCTTTACTCCGGGCAGCTGTACCTTTTCGTTTGCAAAAGGCTTTGTAGGCTTCATCAATTTTAGAAAATGAGATAAATGAAAAAAGCAGCTGGCGCTGCTTTTTAACTAATTTTCAGAATCATCTAATAAATTCCATCTGTTTTTATTTTTTTTGGGTTCTTCTTCAGTTGGAAATTCATCTAGGTTTAATTCTAAAGGGCTAAGATGATTTGTAAAAACACTTTTCAAAAGGCCTATCTTTTTTTTCAAAATAAAAGCTTTAATATATCTGATTGGAACAAATTCCAATCCTTTATCACTATGGCCCTTTAATACATACAAACCATGATTAGCAGTATTTTCTTTATTCAAACTAACTTCCCATATAGCCTTTTTAGACTGAATTCGAAAAACTTCTCCTAAATAAATCCAGCAATCTGTCCTAATTTCTAAGTTTTCGTCAGAGTTATCAATTTGTTCTTTAATCATGTATCTTTCCAATTCGTCTAGGCTGGATAAACTATAGTCTAGCTCGTAACCCTCTTTTGACAACTTGTCTACAAAATTTTCCATACGGTCGTCTATAGAAAATATAAAATGCTGAAGTTTCTCTTCTTCTTCTTCTTTGTTTAGATTTTTCATTTTATTTAATACTTAGGTAATTGATTGCCTATTTTATATTTTATCCCTGCTTTATCCAAAGCATTGAGGAAATTTTTAGAAGCTCCTTTTTCGAGAATATATTCAACCGTATATTCTTCTTTCACTAACCATGCATCCTTCTTAATATCAATTTTAGCCTGTTCAGTTAAGCTCATCTTTCCTGTTTTCAGTTGACCAGCATATAATTCATCTGGTCGACTAATGTCAATTTGACGATTTGTGTATTGCGTTTTTAATGTCTCACTGACACCACTGAACTCATCACGATATCTTTGTTCTTGCTCCAATCCAAACTTCACATTTTGCATGTTTGTATCATATTGTTTACTCCAACGATCATACTCCCACTTACCACCTCTTTTTTATAAGCTTCCCACCTCGCCGCTTTATGCTCAACAGTACCTGCTATTAGTTTTGGTTTCTTTGCTTTTGCTGATACCACCTCTCCAAGCGTCCTTGCCTTTTTATCTTCTTCTGCCGCTTTAGCTGCCCTTGCCGCTTCGACTCACAGCTTTAGCTTCGCCAACGCCTGTAAACATTAACCCCACTTCACAAACCCTGTATGTCCCGTATATCTTCCCCAATCGCGTGGGTTTTATTTCGCTGCCCAGTCTTTCGCCTTAATTAAACTTTTTTGGGCTTACTGTGTGCCGGCCTTCGCAGCATTTTCTATGTTGGTAGTAAACTTTCCTATTAAAGAAAAGGATTATACACAAAAGCCCTCGAAAAAAGAGGGCTTTTGTGTATAATTTAAATCTATAACGTTCTCTTATTTATTATTGGCTAAAATCCTTTAATAAATTCTCGTTATTAATAAAATCTTTTATAAACGATTCAAGCGAATCTGCTATTTTATCTCTAAAATAATAAATTGCATTCTTACCATTTACATCTTTTTTATCAATGGCTAAATAAACACCTTCGTTTACCTCGAAAAATAGTAATTTATCACCATGATATAGTTGGTCATATAATTCCAAATCAGGGTCGAACTCGTAAAAATCTTCCTTAAGGTTTATTTGCACAACCTGATCTGCGGCAAGAAACCTATCAAAACTGGTTTTATTTAGCTGCCAAAAAAAACCGTATCCAATTTGCGTATAAAAATCTTTTAGTTCTTTTGGAAGCGGAAAACCTAATTTATTCTCTGAAATTGCAATATCTGACAAATTTTCTGAATATAGTTTATGATCCAATGCACTCTCCTGATTGACATCAATTACTTTGAACTGTTCTAAAAATCTAAAATTACTCATAATATAAGTATATTTAAATATTTCTCTAGACGGTGCTCCACTGCCATAAATTCCACCTTGATGTTCACCTACAATTTCTAATTCTAATTGGGCTTTTTGCCAATCATCAATGTTTATAGCATCAAGATTACACGTGCTATTGATGTATAAATTTCATCAACTGTCATTAAGTTTCTTTTTGTAAATTAATCCTCATCGGGTAAATCAGATAAATCTATTTTTTGAGGATTAAGCTGACTCTCAATGGATGTAATAAATAAATTTTCTTTGTGGCGTAAAAGAAATGCTTTTACAACATGAAAAGGAGAATATAGAATATCATAGTTGACATGCTTTGTAATCACGGGAAAACCATAGTATAAGGAATTGTTTTCCTTATCTAAATTACATATCCATTTTCCTTCATAATTTCGCCGAATAACTTCTCCTAAATATGACGCAGCATCGTTGTAATCATCATCATTTATCGTAATTTTATTTTCAACTAGATAATTCTCCAATAATTTTAGGCTCGGCACTGAATAGTCTAAAAGGATGTTTTTTCCCTCCGTCTTTTCGATAAATTGTTCCAAGCAATCGTCGATGTTGAAAATAAACATTTCAAATTTCTCTTCTAATTCTTCTTCCGTTAAATTTTTCAAACTCATAATTCTGTTTTATTTTAAGGTATTTTAGGTCCAATATGATAGTCAATCCCTGCCTTTTCAAGTGCTTCTATAAAGGGTTTCGAAGCGCCTTTCTCCAATATATATTCCACTTGATATCCTTGCTTAACCATTTCCGCGTCTTTTACGATATCAATTTTTGCTTGTTTTGTCAAACTAACTTTACCTGTCTTTAGTTGACCCGCATACATTTCATCTGGTCTTGAAATATCTATTTGCCTGTATGTATGTGGAGTTTTAACTGTTTCGCTTACCCCTCCAAGCTCCTTCCTATAAACAGCCTCTCTTGCTAAACCGACTTTAGGATTTCTCATGTTTGTATCATACTGCTTACTCCACCTTTCATAACTCCATTTCTTTGGGTTATTTTTCATCCGTTCTTCATATTCAGTCCACCTCGCCGCTTTATGTTCAACAGTACCTGCTATTAGTTTAGGCTTCTTTGCTTTTGCCGATACTACTTCCCCTAACGTCCTTGCCTTTTTAGCCTTTTCTGCAGCTTCGGCAGCCTCCAATGCTTTTGCAGCAGCATTAGCCTCTTCCGCTATTTTTGCTGCCCTTGCCGCTTCGGCAGTTTTAGCCAAAATGTTGGCACCCTCACCAGTTTTAGCCGCAATATTAGCCACCTCTGCACCACTTACCACAGCCTTGGCTTCGCCAACGCCCGTAAACATGAGACCCACTTCGAACCCGGTACGTCCCGTATACCTGCCCCAATCGCGTGGGCTTTGCTTTGATGCCCAGTCTTTTGCTTGCTTCAACCCTTCACCCGTTTTAGTGATGGCAGCTTTACCCGCACTTTCTAGGTTGCCAGGTGTGGTTGCCCAATTATAGGCATTTATGTGCGCCTGCCCAACATCACTTACCACTTTCTTTACATTGCCGGGCGTGCTTACCCAATCGGCGGCACCGCTTACTGCATTCTTGGTCGCTACAGCAGCATCCTTTACTTTGCCAGCTGTTTCCGTGGGGTGCGTTACCGCATGTAAGGCGGCACCTCTGGCCTTATCACCCATCTCTTTTAAAAACACTAACCCTTCACCAATGCCTTTCACGCCGCCATATATCCCTTCATTTACGCCCAATTTAAAGTTGGCGTATTTACCGTAGAGACCACCTATTTTGTTATTGGCTTTTTCCTGATCATCAAAACCCTTCTGAAACCAGTCATCAACCTTTGCGCCGAGGCTTTTCATGTCACGCTGCCTCATCGCCGTAACATTCGCCTCAATAGCTGCCAAGGCAGCGGGCACACTAAAATGAATACCAATTTTTCCACCCAGGCCGCAGGGCAATTTCGAATCTTCGAGCAGTTTGCGGTAAGGGCCAATGGTAATCCCCTGTTGTACACCTTGCCATAACAAAGGGATGGGCTGGCACTTGCTTTTGGTAATGGAACAAATACCCAGGCAGGGAATATTAACCATAGGCACTTTATCGCCCTCGGTAGCCATTTGTTTGCCATACAGGCGAACATTTTTATGGTTGGTAACCTTTAGTTTCCCATAACCAAGCCCTTTATCGCAAACCAGGTAGGCACCATTTGGAACATATTTTTTGGCCATGGCTAATCGTTTAATGGTGTTAGAATACAAAGATTACGGTACATCAATACGCCCTCTATGGCATATTGCGTTAGCTGTGAAGATTCCATGGGCATACCATCGCTACCGTAGGTATAGTTTTCTAAATGAAAACCTTCTACATGGGCATCGAGGTTATACACATCCAGCAGTTCGCTAAACATTTCGGTTACGCCATCCTGATCAAAATTTTCGCGATCTATCTCGCCATCTATTTTGATCGTGCAGCTACGTTGTTCTTCATTGTAATCAGTCAGCGAAACCTTTGTTTTAAAGGGGATGGCCGTTTGGCCGATAGCATTGGGTATTTCGCGGTGGCTGTTAAAAGTATAATGACGCTCTTTGCTAAAATTTTGTTCCAGTAATCCTGGCAATATGGCGTGATAAAGATAGGATGATTGGATTGCGCCGTTTAATCCTCCATCGGTATAAAGCAGTAATACCGCATCGTTGATCATTTCTTTAAGCTGTTCTTGATCTGCATATTTTTTAGCTATTGCAGGTCTGATTTCAAGCCAATGATCCTTAATTTCAGGTAGGTTGATCACTTGTTGAATTTTGCCTTGCAGATCTGTTTCTATCAGCAATTTCTTCCGCAATTCGGCCAGGCTAAGGTCTACCGCATCGGCCCCATCATTTTTGAGCTGCCACTGGTTTAGTAGCTGGATGGAAAATACATAGCTTAAAGCCGTTTTCTGCGCTACCGTAACCCTTACCTCTGTTTTAATTTCATTGTGGTATTGGTAATCTTCAACCGTATAGCTCATTTGCTGTTCGATCTGGTAAACCTTCGAAGCGCCTTCTTTTAATCCAAAATTGATTGGATATGTTTCTTTGTACAGCATGGCTTAGCTTTTATTAATTTCTACCTTGCCA
This sequence comes from Pedobacter sp. N23S346, assembly GCF_048515415.1. Taxonomy (NCBI): domain Bacteria; kingdom Pseudomonadati; phylum Bacteroidota; class Sphingobacteriia; order Sphingobacteriales; family Sphingobacteriaceae; genus Pedobacter; species Pedobacter sp. N23S346. The sequence goes on from NZ_JBLYEE010000004.1 coordinate 32,779, forward strand.
CCATTTAAAGAGGCTGTTGCGGTAACGCCTATGGTTAAGTTTTTTTGACCGTCTATGGTGAAATCGTTTTCAGTGGCAGCAAGGTTCATGGCCTTGGCTTTGGCATCTACCAGGTCTTTCCCTTCAACGGTAATTACTTCGCCTTTAAGATCTAAAGTTTTGGTAGCAGCTGCTGTTTGTTCTGGTGTAGCACCTTCTGCCGGGGCCAGATTACCCATGGTAATTTTTGGCGACTGAATATCAATACTTGCCCGCCCATTGATGCTGATGTTCTCGCCACTGATGGCAATATTCCCTTCCTTGTCCAGGGTGATGGTACTTTTGCCACTTTGGATCACGATTTTATTTCCCGCCTGTGCGGTGAGTAAAGCCTGGCCGTTTTTGATATTGAGAAAGTTGGCCGCACTGGTGCCCATATTCAGGGCGTGGTTCAAATCATCGAAAGTTAAGGCACTGCCTTTTCTGGAGGTTAAACCCTTGGTGTTACTATTTTTAAAGCCGCTGCTATCGCCGCTCTTGCCATGGTAAACGCTACCCATTACCACGGGCCGGGCTACGTTGCCTTCTTCAAAGGCAATTACTACCTGATCTCCCTTCTCCGGGATTACATGGAAGCCACGGTTTTTACCCGTATCGCCACTCCCCGCATTCGGACTCAGCACCCGCAGCCATTCGGTTACATCATTGGTATGGCATTCCCATTTAAATTTCACTTTAATCCGGCCCTGGCCTTGGGGGTCATCATTGTCGATCACATCGGCCAGCTGCATATCCGGATTAGGTTTATCATAATTCGTGACCAATAACCGTTCGGTACTGGCTACTACTCCTTCGAAAGTATTGTGGTATTTTCCCGTTCCATCCAGGTTATGGGTGATGCTGGTAATTAAAAACTGGCCCAGGCTTTCTGTTGCGAAGGCAATTTCCTGCCTGATGCTCATGGTAATTTCTGCGATGGTACCAATGCCCAATCCAGCATTATCGCCGCTGGCATTTACTTTTAGTAATTCGCTGATGTGAGCCTTCTCTTCATTTTCTACATGGCTTTTAATGTCGCCGCCATTATCTACCCTAATCAGCGAAGGCTGGTTAAAGGTTTTGCTGTACATTAAATTGGAAGCTTTGATGGCATGTGCCAGATCGGGGTTGCCATCTGCCTTGCCACTGCTTTCGCTTTGCAACATTTCATCCTGTTTAGGGTTATAGGCAAAACGTTTGTTTTTAAGTGGCGCCACTTCCATGGCATATTGCAAATTATGTACATCTCTACCATAAAACAAGGCAATATCCTTCTGCACATCTGGCTTTCCGAAATTGAGTTGCTGGCCATCGTAATATAGCCATTCGTGGTATTCGCCAGATAGTCGGTTCAAAAATTCCCAATCACTTTCCTTATACTGGATCAGGTAATCTATGCTTGATGTACGACTGGCGTTTGCTACTATTTTTAAATCGTTGGCCGGGGTATCAATGGTGGCCAGCTTTACAATTTCATTTAAATCTTTATCCAGGTAAGAACCAAGGTCTTCGCCACGATCTATTAAAATAGTTGGGCTGTAGCCACTTACTATTAATACCCCATGGTAGCCATGGCTTTGTGCCAGTTCTACGCGGGTAATCAAACCAGAAAATTGCTGGAGCAGTTCTGGTGAATAACCAAAGGAGGCGGTTAGGCTTTTGCCAACAAAATCGCGACTATCATCCAGGTTAATCAGCCCTGGCGCTCCCATCTGATCGTGGTTAAACCGCAGCTCAAAATAATGGTGACTGTTAAACGCCTGCTGTAAACTAAATGAGGCAAAATGATGTATTGCCTGATCTTCTATGTTAATTTCGGTAATGAGTTTGTTTTCCATATGGCTTAGCATGTTCACAAGATTGAATTTAAACCCATTCTCAGGTTTGCTGTTTAAATCATTTAACTGAAATTGAATGGGTTGAGCGTTAAAAATTATTAATAAATAATTTGGTTATGATTGTATGTGTTACCTCAAACGCCAACCAAATATTAAGCCAATGATGCTGTATTTAACTCATTTATAAGCACTAACAAATACAAGTGCTTTATAAATGCTCGCTAAAAGGTATTCAAACGCAGATTTTTCTGCAGAAAATATTTGTATTTTTCTTACAAAGAATATTAGTAATACTTATACTACAGATCATAAATTGAAATGATGTGTAATTTCTGGGCAATGTGTTGTCTTTTTCTACAACACATAATGGAAAATCATCAACCCGCATCATCGATATTATCCACTGGATTACTGGGGGTTGGCAAGCTTTTACAAAAAAAATCTTGCAAGCGCTAATAATTTGTAAAAGCTGAATTAGACACAGCGCCATAAATAAAATTACGCCATTCCAAAGCGAAACATTTCTTCAGGAAACAATTTTTTGTTTCTCGGAAATTTGTTTCGGAGTTCACTTTGTAAGCAATGAAGCTGGTTTCTTAAAAAGAATCGCTCATTATGTTCTTTAATATTTGCAAGCGATCATCCTAAAATTCGAATTTTGGAATTTCAACCTAATGGTTGGTGCCTCACCATCGTCCTAAGTCTTATCTAGTCAATCTGTTAACCCTGAATTTATAGATATAAGTTTTTAGGTTGATAAGACACCAACCAATAGAAGGAATGGACACAGATATAAAGATCTGTGGTTAAAAATTCATTAAACTAATAGCATTGGTGTCTCACCAGCCGATAGATGAATCATTTTGTATAATTATTTAGTGGATTAGATTTTTGTATTTACCTTGTCCAGGCGAAGTAAAAGTTAAACGGATTTAAAATCCGAAGCTCTGGCATCAATCAGAGTTATTAGATAATATTCCTGGGTGAGCGGTTTGGAGCCGTATCTTACATTAATCTCTGTAAAGAGTTAGTTGTTGTTCTGCAGCGCCCAGGAACTTTTTAACCATGTTATGCGAAACATCAATTTAACATGATGGTTGTTGCCTCACCAATTGATAGATGAAAAGTATTAAACACAGATAAACAGGATCTTAATATTACCTCGTCAATCTGTTTTATTTCACAAAACTGGCCATGAATTATTGATCATTCTGCTGAATTATTTTGTGCTTTAAGTTATAGTTACTACATTGCCATTGCGAAATAATAACTAATATAATTTTACTTAAAAACAGAGTTCCAAAATCAATTAAATTTATTTATAATATTCCTGGGTGAGCGGTTTGGAGCCGTATCTTAAATTTTCTCTGTAAAGAGTTAGTTGTTGTTTCGCAGCACCCAGGAACTTTTTAACAATGTTATGCGAAACGACAACGGTAAAAACTTAAACACTCAGCTCCCTGATCAGGTAGTAGCTGTAAAAGAATTTCAAAAACTTATTGCAGATTATTTTCAGGTCAATAGTTTAGCGGAGATTAACCGGATACTGATTGAATTAATTAGTGCCGCCATAGGGCCAGATCCTTCTACAGGAAAACATGCGCCTATTGATATTTCTAACACGCTGTACCATGTACGCAACACCATCAACCTGATTGCTAAAACAAAAGATTTAACCAATGAAGCATCGCTTCAACGCTATACAGAAAAGCTTATTTATCAAATCTCATCTGTTAATAGCTTTGATATAGATCATCTTAATGATTTATTATTTTTTGGATTAGATGCTTACATCTATCAGGATGAAGGTTTTGAAGGCGCAACCTTAAACTTTTCTAATGAAATTACCTATGCATATAAAATGATTTATGATTGGTTGGCAGATTGCGATGAATGGTATAAATCTTTAAATGCGGAAGAATAGCAGATCGATCTATAACATTAACCACAGATAAGAAGGATGGACAAAGATCTAAAATCCGTGTTTATCTGTGGTTAAAAATTCATTAAATTAATAGCATTGGTGAGAAACAAACAATAGATGAATTTCCCTAAAAACAAAAAGCCACCTCGTTTTTCGAGATGGCCTTTTATTCGAATCAGTGCTTATTTATAAAACAATACTATCAATCGCTTTATCTAATGCGGTTTCCTGTAAATCTGCTACTGCAAAACCTTCTGCCCTAACCACCGTTACATCGGTAATTCCGATGAAACCTAAAAAGGCTTTGATATAAGGCACTACGAAATCGTAACCTGCTGCAGGGCCTGAGCTGTAAACACCACCTGTTGCCACAGCGATGTATGCTTTTTTTCCTGTTACTAATCCTTCCGGACCATTGGCGCCATACTTAAAAGTGATACCTGCACGACCAATATGATCAAACCATGCTTTTAACACTGAAGGAATACCGAAATTGTACATTGGCGCGCCGATAACAATTACATCAGCATCCATAATTTCTTTGATTGCCTGATTGGAGTGACTAATCGCAGCTTTATTTTCTTCAGTATGGTGTTCTATCGGCGTAAAAAATGCATTTAAATGCGCTTCCTCTAAATGTGGAAAAGGCGATTTAGTTAAATCTTTTACCTCTACAACTGCTGCTGGATCTTGTGCTCTTAACTCATCGATAATTGCATTAGCCAGTTTGATACTATTTGAAGCTTCACCCCTTGGGCTTGATATAACACTAAGAATTTTTGACATTTTTTTTAAGTTTATGATCTCTTTGAGATGATAAAATTGCGATGTTTTAGTTTATCCGATCTTGATGTAGGATAAGAAAACACATTTTATTAAAAATAAAAGGCATAATCAATTTTAGTAATTTAGGGTAATCCATCCAGCATTACCCTAAAATCAATCACTAACTTACTCTAATTTAATCGGTTAACATGCGCTGCTATTTAGCCTTAAAGGCCGCCAGCCCACTTTCTAAGAATTTTTTATAGTTAGAAACTTCATAATCTGCCCCTTGCGGAGTTACCAGCATGGTTTCAGTTTTCGGGTTTAACAGCACATAAAAAGGTTGTGAGTTAGACTGGAATTTTCTGGCTTGCAGATCACTCCACTTTTTACCAATCGTATTTAATTTTCTTCCTTCAGGAGTAACCACCACATCGGCCGCAGCCAGTTCAGATTTATCATCCACATAAAGTTGTATGAGTACATAATCCTGACTGATCAGTTTATACACCTCTTGATCTGGCCATACATTGGCTTCCATTTTACGGCAGTTAACGCAGGCATGTCCGGTAAAATCAATTAATACAGGTTTATTAAGTTTTTTTGCCTGTTCAATTCCTTCTTGATAATCAAAATAGGCATTCAGTTTTAACGGTGCCTGAAACTTATCTGCATACTTATGCGGAACGGTATCTGCTGTATTAACGGAATTAATAGAACCGCCTATTAAACTTGCCGTATATAAATCAAAGTCTTGTGTTTCTTGTGGTGGTAAAAATGCCGACACCGATTTTAATGGTGCCCCCCACATGCCGGGAACCAGGTATACCGTAAAAGCCAGCACCACTATTGCCATAAAAAGCCTTGGCACAGAGATAAAAGCTACTTCACTATCATGTGAAAACCTGATTTTACCGAACAGATAAATCCCCATCATGGTAAAAATCACGATCCATAAGGCTAAGAAAATTTCTCGATCGAACCACTCCCAGTGATAGGCTAAATCTACATTACTTAAAAACTTAAGGGCAAAAGCCAGTTCCAGAAAACCTAAAACCACTTTAACACTATTTAGCCAACCTCCTGATTTTGGCAACTTGCTCATTACCGAGGGAAATAATGCAAAGAGCGCAAATGGAATGGCTAATGCTAAAGAAAAGCCGAACATGCCAACGGCTGGGCCCAAAAGCGCTCCGGTAGTTGCCGCCTGAACCAACAAGGTGCCAATAATTGGCCCTGTACAGGAGAAGGATACCAAAGCCAGTGTGCCGGCCATAAAAAACAGACCAGCAATACCACCTTTATCTGCATTGGCATCCATTTTATTTACCCATGATGAAGGTAAGGTAAGCTCAAAGGCACCAAAAAACGAAGCCGCAAAAACCACTAACAATAGAAAAAACAGGAAATTAAAAATTCCATTTGTTGATAAACTATTCAATGCATCTGCACCAAATATTACGGTAACCAACAGTCCAAGCACTACGTAAATTACTATGATAAAGAAACCATAGAGCGAAGCCCTGCTAAAAGCCTTACCCTTCTCTGCTCCCTTGGTAAAAAAGCTTACGGTTAGGGGCAGCATTGGGAAAATACAGGGCATAAGCAATGCCGCAAATCCACCTACAAAACCTGTTAGAAAGATCTCCCAAAAGCTACCTTCATTGTTGCTGGCAGCAGTTGCTGGTTGTTGCTTTACCGATGAAGAAGCCGTTGCTTGTTTTACCGTGGTATCTACCGCAATGGTGGTAGTGTCTACGGCATCTGCAGGGATTTCGGTAAATTGTAAATCATCTGTTGATACACTATCCTGGGCAAAGCTGCTTAAACATAATGAACAGGCAAAGAGCACACCAAGAACCGTCTTTTTTAAAGATATCATCATCTTTTCAGGATTATTTAACCGCAATGCTAAACGCTATTTCCTCTGGTGGCAAGCATTGTTTATCGTTGCAAACCATCGATTCTACCGTTCCCTTCACAGTAGCACTCTTCCCGGTAAGTTTTATCTTTTGCTGAAAAATAACACTGTGTTCAAAATAACTCACATTCATTTTGAAGGTATCTTCATACTTAACAACAGGTTTTGGCTCTATTGTTTTACCAACAAGTGTGTAGCCGCCTGCGGCAGGAAATGTGAAAGTTGTTTTTACCGGGCCGCCAGCCTTAACAAATTGCGAATAAAGATGCCATCCATCATCTATAGTTGCTTTAATATAAAGTGTAGCCGTAGTTGCACTTGTTCTTTTAGCGGCATAAGACCACGTAATTGGTTTAAGAATCTGGCTACTTGCGCTTAAGCTCATCAAACCGATGAGGAAAAATAAAATTGTTACTTTTTTCATTATTTAATTGTTTTCTTTAACCAGGTAAGAATGATGTTTATTGCCTCAGGTGATACTGAACTTTTGATATTTGGAATTTCAGCCTGATTGCAAGTTTGACAAGGAAGCAAAAGATGGTTTACATTTTCTAGCAAATGGGTTTCTACCTTTTTATTGCCTCCGGCTGTGATATAGTTCTTCCAGTTATTTAAATTAGAGGCTACAACATAATTGTCTTTATCTCCATTTATAGCCAACACCGGAACTTTAATTTTTGCCAGCGTAAGCTGTGCATCGTATTTAATAAAGTACCTGTACCAAGGGCCGATAGCATAATTTACATAGCTGTAAACCGGAAATCTAAAATGATCAAACTCAATATTCAGAGTTTTAAAGTAAGCATCATCCTTTACCTTCCAGGTGGTATAGGTTTCGTTTAGCTTTGCTTCCATATTAGCAGAATCGGCATATTTAAAAGCCGTTTCAAACATGAGTTTGTTAATTTCATTAGAGCGGGCCTTATCGTAATCGGGTAATTTAGATTCGGCAACGATCTTTTCGTTTTGCGAAACCAATGCATCAAAACCATTCATGGCTATCCCAGAAAGGCTGATTAGAAAACTAACATCTTTACTTTCTACTGCTGCAATAGCCATAGCTGCACCACCCTCACTGTGGCCAATTAAGCCTATTTTCTTTGTATTAATTTGCTTAACGCCTTTAAGATATTGAACCGCCAGTAACGCATCCTTTGCAAAATCTGCTGTAGTGGCAGTTTCATAAACACCAGTAGTAGATCCAACTCCTCTATCATCCAGTCTCAATACTGCATATCCATTCGTGGCGAGCGCATTAGCAACATCCAGAAATATTTTATGCCCGGCCATTAAACCATCTCTATCCTGCCGGCCAGTACCCGAAACCATAACCACAGCGGGGTACTTTTTATTACCTTCTGGTAGAGAAAGTGTTCCTCCATAGGTAATTTTGTCATCGGGAGATTTAAAGGTTACCTCCGTATTCAAAAATTTTTGTGCCTGGCTTGCGTTCAGCAAACCCATAACACCGATCAGTAATAATGTGATCCTCTTCATAATTATTCAGCAGTTTTAGTCATTTCAATCAAAGCAGACATTTCATCTGCTAAACCAGTAGCACTTCCTTTAAAACCAATAGAAACAAATCTTAAAAACCCGTTCTTATCTATAATTAATTTTTGTGGGATACCGGAATTCTCCGTTAACTTACAGATCTGGTTATACACTTCAGAATTCGTTTTTGAGCCCGTCGTTTTATTATCGAAAAGCACATTAAACGGATAATTATTATCCTTAATAAATTTAGCATTCTCTGCTTTATACGTATCACCACGCTCTTCAGTGTCTACGAAATAGAAGACTACATTTGGATCATTTTTATACTTCTCTACGGCGATTTTCATTCCCGGAAAGGAGGCTTTACAAGGCACACACCAGGTTGCCCAAAAATCAAGAATAACAACCTTACCCTTAAGATCTGCTGAGTTAACTGTTTTCCCATTTAGATCTTTCATGCTCCAGGAAGGCATCTCCCTTTTTATCATGGTTGACTTAATTTCTTCATTTTCCTTCACTTTATCTGCCGGATTCTTAAGCGAATCGGCATAAGCATCAAAGCCTTCTTCAGATTTATGCTTACGAACATAAACTTCTTTTAACATGGCTAACATCTCTGGTGAACTCTGGTTATTGAACATGCTTTTAACCAGTAAATCCTCTAGTGCTTCTGTTTTATTTAATTTCTTTAAACTTAATGCCTGCTCATTATTGATATCGGCTTTGCTATAATTAAGTTCTGATTGTGCATCTTCTGCATACTTTAATGCCAAGGCATATTTACCGCTTTGATTTAACAAGCCAATATGGTCTGCAGCTATACTTGATATAAAATTTTTCCTGTATTCCTTTTGCCACTCAGATGGTGAGAGATAACTCATACTTTCCGGACGGTTTTGCTTAAAGGATTCATATCTGCGAACAAGTAAATCTGAATACGTGGCTACCTTCTTCATATCACCTTCTTTTCTGTGATAGGCTATGCCAACCAATTTATAGTAGATTGAAGTAAGCATATTGTAAGCCACAGAATCTGCATATTTAGCTACATAATCAGTTGATGAATTTTTCAAAGCACCGAAAACCATCAGATTTTGATAAACCACCCCATAATTAATGCGGTTTTCTAAATCAAATTGCGCATCTGCCTTATATTCTGGAAAAGCCTGAAGAAATCTTGCCGAGGCAGTTATCACGGAATCGAGATCTCTGTTTTGGGAGATACTTCTATAAGCAGCCAGGCGCGCCAAGCTACCTTTTGGAAACCTGGTGGTTAACACTTTGGTAACTGAATCTGTTGCTTCTTTTTTACCCATCAGGTTTTGATAGATGTATCTGGCTTTGAGCAAATCGGCTTCCGTTGCATCTGGTCTTGTTAAATATTTACAAGCCAATACTAATTTTGGTGTTGCTGCATTGCCCATAAATGCCTTGAGCGCAATAGCATAATCTAGCGCCAATACTGGCTTTGAATTTTGATTGTAAGAAATTTCCTGATTTAACCAATGATAGGTTGCGGTATCGCTTACCCCTTTGAAGTTAATATATCCTGGAATATCTTTTCCATATTTTGGAGAACGTGCTAAACCCCAGCCGGCATAAGCGCCGGGAGCCATCGCTCCTGCTCTGTCTTTATCGTTCATCATTATAAAATAACCCAGGTTCTGGTTATTGTCTACCGAATCACCAGCTATAAATTTGAACCCCAATAAGCCGCAATTGGCAGGAACATTAAAATCGGCTTTCCATTCTTGATCTGCCTTTATAAACTTTAAATCTACAGCATCCCACTTATAATTAATATACTGATAAACAATTGCCTTCAGGCCATTTTTACCCGCTAAACTGGTACCTGCCGGATTATACCAGATCGTTATTGGCTTTCCGTTGTAAGCCTTTTCTGGTGTAAACCGGAAGTTCTTGGTTGTTTGTGCAAATACGGAAAAGGAGAGTGAGATAAGTAAGAGTAAAAAGACATTTTTTTTCAACATGATTTCAAAAGGTTAGAGGCACAGCCATTAAGCTGTGCCAGATTATTAGTGTGTATTAAGGATTTGGTTCTAATTCAGGATTTAAGTTACGGTAGTACTCTGCTATTGGAAAAGTGTATCTATTGCTATTCGGTGCCAAAGTAGTCGTTACCCCATTAAAAGTTCTGGTATAGGTTCGCTGAAAAAGCGGATCAGTATTAAGCCTCCGCATATCCCACCAGCGAAGCATGGTCCCAAAAAACTCTCTTCTGCGTTCATCAATTACCTTAACAAGTGCATCATTTGCACTGCTGGCCACTAAAGGTGCATAATCTGCAGGCTTAAACCTTTTAATTCTAAGTGCATTCACTAAACTCATGGCATTGTTTACATCCCCGGCTCTGGCAAAGGCTTCAGCACGAATCAGCATCATTTCTGGTACCGATACCCCCTCATTTCTGGTTTCTCTGGTTACCGATTCCTTATAAAAAAAGCGACCAGTGTAGGTGGAAGAAATGGTGCTGGCCGGAGTAGTAAAAAGCGTGTATCGCTGATCTTTAGTTCCTAATAAATTTAAGTATTCACTACTTAACTTTAGTGCCGCAGGTGCAAAGGTCATAGAACCGCCTGCAGGTAATTTAGAAAACAAAATTTCCGGATTATTTATTCTTAACGGATAATTTGTACTGGTAATAGAAGTTAAATTGGAAAGATCTATAAGTGTACTCCTTAATTTCAATGCCTCATCTGCATACCTTGCGGCATTGGTATAATCATTCCTCATTAAATAACACCTGGCTAATTCGCCATAGGCTGATGCCTTTGATGGAAGAGTATTATAAGCCTGCGAATTGGGTAAAGACGGAACTGCCGCGGTCAGATCATTTATAATCTGCGTATAAACGGCTTCTACACTTGCTCTTCTTAACGATTGGCTAACTGTTTGCACCAATAGTAAAGGCACACCTAAATCTGTAGACGCAGAAGCTGCATTATAGGGTTTAGCATAAGTATTAAGCAAATTCAGATAAGCATCTGCACGATGAACAAATGCCTCGGCCATTAGTGCATTTTTATCCGCTGCTGTGCCATCACTGGCAGGAAGTTCATTAATGATGGTATTGCAATTAAGAATGGTAGCATATAACATAAGCCAGCTCTGATCTTGCTCATATGGCGAGCCAAAAGGAGAGATAACAGGTTGCCAACTGTAGCTCTGCGTAAAATAATAGTTGAATTGGCTACCTGATAAATCAAACTGTTGTGCCGCATCGTTTAGGTCTATATCTGAAGAAGCAAAATCAGCTAAACTAGCCACACTTTCAAAACTCCGTGTGTTGTTTAACAAGTAACGATAGTTAATGGTTTGATTGGGCACCAGATTGCCCTGTGTTTTAATGTCTACAAACTTTTTACAGCTTGATAAAGCTGTTGCTACCAGTAGAAAACTATATATTTTATATTTTAAATTCATGATTGCCGGGAATTAAAAGTTAACATTAAGTGAGAAATTATACGAAACTGCCGATGGCAAGCCTAATGTAGTCGCCGTTAAACCACTCACAAAGTCTGGATCATAACCTTCTTTGTTGGCCGTCCAGATTAAGCCTAGATTTCTTACCGCAAAGGCAAAATTTGCTGATCTCACCAATTTCGTAAATTGCTCTACAGGTAATTGATAGGTTAATGACAACTCCCTTAAACGCACGTAGTCACCCTTAAGTACATTGATATCCGACTGCTGATAGCGTAAAAGGCTTACTCCTGCGAACGTTCCGCCCGCACCAGGCACATTGGTAATGGCTTCATCTCCAGCTTTAATCCAGCGCTTGGTTATATCTTCATTCAAATCGTATTTTACTCCGGTTCTCGCTGCCGGGTAAGCCGAAATAGTTGGCCGTAAAAAGACATTGCCAAACTGATAAGATGCAACAGCCATTAAGGTTAGTTTTTTATACCTGAAGTTGGTATTAAAATTACCGAAATACGGTGCGTTTCTTCTTCCTGCATAGCTAAGGGCATCAATAGAAGTAACATTTTGATTTGCAGAAACTTTAGTTCCCTTTTCATTAAACACCTGGGTAAGCCCTGCAGCATCCAAACCAGCATTTCTATATACGAATATTTTATCGTTAGGATAATCATTTAGCAGGTTTCCGTAAGCCGGATTAGAATAAAACGAAGAAGTAAGGGCAAATCTTGCATCCGTAATCTTATTGTTATTGTAGGCAAAATTAATTCCTGAATTCATTTCGAAATCATCATTGCGAACAATTACCCCCCTTAAGTTTAAATCTACTCCATTACCTGAAAGACTTGTCACATTGCGGAATAGTGAAGTTACGCCATAAGTTCCATTTATTGGAAATTCATAAAACAGGTCTTTTCCTCTTTTGGTGTAAATATCTACCGCACCAGATAGCCTGTTATTTAACAATCCAAAGTCTATGCCCAGATTCGCGACAGTTGTTTTTTCCCACCGGAGTTCAGGATTTGCCGGCGAAATGATTGAAGCATAAGGAAGCCCGGTAGTAAGATCACTGCTAGCCAACGCAATGTAGGTAAAGGGATAAGTGTTGGTAGAAATATTTCCGTTCACGCCATAAGTAGCGCGAATACTTAAATTATTAATCCATTTAGCATTGCTTAAAAATGATTCTTTTGCTACATCCCATTTTAAACCCGTAGACCATAACGGTGTGGCCCTGAATTTACGATCTACGCCAAAGTTATTATAATCATCATAGCGAACACTTCCTGATAGTGTGTATTTACTTTTGAATGTATAGGCAGCATTACTATAATAGGATAAATACCTCCTGGTTTTATCTTGCTGACCAGGGCTTCCATTTAACGAAGAACTGAATCCCTGAATGGTTGAATAAGGTGTAAAAAAGTCTACAGGCCTGGCCAATCCGTTACCCATGTTGTATCCATATAGGGTATTGGTACCCTGACCAATCTTCGTTTGGCGGATTTCTGAACCAGCAATCATAGTTAATTGGTGAATGCCATTAAATATATTATCATAATTTAATTGCCCTCTTAAGGTATAGTTATTCCCTGTGGTATTGGTAGTTGCAAGAATGCCACTACCAGGAGATAACCCGATTGAATTTGCTGCAATAGCACCTGCTACTGGTAAAGGTGTATAGCCGTTTACTAAATTTCTGTATCTATAAGTCTGCTCGTTAAAATAGCTTCTTGAGTTACTAAAACTTCTCTCATTTCCATAAAATGCATTGGCAGAAAGCCCCTTAAAGATGGGTACATTTAAATTTAAATTAACCGTGTAGTTGTTATCCTCCTGGCTATTATCGGCATTATCCATTTCATCAAGCGAATTATAATTCCAGTTTAAATAACCCCTGCTTTGGAGGGAATTTGTCCAACCAGAATAATACTGCATGGAATAACTCACCCTGTTTCCCTGATCATCTACAAGTTGATTATAAGGCATGAACGTGGTTGAAGACGGGCTTAACAACGTATTTAATGCCTGGCCATTATTATTAAACTTAAAGAATGAACCTTTTACATTTGTAGATAGGGTTGCTACTTTAAACAATTTAAAATTATTGTTCAAGGTAAAGGTTAAGCGTTGTCCATCTACACCAACGGTTTGAGGATTTTCTTTACTATATGATGCTGAATAAAAATAATCACTGCTTTTTCCACCACCACTAACAGAAAAATCATATTGTTGATTGTTTGATGACCTGAGCAGGTATTGAGAAATTTGATCCAGGCTATTAATAGTGCTGTATTTAGCGATAGCCTCATTATATGCCGCCTGGGTAATTCTTCCTGCCCTAAGTTGAAACGTTAAATCTGTTACGCCGGCTACTGGTTGCCCGAAAGGGTTTAAAGCATTTGGTGCTGTAATTAAATTTTTGGCAACCAGATCTTGCTCATAAGCAATGGCTTGAGAAGCATTCATTAAATTCAGATAACTCAGATCTGGCTTGTTAGAAACCGTAGCTGATGCCGAAAAACTAATTTTTGGAGCCTGATTTTGTGATCCCTTTTTAGTGGTCACTACAATTACACCATTAGCCGCACGTACCCCCCAGATAGAGGCGGCGGCGGCATCCTTTAAAAAAGTGATGCTTTCTACATCATTGGGATTCAGTGCAGATAAATCCAGTTCTGATATCGCACCATCTATAACTACCAGCGGAAAACTCTCCCCCCTTATGGTACTGGCACCTCTTATGGTCATACTGTAATCGCTTCTTCCCAATGATCTGGTTCCACTGTTAATACCCACCTGCGTGTTTCCGTAAGTAAACATGTTATCAGAATTTAAATCAACCTTTAATCCTGCAACCTGATTCTCCAAACGCTGTACCAGGTTAGGTGTTTTGATCTTTTCTAGATCTGTAGCCTTAACTTCAACAGCAGCACCAGTTGAGCGCTCCTTAGGCAATACCTGATAACCATTAGAGATAATATTTACATCATTTAACTGGCTTCCCGCTGTTGGCGATAACGAGATCATGAGGTTTTTGGGCTGGCTTATTACTGATTGTATGGCAGTTTGGTACCCAATGTAGGAGAAGCTGATACTGGTTGCCATCTTCGGCACAAAAAAGGCAAATTTACCATCACGATCAGTCATGGTAGCACGATTGGAACCATCAGATTTTATGGTTACGCCAGGCAACCCGCTCCCGGTTTCATCTGATACTTTACCAGTAAGATAAAACTCTTCAATATTATCATTTCTACTTGCCAGAGGCGTAGCTGAAGCATCCTTCTGCAAGGTTTTATCATCCCGGCTAACGATGGTATAGCTACCTTCACTAACATATAAAAAAAGTAAATTGTTAGGATAAAGTACGCGTTTTAAAGATTCATCGAGCGATTTGGCCTTTAAACTCCCGGCAGGAGTAAACTTTCCCTGAATAATGGCATGCTCGTAAGCAAATTTAGTTTTATACTTTTTTGATATAGCATTAAGTGCTGCCTCAATTGTTATTGTTTTCTCCTGAGCTGAGACTGGATAACTAATATTCAGCAAAAAAATAACGGATAACAGATAGTAAATTGGTTTAGTTAGATTTCTAATCATTTTGATTTGGTTGGTTTGGTTTGGTTGATTAATTTTTTAATGTTCAGCGTCGTGTTTCCAGCCGAATAGTCTTCCCTTCTTTTTTAATATTCACATTTAAAATATTACTGAGCGTAAAGAGTAAACTTTGTTCACTCTTTATAGAAATACTTCCGTCGATTTTTTTATTGCCCAAAGCCGGATTATCTAGAATAACCTTGTAGCCATATAAATCTTCGAAAGCAGTAATAATTTCATTAACAGTTGCCTGGTTTACGATGAGTTTGCCATCTATCCAGGCTGTTTGTTCAAGCGAACCGTATTGATTAGGCATCAATTGGCCATTGGTAGAATTGATTTTGATGGTGTTGCCTGGTTGCAGGAAATATCCGATGTTAGTTTTGATTGATCTTACCTTAACCTTTCCATTTACCAAGGCTACATTTGCAAGATTGTGTCTTTCTTTTAAGTTAAACTCGGTACCCAAAACTGAAACTTCTATGCTTTTTGTTTTGGCCTGAAATAATTCGCCTGATTTTATTGATAAAGGATTTTGATTGATGTGTTTAACCTTGAAGTAAGCTTCGCCATCAAGAGAAATTGATCTTACTTTTTTCCAGGCATAGGCACGTGGATAGCTCAGCGTTGAGTTTGCATTCAACAGTATTTCTGTACCATCTGAAAATTGAATCTTTTTAGTTTCACCATAATTGGTGAGTACAATAATATTACTAGTAAAGTACCATACCGATAAAATACCGACTACTAAAGATGCTGCGATGGATGAAGACCAAAGGATGTAAGATTTTGCCCTCTTTCTTTTCGCCTCAACCTGATCAATTGAAGAATTGATATCCATCCTCAATTTCTCCATAAAACCATGGGGTACCACAATTCCAGGATCACTAAAAATAATCTTCAACTCTGAGTAGGCTTCCTGAAAAGTAACCAGGCGATCTGGATTTTCTGCGCTCCAGTTTTCCCAAAACAAAACATCGTCAGGAGAATGGAATTTTACATAGCGAATAAAATCACGATCAGCTAAAAATTCCTCTACAGTGTAAAACTGGTATATTTCTTTATTCATTTAGGCTGCCTTCTTTGCACTTATTACGGTAAAGACAGTTATTATTTAGATATTACCCCATGGATTTTAAATTATTTTAAAAAAGACCAGTAAAAAATCACCTAACACCTCCTAAAAATATTTTTCAGGAGAAAAGAAGCACAAAAAGGTTTATTTTTTATTTCCTGATCGACAAAAGCATGGCTAGCAAGAGTGCACTATCTACATTTAAGATTTGCCTGAGTGCTTCCAGCGCCCTGGCGCTTAATTTATAAGTGCCTTTAATGGTCAAATCCATAATCTCGGCGATTTCGGCATATTCCATTTCCTCAAAATATTTAAGGTATATGATCTCCTTTTGCCTGGCAGTGAGTTTATTCATTGCAGCAGATAGCTTAATGGATTTTTCGCTATGTTCCTCTTTTTTAATAAAGTCAGATTCGACAGTGAACTTAAGATCGAAATGATCTTCACCATTTAATTCAACGCTGTCATATTTCTTTTCAGATAACCTGTAGTTGGTAATACCGTTGCGCAAAGAAGAAATGAGATAATTTCGAAGATTGGTAACTTCGGCTAAACTACTGCGCTTAACCCAAAGCTTAACAAACAGATTCTGCATACAATCGTGAACAGCATCCTCATCCTGGAGCATGCGCATACCATACTGAAAAAGTGAATTGAAATGTCTGGTATAGATCATATCCAATGCAGCTTTATCACCTTTTTTTAAAAGGTTCCACAGTTCAATATCGTCGATGCTTTTATCCACAAGTTAAAGAATTCTAAAAACCTAAAATACACATATAGATCAACGCAATGGCGTTTATTTTTAATGTAAAATGATGTTTAGATTTATGTTTGGCTATTGGTTTGAAAAATGTTTGGTTTTCTGAACAAACCTATCAAATAAACCAAGAAAAACGATACATTTTTTATATATTTTGTATGATTAAACCGAACACACAATTCATTTTTCAATTAATCGATTTAATTAGGAGTAAAGAGCGTTTTGTTTAGAAACATGCAAAGTTTGATTGCCTTTGCTGGGGAAATACATCGAAAGTTTAAAATCGGATCTTTCCTGTCCTACAAATGGCTTTGCGAAACCATTTTTTCTATCGTTTAGTGTCTCACCAACCGAAAAACTCATACCTGCAAACTCAATGTATTAAAAGTTAATAATCAAACTTAAGCAGCAAGGAGGCTGCCACGAGAAAAACCGTTTCTCGCAATGACGACCGTGTGAGGTAGGTTAGCGTTCTGGTTTTCTTGCCTTCTTTACAAGAACATCTTCCAATCTTCATATAACCCATTAATGAATTTTCAAGTAAATTTTGAATCATGCTACAATGAATTTAAAAAATCGAGATACAACGGAACACTTTTTTTAATCCATTCTGCTGATGAGTTATATTCAATTCCATAATAGGCAAACGGTTCCTGGTAATTGGCCTTTACATAATTAAAAGAAAGCTCAAACGGACGCAGCAATTCTGTCAACGAATAACGGTAAATGCCATCGGTATGATAGTCTGCTTCATCTGCCCCGAGAGAAATGGCCATAGAAATCTTTTTCCCGGCAAGCTTATAACCACTTTCACTTCCATAAGCCCAGCCGTGTAGCATCACCTCATCCAGCCATTTTTTAAATAACCATGGACTGTTAAACCAATAATACGGGAACTGAAAAACAATTTTATCATATTGCTCCATCAGCTTCTGCTCCGCTAAAACATCAATTTTCCCATCAGGATAGCACTTATGCAACTGATGAATGGCGTATTGCTCAGGAAATTTGCTCAATTCTGCTAACCATCTTTTATTAATAATGGAACCTTCAATATCTGGGTGAATAACAACGATTAATGTTTTCATTTGATCAATTTTAAATTTATCTGTTGTAAAAATAGTGTAGGTAATCTAAATTAGCCACTTTAGCTACCCATTGTTATCTACTATAAAAAATGTAACTAATGTCTAACATCAAAGAAACATCTACCAACTTTGCCAATAAACAAGCCCTGGCAGAAGAATGCGGCGAAGCCTATGCAAGCAATATTATAAGCGGCCAATGGGCATTGGTAATTTGCTCCTGGTTAATGAATGGAAAGCTAAGGTTTGGCGAACTAAAAAAGCGTTTACCAAACATTACAGAGCGAATGCTTACCCTGCAACTGCGTAAACTGGAAGAAAACAAAATGTTAACCCGAACAGTTTATGCAGAAGTACCGCCAAAAGTAGAATATGAACTTACCCCGATTGGATACGAATTAGGCCCTATTATTCAGCACCTCGATAAATGGGCACAGAAACATAAAGAATTGAAATAAGGCGAGGCTAAAAAACTACCGGAATCCTTTTCCTTTTTGGAGAAAAATCACGAAAGATCAACTTGAGAAGTTTTGGTGACCTTTGTTGTGGGAAATACTTCGCAAGTTTTATGGTACTGTCATCAAACTTGCGAAATTCTTCAGCGCACAGCCTTTTGAAATTTCGTAAGTTGATCAATTATAATTTTTAGACAGCTTTTAAGTTTAATTCATCTTATTCTAAACTTCATTTCACATGCCCTTGTTCTTTAGGCATGGAAACAAAAAAACTATCCTACAATCATGATGGAATAAGTGATTGCTCATTTACAACTTCTGCACTGGTTCTGCCCAAGGTGATTGGATTGGATCGGTCTTCTGTAATCCGCTACAGCACATTGAGCATCAATCAATTGGCCTACAATTTACTAAGCTATCATTATTATAGTGCAGCAAAAGCCATCAAGAGAAAAACACACCTTCATATTGATCTTTTCAATATTGCGCTCCTCCCTACCCTTCCTCTTTTTCATTTTGTACGCAGAAAGAAAAAAGTACTTGCCTACCATTTGGCCTTACACTGCACTTGCTGCAATGAACTTAGCCATTAGCAATTGGAAGGAAAAGCCAGACGAAAATAAATATCTGTTCATATAAATAAAAAAGAAAAAGTTATGCTAGCAATGAATTATCGAGGTCCCTACAGGGTCAGAGCAGAACAGCGTCCGATGCCAGAAATCCTTCATCCGGAGGATGCAATTGTACGGGTAACCAGAACCTGTATTTGTGGGTCGGATTTGCATTTATACCATGGCATGGTTCCAGATACCCGGGTGGGCTCTACCTTTGGCCATGAATTTACAGGTATAATTGAAGAGGTTGGCCCACTGGTTACCAATGTAAAAATTGGCGATCAGGTTTTAGTGCCTTTTAATATCGCCTGCGGAAAGTGTAACTTCTGCAAGCAGGGCCTTTACGGAAATTGTCACGAATCCAATTCCATGTCTACTGCTGTTGGCTCAATATTTGGCTATTCGCACACCGCCGGTGGTTACGATGGTGGCCAGGCAGAGTACGTGCGTGTACCTTATGCCAATACTGGGCCTACCGTAATCCCTGCAGATATGGATCCGGATGATGCCGTTTTACTTACCGATGTAGTGCCAACCGGATACCAGGCAGCAGAAATGGGTGGAATAAAAGAAGGCGATACCGTTGTTGTTTTCGGCGCTGGTCCGATTGGAATTATGGCCGCCAGATGTGCCTGGTTTTTTGGCCCTGCCAGGGTAATTATCATCGACCATGTTGATTATCGTTTGGAATTTGCAAAAAACTACGCCAAGTGTGAAGCGTATAATTTCAAATCGATGGAAGATCCGGTAATGTTTATTAAAAAGATTACCGATTGGTACGGAGCAGATGTATGTATCGACTGCGTAGGCTGCGAAGCGGAAGGAAATACCCTGCAAACCTTTACGGGCAAAGTTACCTTAATGCAGGCCGGTTCGGCAACGGCTTTACAATGGGCTATTAATAGCGTTAAAAAAGGCGGCATCGTTTCTATCGTTGGCGTTTATGGTCCGCCGTTTAATTATATTCCAATTGGCAACGTATTAAATAAAGGAATTACCATCAGGGCAAATCAGGCTTCTGTGAAACGGCTCCTGCCAAAGCTAATTGATCATGTACAATCGGGAAGACTGAATCCGAAAGGATTAATTACCCACCGGATTCCTTTGGAAGAGGTATCTGATGCTTATCACATTTTCTCTTCTAAATTGGATGAATGTATCAAAACCGTTCTCATTACTTCAACTAAAGCATAAAAAGATGAACACAGAAAATTTCGATTATAAAAGCATCCCGGGATGGGGAATGGATATTGATCCGGAGAATGAGCCAACCTACCCGATGAAGAATTATACGGGCGATGACCATAAACGCAGTGATTATGAAAAATCACCTCAGCAGCCAGTTGACGTTGAAGTTCTTAAATCTATTGAAAGGCCACAATATTCAGCAGTATTGGGTAATACCGTTCCGCCTTCTGGTTTGAGTGGCGCCATCAGGCGATATGCTTTTAAACATAGCGAAGACAGGTACCGCCATTGGATTCCCTTGATTTTGGCAGACAGAGTGAATAGTTGGGAAGGCATTTTTGAAGATTTAAAAAAAGGCTACATTCCTAATATTTTAGCAGAACGAGGATGGAAAGCCGAACTGAAATACAACCCCAAAGGATTGGTTAAAAAGGTTTTTGTTACGGCCCTGGTAGCCTCGCTTGCCATTACTTACCTATCCAGAAAGAAATAGATTAATATTTTTGATAGAAAAAACGTTCCCTGGAAAAATAATCAACTTTTCCAGGGAACGTTTTTAGTTTAAATAAGTTTAAAGTGCAATAAAAAAATACATCACTAACCGAACAGTTCTAGTGTAAAACTGTTCAGCTATGTAATACGTATAGTTAATTTAACAGCATCAACACAGGAAATAAAAATATGGACGAACGAATATTTTCGCTAACAGAGATTGATAGAATTATAGAAATGGCATGGGAAGACCGTACCACTTTTGATGCCATTGAAATTCAGTTTGGCCTGAAGCAGACCGATGTAATTGCATTGATGCGCAGAGAAATGAAGGCCAGCAGTTTTAAATTATGGAGAAAGAGAACGAAAAACCGTCCCACTAAACATGCTGCCTTAAGGGCGAAGGATATGACCAGATTTAAAAGCAATCTACAAAGAGCGATCACACATAACAAAATATCAAAACGATAGTAATTTGTTGAAATTAGTTAGCGTATAAAGTTTTTTAGACAGACCTTGAAGTGGTAATATCCGAAAATAATGTATTTAATTAGGCAGAATAAGCTTTCGCTAAATTAAATAGCCAGAAAAAATTTCCTGGCTATTTCGATATTTTTAAGAGACTAGCAGTGGAAATCTAAATCACTCCGCCCATCAAAGGGTCAGTTTTACCTTCCTTACCTGTTTCTACCCTTCCTGCAAAACGTTCCATAAAGTCTTTATTACCTTGAGCACTCACTTTGAAATCATACCAGTTGTAACTTTTACTTAAATTCATCACCAAGTTTTTATTGCCACCAGCAGCAAGGGTTATCGACTGAGAAGCGGTTTTGTATGCCATATCTTCTATAACGACCGTAACTTGCGATGATTGGGTATTATGGAGATGAATAATTACATTTCCACTCCACCCTAAACCAGCATGCGCTTTTTCATAGCTGCATTTTACCGAGATCCCTGAAGCATCTTTCATACCCGCAAACTCCCTGAAAAATCCATTTGGTCCATAAGCCCGAAGATGGTATTTACCATCTTGAAAATCATCAATTAACCAATCATCCTGCAGGGTATCTCCGGCGCTTACCGTATAATCCCATACCCGAAGCACTTCACCTTTAAAAGTATTCATTGCATAAACCGTAAAAGGTGAACCTGATGACCGTTTTCCAAACACCTGATTTCCGGCGGAAAAACTCAGATTGAATTGACCACCGGAAACCTTCCCATCCAAATAAAGTTCGTAGGGAAGCGCACATGCCGCACGGATTCCTTTTTCCTGTTGCGGGAATAAAGGTGAGCGGTCGTGATGATGGTTTATGGTATCGATTTCTTCATCACTCAGCTTTTTGTAACCATCAGGCAAATCCTTAAACTTAGCTGAATAGATCTTTTCCATGAATGATTTTTTTTCAAGTCCGTTTGGATAAGAAATCTTTTCGCCGTTAAAAGGCCTGAAAACGGAACTCAAATCCCCGCATACGGTACGTCGCCAAGGCGTTATATTTTCTTCAATCACCTTTTTACCGAATTTCTTACCGATGAAGTTTTCCAGAAACTGGAGCGATGAGGTATGATCAAAAACTTCGGAGTTTACATAACCACCCCTGCTCCATGGCGAAACAATCACCATGGGTACACGATAGCCCAAGCCAATCTGGCTTTCCCTGATATTTTCCTCCTTTGTAGAAGGATTGGTCTGCTGGGCTTTTGCGGCATAATCTAACTTCGTATCCAGCCCGGAAGACACCTTACCCGCATGATTTTTGAAAGGATGAGTAGGAACAAATGGAGGAACGTGATCAAAATAGCCATCATTTTCATCATAAGTCATGATAAAAATGGTCTTTTTCCATTGTTCCGGATTTTTAGTCAGAATATCCATTACCTCGCTTACATACCATGACCCAAACCATGGCACTCCAGGATGATCAGAAAAGTTTGCCGGAGTCATTAACCAGGAAACAGTTGGGAGCGTGCCCTGGTCTACATCTTTTCTAAATTGATGCAAAATATCCCCTTTGGGTACATTTAGCTCCCTTTCAGTTCCTTTTTCATCATATTTCATGGCAGTTAGCTCGTGAAAATCCGGATCACCTTCGTTTACACAAAAGGCATTTTTATTCAGATTTTTAGCCTTTGAAGAAAGCGCCGCATGGTGCTCCATTGTGTATTTCTCTTGTTCATCCTGGGTTTTTAGAAGGAGTTTTTTTAAGGCTTCAAGCTTGCTGCGTTCTTCTGGCGAAAGATTTTCTTTGTCTGATTCGGCGATTTGCTTTAAAAGCATTTCATTTTTCAACTTTAAATTAGCAATTGCCGTAGGAGTTAGCCTGACATTATACTGTTCAAAGTATTCCATCACATTAGTACCAAAATTGCTCAGCCAGGAGCTAGATTCTCCATTGAGACCAAAACCCATGGTCAATTCATTCTGATAAATTTTCCATGAAACCCCGTTTTCTTCCAATCTTTCCGGGTAAGTCTTCCAGTTTAGGGTAGGTTTATCATAATTGCTATTGTTCCACAAGTGTGCAACACCCTCCGGCGTATTACTTTCCCGCACCGTACCCGTCATCCAATAAAATCGGTTTGGATGTGTACCCGCAATAACAGAACAAAAGTTCTGATCACAAACAGTAAAGGCATCAGCCAGGGCATAATAAAAAGGAAAATCTTCACGCTTACAATAGCCTATTGTTAAGGGCATGTGTGCATAAGTGGCCTTATATGGTTTTTTCACATCCAGCCACTTATCATATTTACCACCATTCCGGGCATCAGTCTGATCCGTCCAGTTATGCGGGGTTGAACCCATCCAGGCAATTTTGGTGTTTTTGATATCCATATGCCACGGCGCATAGGTATCCTTCTCCTTGTTCGTTTGCAGCCATACCTTATTTTTGTTGGGAAGATCAATAGCTCTTGGATCGTTAAAGCCACGAACACCTTGCATCATCCCGAACGCATGGTCAAAGGAACGATTTTCCTGCATTAAGAAAACGATGTGCTCTGCATCATAAAAAGTACTTCCATAAGCCGGGTCAATGGCCAGGGCACGCTGAATTGCAGGCGGTAGTACACTGGCTAAGGCAGCCCCTCCGGAAAGGAGGGCTGCCTTTTTAATAAAATCTCTACGTGAATCCATAAAATGTATATTGTATTTAAAACGAATATCTCGCACCAATCTGAATCTGGTAGGGTGTTCCTGCAGCTTGTGTTACGCCAACATTTTCATTCACCCTGTATTCATATTGTTTGCTTGCCTGATTAAAGCGCGTTACCGTTAGAAGCGTCTGGTCGCCAAGGTTATAATTTACACCCCACTTTTTATTCAGGATATTGGCAAAATTGAAAGCATCGAAACTCAGCGTTAGCTTTTGGTTTTTATAAGTTTTAAAATCTTTTTGCACCCGAATATCGAAGGTTCCTGAAAAAGGATTAATACCACCATTCCTGTCTGCTATCTTACCAAGGCTTTTCAGTATATATTCTTTTGCCCGGTTATCAGGATTATTAAGCACTTTTTCCATAGAAGCTTTATTGGATGCACTGGTTAAGGGGCTGTTGGGATCAAACACAAAGGCCAGGTCATTATCATTTCCGGGGCCTCCTACAAAATCTCCATTAATATCGGCATCAACCGTCATCGAATAGCGTGTTCCGCCAATCCCTCTAAATGTAGCAGCCATTGAAAAACCCTTCCAGCTTGGTGTGCTACCATACACTACCAATTTGTTTCTAAATTGATTATCCGAATACACCACCTGTGAGAGGTCTCTCGGGTCTGATTTTACCGGGCGGAAGGTAGAAGTATTCGCTACGTTTCCGTTGTAGGATGAATTGTCCTTCGCATCGTTAAGCGTATAGCTTACGTTAACATATCCATCCTTCAAATATCGGTAACTCGCATCCAGGATCATGGCCTTTTGCGTTAAGGTAGCCCCGTTCGTCAACATCAATACCCGGCCCACCTCGTTTGTTTTTCTGCCCAGAACATTATTGGTAATCCCTGACGCGGTAATCGTTTCCGCAGGTACAAATACCCCTCGATTTTCCTCATTGACAAGAGTGAAGTATGGATTATCTGCCATATTCTTATCCAGATACACGTAATTGTTTGTGGTATAAGAATAAAGCAAATTAAGACCCAGCCTTAATCGCTCCCCAATAATCTTGTTATAGCTTAAGTTAGCTTTAAATATCGATGGCATTTTCAGGTTCGGATCATTCAGATTGATGGTGGATACGTAAGGTACCCCTTGAATAATACCGGGAGCGGAAGAAGGATTAAGACGATAGCCTGGAAAATCAGGTCTGGGTACTAAATTTGGACCAGAGGCAGGCCTCGAAACATCAATTGATGCTACCTTGGTTCCACTGTTCTGTATATTGTTTACCTGTGCATAATTTACGGGATAAGAAGAGAATAATCCCCCCCCTAATCTGATGACATCCTTCTTTTCATTGTTAATATCCCATGTAATCTGGAATCTTGGCTGGATTTTACCAGCATCCGTAATCCTGCTGTCGGTACGCAAGCCCAGTGTACGGTCTACAACAGGGTTATAGTCAGCATGCGTTAGAAAACTAGTTATATCATACCGAACACCAAACATCGCATTGATATTTTTAGCCAGGTCAAATTCTACCTGACCGAACAGGGAAAGATTTAACAGGTATTGTTGTACCGAAGGGATTCCATCAATAGGTGCTTCCCTTGCATAGCGTGAGGGATTAAGGTTGTCAAACTCAGAAAGACTATTAAAAATAAACCTTCCGTTCTGCTCACTGGATAAATACGTATCCATATAAGTCAGGGTATTGTCCGTTCCGAAAGTAAATTTATACTTGTCTACATTATAATAAGAGGTGTTGATCAGCTGAAACTGGTTTTCCAGATTATTTTCCGGAAAATAACGCTGTCCCCCCAGTTGAACAGTCCGGTTGCCAAGGGTACCATTTGGCAAGGTAGAACGCACGGTTACAATTGCCCTGGGAATATTAGCAGCCGGGAGCTCACTATTGGGTAAATAATCTCGTTTTGCAGTTTGATACTGAACTTTAAATTCATTCAGAAAGGATGGACTAAACTGAGAACGAAGGGAGAGCAGTGTACTGTTTTCCTTAGATTTAAAGTCTCCCCATACTTCAAAGAAATTAATATTTGAATTGTCACTATTACTATTAGGATTAACCCAATCAGAGTAGTTATTGCGGATGGTTAATCGGTGTTTATCGTTGATCTGCCAATCGATCCTTGCAAAAAAAGTGTTGGCCAGCGTTTTTCTTTCAAACTCTCCCACTTGTTTCCCCGACCCAAGTCCGTATTTTGCGCGACCAATATTAATTACACTATCCAGCGCTCCCCTGCTGATCCCCAAGCTGATTTGATCAGCATCATCCCTGATATCTGCAATAAAAAAAGGCATATTTTCATCCTGACGATCTAAGGCAGTAAAAAAGTGAAGTTTATCCTTAATAATTGGGCCACCTAAGCTGAACCCATACTGGTTTGTCGTGAATTTTTGTTCGCGTTTATTTCCCCTGATATCATAAGGACTGGCCAGAAAATCAGAACGGTAATAGTCAAATGCTGATCCGGTAAGTGTATTGGTTCCAGATTTGGTGACTGCCGAAACGGTACCTCCACCCTCTCTGCCCCTACTCACATCATACACATTGGCAGCCACTTCAAATTCTCTGATGGCCTCAAGCGAGAGCGAATATGGACCACTGCCCACCGCACCAGAGGTGAGGTTATTCCGTGCACTCGCACCATCAATCAGATAATTGGTTGAGGAAGCACGCTGGCCAGAAATATTGGTGCCATTAGTGGTTGGCGCCAGCGCAGAAAGGTTATTAAAATTTCTGTTCTGTGTGGGCAGCTGCTGGATGTTTTGTGCCGTAATGGCTGTGCTTGACCCCAGCCGGTCTATGCGTTTACTTAAACCATTCGCATTCACATTAACCTCAGATAGCTGTGTATTAGACTCATCCAGCCGAAAATCGGCAACAATGTTATCCCCCTGGTTTAATGCCAGATCGGTTTTAGACTGCTTTGGATATCCAATATAACTTACCGTTATACTATACGGCCTGCCCAGCGGAAGCTGGATAAGTGAGTATCCGCCCTCCTTATTCGTTGCAGTAACCGTTCTAAATCCAGTAGACTCATTTCTCAGCACAATTGATGCACCCGGAACCGGAGCCCCTTTTTCATCTGTAACCCGCCCCCGGATAGAAGCATCTGTTGACTGCGCACCGGCACGGGTAATGATTAGCATAAAGAATAAAAAAACTGGCAACTGCGCCAAAAACAAAGTTTTTCTTTTTGAAAAGTTAAAAAAATGGTAATAATATCGCATATTTAATTGCTTAATTGATTTTTTGAATTGATTTTAAGTAGATGATACTGCTTCAGTACACATCTTTCAGCCGGGTTTCTATTGCAGTAGAAATCCGGTTTTGGTTTAATTAATTAGGTCATAGGCCGGGAGTTATAGTGAGTAATTTGTTATCGATCTCATAGCGCATGCCTGTTTGCATGGCCAGCTCATTCAAGGTCTGCTCAAGGTTTTCATAATCAAGCTTTACCGCATATTTACGCAAGGGTTGCTGCGGTTTTACTTTGACGGTTAGGTTGTATTTTTCGCCTATAATCCCACCGATTTCGGTCAGGGTCATTTGTAAATTTGCATGATGAACTTCCGCTGCTAATTTTTCCACCGGAGGGCCTGATGTTTCAGAGATGGAAATCACTTTGTTCATCTCGTTATAATTTAATTCCTTGCCTTTGGTCAAACAAGCGCTAAGCAGATTCCTCGTTTTACCATCCATCCGCTCCACCCTAACTTTTCCGGTTTTTACAGCCACTTTGTAGGATTTGTGTTCGGGAAAAGTGGTAATAGTGAATGAAGTTCCCAAAACAGTAGTAAGAAACTTACCGGAACGGATCATGAAAGGATGCAATGTATCCCGCTTAACCGAAAAAAAAGCCTCACCCCGATCCAGATAAACTTTTCTAATTGCATTCCTAACCAGATCTGATGGAACCCTAAATGAACTGCCTGGTTTTAAGCTCACCCAGGTGCCGTCGCTAAGCTTAATCTTTTTCTCTTGTCCTTGCGCTGTCTGATAAGTGGTATAAGCAATAGGCTTCTGTTCCACACTCACCACTGGCCTATTCCGCATCACTATAGCTACACTAATGAAGAGCATAATTGCAGCAGCAGCTGAGGATATATACAAGAAGTTTTTGCTTTTTGGTTTATCGACCTGAATCCGGCTGAGAACGGAAGAAAAGATTTCCTCTCCCAGCGAATCAGCATGTTTTTGAGTCGCGGAGATATGCTTTTCTGCTTCCCGGTCAAACCATTTGTCAATGATCGCTTTGCGTTTATCATCAAGTTTGCCAAATTGATAGCCAGTGAGCTGATCGATTAAAAATTTTCGTCTGTTTGGTTTCATTCACTATTAAAGCGTTTGAAACCGCAGAAAGTACTTTAAGAGAATGTTAACTTTCGATTAACCTTATGTGTGTTCGTAAGCGCCTGAGTGCTTCGGAAATATTATTTTTCACCGTTTGTTCAGATAAACGAAGTTCAGTTGCTATCTCTTTAATTGTTTTATCATCTTGCCTACTCATTTGAAAACAGTGCTTCATATTGACTGGCATCCTGACAATCTCTGAATCAATTTCAGCGCTAAGTTCACGGGCTATTAAATTTGCGTCTGCTGCCATGGATAATCTAAGTTCATCGACAAGTTCCTCTTCCCAGGCCAGTCTGACTTTATTTCGTCGAACCTGATTAATGATATCATTTCTCGCCATCCGGTTAAGCAGTGGCAAAAGTGAATCCTCAATGATAAAGGTTTTTCTTCGTTCCCAAAAAGAAGAAAAGGTATTTTGAAGAATATCCTTCGTTAACTCATCATCCTTAGTGATGGCTAAAACAAGCGAATAAAGGGGCTTCCAGTAACGATCAAAAATTGTTTTGAATGCATGAATATCCCCTAAATGGATAGCATTTAAAAGTTCTTTGTCGTCTGTTTTGCGCATCATTTTTAATCAATCAAAAGTAATGGCTGGTTATTAACTTAAGATTAAGTAAAGCTTAAAAACATATTTGTTACCAAGAGCGCCAATAGCTTAATTGCGTTTTCGCAATAAATATTGAAGAGATGATTCAAGACAGCAAGTTACCAAATCAATAAGAAATTGTTTAATTAACACGAAGTGAATGTGAAGCAGACTGCAAATGATGGCTTAACATTGTCATTTCGAAGTGTTACTCCACTTTCGGAATCAGGTGGCAGCAACCTACGGCTTTATAAAAACATTTAAATCATTAAGTTTGCAGAGAACCTAAAAAAAGAATAATGAAACAAGGACTGCTGATCGACATGGATGGGGTAATTTATAGTGGCGAAGCACTTATTACCGGAGCTGACAAATTCATCAAATACCTCATAGATGAGACCATTCCTTTTGCCTTCATGACGAATAACAGCCAGCGAACTGCCCTTGAAGTAGTTAGAAAACTAAAAGGTTTGGGCATAAAGGTTGACGAAAGCCATGTATACACCAGCGCCATGGCCACAGCAAAGTTTTTGAGTGACCAGAGCCCGAAGGGCACCGCTTATGTACTGGGAGAAGGTGGATTGCTGAGCAGTTTGCATGACCATGGTATTACCCTGGTCAACACTGATCCAGAGTTTGTCGTTCTTGGAGAAGGCAGAAATTTCACCTTGGAAATGGTTCAGCGGGCCGTTGATATGATTCTTGCCGGTGCAAAATTCATCACCACAAACAGAGATCCTTCACCTAAAAAACCAGGATGGAACAATTTAGGGATTGCGGCAACAACCGCCATGATCGAAGAGGCTACGGGAAGAAAGGCTTTTGTAACTGGAAAACCCAGCCCGGTGATGATGCGTTCGGCCCGAAAATTCTTAGGCCTTGAGACCAGCGAAACCACAGTGATTGGCGATACCATGGAAACCGATATTCAAGGCGGGGTGCAAATGGGATACAAGACAATTTTAGTATTATCCGGAATCTCGAGCAAAGATACCCTTGGCCACTATGCGTTCAAACCAGATATGATTGCCAGTTCAGTAGATGAAATTAAATTTCCGCTGACTTGGTGGCATTAAAAATAATGATCAATTGTCCCCTGTTTCATAAATCTTTTGATGATAAACCGCCAAAATTCATCGAAACCAAAAAATTAATATTATACGCATTTAATGTAGCATAAAAGACTGTCAGACTTTTTGAACAAAATCTATTTTCACAACAGACTTAAATCGTAAAATATTTTAAATGGGAATTTTACATTACTATAATCGATACTAATAGAGCATATTCATAATAAAGATTACCATGGGCAAGCGGTTTCAAATGTCATCAGCAATACATAAATACTTCTTTAACGAAGCGGCTAAAGATAGCGTAAATTTATAAAATTCTGGTCCGGGGTTTTGGCAAGCGAATCACCTTGAGGATTAGATCTGATTCAGTTATAGCTTGTTTTTGTCTTGAATTAAGGCACTCGGTTTGACCATAATGATGAAGTTTATTATACAATTCCATCAACTACGGCAAGAATTTAAACATAAACTGATTAGAACAATGAGATGTAAATTTAACCATATCTGCATTATTTTATTAACAGCTCTTGCTTTAACGGGCTGCAATCCTACTGCCAACACAAAGGCGGAAAAACGGATTACAGCAGTAAAGGTGGTAGACAAAACGTTATTGGTAGCAATATTGGAAAACTTGCACAAAGTGCTAAGTGAAAAAAATTATAGCTTGGAGAAAGGACTGAATGTAATTAGGCCATACTTATCGGAATATAAAATTTGCATACCCGGCTTTTCTGAAATGGTTCCTTACAATGCAACTTATTTGTATGTTAATTGCATCTATGACACCAAATCAACGCCACCAAGGGTTTTGTCATTCCGGTTTCAGATGCCGAACGAATTGAAAAAGCAATTACATGTAAATGACATCAGAAAACCCTTTAAGCAATGGGTATTAGAAAATACAATTAGTAATCCAGACGGTACTATATCAAATATTTATAACGCTGGGCAAAAAAACGTAAGCATAACTATAATTCAAGAAGTGTTACCAAACCAAACAGGCAGTGTTATTACTCAAATAATTATATACCGCTAATCACTTCCACCACTGACGCTTTTCTTCAGCTTTAGCTTTAAGAGCGGCAGGATTACTGCTATCTGCCTCGAGCGAGCACCTATAATTTTGCCAGACGTTGTTGACGTATTTTTTATTGATCATCAGTTCACTTACGCTAAAGTCCAGGTCACCAGCTTTACTTCTGATCTAGATTACCATCAACCGAAATACAAATGAATGATAAAGCCAAAACTGCTATTTTGCATTTACTAAACAGAAGTAAAGCCTGAATCGCAGGAAGTTGTTGAAAATATTCTACCTGGAGATTTGGAAAAAACCTGCTATGAAAAGTCAGGAAGAATACGGATTCCAGTCTTAAGAGATAGTGGTCATAAAGCGGGTTCATATGTTGAATATTTTGCAGCAATAACAAAGCTGAGACAATCTTTGAGGATTCCCATATTTCAAGGAAGTGGTTATCTCACTTATCGGTAAAACAAACATTCCAGAAAAGTAGTAACATCGACTGGAATTCTCTCGAACATACTTGCAAAACACAAAAACCAAAGCGACCATATTCCGGAGCTTTGATAAAACCCTGCAAGAGACTCAGCGCCTCGTTAACTCGCTGGAATGAATTTATCCGACCTTAGACGTTTCCAGCGATTCCTTTAAATAAGTGCCCGTTTCTGAGAGATTACCATACCTCTTTATAGAAAATCTAAGCTATGGTCCATCAAGCCCTGACCTGCAATAAAGTCCATAAGAAAGCAAGAATCAATCTTGCCAAAGCCAAGAAATATGAATAAAGCCTGGCTAAAACATGCGTTACATAAATGCTCAATAGGTATAAATAACATTATAGATTATTTGTTATAATTTTATTTCCCAAAAACCTTGTTGATAGCTTCCGTCTTATTATCTACTTGTAATTTTTGATACATGTTGTAAATGTGGCGCTTAAGGGTATTGATGGAAATGCCCAACTGATCTGATGCTTCTTTATAAAAAAGCCCCTGAGAAAGCAGTTCTAAAATTTCTTTTTCCCTCGGAGTTATTGTTAGTGCGGCGGCATTTTTAATTTCTTTTTGCCTGAAACGTTGTACCAGTTTGCGTGCAATATCAGGACTCATTGGACTGCCGCCATCGTGTACCTCGAGAATAGATTGCAATAAAAATTCAGGTTTGCTCCTTTTAAGGATATAAGATGATGCACCATATTCTAAAGCCTGAAACACTTTTTCATCCTCATCGTATATCGTGCATACCAAAAATTCTGTACGGGGGCAGGTAGGTTTTAATTGCTTTATACAGTCTATGCCATTGATTCCCGGCAGTCCGATATCCATCAGTACTACGTCAGGCTGTAGCTCCGGGATCCCTTTCAGCGCATCTTCCCCATTTCCAAATACGCCGGTACACAAGTAGCTTTCTTCCATTGCTATGATAGATTGCAGCATTTCCCTAATAGATGCATTGTCTTCTACAATAGCTATGGTAATTAATCTTTTCATTGGTTAGGTTTTTAAAAGGTAAGTAACCGTAATGCCCATTCCCCCACTTGGGTTATTTAGCCAAATAATAGTGCCGCCGATGGTTTGCATATTTGCCTTCATATTGCGCAGGCCATTGCCCAAAACCATTTCTTCTCTTTTATCAGTCATCCCTTTTCCATTGTCAGCCAAATGAAGGATTAACTGTTTTGTATTAGTAATGGTGACTTTAAGGGTTACTGATGTGGCCTGAGCATGTTTCACTATATTATGGAGCCCTTCTTTTACGGTAAGAAAAAGATTTCGGCGTACACTGCCATCCAAAATATGTTCGGCAATGGGTTGCGGCAAGTGCATCGTAAAGTGAATACCAGCATCATTCAGAAACCCTGTTGCAAACTTGCGAATATAGGCTAGCAGGCTTTGCAGGGTGTCATTATTATTATTTAATGTCCATACAATCTGGTTCATTTGATCTATCAATTGCGCAGAGTTATCGGCTATAATACTTATCTCCCTTGTATCCCGTTGGGGATGTTTCCTTTTCAGCAATTCGGTACTTAGTGCTATGGAAGTCAGGGATGCGCCCAGGTCGTCGTGAAGTTCCTGTGCAATGCGGGTGCGTTCAACAAGTTGCATTTCCAGTACAGCTTTGCTTTGTTTCCATTGCTGCTCCTTTTCCAGCAGCTCAAAACGGTTTTTCTCTATTTGCATCTTCCTGCGATAGCTCACCAAAAAAGCAGTTCCCGCCAGAGCAAGCAAACCGGCGCTCATGATCAAAATTGTAATGGTATTGCTTTTTCGGGTCAGTTGTAGGTCTTTGCTAAGCAATACATTTTCCTGCATTACTTTTTTGCGTTCTATTTCGTATTTTTCGAGGTCTTTATTTATTTCCTGCTTACGCAGTTCGCCGGCAAGGCGGTAAGCCTGCTCTACACAAACTTGTGCCAATTCCTTATTGCCCGTCATTTTAAGCATTTTGTAATATCCATCGAAAACATTCTTCCTTAAGGAAAGCGGCAGCAGGTTTTCATCCAAAAGCTGTTGCATCGGAATGCCCCGTTTCAAAATACTTGCCGCATACGCCGTATCATTGGCGTGGTCGGCTATTTCCATCATCTGCGTTAAAGTTTCAAAATACCTGGGGGTATTCATATTTGAATCAGAATTTATCATCTGCCGGGCAACAACTTTTGCACTATCGTAATCTTTGATGCTTTTATACATGGCCACCATGAGCGAGTTCACGATATATTCTTTTGTTTTATCCGGATAAGCTCGTTGCAGAGCCTGCGCTCTTCTGGCTGTAATACGAAAATTAACGGTATCGTTCGCCTGGTAATAGGCATTGCTCATCGTTTGATAAGCCCCAATCATTCTTGCAGTATCCTTTAAAGTGGTATAGTGTTTTAAAAACTTATTGGCATTTTCCACAGCCAGTTTATAGTTACCCAACTGAGTGTGTAAGACAGCCAGGTTATTGTATAACGGAAAATTCTTTAAACTATCCGGTGCTTTGTCCTGCTGCAGGTATTGCAGTGCCGTTGTACTCGCATCCGCAGCTTCGTTCAGTTTGCCTGCAACGCTGTAGGCTACTGCCCTTGAGGCATACAGGTCACTATAGGTACCAGGATCATTTATTTTCTTTGCCAACAGGATCGATGCATCTGAAAGGGCTATCGCATGGGTAAAATCATTCTTATAAATGCTGTAGTAAAACACCAACATTCGGTAACTCTTCACCTGAGCTACTTCATCTTTATGTCTTTTGGCCGCAGCAAGCGCCTTTTCATAAAGCGGAATAGCCGCCGCGGGATCATCCTTTGCCTTAAAAATGGCCGCATTAATCAGCGGCTTTAAGGAAACACTTACGCTACGTTTGTAAAAAGCAACATTGCCTGAAGATTGATCCTGCCGGCAGGCACCTAAAAGCACCGTTAAACAGCACAATAGGTATACGCCTGAAAGCACCCGGTTACATAAATATTTCTCAAACAATCGCATAAAGGTTCACCATGCTACACTAAATATTCATAGCCAGACAAAGGTAAGCAAATGTATCTACCTAGAAACTCATACAAAGGTGTGATGGTACGCACTTATAGAAAGCCTGTTTCCTACAATAAGTATTAATCAATAAAAGCAGGATTGATACAAAAGTGTTATTGCGAGACTTGCAGATATAGCGCATCTTTGATTTTATTTACCCAACTAAAACAAAAAAAACCAATGAAAAAATTACTTAGCATCACTACTGTTTTATGCTCAATATTGATCAGCTTCGGCGCCGCCGCGCAGCAGACCGAAATGGGAAAAGTTTGTAAAACCTACAGAGGCGAAGAAGGCCTGATCGTAACCACCACGCGCTATGGTCCCGACAAAAATAACGAAGTACTCATAGGCGTTTATGACATTGACCATTCCTGGGCAGGAAAAATATTCAAAGCCAAAGTAGAAAGCTACAACGGTAAGGCAGACTATGAAATCACCTATAAAGGCAAGGCATATATTATCATGACCTATAGAAACAATAACTACGAGATCTACCTTCCTAAAGAAAGCAATATGCAAAAATCACCGATGTATATCGCCTATGACAAAAACCTATCTGACAATTGTACCCCTAACAAGTTTTTACAGGAATATAAAGAACAGCAAAAAGCAAAAAAATAGAAAACGAAATACGAAGGTAAGCTCCAACACTGTATGCAGCGCCAGGGTTAATTTGAATAATTGCATTCAATTATTCAAATTAACCCTTATAAACCCAGTTCATCTTCTTAATCAGCAGTATCAATTTCCTTTATGCCTAGCCGCAAAAAAGAACGAAATAACATCCAAACGGTCATTGAAAACGGCAGCAAAAGGCATTTAGATCAAAAAACTTAAAGCAAAGCGTTCCAGCGCCTCCAACCCAATATCCACAGCGTCCAACAATAAAAGCAACAAACAACAATACCAACAACAAACACCAATACCAACAATACTAATGATCAGTATCCTTTCCCCCCTGACCGATCACCATTGCCAGGTGACTAGCAGCACCTTAAAAATCACTACACCCAAGACAACCCGTTTGGTTCAATCCTTTTAATTTCCAAAAATTAAAAAAAATAGAAACCAATGCAATTACCTTTACAACCACAGCACCACAAAACTTTAAAAACCTCAACCCCACCAGCTATGATTTCCTATCGGTATTTCGTTTATGATCAAGGTTCCTATCTTCTAAAAAGTAAAAAAACAGGAGTGATCATATTGGGTACATTTTTTATTTTATTCGGTGTACTGTTTTTTACTTTAATTTTCAAAAGCCCGATCGGAGCCCTTTTAGGCGGATCAGCCTTCTTCCTATTTGGATTCTTTTGTATCGCTGCAGCCTTTACAAAAGTCATTTTCAATAAAACCGCGCAAACCATTGAAAGAACCGGAACGCTGGCTTATTTAAATAAACACTATCATTTCGAAGACTTCATTCGCATCGAAACCGTGCGGATCTATACAAACTTTATTTACACCAGAACCGCAGTCAACCTAAGGTTCAAAAAACCCGAATCGCCTGACAAAACCGATCTGTTAACCATCGCATCACTCCGAACCAGCAAACAACTTGAACAGTTTATCCATGAATTTCATGAAATCACAAGTTTAAAAAACGAGTAAATTAAACAAAACATGCGGTCCTTTCACTAAAATATTTATTAATAAGAGCATATCGACCATGGCCTTGTAGGCTTTTAATTAGTAATAATTTTGCTAATCGTCTAGATTTTTGATCCTTAATATATTTATACCTCCACTATTTCGCTCTTTACAACTTGAGGTAATCTCTTTAAATCTTCGGAGGTAATTGTATCAATGTTACTACTATCTATTGTTACTATCTTTCGTATATTCTGAATCGATAAAGTAGTGTTAGGAATTATCTTTTAGCCAAAAAAAGTAATACTTTTCAAAAGTGTTTTAATTTAATTTTATACTCTAAAGAATGTGGTTCCTTACTTTTTTGAACCACATTCTTTCCTCTTCATTTTCCTTATAACTATTTTGATCCGCTGCAGATAATCATTCCCATCAAGCGCTGTTGGCTTAACGTTATCATAACCCGGAATAAAATGCAAATAATGATACAGCATGTCTTAAGGATTTAATTTCTATTTAATAACCCATATTCTGTTTCCAATTGGTATTAAGGTTTAAAACAGTTGTTGGCACCGGAAAGATCCGCCTGAATTTTTGTGAAAAGCCAACTGCGTAAAGGTTGCGAAAACCCCAGTTATCTTCAAATTTACCGAAGCGGATCAGATCGTTTCTTCTCCAAGACTCATCTGCAAACTCACGTGCCCGCTCATCTAAAAGGTCATCAAGTGTGGGGATTGTGGTTAATACAGGTGCATTAACGTATCGCCTGATTTGGTTAATCAATGATACCGGCGTTTCGCCATTTGTTGCCGCAGCACCTCGAAGAAGAGCTTCTGCTTTCATTAACAATATATCGGCATATCTAAAAATAGGTACATCATTGCTTTGGTTACGGTTCTGTGCAGCAGTTACGTTAATATCCATGTAGAACTTAATTGATCGATAGCCCATAGAACGCCCCTTCTGATCGTTTCCAACATCCAGTGTAGCTGCACCATTTGGTCGAAGGTTAATGTCTCTGGTAATTTCCAGCTGCCAGTCAAATTTATTATCGGCATCGCTACCTGTATAATCCTGATCTATTCCCCTTTTCGATGTGTTGATGAGTAAAGGATTGGTAGTAGGGGCATAGTTTGCCCAATAATATTGTTTGCCACCAATATAAGATGCATTTCTATCATCTCCCGGAAGATTGAATTTATCCAGGTAGCTTGGCAGGCAACGAAAGGTGCCACCTACACTTTGTGGCAAATCGCCGAATTGTTTTTGTGCACTCCGGTGAATCCAGAAGCGGCTATAAGTCATGCCTTGCTGTCTGTCCCGGTCAAAAGGCATTGCGAAAATAAAATCCTTAACCTGCGGACCATTATCCGGACGGAATTTACTAAGGAACTTGTCGCTGAGGTTAAATTTTCCGGATTTGATGATCAGGTCGCACATCTCTGCTGCACGTTGCAGTTTATCATTGGTAAGGCCCGGCGTATAATTCGCAGGGTCAATGCTGTTGTAAACCGCCCAGTTCAGGTATACTTTGGCTAATAAAGCAGCAGCCATATACTGAGTAGCTTTTCCGTAAGTACCAGCATCTACATTGGTAGGGAGTTTATTGATCACGGTAAGTAATTCTGATTCAATAAATTTACATACTTCGGCGCGGGGTGAACGGTCTGGCTGCTGTTCTACCAGCTTAGTAATAATGGGTGCTGCACCAAAATTATCCATGAGGATAAAGTAATAATAGGCACGCATGGCACGTATGGGTGCCGCGTTCGTGCTTTCGTCATCGCCAAACAAAGCCAACACTTTATTGCATGAGGTAATCCCGGTCATGGCAGAATTCCATATGCCCGGTAACATGTTATTATCTGCACTCCAATTATGGAGGTGAAATTCCCGGTAAACACCGCCATCATACCAGTCTGTACCCATGGCCACACTTACGGCTTCATCAGATGAAAGGGTTTGTGCCATCCAGTGGTCGCGCCCCATGGCACCCCGATAGGCATTATATACATCTGCTGAAACGGCTTCTGCAGCTGCCGGTGAATTAGGAAAGGCGGTATACTGTGATTTAATGTCTACATCGAGTTTTGAACAGCCCATAGTTGAGGTGGCTAAAACGAGTATAATAAGTGATTTAATATAGGTTTTCATTGTTGTTTCTCCTTGTTATAGATTAAAATTAAGGCCCAGCATAAAGGTGCGTGTTCTCGGATAGGTTTGGCGGTTATCCAGGCCTGGGGTAATGCCGCCGAGGTAAACTTCAGGGTCAAGGCCTTTATATCCGGTTAAAACAAAGGCATTGTTCACCGT
The DNA here is from genome assembly GCF_048515415.1 of Pedobacter sp. N23S346. NCBI lineage: Bacteria > Pseudomonadati > Bacteroidota > Sphingobacteriia > Sphingobacteriales > Sphingobacteriaceae > Pedobacter > Pedobacter sp. N23S346. The sequence continues at coordinate 71,050 of NZ_JBLYEE010000004.1, forward strand.
GGCAAACAGGCGGAGATTATTAAGACTGTTACCGATCTTTTTGAAATTATAACCTAGTGATATTGTCGACAGACGCAGGTAGTCGCCTTTTTCCAGATACCGGTCTGAGAGGTAATGTGCATTGATATCGGTAACCTTTTCTGTTTCCAGCACGCTAACCAATAAGTTCTTGTTTCCGGCATTACCCACCACATTAGAATAGCGTGCCCGGGAAGCATTCATGATCTTATTCCCAAATACTCCCTGGAACAATACTGCAAGGCTTAAATTTTTATAGGTGAAGTTGTTGTTCCATCCTAAAGTATATTTAGGCTGCGCACTGCCCGTAGCAGCACGATCTTTATCCAACGGTGTTGTAGTGGTTTCGCCGGTACGTTCGCCAGTAACTTTATCGTGCACATAAAAGGTAGATATTCCTTTATCATTGTAACCAGCCCATTCCCATGTATAGAATTGGCCAATAGGCGAACCTTCAATTAATCTTTGCTGTTTAGCATTTGATTGTCCTGCACCGTCTAAATCAGCCAGGTCGATATAGTTTACCGTAAATTCACTGTTGGAAATTTTTACTACCTTATTTGTATTGTGCGAAAGCACGATACCCGTGTTCCAGGCGAAATCTTTTCCCTTTACAGGTGCGCCATTTAAGCTGAGCTCAAAACCCTTGTTATTAATTTCGCCAACATTGGTGGTTAACAAGTTATACAAATATCGGGTTGTAGAAACCGGATAATCATAAATAAGGTCGGAGGTATTTTTATTATAATATTCTACCGAGCCACTCAGGCGGTTCCTGAATACGGCAAAATCTAAACCTACATTAAACATTCCGGTGCGTTCCCAGCGCAGATCGGGATTGGCATTTCTAATGGCGCCCAGGGTGCGTAACTGATTTCCGGCAGCATTGGTAAACCAGCCTGTAGCGCCATACACCTGAGTTGCGGTGAATACATCAAAACCCATTGAATTGCCACTAACGCCGTATCCAGCACGAAGTTTCAGGTCATCAAACACCTGGCTCGACTTTAAGAAAGGTTCTTCTGAGATACGCCATGCGGCCGAAACAGAAGGGAAAGTACCCCAGCTGTTGTTGCTGCCAAAGGCAGAAGAGCCATCTCGGCGCAAAGTAGCCTGAAGGAGATATTTTCCATCCAGTGCGTAGTTGATTCTCGAATAAAGTGAAATCATCCGGAGGGTAGAAAGGTTATAACCTCCCAGAGCATTCACATCAACATTATTGGCCAACCCTGCATTATAGTAAAGCAGGTCATCGCTATAGTAGTTGTAGGTAGACAGTTGAAAACCATCGTTATTATTGTTTTCTTCCCATGAGTACCCTACCAGGGCTGTAATTTTATGCCGCCCAAAGATTTTTTCATAGCTAAAATTGGTTTCTATCACTACTCTTTCATCTTCTACAGCGGATCTGTTGGCCCTTCCGTTCATGCCGGTTGCCAACATAGACTTCGAAGAGTTATAGATAGATTGGTTAAACTGTTTGTTTTGCAGAGACAGATCGAGGTTATATTTAAATCCCGGGAGAATCAGGTAACTACCCCTGGCATGCGCCTGGAGCAATTTGGTGTTATTAAAAATGGTATTTTCCTCGATAAGTGAAACCGGATTTGCATATTGCGAACGCTGGGGATATTCGAACCAGGAACCATCATTGTTCTTAACCGGAGATATAGGCAAATAGTAAGCCATGGCATCGTAAACGCTGAGTCCTTGTCCCTGCGATGGAACATCATTTTGTTTGGTTATGCTGGCGTTCAGATTGAAGGAAAGCTCCAGGCGGTCTTTTAATGCTTTTGTTTCCAGCCAGGTACGACCAATCAACCGACTCATATCGGTACCTTTGATTACCCCGTTATTTTTGAAGTAATTTACACTGGCATTGAACTTTGTTTTCTCGCTGCCGCCGATAACGGAAAGATTGTGGCTATGGGAAACACCGGTACGCAACACTTTTTTTTGCCAGTCGGTATTGGCACCACGATCATCATATGGGTCTAAAGAAAAGCCATTGTTCAATACAAAATTTTTATACTGGCTGGCATCCATGAGGTCCCAGCGTTTGGCTACCTTATCGATGGATGCGTAACCGTTGTAGCTCACCGTGGTTTGATTGGTCTTCCCTTTTTTAGTGGTGACAATAATTACTCCATTAGCTGCTTTAGAACCGTATATAGCAGTTGCAGATGCATCGCGGAGTACATCAATGCTTGCAATATCTTCCGGGGAAATAAGTGATAGTGAAACGCCTGGCACACCATCAATTACGTAATATGGCTCCATAGCATTTCCCGATCTGAGCGTGGATGCACCACGAAGCGTTACGGATGGGGTGGCATTGGGGTTGTTGTTCGTTGAAATCACCAATCCTGGTACCTTTCCTTGTAATAGCTGCGCAGGAGAATTAAATACACCTGGATTAAAATCTTCAGCCTTGATGGTAGTGATGGAACTGGTTACATCTTTTCTGGCGATTCTGCCATAGCCGATAACCACCTCCTGAAGTGCCGTGGCAATACCTTTTAATTTTACGCTAATGGCAAGCGGTTTGCCCTTGGCGATGGTATATCCGGAAAGGGTATCGGCTTGAAAACCCACATAGGTAAAGATAAATTGATAAGGACCACCCTCGGGCAGCGTATTAAAGCTGAAAAGCCCTTTATCTGATGAGCTGGTGGAAAAGCTTTTTCCATTGCCAGTATGCACCGCCTTGATGCCTACACCTGGGAGAAACATTCCGTTCTCATCCTGTGTGGCACCTTTAACTTGTTCCTGCTGTGCCTTAACCTGTAACATGCCCAGGCATAGAAACAGGAAGCACCACATGGTCTTTTTGATTTGAAGTGTGTGTTTAAACATTATTTGTTATGGTTTATTATTTTTTAATAGCGGGTGTTTGAGATTGGGTATAGAGGGTATAGGAGCCATCCGGTTCAGTCACATAACGTAAATCGTTAATGAGACAAATCACCGCTAATGCGTCATTGAGTTTATCATGCTCAATATTGATACTGCCCGTGTACTGGATATCGGCAATGGAACTACTACCTATTCTGATTTTGATGTGATAAGCTTCCTGCAAAGCGCTGAACACTTCTGTTAGCGGTCTGTTAGTCATATTCAATAGATTCATTTTTGCAGGCCCGGCAGGTTTAGACAGCGGGATGATGATTGATTTTGATCTTTCGATTGTATTATATCTGCTGTCAAAGCAAAAGCTTTCGCCCGTTCCGCTCAGGTATGCCTTTTTAAAACCTGGTGTAGGCAAGGTAGAAGCAATTACGATTCTTCCACTATGCAATTTGATAGCTGTTTTGTGTGCATGGGTACGTGTATCGATGGTAAAGGAAGTACCCAAAGCAGTTGTTTTCGTACTTGCGGCATAAACACTGAATGGTCTTGAAGCATCTTTCTGAACGGAGAATGTCGCTTTTCCATTCAGGTAGATTTCACGGGCCTGCCTTGAGAAATTTTTAGGGTAGCGAATGTGACTATGGGCAAAAAGGGCAACGGTAGAATGATCAGGCAGCTGCACCGTTTTAACTTGTTTGAAATTATTTTCAATAGTTAACCAGAGAGGATCGCGGGTAATGGTTTTGTGATGGGTTGGCTGAATCTGGCTGATATTATTTTTCGATTCAGGTGCTTGCCAGAAGCCGAAAAAGAAAATAAAAATAAGGGAGGCCGCCACTGTGCCGCTATAGCACCATAACTTAATATTGCGTTGCCTTTCGAGTTTCCTACAGGCTTTATCCAGTTCCTGCTCCTGGATTTTGGTTTGGAGGTAATTCAGCATTTGCGCAGAAGGAACATCAGTTTTGCCAGGATTGGCCTCAAACTGTTGCCATCCACGATCGCTGAAAAGTTTGTTGATGATAGCAGGTGTTTGCCAGATCTTCTGACGGATGGTGGTTTTGTCTTCAGATTCCTGGCTGGCCTGCTTATTTTTATCGAACTTCATAACCAGATTACGTGGCTCGGCGTGTTATCCCTAGCTGCTTAACAATTATTTAATACGGGAAAGGATAAGAAAGCTGATGACTGGTGAAATTTTTCACTCCCCTAAGCTTAGGAAAACTGTATTGGCGGCATCTTTGGATAGCCAAAGGTTTCTTAAAACCCTATCTATAATCGCTTGAACGCGAATGAATATTATTTATTTCTGTAAAGAACAGGAGGCTTGTGCCTGGGCTGGCGTTGGAGGAACTTTCAGTCTAAAAAAATAGCTGTGATGCCATAAACTAAAACATAATCGAATAAAGATGTTGCTTGAGTTGGAGCAGTGCCTTGCCAATATGTTGCTCTACTGCTTTTGGAGAAATGGAAAACATTTCAGCAATTTCCTTATGCGACAAGCCATTTTTACGACTCAGCTCAAAAATGATGCGTCTCATCTTTGGCATATTCTGAATGTCTTCTTCAATGAGCCGCAAAAGTTCCTTGTTCTCAATGGCATCTATGAGGCTATCGGTAAAAGGGGTGTGGGCAGATTGACCTTCATATTTGAAACGAACCGATTCCTTGCGGAGTAAATCAATCATGACTTGCCTGGCCATACCGAAAAGCTGTAGGTCGACAGCTAACTGATCATCTAACACCTCACGCTTGTTCCATAACTTGATAAAGGTGAGTTGGGTTACCTCCTGCGCAATGTAGCTGGATTGGGAGCGCTGGAGTACATATCCATAGATTTGCTGATGATATTGATTATAAATCATATCAAATGCATTGCTATAGTTTTCTTTAAGTGCTTTTACCAGTTGCATACTGCGGGCAAAATTAAGTTTTAGCACCCCGGTTAACCGTAACGGGTATGTTATGATTTTGTAATGATTAGGTAAATAGATATCCTGAACTTTTATCTACTTCTGATTTTATAGTTTAGTCTTTCATGGTAATGATCTTAAGCACGCACCAATAAGGTATTTAATGTCATGTAATTTGTTTAAGTAAAAAACAAGGTGTAGTAACTTAGTAATTTCCTTTAAGAAAAAAGGGTTATTTTATTCTATACATTAATACAACCGTTTCAAAACGCAAAAAAGCCCTTAAAAGTTAATTTAAGGGCTTAATATTAAGGGTGGAGAATATCGGATTCGAACCGATCACCTCTTCACTGCCAGCGAAGCGCTCTAGCCAAATGAGCTAATCCCCCTTGTGCAGCAAAAATAGTAATTAGTTTAGCTAAAGCAAATGATAATTAATTAATATTTTTATCTACCTCTTAACCCTCAAATTTAATTGCAAAAACCGCCATAATGGAGATAACACTCAATGCCGATGGGAATGGGTGATTGATAAAAAGAAAAAGAATAAAAAAAACAACCGTTAATAGCACCAAAAACATGAACGCCTTAAAAAAAGTGTCCATTTGAAACACGGCTATTATTGCTAAAAAGCAAATACATATGGCAACGGCGAGGAGAAACATTAGCCTAATTTATAAGCTTAATGTTAACCCTTCATTATGTTGAAATTAAGTCGCTGGTTTTCTGATTTAAAAGGTCCTGATATACAGAAACAAATTGTGAAACATGGAAGCCATCCATCAGGGCGTGGTTAACATGAATCGAAACTGGCATTATTTTCTGCCCGGCTTCATCGCGCACCTGGCCAAAGGATAATTTCGGGCAGCTATCTTTAAAAGAGAAACTACGTGCATGTGAAATAGATTTGAAATTAAGCCAGGGTAAAGCAGAACAGTGGATCACGTTTTCACCACCAGATGATGGAATCAAACCTGTACTCTGCTCCACTTTATTAATTTCTTCCATTGCCCCAGCTTTAAAAGATTCAAATTCCGGGTAGAAGTCTATATATCCAAAACCAAAAGTTCCGTTAGGACGGTTGATGGTTGCAGAGGCATGAACTTGTTCGTATTTCCAAACTTCACCATCAATAATGCGATAACGAAACGGCTCTACGCTATTGGCGGCCAATAAAGATTTATGTAAATAAAGCAAAAAGAATGAAACTTCTCTTTCTTTTGCTTCCAGATACGTTGCCGTACAATCTACATCTACTGTCACTCCGAAAAATGGCTCATCGAATGTGTTAAAAAACTCGAAATGGTCTTTTCTGATCCAGCTATTAAGATCTAATTTTTCTTTCATATCATTAATTTTAGTAAAACTTCAGATAGATTTTCCATCTGATAAAAATTTGGATGTTCTATTGTATGGTCGATATGCTCATGCACCCAGGTGGTATGGAAAGGAATGTGAACGGCATTTCCGCCGATGGCTAAAACTGGCAAAACATCAGATTTTAAAGAATTACCTAACATCAAAAATTCTTCAGGTTTACAATCCAGGTGTTTAATTAATTTTTGATAGTCTTTCTCCTGCTTATCGCTCATAATCTCGATATGATGAAAATAATGATCAAGACCAGACTTCGTTAGCTTCCTTTGCTGATCGAGCAAATCACCTTTGGTGGCCACAACCAACCTGAACTTCCCATGCAAAGCTTTCAAAACATCCTCTACGCCATCGAGCAATTCTACAGGTTTATCTAACATTTCCTGTCCTAAATCTATCACCTTCTGAATAATAGCAGGATCTACTTTTCCTTCCGTAATCCGAAGAACAGCCTCGATCATGCTCAACATAAAACCCTTAATTCCGTAACCATACAGGGGTAAATTCGCAATTTCTGTTTTATACAATTCGACAACAGTACTGTGCCTGGGCAAGAAATTTTCTAAAAGCGCGGCGAAATGCTCTTCTGCTTCACGAAAGTAAGGTTCATTTACCCAGAGGGTATCATCGGCATCAAATGCAATTACAGTAATTTGGTTATTCATTTTATGCTTAATTTTAGTGCGACAAAAGTAAAATAACCAAACCACTCCATAAAGGACATTTGTCCATCATACAAAATATGCTCCGAACGAACCTCCAATTTCTGTCCTTCATTGAAAGCTTTTGTCGTGAAAATGTTGATTCAAAGATCTTGCTTAAAACCTTCAAACCCGGAAACCGATTTGTTTGCCAGGGAGAAACCATCACTAATATTTATATGATTAAAGATGGCATTACAAAATGTTTCATATCGGAAGAAAACGGCAAAGATTTCATTATAGAATTTTTAGGCAAGGGAGAGGTAATTGGCGAATTAGAAGCGCTAAAAAAAATAGAGTGCCTCTGTAATGTAGAAGCAATAAGTGAAGTAACCGTTTATGCCATTCCGGATTATGTGTTTTCTGAGCTGATTGCTAAAAATCCTAACTTCACCAAATTCCTCTTACAGGAATTATCTACCCGAATTATTCATACAAGCACCCGGGCATCTTTTCAACAATTGTATACGCTCGAATATGGCTTATCAAAACTATTAACGCTTCAGGCTGAAGAGCAAATTATCCTCTCAAAAGAAGACATGGCTGCTTATTTAGGCATCTCCGTTAGGAGTTTTAACAGAACATTGAAATCACTTATGGATAAAAAAATGTTATTTGCAGACCACAACAGCAAGTAAATACCTTAGATTATCGATTATTTAAAAAAATAAACAGTTGATAATCTTGTATTTAAAAAAAAATAATTCAACCCTGTAACGTTTTAAGTAAAACATTCGTTTACCAGTTAAAAAACAATAATATAAAGAATATATTTGTAGGTCTATAAATTATCACGTTAGCATGTTGCAATACAATAAATAAATTTTATTCTAACCACATCTTAATTAAATAAACTAGTGAGAAGCTTGTTTAGGCCAGTTTCAACTAACCCAATTCTTCTTATTACTTAACAGATAAGCTGTGAGTTAAAAGCAGACTATCTTTATTAATATTAAAAATATGAGTGCTCATATAAACATATACACCAATTCCCTAACAAATGATTTGATTCCAGAAATCGTTGAACGCTTAAATCAGCATGAAAAAGTGTTAAGCCTGGAACAATCATTTACTTTTAAAAATCCAAGAAGCATCTTGTCTCTGGCATTCAGGTGGACTAAACCTAGTATTGAAATTTTAAATACCAGCGTATTAAAGGTACAGTTCAGTACCTCTTTCAAACCTTTTGAACTTGCTGAATTTAAAAAGAAGAATGTTCGCCAGAAAGTGGTGAAGCAAAGTTTCATCGATAAACTATTGCGTAAAAAGAAAAAGAAGGTTTACAAACCGATCAAAATTAGCAGTGAAATAGAAGGTCAACTTAAAGGCTTTAAAAAAGTATTCTCCATCAAATATTACCCCGGAAACTTGTTCGAACACCACTTGGCAACATTGCTGGGAAGTATCGTTACAGAAATGGGAAAAGGCATTTGTCATTTTACAAATGAAGACGTTTGGTATACGGATAAAAATGCAGTTGCAGAGTGTATGGCTAATCTTTATTCGTTAGAAGATCTTTCGAAAGTTGCAGATGAAAAAACCATTCCTGCCTCCCGCGTTAAGGTTCATATTTAAATTAGAGCCCCTGATTCTAAAACACTCTCTTCAGTAGTAGATCGGCATTATTAATTATTGCTTTCTATTGCCGGTTATATGGTATTTACTGCCGTATGGTTTAAAATCAATGTACCTGCTACATTGATTTATATTAAAACTCTCCTTGCCATGTTGTATCTACAGGCGCTACGTTTAGGCTATAAACTTGATTAGCAAGTTAAACAGCCGCCAAACTTTTGAAGTAGAAATTTGTTAAATAGGCGTTACAATAGACCTATTGTATTTACCGTTAATAGAAGTATTAAATAAAATAGATCTATCGAAATTTAATTCTTTGATTTATTTTCTTTAGCCAGGATCGCATTGGCCAAATAACATTCGCAAAGGATTATACAACATAAAAATAGCCCATTGAGAAAAGGATTATTTTGAGTTGAAAGAATCGATCTATGAAAATTTCCGAAAAAGATTCTTTTTTTTATTTTTGATAAATTACAAAAGAATCCTGGGTACATCTTACTAATATATTACCTTAAATTAAAAAGAAAAACATGAATGTAGAAGACGTTTTTAAAAATAATGAAGAATGGATTGGCAGAAAATTAGCCAACAATCCTGATTACTTTACTGAGTTAGCAAAGGGACAAACGCCTGAATTTTTATACATTGGTTGTTCTGACAGTAGGGTAACTGCAGAAGATTTAATGGGGATCCAACCCGGACAAGCATTTATTCACAGAAATATTGCCAACCTGGTAAACAATGTAGATTTAAGTGTAATGACGGTATTAAACTATGCGGTTCGCCATTTAAAAGTAAAGCACATTATCGTTTGTGGTCATTACAATTGTGGAGGCGTTAAGGCTGCTATGCAACCGGCAGATATGGGTATTTTAAATCCATGGCTAAGAAATATCCGTGATGTTTATCGCACACACAAAGATGAGTTAAACGCAATTGAGGATGAAGGCATCCGTTACAACAGGTTAGTAGAATTGAATGTTCAGGAGCAGTGTGTAAACTTATTAAAAACAGCGGCCGTACAGGAAGCCATTACTTTAAGAGGTTTAACCGTACAAGGCTGGGTTTTTGATATTCATACTGGCCGATTAATTGATTTAAAAATCGATTTCGAAGCTATTTTGAAAGACATTAAAGAGATTTATAATCTTTTTTAGTTTGTTTAAAGACAGAGGTCCGAAGACGGTTGTTTACGAAATAAAATTTAAACTGGTTGGTGAGCCACCAACCAATGGGTTAGGTTAAAGTATCTCTAGCTATCGCTATATACTATACCAAACAATCTTTAAGATATCAGATTAACGAGATAAAACTTAATATCCTGATATACCTTAAATGTTAATAAAAAAAAGACCGATGTACGGACCTGGAGCTTAACACCCCAACCCCTACATCGGTCTTTCAGCATCATGACTTTAGACTCCCAACTGGAGACTTTGGACTCAAGACTCCAAACTCACGACTCCAAACTCAACCCTACCTTCCCATCCAACCGCCATCTACGGTTAAGATCGTTCCGTGAACATAATCACTTGCATTTGAAGCGAGAAACAATGTTGGCCCTTTAAAATCTTCTGGTGTTCCCCATCTACCTGCCGGAATACGGGATAATATGGATGTACTTCTATCCTGATCTTCTCTTAATGCAGATGTATTGTCTGTAGCAATATATCCGGGAGCAATAGCATTTACATTAACTCCTTTTGATGCCCATTCATTTGCAAATGCCTTAGTAAGTGAAGCAATTGCACCTTTACTCGCTGCATAACCCGGAACGGTAATTCCGCCTTGAAATGACAATAAAGACGCCGTAAAAATAACTTTCCCGCTTCCTCTGGCAATCATATCCCGACCAATCTCTCTGGTTAAAATAAAAGGAGCATTTTGGTTTACTGCAATCACTTCATCCCACATCTCATCCGGATGCTCGGCAATGGGTTTACGTAGAATAGTTCCGGCGTTATTCACCAGGATATCAATCACCGGGTGATCAGTTTTTACTTTTGCAGCAAAAGATAACGTCGCCTCCCGCTGACTAAAATCACACTGATAGGCATAAAACTTCCTTCCTAGTGCTAAAACTTCCTTTTCAATTGCACTATCCTGAAGCTCCAGACTGGCAGAAACTCCGATAATATCTGCACCAGCCTCCGCTAAAGCCAAAGCCATAGCTTTGCCAATGCCTCTTTTGCAGCCTGTTACTAACGCAGTTTTACCTGCTAAATCAAATATGTTTGACATTTTAATTCTTTAATTTCTTTGTTATTGAATAATTAAATCCTTCCACAGAGGCGGAAGAAATAATCGTTACTACAATGATATTTCTTTAATTATTTCAAATCGTTAATTGCACAATGATCCATATCGCCATAATCCAGGTTCTCTCCTGCCATACCCCAAATAAAAGTATAATTACTGGTTCCTGCTCCTGAATGGATTGACCAGTTTGGAGAAATTACGGCTTGATCATTTTGCATCCAGATGTGACGGGTTTCTTGTGGCTGGCCCATAAAATGGCAAACACTTTGGTTTTGTGGAACTTCAAAATAAAAATAAGCTTCCATTCTCCTATCATGCGTATGCGCAGGCATGGTATTCCAGACACTTCCAGATTTTAATTCTGTCATTCCCATCTGCAACTGGCAGGTAGGCAAAACGCTGTTTACTAAAAGTTTATTAATAATACGATGGTTCGCCGTTTCCGGTGTGCCGAGCTCTACAATTTCTGCTTCAGCTTTACTTACTTTTCTGGTTGGGTAGGTATGGTGTGCGGGTGCAGAATTGATGTATAATTTTGTGGGTGCAGCAGCATCTGCCGATTCAAATGAAACCACTTTTGTTCCTTTTCCAATGTATAAGGCTTCTTTATAATCCAGTTCGAATTGCTCTCCATCAGCTGTGACAATTGCCTTTCCGCCTACATTGATCATTCCCAATTCTCTACGCTCTAAAAAGTAACTCGCTTTTAAATCATCAGGATTTGGTAAATCCAGTTTCTGATGAACAGGCATTGCGCCGCCCACAATATATCTATCAAAATGTGATAGGGTTAAATTAACTTGGTCGGGCTCAAAAACGTTTTCAATTAAAAAATTTTCACGCAATGTTGCAGTGTCCATTTGTTTAACTTCTTTTGGGCTTTGGGCGTAACGGCTTTCGAATTTATTCATGGGTTAAAGTTTGAGATGTGTTAAAGCTGAATTATCAACTCTTATTCACAAATATATTTAACCCATCGTTATTAAAGGAATTAATACACAATTTTGTAGTCTTTTTTGATAAAACAGGAATAAACTACTACGATGGATTAACTACATTCGATAGTTATTTACTGCCTATTACACAAGGTCTGTAACGACTACTACCATTGACGTTATTTTCAATTAATTGATAATGAATCTTTTTACTATTTGTGTTTTCGCCTGGCTAAGCCTAAGTATTGCATCTTCGTTCCGCTCAAATCGGCCTAACAAATTTTTGGGGATAGCTTATTTAAGCCTAACCACAACTTTAAAACAAAAATTTTAAGCCGACATTTATTAATGTGTTATTTATTGTTTTTTTTCTGTATTAATGAGCTCGCAGAAATGCTCGGTTTTGTTTCTTTTGATGCCCCAAAAAAAAAGCCTGTCTGGCCAAGACAAATAAATGAACCCCGCCTTGCGGGCACCTCCAGATAAATCGGCAGGAATTGCATATCGCAGAACCTATATCCTGCACAAACGTCATTTATATTGATTTTTATAAAATAAATTAACCCTCTGAAAGACTATTTTGTGGACGATTAATTTATAAGATTTTTTGCCCGCTCTTTGCCGCGGAGGCATGGTAATTTTTCACAGTTAATATTGTTTTTAGCGGTGTTCAAGAATGCTGCGCATTTTGGAGCGCCAATTACCCAAAGCGCTTTGTCAATCTAGCTAGGGGCTTTTCACACCACCTCACACACATCAAAAAAACAGCGGCAATCGTTTTGTGCTCAAAATTCTTTTAGGCTTCGAACCATCATTTATGAACACAAAACCACTGCGTTTAAGGTTTGTTAGTGCAATATTATACTATTGTACAACTGTTTTTTGATTTCTCCGCCCCTTGGGATTGACGGCGCTCTTTGATTTATTTATTTAGCACCACTAATTTAATTCCTATTTAAGCGATATTCTCCAGATACCGCAACACCTCTTCTTTTTTCCTGCTGGAAACCAGTATATTTTCTTTATTCTCCATTTGCAGATAACCCTCACGATAGTATTTCTTCACATATTTGAAATTGACCAAATACGACTGATGACACCTCAAAAAACCAAAAGGCGTAAGCAGACTTTCATATTCTTTCAGCCCTTTTGATACCACAATTTCCCGCCCATTGTTCAAATAAAAACTGGTATAACCTTTATCACTTTTGCAAAACATGATATCCTCTATATTAACCACCTCAATATATTCTACACTTTTCAAAGCGATACGTTTGGTAGCAGCAACTCCTTGCGACAAATAGTGTTCCTTTGCAATAGCAAGTTGCTGTTCTCCAAAGGCTTCATGCTTTCGGTGATGAAAGCACTTGTTAAGTGTGTTAATCAGCAATACGTCGTCTATTGGTTTTAGTAAATATCCAAATGCACCTAAATTAAGTGCCTGAATAGCATATTGATCATAGGCCGTAAGAAAAACAACCTGAAAATCGGCAACACCAATTTCATCAAATAAGTGGAAACTATCGCCATCTTTTAATCGGATATCAGCCAGAATAATATCGGGCTTTAATACTGGTATCTCTTTCTTGGCGATGGTAATTTCTCCTGCAAAACCTACTACTTCCAGATAGTCGATTTTTTTTACAATTTGTAAAATGTGCTGCAAAATTCGTGCTTCGTCTTCCAGAATATAAATTTTCATTATGATCTTATTTAGTTAGTAATAGTTGGGATGATGATTTCAACGATCACGCCTTTTGCGTCTGATCCTTTTTTATCTTCCACTTTAAAGTGTGCTTGTTGCCCTTTTGAGGTAAAAAGTAAATCGAACCTTTCCTTTAATATAATTTGCGCCAACGACTGCTTTTTTTGCTTATCGGCTGCTTTTGTAGTTAAACCACTGCCATTATCTTCTATCTCGATACTTAACAAATCATTTTTAACCTTGAAGGATATGTTTAACACGCCTTTATGCGAAATGTTCCTGAAACCATGCTCGATGGCATTTTCTACAAAAGGTTGAATCAGCATTGGCGGGATGAAAGTTTCATTCACATCCAGCTGATTATCAATGGTAATTTTATAATCGAAAGCACCGGCATAACGCATTTGCTGCAAATGAATGTAATTGTTTAAAGAGGTAATTTCTTCATCAATTTCGATAAAATCTTTCCTGTTTTGCTCCAGGATGCCCCGCAGCAAACCAGAAAACGACTTTAGGTAACGAATCGATTCATCTATATGTCCAGAAGCTACCAAACCTTGCAAATTGGCTATGGCATTAAAGATAAAGTGAGGATTTAACTGTGCCTGTAAGAGCTTTTGTTCTATATTTAACCGCTGGTTTTCAGACCTTAACAACTTATTTCTCTCTCTCAGTCGTTGTTGGCGATAGATCACGAAGAAGAAAGAAACTACACCAAAAAAGACCAGGAGAATTAAAAAAAGTGTCCACCGTTGTTGTTTGATAATGGTTTCATTTAGCTTATTACTGCTTTTTAATTGTATTATATTCTGATCTTTTTCAACTTTATATTTTTCATACATTTCGGCAACCTTAACCGCCTCAATGGCTTTATTATTTCTAAGTTCAATAACATATGCGGAATCTGCTGCCTGAAGCGCACGGGCGAAATCTCCTTTCATCTTATAGGCCTCAATCAACCCATTGTAATGAACCGGTTTTTGCTTTCCCGATGGATCACGTTTTTCGAACTCAATCCCGGCTTTATAATAATGAATAGCCGAATCAGGTTGGTGGTTTCGAATAAAAGTGGTAGCCAGATTATTAAAGGCAATATCGTTTAGGTCATCGGTTTTTTTAAGGTAATTAAAATATATTTTACTACAAACCAGTGCTTTATCGGGCTGCCCCTGCTGACTGTAAATTTGTGCTTCGTTATCATAAGTACGGGCCAGCGCCAAACTATCGCCATTTTTTTGCGCCAAAATCCGGGCCTGCGAATTGTAATAGGTCATTTTTTCAACATCCATTAACCGATAAGCCAATAAGAAAGAAATATCAAAATAACGCTGTTTAATTACTGGATGAGCTTTAAAAGGATGGTTTTCAAAATATAAAGCTGCATATTCCAAAGATTTTTTTTCATTATCGTTTTGAAAATAAGCTTGTGCCAATAAATCATAAAACCGATAGGTTAAGCGACTATTTACTTGTTCAGCTTTTTTTAAAGCAGCAAATATCTGGCTGGTTAAGGCAGATTCAACCATCGACCCGTTAACCATGTTTTGACCGAGTATTTCATAGGTTTTTAAAAGTTCTACCTCACTGCCTGGCATTATAACTTTCATTTTCTGATACTCCAGCAAAGCGCTGTCTATTTTCTTATCCAAGGTATATTTTCTTGCCTTAAAATAGTGATAGTAGGGGTTAGCTTCTTTGTTGGAAGAAATACTCAATAAGCTATCTTCCCTGAAAATGACATTTTTAACTTTTACTGATCGCAGGGTATCTAAAGATATGATGACTGATAAATAATCTTTTTGAATTCCTGGTGTCTTCGCTTTTGTATTTTTCTCTTTATTTCTGCAGGCGGAAACAAAAAGGAAACTCAAAATAGTGTAAATGATAAATACGGTTTTAAAATTCATTTTCAGTAATCGGGATTGGCTTAATGAAATCTATAAATATTTTTAAATATATAAATAGATTTTTTTGAGAAAAACCTCTGGTTAATATTTGAAGACTTCTTACCCAGAATTGTACGAATTGAATCAATTTTCGTAACCAACTAAATTCCTGATTCAGCTTTAAGCACTTTTTTTCAAAGTTTAGCGCTTTTATATAAAATATTAACGAATGTAGGCTCAACTAGCTCACATATTAATTACCTCTTGTATCGATGTCTTTTTGTAGGGAAGTTTAAATATGATTAAAGCAATAACGCGTACTTGCTTGTCTCATCGCAAATGCAAATAAGCAATTATCATTTATGCTTTTGTAGACGTACAAAAAATATAGATATAAAAGCTGATTAGCAAAACCCAAACGTCAGGGTAAGATGGCGAGTTTACCTAATCAATTAAACTTTAACAAAATGAAAAATTTAAAAGGAACGAAGAAAGATTTCTCTTTACTTGAGAACCAAAAACTTACCGATTTATCGTCAATCAATGGAGGAAGGGCGTTGGGAGGCTATACCGACATTCAATCTAATGTCTTCGTAGGAGAGGGCTGTATAGAATATGACCACTATTCGGGCGAAAATGGTACGGGTCAATATCTTTACAGGGAGATCCGTCGTCTTGCACCTGGAGAACCCATTCATAATTACTAGAATCGGTGTAAATGTAATTTCGCCGATCAATTCGGGCAAAAATTCCATTTAGTCAGGATCATTGAAAAAAGGTATGGGTGCCTTCTTTAATAGGAGGCACCCATATAAAATTATTCACGGCGTAAATAAACAAAAGTGATATTAATTATATCCAAGAAGCAAGAGACTACCACTAATGAAGTTATAAAATGGCTTTTGGCAATGGATAAAAAATTCATTCGGGTGGACGAAGATGAAGTGTTTGAGATAAAAGTGAAAGAAAAACGTATATATATAGAAAGCCAGAGAAACTATTTTTACATCGATGAAATAAACAGTGTTTGGTACAGAAGAGGGGGATTAAAATTTAAAAATTTTCAATATGATAGCCCGCCTGTAGATATCCACATGCAGGAGCACCAACATTGGTTACAGGATTATGTGATCAAAAAAATTGAATCTAAAAAGCACGTCAATAAGCAAAACAATAGCGCGGTAAATAAGCTATTGGTGTTAGAGCAGGCAAAAAAAGTAGGACTAGATGTTCCGGAGTATTATCTGGCTGAAAATACAGCTGAGGTGGTTTTCGATAAAACAATTATAAAGCCCTTAACCGGAAACATCACCATAAATGCTTACAAAGATTATGCGGAAAGTATTATGTATACCAATGTAATAGCGCATCAAGAAGACGATAGTTTTTTTATCACGTTTTTTCAGGAAAAAATTGAAAAGGATTTCGAAATCAGGAGCTTTTATTTGAATGGAGAGTTCTTTTCTACAGCAATAATGTCTCAAAATGATGAACGAACCAAAACCGATTTCAGAAAATATAATCTCGAAAAGCCTAACCGAAATGTAAGGTACAATCTTCCTGTTGAAATTGAAGAGAAAACGCACCAATTAATGGTGTTACTGGATGTAAACTGTGGTTCAATAGATTTTATGAAGAGCGGAGATAAATTTTATTTTTTAGAGGTAAATACCGTTGGCCAATTTTTAGGGGTTTCAGCCATGTGTAATTATGCTGCAGAGCAAGCTATTGCCGAATATTTATGAGATACCAGATCGAAGAAAAAAACAAGTTGCCGCTAACATTCAAATTTGTGGATGAATACAGAGGTAAAAAAACTAATCAAAAAAGTAACGATGTGCTTTATGGCACATGCGGGCGCTATAAAACAAACTTTCTTATGCTTGTAAAACCATATAAGCCAATTAGCAGATTGTTATGAAGTACTTTAATTTATTTAGCGATATTTTGATTACAAAAGGTGTTAACAGGATCCTGATTTCTGATTTACAGCGAAACAGCTCTGAATTGCAGTCTTTAGAATTGAATAACATTGTTGAAGAGTTGAAATCCAATTCTATTGAGGAAGTATTCTCTTTTTATGATAAAGAATCAAAAGAAATAGCACAAGAATATCTAAATTTTTTATTGGAAAAAGAGTACGGTTTTATTACTGAAAATAATTGGGATGAAAATTTCCCACCACTATCAATGGCGTTTAGAGACGCCAGCACAATTTCTAATATATTTATTGAAACTGCTGATTTAGTGCTGTCGCCGCAGCTGGTGCAATCTATAGAAAATTTAGGAATAAGGCATTTGGTAATCTATTGTGAGAGGGAACTTTCACTATCAGATTTTTTGAACTTAGAGGATACGTTTAATAACTCATGTTTAGAAAGCATAGAAATTTTCTCTCTATATCATTCGGGAGTTGATGAAGATATGATGAAAAACCTAAATGAAAAATGTGTAAGAATCTACAGTTTGATATTTCATAAATGCGAAAAAGCTCCGTTTGAGGTCTCGGATGTTTTCAAATTTAACCTGGTTTTTACCAGCCAATATTTAAAAATCAATTCTTGCGGAAAAGTAGACTTAAAGTATTTTGATACAAACATGATGAAGGTTTTAGAAGCCGTTAATCATAATTCTTGTCTTAATAAAAAAATCGGTATTGATATAAATGGCAATATCAAAAACTGTCCGGCAATGCGTAGTAACTTCGGAAACATTAACAATACAACTTTGGAAGAGGCAATCCTCCATCAAGATTTTAAAAAATATTGGAACCTAACTAAGGCTGGAATTGAGATTTGCAAAGACTGTGAGTTTCGTAACGTATGTACAGATTGTAGAGCTTTTACAGAGCAAACCCACAAAAACAATGAAGGGTTAGACATTTCCAAACCCTTAAAATGTGGTTATAACCCATATACTAACCAATGGGATGAGTGGAGCACCAATCCGCTTAAGCAGAAAGCAATACAAAATTATAGCATGCAACAATTGAATCGAGATGCTTAAAAAATTCCCTTTCTATAAACAACCAGATGCAAAAGACTGTGGCCCCACTTGCTTGCGTATTATAGCGAAACATTACCATAAAAATATTTCGTTACAACAAGTCAGAACCCTATCAGAAACAACCAGAGAAGGCAGCGGTTTACACGGGTTAAGTAACGCTGCAGAAACCTTAGGTTTTAGAACGTTAGGTGTTAAAATAAATTTTAATACGTTAGTTACCGATGCACCAATGCCTTGTATGGTGCATTGGAATAAAAACCATTATGTAGTCGTTTACAAAATTGATAAAGCCAATAAGGTATACGTTTCAGATCCCAGTTACGGCCTGATTACCTATACGAAAGAAGAATTTATTAAACATTGGATTGGCGAAAATGCCCACGATAACACTGAAGAAGGCATTGCACTTATTTTAGAAACAAGTCCATCATTTTACAAAAATGATTTTGATGAGGAGGAGAAGAAAACAAGTTTCTCTTTTCTTTTTAAATATTTGTTAAAATATAAATCACTTGTTATTCAATTGGCTGTGGGTTTATTAGCGGGTAGTTTATTATCGCTTATATTTCCATTCCTCACCCAAAGCATTGTTGATGTTGGGATACAAAATCAAGATATTAACTTTATTTATCTCGTTTTACTGGCGCAGGTAATGCTTTTCTTAGGAAAAATGGGAATTGACATTATCCGAAGCTGGATATTACTGCACCTTTCTACCAGAATTAACATCTCCATCATCTCCGATTTTTTCATCAAGCTCATGAAACTTCCCATCAGTTTCTTTGATACAAGAATGACTGGAGATATTATGCAAAGGATAAACGACCATCATAGAATAGAACAGCTATTAACCAACTCATCACTTAACACCCTTTTCTCGCTGGTAAACCTGTTCATTTTTAGCATCGTACTCTTGCTTTATGATTATCGCCTGTTTGTTGTTTATTTATTTGGTGCTATTCTATATGTGGCCTGGATTAGTTTTTTTCTTAAAAAAAGAAAGGAACTGGATTACAAAATGTTCTCTCAAATCGCACAAGAGCAAAGTACAGTAATTGAGTTGATTAACGGCATGCAGGAAATAAAAATGCATAATGCCGAAAAACAGAAACGTTGGGGCTGGGAATTTTTACAGGTAAAGTTATTTAAAATTAGAATCAAGTCACTTTCATTAGAGCAATGGCAATCGGTAGGTGGTGGTTTTATCAATCAGATTAAAGATATTTTAGTGAGTTTTCTTGCCGCAAAATTGGTGCTAGAAGGCAATCTTACGCTGGGCATGATGCTTTCAGTGCAATATATTATTGGCCAGTTAAACAGCCCTTTATTGCAGTTGATTGATTTTATTAAACAAACACAAGATGCCAAAATTTCTTTGGAAAGGTTGGGAGAAATTCATGATAAAGATGATGAAGAAGGCAAGGAAAAACAATATGATTTCGAAATTCCGCCAAAAGCTATAGAATTAAATAATGTTTCATTCAGATATACAGGATCTGACTCATTTGTTTTCCAGGGGTTAAATCTTACTATTCCCTATCAAAAAACCACTGCAATAGTGGGTGCGAGCGGCAGTGGAAAAACCACATTATTAAAGCTTTTAACAAAATTTTATGAGCCAGATAAAGGCGAAATAAAAATTGGTAATACCGATATGAAAAATATTTCACCAAGGTATTGGCGAAGCCATTGCGGTGTAGTCATGCAGGAGAGTTATGTATTTAATGACACCATTGCCAATAATATCGCCGTTGGCGATGATACTATAGATAAGCAAAAATTAAGGAAGGCAATAGAAATTGCCAACATACAGGATTTTATCGAAACCTTACCATTAAGCTACAATACTAAAATCGGCAATGAGGGTGTAGGTGTTAGCGGCGGACAAAAGCAGCGGTTATTTATCGCCAGAGCAGTTTATAAATCGCCAGACTACATTTTTTTTGATGAGGCAACCAGTGCATTAGATGCTAATAATGAAAAAATTATCATCGAGAATTTATCTCGATTTTTCGAAGGAAAAACAGCCATAGTAATTGCCCACCGACTTTCTACTGTTAAACATGCTGATAAAATTATTGTGCTGGATAAAGGAATGGTTGTAGAAGAAGGCAGCCACAATGATTTGGTACATAAAAAAGGAGAATATTATAGATTAATTAAAAACCAGCTAGAACTTGGAAACTAAAAGAGATAAATTGGATGAAATAGAACTCCGATCGGAGGCCGTGCAGGATGTTTTGGCAGAACCACCGCACTGGATGTTCCGCTGGGGCAATGTGGTTATTTTGGGTATTCTTTTAATGATATTATTAATGAGCTATTTTATTAAATATCCAGAATTTATACCAGCTCCAATTATCGTTACTTCTCAAAATCCTCCAGAAAAGCTTCAGGTTAGAACTGATTCTAAAATCGAAAAAGTATTTATTACCGATCACCAAAAAGTTAAGAAAAATGAAATATTGATGATTTTACAATCAACAGCTAACTATAAAGATATTTTACAACTCAAAAAAATAATCGATTCCATTTCTGCTGATCAACTGGTTTATTTTCCAATTGAAAAAATATCAAGGCTTAAATTAGGCGAATTGCAAAGCGATTACAATAATTTTGCCAAGGCCTTTCAGGATGAAAAATTGTTTACACGGCTCAAACCTTATGATCCGGAAAACATAGCCACTGCTCAAAATATTGCAGCGTATAAAAGCAGAATCACAACACTGAAACGGCAAAAAATATTCGAATTGGAGAAATATGAACTGATTAAGAAAAATTACCAACGGGCCCAAACACTTTTGAATCAAAAAGTAATCTCCACTTTTGAATTTGAAAATGAAAAAATTAAATTTCTACAAGCACAGCAAAGTCTGGAGAATATAGATATCTCTTTATCACAAACCAAAGAAGCTATTTTTAATCTGGATAAAACAAAAAGTGGTTCGACAATAAATGCAGAGAAAGATAAAATCAATTTTGCTTCTCAAACCTTGCAGTTATTGGAACAATTGCGACGTTCGTTAAGGGAATGGGAACAGAACTATTTAATTATTTCCTCAACGGAGGGGGTGGCTAGCTTTCAGCAATTTTGGGGCGAAAACCAATTTGTAAAACGTGGAGATGCCATTTTATCTATTCTGCCAAACGATAAAAAAAAACTGATTGGAAGGATGTTTGTTCCGGCTATCAATTCTGGCAAGATTGCCAAAGGAGAAAAAGTGCTAATCAAATTGGATAACTATCGCTTTCAAGAATATGGCATTGTAGAAGGTAGGGTTCAAAATATTTCCTTTACGCCAGACGAGAAAGGAAATTATTATGTGGATGTGGTATTGCCTAAAGGACTAAAAACTTCTTATCATAAAACGCTTCTTTTTGACAAAGAACTAAAAGGAAATGCTGAAATTGTAACTGAAGATTTAAGATTAATAGAAAGGTTTTTCTATCAGATTAGAAAGTTGCTAGGCTATCAATCCTAGTTTGATCATTCAAGCTAAAAATTCTTTACTTTATAAACGCTATGCAAATACAGCCAAAAAGATGATTGATATTTTATTCATAATAAACTTTAGCTAAATTATCAATTTTGTTCGCTCTATCAAATCTAACCTCCCTTATTCAAAACAATTTCACCGTTTATTGGCTTTTAATTACATGAAAGTTTTGAAAGCAATTTTAGCAGGTTTTGCAGGTGCCGCAGCCTTAAATATATTACATGAAACTGTCCGCAGGTTCGACAGTGATGCACCAAGGGTTGATTTATTGGGAGAGGAAGCCTTAACCAAATCTATGAATAGCCTGAACCTGGAGGCGCCTACCGGCAATCGACTTTATGCAGCTACGTTAGCGGGAGATCTGGTTAGTAACGGAATTTACTATACCACCATTGCCATGTCTGGCAGTAAAAACCTTTACCTTAAAAGTGCGGTTGCAGGCTTAACAGCTGGTTTGGCTGCTATTAAACTTCCAGATAAAATGGGATTGGATGATAAACCAGTAACTAAAACAGATAAAACCAAAGCGCTTACAGTGGCATGGTATCTTATCGGCGGACTGGTTACCGCAGCTGTTTTTAATCGTTTAAACAGGGATTAGATTGATGAAGAGACTGTTTTTTATTTTCTTAATTACATCAATTGCTTTTCTTTCCTGTAAAACTGGCTCTGTAAATCTATTTAAAGCTGCCACTCCACACGAACAATATAAACGAAAGTTGGAAACAGCTGGTTTAGATAAAACGGCGATGGGTTTGGCTTGGATAAATGTAGCAGAATCAAGTATTAAAAAGGCATTAAAAATTAATTTACCTTACAAAGAAACGGGCTATTTCGATGCAGGTAAAATTCCGGCGGCGGCTTATCAGTTCCCGGCTACTAAGGGTCAAAAAATCACCATTAGTTTGAGCAAGAAACCAACCGGATCTGTAATTTATATGGATCTATGGCATTTAGCCGATGTTAATCATCCAAAGCGAATCGCATCAGCAGATACCTTGAACAACCCAATCCAGTACGAAACTGATGATACCGGAAACTATTTAATCAGACTGCAACCAGAATTGCTGCAAAATGTAGAATATACACTGGAAATTACTACCGGACCTTCACTGGCTTTCCCAACGCAATCAAAAAGCAAAAGTATTGGTAGTTTTTGGGGCGATGGACGGGATAATAATGCAAGGAAACATGAAGGTGTTGATATTTTTGGCCCTCGTAGAAGTCCGGTTGTAGCCAGTGCCGCCGGAACCATTACCCGCGTAAATGAAAATAACCTCGGCGGAAAAGTAGTTTGGCTTAGACCTACAGGAAAAGACTATACTTTATATTATGCCCATCTTGATGAACAAATTGCAACAGAAGGTCAGGATGTAAAAATTGGTGATACCGTAGGTTTGATGGGCAATACCGGAAATGCCAAAACCACTGCTACTCATTTGCATTTCGGAATTTATGCTTCTGGTAGAGCCGTAAATCCCCTACCCTATATTGATCCGGTTACCAAAACGCCAGCCAATATCAATGCGGCTATCAGTAATTTGAATAAAACTTTAAGAACCTCATCGAAAGTAAACTTATACGGTTCGCCGCAAAATGAAGCTGCAATAGTGGTCACATTAACTCCAGGAACGATCATCAATATAAATTCAGCAACCGGAAATTATTATAAAGGAGAATTACCTGATGGAAACATTGGCTTCATTAACAGCAGAGAACTGGTGCAAGTTGCAAAACCACTTCGAAAATTAAAGATCAGGTTAACGCAAGAAAAAGTATATGATCAACCAGATAGTTTAGCCGCAGTTAAAATTAATTTAAAGGCAGGACAAACGGTGAGCCTACTGGGTAATTTTAACAATTACCAGTTAATCAGTGATGAAAATTCGCAGGTTGGATGGATTGTTAAGTAAATTTGAAAATGAAGATATTTCAGCAAGCACTATCATTAAGGGAACGAAGACGTGGATTCCACATTATAACTAACGAGGTGGAAAATGCTTTACCAGAAATCGGCGAAATCAAAATCGGAATCTGCCAGGTATTTATTCAGCATACATCGGCTTCATTAACCATAAATGAAAATGCAGACCCAACCGTTCGGGTAGATTTCGAAATGTTCTTCAATAAAACTGTCAGAGAAAATGATCCCGACTATAGGCATGATTATGAAGGATCTGATGATATGCCTGCACATTTAAAAGCTGCGCTACTAGGCAGTTCTGTTACCATTCCAATCAGGAACGGAAGACTTGCTTTGGGTACCTGGCAAGGCATTTACTTGTGTGAACACCGGAATTATGGTGGCTCCAGACAATTGTTGATCACTGCTTGGGGTGAGTAAATCATAATAATACCCGAGATTATTTTAGTTAGACTCCTACTTAAACTCTATGACATGAATTCAATTAATAATGAGCATTAGCATAATATTTAGTAGAGCATTTTGTTTAAAACCACCTCGCTCTTTGGGTATCTCTCCTTTGGACTATAGTGTGGACAACATTAATTTATAAAGATTTTTTATCCGCTCTCTGCCGCGGAGGCATGGTAATTTTTCACAGTTAATATTGTTTTTAGAGGTGTTCAAGAATGCTGCGCATTTTAGAGCGCCAAAGTACCCAAAGCGCTTTGTCAATCCAGCTATGGGCCTTTTACACCATCCTACACACATCATAAAAACGGCACTTCGTTTTGTGTTCAATAGTCGCAGATCGGGGCATAAAATGAAATAAATATCTACCTCAAGTATTAGAGTAATCGCATTTTGCAGATAACCAATTTATTACTTATCCTCCGCATGCTGCTTTACTTCTTCTACCAATTCCGGGTGGTTATCCTGAATTGAACCTCTACCTGTCTCTACCTCAACTTCTTTCGTAGTCACGGCATAATGTGAAGGGTAGATTTCTGATCCATAAGCAATGGCATAAGCCTTAGTAAATTCTGCACCGAAATACAGGATAATCGAAGAGTAATAAGTCCATAGTAACACCACAACCAACGAACCGGTTGCACCATAAGTTCCGCCAACATTGCTCTGCCCAATATAAAGTGAAATTCCAAATTTACCGATCATAAACAGGATGGCTGTAACTACTGCACCAGCAATCACATCCTTCCATTTGATAATGGCATCAGGCAATACTTTAAATATTACTCCAAAAATTAAAGAGATCACAGCCAGTGTAACCACCTGATTAATTACATAAAAAACATAGTAAGATACATCCGCAAAACGTGCCTGCAACCTACTACTAAATAGATCTAAAAGCCAGGTAACACCTAAAGAAACTAATAAAACGAATCCTAAGCTAATGATTACTGAAAAAGATAAAAAACGATTTTGAAGCATTTTTACCCAGCCTCTTTTGGGCTTAGGCTTAATTCCCCAAATGGTGTTAATGGAATCCTGAATATCACCAAAAATAGTCGTTGAACCAATTAGTAAAGTGATAATTCCAATAATTAGCGCAAAAGTACTTTTACCATCGAGGTAAGCATTTTTGATAAGGGCTTGCAAAGATGTAGCAGACTCACGCCCCAGAAACCCTTCCAGCTGATCATACACCTGTCCTTCTGCTATTTCTCTCCCTAAAAATATCCCGCACAAAGAAATAACTACAACCAGCAACGGCGCCATTGAAAACACCGTGTAGTACGCGAGCGAGCCACTTAACTTGGTCACTTTATGATCGCCAAAGCCAGTAATAGCCGCTTTTAGCACGCTCCATATTCCTTTTAAAGTGATTTTAGTCTTTGCCATAAGTATCGGATAGGATGAATATATACCTATCACTAACCTATTACAGACAAAATTGTTTAAATTTTATAGGAATGAACACAGAAATTCACATCCGTTCAAACATTTACAGGGATAGAAAAACAGAACGTAGAACCTTCGCCTTCCACAGAATCTACCCAAATTTTTCCACCTAATCTTTTTACAATTTCTGAAGAAATGTATAACCCTAAACCTAAGCCGGGAAAGGTGTGTTCCTTTTGACCACTTACCCGGTAAAATTGCTCAAAAACATGGTCTTTTAATTCGGCGCTGATGCCGATACCGTAATCTCTCACCGAAACCTGAACGCTATCCTGATGATCAGCCGTATAAATTACCACTTCATTTGCATCCGGAGAATATTTAACAGCATTGGTTAACAGGTTGGTGATCACCTGGCAGATGCGATCCCGGTCGCCTACAATATTTCGTTTAAAGCCTAAATCAGGATGAATGATGTGTTTGAATGATGTCCGCTGAACATCTTCAATCACTTCCTCAACCATTTCATTAAAATCAAATGCTGTTTCATTAAACTGCATCCTTCCTGAGTTAATTTTGGTTACATCGAGCAAGTCGCTGATCAGATTGGTTAAACGGTCTATCTGTTTATTCATTTTGCCAAGAAGATCAGCATTTTTAAAATCGCCAGAACGTTTAAACATCGATTCCATCACCTGCGCATAGGCCTTGAGGCTGGTTACGGGCGTTTTTAATTCATGGCTTGCAATCCCCAGAAAATTATCCTTCTGCTTTTCCAGTTCCTTTTGATCATGCACATCAGTATTGGTACCATACCATTTTATAATATTTCCTTCCGGATTTTTTAATGGAATAGCCCTAACCAAGTGCCAGCGGTATGTTCCAAATTTATCCAGGCAACGGAATTCAGTCTCGTACGGATTGCCACTCTTTAGCGAGGCATTCCAAATTTTAACTACGTTTGGAATATCGTCTGGATGAACGTTTTCTACCCATCGGCTACCGAGTGTTTCCTCATCATTTTTACCCGTTTGATCAAACCATCTTTTATTGATGTAATCTAAATTTCCGTCTGGCTTACTCGACCAAACCACGGGAGGCACGCTATTGGCTAAAAACTCCAACTCTTCAACAACATTTTGTAAAGCTGCATTTTTATCTGCCAGAATTTTCCTGATATTTAATTCCGGCCTTAAGTCTCTTGCTATGGCGGCAATAGCTACCGGTGTATTGGTAAACTCTTCCCTGATCATATAAAATTGCTTATGAATCGGGATGATTTCTCTTGTTACCTGGTGTAGTAATTCCAATTCTCCAGACCATTTGCCATCAGCAAACAGCTTAGGAAATATTTCATT
Source organism: Pedobacter sp. N23S346 (assembly GCF_048515415.1). Classification (NCBI taxonomy): domain Bacteria; kingdom Pseudomonadati; phylum Bacteroidota; class Sphingobacteriia; order Sphingobacteriales; family Sphingobacteriaceae; genus Pedobacter; species Pedobacter sp. N23S346. The sequence continues at coordinate 97,896 of NZ_JBLYEE010000004.1, forward strand.
TTTAATTTTTTCATTTGACGATTCGCTATGGTAATCGAACAGGTGCATATTCAGAATCCGATCTTCCTTTATGCCAATAAGCGCAATCCCGGAAGGATTAATGTACCGTGTATATCCATCAATGTCGCAATAGTTGCAAAAATCTTCACTACTATCAATAATTGTGGCCAGTTTCTGAAGTTCTGCTTTCACCCGAATTTCAGGTCGCAAATCTCTGGCTGTAGCACCCCTACCAATAACCTCTCCGGTTTCCAGATCTTTGATTAACAAATAACTGACCATGCAGGGGATCGTTTCCTTCGTTTGATAATTAAGCAGGCTGATGTGGCCTGTCCAGCCCTTCACTTCGTCAATTTCTTTGATAATCCGGTTTTGAACACGGTCTAATTCTTCAGGTGTGTAAAAATCTTTTGCACTAAATTTAGTGACATCGGCACCCATTGGAATGCCCAACAGTTTTCTGGAAGCTTCATTCATATAGATTACCTTGCCATCTAGATCTGCAATCGTCATGTGATCTACATTGTTATTAACCAATGTTAACAGCTGATGCTCCCGCTGTCTGGCTTTAACTTCGTTGGTGATGTTCTGCACGATGCCAGCAAAGCGATAGGCAATATTATCATCATAAAAATAAGCCTTCCCTTTACAGTGAACCCACCTGATCTGCTTATTTTCTTTACTGATGGTGCGGTATTTTATATCATAGTGTCCATCATTATTAATGACCCGGGCTACTGCATTACGCACCATTTCTTCGTCCTCGGGATGAATACAAGACAATACTTCTTCATATCTGATCTCTCCTTCTTTACGAAAGCCAAAAAGTTCCCGGCATTTTGCATCCCAGTTCACCTCATAGTTGATCAGATCTAGATCCCAGGTACCAATTTCAGCGGATAAGAGCGTGAAAGATAAGCGTTGCTGCGTTTCAACAACCTGCTTTTTGGCCTTAACCAGTTCAGTAAGTTGCGCAGCAGTATTGATAATGGCGAAAACCTCCCCAGCATCATTTTTGATTGGCTTGTAAGTAAAAGTAAAATAAAAGGTTTCTAAGGTACCATTAACCACCAGATCGGCCGGAGATTCTTTTGTATAATAGGTTTCTCCACTTTGAAAAACCTGACTCAGGATTCCAAAAAAAGGCTGTCCTTCAAGCTCCGGAATAGCTTCCATTAGTTTTGTTCCAATGATTGATGCAGATTTGCCCCAAAGATCGAGCATAGCTTGGTTTGCAGCCATTACAACCATATCTTCTCCAACGTATAAGGCGGTTGGCATAGGCGATGCCTCTACGAGCGATGTATATCTCTCTGCTTCAGAAAATTGCGATACCATTAAATAGTTTTGTTCATTAAAGATATAAAATAAGCTATTACTTAATGAAAAATGAAAGGTAATAAAAAAAGCCCTGATTTAATCAAGGCTTCCATTATGTTGTGGTACTTATTTGGTTTTTATCCAGGTAGCCAGATCATTTACCAGCACTTCAGAAACACTTTTTGGTATCTGATATTGTGCAGTGCTGGCTTTTTCCGTTTGCTCACTTAGCAGGTGATTAAGTGTAGGATAATATTTAAGCATGGCATTTTTCTTTTTACCTAAAGCAACGTTCCAAAGGTCAAAATCGGTTTTAGAAACCTGAAAATCGTTTCCGCCCTGCAACACATATATTCTTTGTTTACTTAAAGCTTTAGCAGTAGTTACCTGATTATAAGCATTTAAATCAGCCCAGTATTTAGCCGGAATACCCAGGATTACTGAATCTGGCTTGATGGTAGTACCCAGTTGCGAGATTTTGCTTTTGTTAATCTCTTTTATGGCTTCATTGAGCTGCGTTTTATTCGCTGCGGTTGTGTCTTTTGATAAATCGAACATGTATTGATTCTGCTCGATGATGATGTCAGTAAGTTTTCTTGCTGGCGTTGCTGCGAGAATAATCCCAGCCAAATCTGGTGCTGTACTTACCATTCTTGGAGCAAGCATTCCACCCAGGCTATGGCCGAAAACATATACTTGTTTTGCATCTGCACCCGGAATAGTTTTAGCCATTGCAATGGCCGCTGCTGCATCATCTAAAACTTCTTCTTTTACAGTGTAAACAGTTGAAAATTCATTAGGATATACCAGCGTTCTTTTAACATAGCGTACCGATCCGATTCCTTTTGAGGCTAAACCACTTGCCAAATCTTTAAAGGGCTTGTTCGCTCCTATTGTTTCATCCATATCGCTTGGACCTGAACCATGCACGAAAACCACCACCGGGAAGTTTTTAGCATTTTTAGGGGTTGTAATAATTGCAGCCAGTTGCTTACCTGCTGCACCTATGTAAACAGACTTCTCGATAAATAAACTCGTATCAGCATAACTTGGTTTCAGGTATGCTGTTGCAGTTTTACTGGGTGCAAGGAAGATACCTACAATCTTTTGTGCCTTATTAAAGCCAACAATAAAATTCTGATTGCCATTACTAAACTTACCTTCAACTGTTATAGCAAAAAATTCACCTTGCGCCCTGCTTTGAATCGCATCGAAAGATTCTGGCTTTCCAAATTTGGTTGCCATATCAAACCACAATTTCTTCAATGCATCTTCCGTAAGCTTTGTTTTTAAGGTGTCATCGAAAGTGGCGTGGGCATCTGCAAACTTTTCTTCCTGTAATAATTTAAAAAAATCATTAGCGTTGTTAAATAGCTGAATCACATTTTGAGAAAATGCACTCGTGGTAAATAATAACGCGACTATAATTAAAATACTTCTTTTCATCTATTTATGGGAGTTTTTGATCAATATCCAAAGTTAATAATATTTGGCACTGAAAGTTTTTTATATCAACTAGCCATTTAGTTTTAACTTTTTTTAACACTTTGACTTTTCCATCTATACGTTGTGTCTCACCAACAGAAAAAATAGAAACTGTAAATCAATTAGTTAACAGATTAAAGCTGGCTGATGAGTCACCAACCATTGGGAGTTTAGGGCTTTTTCCCAAAAAACTTTAAAATAAAAACGCAATCCTGAACAATATTTTGAAATCTCGGCGTTTATGTATGTGAGAGCGTTAATTTAGATGACGGGGATACTGCCTTAATGGTGGAATCCCCGTTCTTTTTTTACTATGTTTTCAAAGATACTGGAACCAAAAAAGGACTATCACTAAAAAGCCCTTAGATTTGGTTGGTGAGACACCAACCAGTGGGACTTTAGAGCCTTTCTCAAAAAACTTTAAAATAAAAATGCAATCCTGAACAATATTTTGAAATCTGGGCGTTTATGTATGTGAGAGCGTTAATTTAGATGACGGGGATACTGCCTTAATGGTGGAATCCCCGTTTCTTTTTACTGGATTTTACCGAAAATATCAGAACCAAAAAAGAGACAATTGCTAAAATGTCCCTTTTGATCTATATGATGGAGTTGTGAATTTTAAAAGTTGATACCTTCTTTTTTTGAAGTTGAATGCTGACCGAATTGATCGAAGGTTTTAATTTTCTTAGGCTTTAAGATTATATATAAGCCAAGGCCGATGAGGATTAATGCGGTACTGATTCTTGATAGATCAAAATCGAAGAGTGAAATATCTTTCAAGGTAAAGATTCCACCAATAATGGCAATCGCCAACCAGCTGCCACTTTCGAGATTTTTACGATAACCCAACCACAAACCTACACCCAACATAGCGGTATGCCAGCTTAAGATCCAGTTCGGAATATCCAAACCTGTATTTCTTAGCATGAATACTGCACCGATGACTACAATTAAAATACCTAAGCCAAATTGTTTATTGTCGTGATTGTTTTTAGTTAAATTTTCCATGATTGTTTTGATTTATATTCAAATGTATCACGAAAATGAAGGCGGGAAAATGGCTTTCCCCTTAATAACTTTAATTCGTCGGTGAGTTAAATAAATTTGTCGGTTAAAATATTTAGATTTTTTTTTAGCCGATGAATTTCCCGGTGAATTACTTGAAAATAATTATTTCTGATTGCTCACTCATAATCACCTGGGCAGTTAAATCAATAAATAAGCCATGCGCCAATAAGCCATCGATTTTGTTTAAGTCATTAGACAGTGCCTTAGGGTCGTCTATCAAACCGAAATCTGCATCAATGATCAGGTTTCCGTTATCGGTGAAGTAGTCTTGATGATCTGTCGTTCTTTTCTTCCCTTTACCATTCAGTTTAGTGATCTGATCAAAAACATACTGATAAGCCAGGGGAATCACCTCGACAGGAACAGTAAATGAACCTAATTTCTTAACTTTTTTAGAGGCGTCGGTTACAATAATGGCATTTTTACTCATGGAAGCCACAATTTTCTCGCGGAACAATGCACCGCCTCCACCTTTTATTAAATCTAAACCTTCGGTAAATTCATCAGCACCATCAATACTGATATCTACCGAAGAAATTTCTCCTAAGTTCAGAATCTCAATGCCCAGCGACTTTGCCAGTTCTTCGGTTCGGATGGAGCTCGCCACAGCTTTGATGTTCAGCCCTTCAGCAACCAGTTTACCTAATTCTTTAATCGCAAACGTAGCGGTAGTTCCGGTTCCTAATCCCACAATATCTCCGTTTTTAACCAGTTTAACGGCTGCTTTTGCCGCAGCAAGTTTCTCTGCATTCTGGTGATTTTGATCAATGATTCCCATAAGGTAAAACTAAGAAAATGGATGGGTATTTTTGCTGGGTGCAGATCGTTTTTCGGTGGTTGTTTTTGTTAAACGTTTTTCGTTGTTCGTCTTTCGTTCGTGGTTGATCCCTTTTCCCTTTTCCCTTTTCCCTTGGTATAATAGATAACTGAATCTTGGTGCAGTTTCTTTATTTACCCTAAAACGTTAATTAAAGAATATGGGCCGGAAGCAAAAGAACATAAAACAAAAGGAATTATTGCACATGTGCAATAATTCCTTTTAATAACGTTTATATAATTGAGAGCGTTAATTTAGATGATGGGGATTCTGCAATTGTGGAATCCCCATTTCTTTTTTGCCCTCAATATTTTATTTTTCTGTTGATAGTGAATAAGGGAAATCAACCGGGTTAGCACCTCTCGTTTTGTTTGGGGTAGCTGTCATGTTGAAATTCAACACCGCCCCCTTTTGTAAACCGCTGTGGCTGATCCAGTTTTTTGAATAGGGTTTACCATTAATTTGCAACGATTGTACATAACGGTTGCTATCGCTATTTGCAGCTGCATTAATGGTTACTGTTTTGCCATTGTCTAATGTTAAAATCACCTTCTTAAACAAAGGCGCACCCAGCACATACTGATCTACCGCTGGCGTTACCGGGTAAAATCCCATGGCAGAAAAAACATACCATGCTGATGTTTGGCCGTTATCTTCATCGCCACAATAACCATCTGGTGTTGGTTTGTACATTCTATTCATCGTTTCGCGTACCCAATATTGCGTTTTGTAAGGCGCACCACCATAATTATAAAGGTAAATCATGTGTTGGATAGGTTGGTTTCCATGCGCATACTGACCCATGTTTGCAATCTGCATTTCGCGGATTTCGTGAATCACACCACCATAAGCACTTTCATCAAATACAGGCGGCATAGAAAAAACAGAATCCAGTTTGGTTACAAACCGATCATGACCGCCCATTAATTTAGCTAAACCATCCACATCTTGAAATACAGACCAGGTATAATGCCAACTGTTCCCTTCTGTAAATGCACCACCCCATTTAAATGGACTAAACGGCGTTTGGAAACTGCCATCTTTATTTTTACCTCTCATTAATCCAGAAGCCGGATCGAAAAGGTTTTTATAATTCATTGCTCTTTTCTTATAAATATCAATTTCAGATGCCGGTTTGCCCAACGCTCTTCCTAATTGATAAATGGTAAAGTCATCATAAGAATACTCCAACGTTTTTGCTGCATTTTCATTTTTCTTTACATCAAAAGGCACATAACCCAATTCATTATAATACTTCACTCCATCACGGCCAACGGCATCAATCGGACCTTCATTATCGGCACCGTGTTTTAAAGCATCCCACAGGGTTTGAATATCATATCCGCGCAAACCTTTAATGTAGGCATCAGAAACAACCGATGCCGAGTTGTTACCCACCATAATGTTTGCATAACCAGGGCTACTCCACTCCGGCAACCAGCCACCTTCTTTGTAATCATTAATTAAACCTTCCTGCATTTCTTTATTAATAGCAGGATATACCAGGTTTAAGAATGGATATAAAGCGCGGAAGGTATCCCAGAAACCCGTTCCGGCAAACATGTAGCCTGGTAAAGTTTGACCATTATATGGACTCCAGTGCACTACTTTATTGTTGGCATCTACTTCATACAATTTGTTCGGGAAGAATAAGGTACGGTATAAGCAAGAATAGAAAGTGCGGGTTTGATCGATAGAACCACCGTCTACTGCTATTTTATTTAGTGCCTTGTTCCAGATGGCTCTTCCTTTTGCCTTTGTAGCATCAAAACCATCGCTGGCCAATTCTCTTTTTAAGGTGATATCGGCTTGTTCGAAACTGATAAAAGATGAAGCTACCTTTGCAGTAACCTGTTCTCCCTTTGTGGTTTTAAAACCAATAATGGCACCACTGTGATCGCTTTCTAATTCGAGTTCATCATCTTTAAGTTTGTTTCCACTCCAGGTTTTCGCCAGTTTAAAATCTTTGTTGAAATAAATAACGAAGTAATTTTTAAAGTTTTTAGGAAGTGGGCCACGGGCATATTTGGTAGTATAACCAATAATTTTTCGCTCTGCCGGAATAATCTTGATGTACGAACCTTTGTTCAATGCATCTACCACCACGTAAGAACTATCTGTTTTAGGAAAAGTAAACCTAAATTGTGCAGCTCTTTCTGTTGGGGTAATTTCTGTTGTTACATCAGCATCTGCTAAATAAACACTGTAATAATAAGGTTTTGAAACCTCTGCTTTATGGCTAAACCAACTTGCACGTTCCTCTTCTGCAAACCTTAATTTGCCCGTTACCGGCATGATGGAGAAAGCAGCATAATCATTCATCCATGGAGAGGGCTGATGCGTTTGTTTAAAGCCACGAATTTTATCGGCATCGTAGGTATAAGCCCAGCCATCACCCATTTTACCCGTCTGTGGTGTCCACATGTTCATCCCCCAGGGCAAACCAATGGCAGGATAAGTATTTCCGTTTGATAAACTTGGCTTAGATTGGGTGCCCATTAGGGGATTAATCCAGTCTACGGGATCAGTAATTTTGCCAACCGTTTGGGCAAAGCTGGCGGAGGCAGCGAAGCTGAGGAAAGCAATAAATAGTTTTTTCATTCTTATGGTTTTATTGGTGTGTTTGAAAAATTAAAACTCCGGATTTTTTACGTAATCTGCCCAAAGTCCATCTAAATCTTTACCGGTTAATTTAACCCAGATTTCTGGTTGGTAGGTATGGTCTCTTAGTGAGGCGTCAACAGTTTTTATTGCGCCCGACTTCACATTTTTTTCTATCCAGGCGAAAAACCTCGCTGTAATTCTGTAACTGTTTTTATAGCTATGCTCTGGTTTTAAAGCTGGCAAAATCCATTTCGCACCCGCATTATCAACGCCAAATTTAAAACGGGCATAATCTGCAATTCCTTCTGTTAACCAGCCCGGACCAACGCTCCTGCCATAATCCTGAACAATGTGCATCACTTCATGCGTAACCACGTCAATATCTTCAGGGTGTTTATCCATCCAAATGGAGCTGTAAGTTACTTTTCCATCGGATGTTGCAGCCACACCTTTATAAGCGGTATCAACCAAAAACTTTACCGATTTTAAGGTTTCCGGATTGTATTCTTTCGCAAGTTTCGGATATACTACAAAGAACGTTTCGATCAATCTTTTCTTCAACTTTGGATCAAGCGCAGCGTAATTACTTTCAAACGAAAGTGTGTAGCCATTTTTCTTAATGGTTTCTTGAGCCTGAATCTTTGATAAAGGCAAGATGGCCACAAAAGCTAACGAAGTTAAAAAGGATATTTTTCTCATTTAAGTTTATTTTCAGTGTTCTTGATTAGTAATGCCAAATAAATAAATTGCTATTCTGGAAGGCTTTATTTTAAAGAAAACCTGATCAGCAATTTTATATACTAAAACGTTTTAAAACACTAAAATAGCAATAATATTTATTTTAATAAATAATTTTTTAAATAAACCCCTGAAGTTATCTGATACTTAGAAGCGCTCTAAAGATTATAGTTTATCAACTTACGAAATTTAAAAAGCCTGTGCGTTGAAGAATTCGCAAGTTTTGATGACAGCACCATAAAACTTTCGAAGTATTCCCTACAACAAAGGCCACCAAAACTTCGCAAGTTGATCTTCATTCACGAAATTTAGACAGTTTCTTAAAAAACGGTCAGATTTTGAATTACTAATAAAACTTAGTCAAGTGAATACTAAAAGGAGGAGCTACAAAAATCTTGACCACTTATATCAAACTCACATCACAACAGCTTGCAGCACCAATTAAAGTCGCATGTTCTTTCAGTTGCGATATTTTTATGTTTGCATCAATATCATTACCTTTTAAGGTAGCATTTAGTTCTGGTGCGAACGCATTAAAAGCCTGAGATATATTGCCGCCTATAACTACCGTATCTATCTTATGTTCGTTAATTACAGGAATCAAAAATTGGGCAAGGTTATAACCAAACTCCATAAATACCCTGGTAGCCAAATGATCAGTGTCGACAATTTCTACCAGTTCCTTTACGCCAGCCAATTCCGTTCCGCTGAGTTGTTTATACCGTTTAACGAACCATCGGGTAGAAAGATAATCTTCAGCGATGCCATCCAAAAAAGGCGAATTCCACAAATCAGCATCTATCGCTTTCAATTTAATGCTTAATGAAGAACCTAATCCCGTACCTAATGTTAAGCCTAACACATTTGAATTACCTTTTGCGGCACCTGCAAAAACTTCGCCCTGTAGAAAGCCAGCAGCATCATTTATAAAATGGATGTTCTCCGTGGGAATTTCCAATCGTTTAGCCAATTCTTCTTTAACATTGACCTTGTAAAGCGTCTTAAATTTATCCTGATCTTTAATGAGTGAAATACCTTCTTCATAATCGAACGGACCAGGCATAGCAATGCCAATATTTCGATTCCCATTTTTGATGTTGTTAAAAGATTGATCGATGATCTTGCACCAGGCAGATAAGATGTCTTCTTTACTCTCCCGCGAATTTACAGGGCTACGTTTGATTGAATCATCAATCAGGGTTCTTGTTTCTAAATCTACCAATGCGGCTGTAATATGCGAGCCGCCAATATCTACACCCAATGCTACAGGCTTTTCCATTCTTTATTTCTATTTTAATTTTACGCTATTCTATCTAAGATCTGGCTGTTATTATCTCAATATCTGAGATAAAAAAGCTGATTTTAATTAGTATTTGTTTTCATTTGTTTGATTCAATATAACGGAGATCTACGCCACCATTGTATTGACTTAATTATTTGAATTTGATTAATATATACTTATTTAATTTTCCACTGATCTGCCAGCAGCTTAATAAAATAACCTCCAACAACACTTCGCGCCTGGAAACCCGCTTTCGTTCCTGTCTTGGTTTCATGCCAGTCTGTTAACGGAACCTTGCTTGTGGTTTCTGTGGCAAATTTATGAACAGGAGCTATAAATTTTTCAAAATCTGCCTGGTTGTCTGCCAGTGTTGCAGTCCACACAATCCAGTCAGATTTGGTATAATCCTTCCGGCTATCCAGTGGCAAGCCGAATTCATTCTGTTTAGTTAAATAATAATCTATTTCCTTTTTGTATACCGCTTTCGGGAAGAGATCTAATTTCAAAAGCTTATCCCAAACGAGGTTATATTTCTGGCTCCAGGTGTTTTTATCATTAAAAGTGAGTGCGAAGTGATCACCGCCATCGGCAAGTGTCTGCCAGTTTTTCGCCATTTCCAAAGCTGCATTTCTATATTTTGTAGCTATCTCCTTTTTACCTGATAATTCGGCCATTTGCGCATAAGCACCCAAACCAACTATTGCTTTTACAGATAAATTTGCATTTCTGGCGAGGTGTCCGGCAAAATCGTCGGTGCATAACTGGTTAGCCGGATCAAAGCCTTCCTTTAGCAGGTAATCTGCCCAGATAGACATCACCTCCCAATGTTTAGCGGCATATACAGTGTTTCCATCTGCCCGGGTAATGGCAGCGGCCAGAATAAGCATGTTTCCCGCTTCTTCTACCGGCATGTCTTCTCCATAAATTTGTCCGTTAGCAATTGGGTAAATACCAATATCGTGAGCAGGATAAGGTTTTTTCCATTTCCCACTTTCAGCATAGTAGAAAATGCCATTCAACATTCCTTTTAACAGTTCGGGGTTGTAAAGCAGGTATTGTGGCGCTGATGGATATGTTACATCAACCGTATTAATAAAACCACCGCTGAAATTTTCTTTTGATAGGAAGAGTAAATCGCCATTTGGGGCATAAACAATTTTATGTGCAGCAATACTTTGTCGGTAAGCAAGTTTGCATAAATCTGCATATTCTTTACCGCCAACTTTTGTAGCATCTGCAAGAAGCCTGGCATCAAAAGCTTTAGTTTTAGCCTGAAGTGTGGAGTATTCCTTGCTGGCTGCAGATAATTGATCTTCGAAATGAGCTGTTGCAGATTTTCTCCAGATCGGCAATAATTGATCACCAAAGTATTCGATCGATTTCAAGTCATCATAACCCAACATCATATATTTTTCTACTGGTTTTGAGGTAACTGTTCCGAACGGAATTACAGTACCTAAATCCTGCGTTTTAACATTGATCGCCTGTGGCTCCTGCAGATATTTTCCTGTTTTGAACGCGTTGATGTTATCGCCCTGTTTCCCAATAAGCTGCAGGGCATTAAATTTAGCTGGCACTGCAATGTACAGGTAACCCCAGTCAATCCGGAGATCATCATTTTTCTTTTTCAGCACAGGCTGCTCTACTGTTCCTGCTTTTAAAATGGAGAGATCATTTTTAGTACTTTTCCAAACGGAAACGGGTTGGTTTGGCGTATTTACAGCAAGATTTGAGGAGGCACCAAAATAAACATCAACTTTATGCGCTTTTGCATCTGCAGAATTTACTGCATAAGTGATGTAGCTAATTGGCCTGGCAGTTAAGTTCACATCGTTTAAAAGCAAAGGAGAGGTAAACGTTAAATTAAGATTTACACCACCCGCATTAAAAGTGTAAGCGATATTGGTGGCACCTACCGTTACATTGGTTTGTGTTGCGTTGATCACATTTCCAACTGCAGGAACTTCTTCTACAATGCCGGCATCCAGGAACCTACCGCCAGCGGTGTTTTTACAATCAATGGCTAAAATATTCTCGCCAGCTTTTAAAACATCTTCTGGAATGGGTATATAAATGTACTCATGTACCCACCCTTCCTTTTGATAAATGAGTTGGTTATTGAGGTAAACCATTACATTATCATCATGATTAAGCTTTAAATATTTTCTTGTGGTCGACTTTTTAATGATAGAGAATTTTCTGCGGTAAAAGATCTCCTCTGTAGTCCATTTGGTTTTAGAAAGTTGATCATCACCAAAGGGGGCTTCCCCTTTCATCCAGGAGGCCTCGTCGAAATTTAGCTTTTCCCATCCTTCAGCAGGTTTTTTTATACTATAACTGGCTTGATAATTTACTTCATCAGCTGCAGCCAGAATTGTTTTATAGGTTTTACTATCGGCGCCCAAAAAACGATAGAACTGATTGTCTACCTTGATTATCCCAGTGAGCGAATGTTCCTTCCCGGTCCAGTGTTTGGTTGCAGATTGGTTTAATCCATCACCAAAAGACCAGATGCTTAAATAAGTGTCGTGGGTGATTAAAGGATAGGCCGGCGCTTTGTCTTGTCCAAAGGTACACATGCTGTATACCATTAAAACTGCCAGTGTATAAAGATTTTTCATAATTATTTGGTTAGTTTTTATTTATAGCGATTCGGCATACCAAAACGACGATTATAACTTTATTTACGGATTAGCATTCGAATTGGAACCGACATTTCAAGACTTAAAAAATCAAATTTACGTAAAACGTTTTACCTTTTCAATATTATAGAGTAAAGTAAACATTTACAATCCCTGGCCGTAACATTTACATTACCGACTGAGAATTATCTTTGAATGAGTTTGGCAGGGAGTATGATGTGTTGATTATCGAGCTTTGTTTTGGAGGAAAGCTGACTTAGAATCAACTGGATTACCTTTTCGGCGATCTCCTCAAGTGGTTGTTGCACGGCAGAAATTCCTGGGGTATGAAGCTCAAAAACTTCGTGATCATCATAGGCAATTACACTGAAGTCATCTCCAACTTGTTTACCCATTTTTTTTAATACCTTGAGTCCGCTTATGGCTAAATAATTTGTGGCAAAGAGTACTGCATCTATTTCTTTCGACTGGAAAAGTTTCTCCATTTGCGCCATGGTTTCTTTTTCCTCCTGGTTAAAATGAACCTTTAGTACCAGGTTTTCATTGTAAACCATACCGTGATCAGCCAGTGCTTTTTCGTAACCGGCTAAACGCTCTGTAATTTGTTGCACGTCGATATCGATAGTAACCAGTGAAATTTTCTTCTTTCCTTGCTTGATGAAACTTTCTACAGATTGGCACGTAGCTTTGAAGTGATCTGCCCCTACATAATTGGTATCTAAATCCGGCAGGTTTCTATCGAACAGAATAACTGGTTTATTGTCAGCAATGAGGTGTTGAATATCTTCTTCCAAACCCTTAATTGGCGAGATAATATAAGCATCAACCTTTCTCGATTTAAACATGTTGATCAGATCTTTCGCTTTTTCAACATTGTTTTCTGTACTGGAATAAATAATTTTATACCCTTTTTTGTAAGCCTTGTCTTCAATTAACCTGGCTATTCTGGAGAAGAATGAGTTTGAAATATCTTCAATAATCAATCCGATGATGTTTGAATTTCCAGTTCTCAAACTTCTGGCAATTTGATTTGGTTTATACCCTTTCTCTGCAATAATTTTTTCTACTTTTTTAATTACAGCTTCACTAATCGATTTATCTCTGGCTTTACCATTGATAATGAAAGAAACTGTGGTGATTGATACACCAGCTGCAACGGCAATATCTTTTATAGAGAGGCTTTTCATTTATAGGGTATATTTTACTGGGTGAATTGCAGGCCAACCAACTAAAACTAGCCTGATTTTGGCTAATATAATGCATAATCGTTGAAATTGATGGAAATAGTGAATGGAAAAATGTTATTTAATGTTAAATGAGAAAGGCGCCATATAAGGCGCCTTTCTCTTGATGTTAGTTAATAACCCGGGTTTTGGGCTAAATTTTCATTCAAAGTTCGTTGAATTAAAGGAATTGGAAATAACTGTCTGAATGGTGCTGATGGCGCGTGATCCCACCAGGATGCAGTATGGAATTTACCAAATCGGATTAAGTCATCACGTCTGAATCCTTCGAAAACAAACTCACGACCCCTTTCATTTAAGAGCTCATCAAGCGTTAAACTGGCAGTTGTGTATTGGTTTGCTGGCCAGGTGGCAGTTGTAAAAGCCCGTTTTTTACAATCATTAATTAACTGAACAGCTTCTGCATTTGCAATACCACCATTTTTGCGCATAATGGCTTCGGCCTTTGCAAAGTAAATCCAGGTGAGGCGATACAAATTCCAGTCAGTACAATTATAATTTAAATCAATACCAATTGGGTTGCCATTTACAATACCGGCTACATTGTTTCCCAATTTATATTTGTTAAAACGTACACCGCTGTTTTCTTCACCTTCGATCATATTCGATACTGTAGAATTTGCCCGTGCACGGCGAATTTCATCAACAAAATCAATCTGCTGACCACTATATTCGTTTCCTCCACTGGCAAGCGCTGGCTGACCGTTGTCAAAACGAACCTGTGGACCTTGCAGTAACCAGGTACTTTTTCTCAAATCGTCATTATTGTATTTGGTATAATTTCCCGGAACCATTATAATACCGTTATTTCCATTTCTGGAACCCCCGTAGATTCTATCTTGCTGAAAATGGAAGAATTCTCCAGTCCATGAGGGTTGTGAATTTGCAATTCTAAACTCATAAGCGATTGCAAAAATAACCTCTTTTGATAAATCATTGGTGGTTTTGAACTGATCGGTAATGTTCGGATCAAGCGCCATCGCACCATTTTGTCCGCCACCTTCATTATTGATCAGTTTGTTTGCTGCGGCGATACAATCATCCCAACGGGCTGTACCCGTCCAAACTTCTGCATTTAGGTAAAGTTCTACTAACATGGCGTAACCACCGGCCTTGCTCATTCTTCCCACCATACTTCTGGATAATACTGGTGCTTTATCAATATTATCTTTTATTTCTTTCTCTATAAATGCAAATACCTCAGCACGTGGCTTGGTTTCTGGCTTAGCAGGAACACCAACCTCAGTTACAATAGGAATATTGCCAAAGAGATCCATTAGTTTGAGGTAGTGATAAGCCCTGAATAATTTTAATTCAGCGATGAATGCATCTTTTTCAACCTGGGTAATCCCCATTTGTGATAAGGAACGTTTCTCCAGGTTTCCGATTGGATCATTACAAAAGCCCATTCCACCATACATTAATGACCAGGCATTGTTTAAAGGCCCATCATCTACCAGCCAGGTATGATAGTGTAAACGTTTCCACTTACCGCCATCTTCACCATGGCGGCCTTTAGTTGGCCAGGCCAGCTGATCACCAGAAAGTTCTGATGGTCTCCACCAGTTATCTTGTCCAGAAGGTGTTGCCCAGGCATTTGCATGGGTATATGGCCTCAAAACAGCAGATAAAACTTCATTTTTGTTATTATAATAGTTATCTGTAACTAATGAGCTATAGACATTTTCATCTAACTTGGTACAGCCATTAAATAAAACTGGCAATGTAATCAGTGCAGACAATATGATTTTTTTAAAATTTTTCATCTTTCTTTAAATATTAAAATCCAAAATTAACACCGAAAACAAATTGCCTGGTTGTTGGATAAGGACTCCTGGTATCGATGCCAAGACTACGTCCGTTAATTTCCTGGCCAAGACCGGTATCCTGAATTAAATCTGGGTCGTTACCACTATAACCTGTTAATAATGCCAAATTCTGACCAACGGCATATACTCTAAGGCTACGGAATGCTTTATCATTAAATTTGAAGGTGTAACCTAACGTTACCTCGTCAACTTTTAAGAAACTTCCTTTTTCCAGATAATAGTCCGAATACATATAGGTATCATTAATCTCTGCATATTTGGTAAATGCACTATTTAGTAAGTTACCTTGAGTTCCAAATTTGTTTCCATATGATAAGGCTAAAGTATTCAGTACATCAAAGTCAAGTTTACTTCTTAAGAAAATATTTAAGTCCCACTGCTTGTAAGTAAATTTATTACCAAGTGATAAGTAGTATTTAGGAATTGCATTTCCAATTAGTGCTAAATCTGTCTGATCACGAAAAGGCGAGGTATTAATTTGTGCATTAGGCACCGCTACACCGTTTTTATTAAAAAATGTCCATTTACCCTCTGGTGTGAAACCAGCGAAACGTTTACCCCAGAATTCTCCGATATTCCTTCCTTCGTAAGTACGGAAAGCATCGCCAAGATCTCCCGCCCCACCAATACCTCCAAATGTTCTCATGTCTCTTTTATAAACCTCATTTGAATAAGTATCTAGCTTATTATCGATAGTACTTCCTGCAAAATCGATGTTCCAGCTAAAATTATCTTTCTTAATGGCCTGATAACTCAATGTCAATTCTAATCCTTTAGCAGAGATGGTTCCAACGTTGGTATAAATAGAACTTTGAACAAAAGGCGGCTGAGGCGAAGTATAAGTATCCAGTAAATCAATAATATTACGTTTGAACAAATCGATGGAACCACTTAACTTATTGTTAAGCATTGAAAAGTCTACACCAAAGTTATATTCACGTTTACGTTCCCATCTCAAATTAGGATTTGGGTTACGTGATGGACCATAGGTTTGCAGCCATTCTCCATTAGGAAATGGATAAAGATTTCCTGTACTCAAGGTAACCAGTGATGCATAATTTGCAAAACCAGAGTTACCTGTTTCACCATAACCTGCTCTGATTTTTAAGAAGTTGAGCCACTTCATATTTTCCATAAATTTCTCACGCGTAATCTCGTAAGATGCAGAAACTGCGGGAAAGCTTGCCCATTTGTTGTTGGCTCCAAATCTTGAAGACCCTTCTCTTCTTAATACTGCTTCAAAATTCACCTTACCATCATAAGTATAATGTACCCGGCCAAATAATGCGATTAGTGTATTATCATTTTTATTACTCCCTAAGCCTACACGATTGATCCCGATCGGTACGCTACCTAAGTTATTCTCTTCGAAAATATCGTTGGTATAACCCCTGTTATTCGCACTAAACGATTCGTTAACTTCATAACGGTAGGAATACCCAAGCATCCCCGTTAAGCGATGTTTATCATTAATGGTTTTGCTATACTCTATTGTAGGTTCGAAGTTGAAATTCTCGTTTAACTCAGTGCCTTTGTAAGCATAACCTCCTCCTGGCGAATCTCCGTTTTCTACCGAATTCTGGCTACCCAGCGTACGGTACTGATTATCTACAAACTGATTTCGTTGGTAAGCCACAAATGCAGAAGCTTTCAAACCCGTTAAAATATCTACATCAATTTTACCATCAGCAGAATACGTTTGCTGCGACCTTCTGTTGGTTTCCTGTTCCAAACGCGCAACTTCATTGGTAATGTTCCTGGTAAATAAATAACTTCCGTCAGGGTTGTAATAAGATTCCGTTGGATTCTTAGTTAAAACATTTTCCCAGCCGCTACCGCCTAATAAATTGGCTTTATTGATATTGGAAGCCACATTGAAGGATGCGGTTACGCGATCTTTGAAGCCTTTTTGAGTTAAACTCATTCTGAACTGATATTGCTCTCTGCTATTTTCCCTCGAAAAGCCATCCAATCTATTATAAGTAAATGAACCGCGGTAATTAGACTTATCGCCACCTCCGGAAACAGATAGATTCTGGTAGTTTGTTAAATTATCTTTATTGATGATGTCGTCAAAATAACTGAAATCACCGCCGAAATCCTTAGCATTATATTGGCCGCTGGCAATTTTCTCTCTAAACTGAGAAGCATTCATAAAATCAGGGCGCTCATATAAGGTTTCATGTTTCACATAACCATTATAATTGAATTGCGAAGGCCCTTTACGTCCCTTTTTCGTGGTGACTAAAATTACACCTGCATTAGCTCTTGTACCATAAATGGCTGCTGCAGACCCATCTTTAAGAACGGAGAAAGATTCGATATCATCTTGTTGCAAAAGGTCTAAATTTCCACCCGGAATACCATCAATTACAATTAACGGGCTTGATGTACCTGAAATAGAAGTTACCCCTCGAAGCTGAATCGCTACACCAGAGTTTGGGTTAGAACTACTCCTGGTAATCTGTAAACCCGCAACTTTACCTTGCAATAAATCAAGCGCGTTTCTGGCACCACTCTGCCTGAATTGAGAAGTATCCACTTTGGTAATGGCAGAAGTTAACTCTCTCTGGCTACGTGTACCATAACCTACTACCACCACATCATCTAATTTAGTATCTGCCGATACGGCCAGTTTAATATTTAAGGTAGTTTGCGCAGCGATAGTTACATTCTGCGTTTGATAACCGAGATAGGTAAATCTGATCACCTCATTTTCGTTCGCATCAATTTTAAACTGCCCATTGGCATCAGTTACAGTACCCTGGCCTGTGGTAATGTTCTGTACCCCTACGCCTGGAACACCAAGATTTTTTTCATCAACTACCTTTCCGGTAATCACTTTCCACACACTTGCCTTGTGCCAGGGAAATTCGAATTCGAGAAAACCATCGAAATCTTTCCGGTCAGATTCTGCCGAAAACGCCGGGAAACTCGACAAAACAATTGCAGAGATACCAGTGAGTTTGAGTAAATTAATTTTCATTAGCTATTTAGTTATGTTTTGAAATGAAATAGGATGATCATTGATGAACCAGTAGCTTTTGAGCAGAAATAAACCGCCCTTTAGCAAATACATATTGATTCATTTGTTAAAAGTGAATTTGGTCAGTTATCTAGTATTATAATTAGTTAAGTCAATATTAGAAAAAAATAATCATTTATTAAAACGTTTTAGCAAGTAAAAAAAACGTTACAAAAACGTTTTAGCAATTCCATAAGAGATTTTTGATCAGGCTGTGCCTGTTTGCGGATTTTACTGGTAGGGGTTCTGTTTATTTGAGGTAGCCAGCAATTAAGCCAGCCGTTTTTGCTGATGCGCCTGGTTTTCCCATTAAACCCAATAATTCATTATAATTGTTGAGCATTTCGGTTCTCCCCTCTCCATCCAGGATGATTTGCAGTTCTAGGTTTACCTGTTCAGGATTACAGTCTTCCTGAATAAGTTCGGTTACTATTTTCTTATTAACGATGAGATTAACGAGTGAGATAAACTTAATTTTTACCAGCATCCTGGCAATGGCGATGGAGATCGCTCCTCCTTTGTAAACCACTACCTGAGGCACTTTAAACAAAGCTGTTTCGAGTGTAGCGGTTCCTGAAGCCACAATTGCCGCATGCGCTACATTTAACAGGTTGTAAGTATTATTAAAAAGTAAGTGAACTTTTTTCGTCCCCGTAAACTGATGATAATAGCTTTCAGAAAAGGTAGGTGCGGCTGCGATTGCAAAAATATAATCAGGATAATTATCAGTCATACTAAGCATTACCGGCAGCAGTCGCTCAATTTCCTGTTTTCTGCTACCCGGGAGTAAGGCAATAATTTTCTGACTACCTAAATTGTTATTTGTTCTAAAATCTGCATCCGGATAAAACTGTGCAATTTCATCTAACAAGGGATTTCCTACATAATCAACCTCCATTCCCCATTCCCGGTAAAAATCAACCTCGAATGGTAAAATGCAAAACATATGATCGACAACCTTTTTGATTTTAAGCACCCGTTTCTGATTCCAGGCCCATACTTTTGGAGAAATATAGTAGCACACTTTAATGCCGTTAGCCTTCGCAAAGGCTGCAATCTTCAGGTTAAAACCAGGAAAATCAATTAGAATCAGCACATCAGGCTTCCAGTTCAGGATATCTTCTTTGCATGCTTTGAGATTCTTAAAAATCGTTCTCAGGTTTAAAACCACCTCGGTAAACCCCATAAATGCCATGTCGGCATAATGTTTCACCAGTTCGCCACCTTCGGCCTGCATTTTATCACCACCAAAATACCTGAAAACAGTTTCGCTATCCTCAGCTTTTAAAGCCTTCATTAAATTTGCACCGTGTAAATCGCCAGAGGCTTCTCCTGCTACGAGGTAATATTTCATGTATGTAAGGTGTGGTTTATGTTAAATGTAACATGGTTAATGGCTTAGGACGCGTACACATCATCCATTTCACATCATCCATTATTTTTATGTAAAATGTGATATGATTGATGGTTTGGGAACAACGCTCAGCCTCCATTTCACATTCCCCATTATTTTTATGTAAAATGTATTATGGTTGATGGTTTGGGACGCAATACACATCCTCCATTTTACATCCCCCATCATCCATTTAAGTATGTAATATGGCTGATGGTTTAAGACGCAACACACATCCTCCATTTCACATTCCCCATCATCCATTTTACATCTAAATCATCCATTACTAAAAAACTTTATAGGCGAAGAAAATAAGTGCACAAAGAAAAGTAGCAGCTAAGATTCCCCGTCCGATATTTTCTTTATTAAACTTAAAAAAATACTGCATGGTATACGCGTTTACTGCAATTCCACCAATATACAACAGATCGGCTTTTGCCAACGATGCCACATGATGAATAATAAACCAGGCAATGGCGCAAAGAATGGCTGGCGATAGCAAGCCTATTCCCAAACCAATCCATACAGAATTATTTAATTTGCTTAACTGATTATGCATGATTTGGTTAACCTAAATTAATTCCATCTGGTGCCGAAACCTTGTTGTGCTTATCTGCTTTGCTCTTATCATTTACCCCAAAATTCCAGCTGCTTAACGTTTGGATAGCGTGGTGAGCAGTTAAATCAAACTGTACCGGAACGATGGAAACATAACCATGTTCAAGCGCCCAAACATCTGTATCCTCACCGCGATCAAAATTCTCAAAAACACCTGTTAACCAATAATAAGGACGGTTGTAAGGATCGGTGCGCTCATCAAATTCTTCCATCCATTTGGCATTTGCCTGTCTGCAGATTTTAATTCCTTTTAAATCTCCGCCTTTCGGGAAGTTAACATTTAACAAGGTACCCTCCGGCAAGCCATTGGCCAACACCTCTTCGCAAATGTTTTTAATATATTTTTTAGTATGACTAAAATCAGCATCAGCGGCAAAATCATCCATAGAAAAACCGATAGATGGAATTTTTTCGATTGCACCTTCTACCGCAGCAGACATGGTACCAGAATAAAGTACATTGATCGAATTATTCAATCCATGGTTAATTCCTGATACGCATAAATCCGGCTTTTTACCCTTGAAGATCTTATTAACAGCAATTTTAACACAATCTACGGGTGTGCCGCTGCATTTGTACATTTCTACGCCCTCATAAATGGTAACTTTATCAAAACGAATAGGTTTACCAATGGTAATGGCATGGCCCATTCCGCTTTGCGGACTATCTGGTGCAACCACTACTACATGGCCAATTTCCTGCATTACTTCCATTAGGTTTTTTATTCCTGTGGCTGTAATTCCATCATCATTAACGACTAAAATATTGGGTTTAGAACTTTGCTTTGTCATGTTGACAAAAATACAGATTATTAAATTCAGGGCACAATAAACACCCGTTTAATATCTTATTTTCATTAAATACTTCTTTTTTATTTGTGTTTTGTAAAAAGCATTTCGTTCGATAAAAGAAAGCATATATATTTGGGTAAGAATGAGTCTGATATTTCAACATTTTACGTTTGTTGGAAGGCTTTCATTTTATAAACCAAAAACAAATCAATGAAAATCAAACTATTTACTTTAGCTTGTTTTCTAATTACAGGTACAGTTGCGCAGGCACAAAATACCTACCAATGGAAAACAGGATCATCTGGCGGCTACAGCTATAAATTTGTAACAAACGACCCCACTAAAACACGTTTTTATACGCTAAAAAACGGCTTAACTGTTATTTTATCGCAAAATAACAAAGAGCCAAATATTGTATATAAAATGGCTGTAAGGGCCGGAAGCAATACCGACCCACGAACCAACACCGGTTTAGCGCATTATTTAGAACATTTGTTATTCAAAGGAACAGACAAATTCGGAACCTTAAATTACGCAAAGGAAAAACCACTTCTTGATAAAATTGAAGCACTTTACGAAACCTACATCAAAACAACCGATCCGGTAAAACGTAAAGAGATTTATGCGGAAATTGATAAGGCTTCTGGCGAAGCATCAAATTATTCTATCGCGAACGAATACGATAAAATGATGAAATCAATTGGTAGTGGTTCTACAAACGCACATACTTCGGTTGAGGAAACTGTTTACGAGGAAGATCTTCCGTCAAATGCTATTGATAAATTTTTATCGGTTCAGGCAGAACGTTTCCGCTCTCCGGTTTTCCGTATTTTCCATACAGAACTAGAGGCTGTGTACGAAGAAAAGAACATCGGCATGGATAACGACGGACGTAAAATGTACGAGAAAATGCTTTATACGTTATTCCCGACGCATAATTACGGTCAGCAAACCACTATCGGTACCATAGAACACTTAAAAAATCCTTCCTTAGTGGAAATCAGGAAATATTACAACAAATATTATGTACCAAATAACATGGCCTTAATTATGTCTGGTGATATTAACTACGATGATTTAATTAAGAAAGTAGAAAAGGATTTCTCTTACATGGTTTCAAAACCATTATCGTTGTATAATCCTGCTGCAGAAAAGCCACTTACCCAAGTGCAAAAAGTAGACATCTACGGTCCAAGTGCAGAAAATTTATATGTTGCTTACCGTGGCTTTGCTCAGAATACACGTCAAAGTTTATTGTTGGATTTAATCAGCAGCATCCTATCTAATGGCAAGGCTGGTTTAATGGATATCAACATTAACAAGCAACAGAAAATGTTAAGGGCTGGTGCTGGTTACAATCAGATGAAAGATTACGGAATCTTCATTTTATCTGGCGCTCCTAAAGCCGGACAAAGTTTAGAAGAAGCACAAAAATTATTATTAGAGCAGGTTGATTTACTTAAAAAAGGTGATTTCGATGAAAGCCTGATTAAAGCAACCGTGGCAAACATCAAACTTGGAGAATTACAAGCTTTTGATAATAACGATGTACGTGCAGACTACGCCATGACTGCTTTTATCCAAAACCGTGGAACTGAATGGGATAAAATGCTATCATCAACTGATGCCATGGGCAAAGTAACTAAAAAAGAAATTGTAGATTTTGCCAATAAATTCTTTATCAATAATTATGCTTCTATTTTAAAACACAAAGGTGAAGATAAGAGCATCCTTAAAGTAGAAAAACCGACTATTACTGCAGTTAAAACAAATACTAACGAAGTTTCTCCATTTACAAAAAGCATTATTGCGGCTCCGGTAAAACCAATCGCCCCTAAGTTTTTAGATTACACCAAAGATCTTAATTTCGGTAAGGCTGGCATAGCTGATGTAATTACTGTTCAAAATAATGAGAATGGAATTTTCCGCATGAGCTACCGTTTTGATATGGGATCTTATCACTACAAGCTTTTACCTTATGCCTCGCAGTATCTTGCTTTCTTAAGCACTGATAAATATTCTGCAGAAGAGATTAGTAAAGCTTTTTACAACATCGCCTGTAATTACACCTTAAACGTTGGCACGGATGTAACCACGGTTTCTATTTCTGGCTTGCAGGAAAACTTTGATAAAGCCGTAGCTTTAGTAGAGGATGTTTTAGCTAACTGTAAACCAAACGAAAAAGCATTGGAAGATTTGAAAGGCAGAATTCTAAAATCAAGAGAGAATGCTAAATTGAATAAATCTTCTATCCTAGGTGGGTTGATGAGTTACGCACAATATGGTACAGATAATCCATTTAACTATGGTTTAAGTAACGATGAAATCAAAAACATGAAATCTGCTGATTTGATTTACCTGTTGCATAACCTCACCAATTATAAACACACCATTACGTATTACGGTCCGAAAACATTAACAGACTTATCTGCTGATATTGTTAAAGTACACCATTTAGCCAGTGAGTTTACGCCTGTAGCACCGATCAAGAAATTCAATTATATTAAAACAGATTCTACCAAAGTTTATTTTGCAGATTACGACATGGTGCAGGCCGAAATTCGTTGGGTAAGAAACGGTGGATTATATGATCCAGCTAACGCAGCGAAAATTGGTTTATTTAATAATTATTTTGGTGGTGGTATGGGTTCTATTGTTTTCCAAACCATTCGCGAATCTAAAGCATTGGCCTATTCTACTTTTGCCGTATACTCTACACCAAACACTAAAGAGAAAGAAAATACGGTAGTGGCTTATGTGGGTACACAGGCTGATAAAATGAATGATGCTGTTGCCGGCATGAATGAATTGTTAAATACACTTCCAGAATCTGATAAATCTTTCGACCTATCTAAAGCGAATTCATTAAATGGTTTAGAAACTTCCCGAATCACTAAGGATGGTATTATCGCCAGCTATTTATCTGATCAAAAACTTGGTTTTGACCACGATTCCAGAATTGATGAATACGCCAACCTAAAACCATTAAACTTTACTGATATTAATACTTTTCACCATGATAATTTATCGGCTAAGCCTTACAACTATTGTATTGTTGCTTCAGAGAAAAAAATCAACATGGCCGATTTAGCCAAATTTGGTCCGGTTACTAAATTGACGCTGGAGCAGATTTTTGGATACTAAGAAAGATTAAAGAACAAGGATTAAAGAACAAAGACTAAAGCGGAAAGCTTAAAGACTAAAGCTCCGCGAGACGATAAACGATAAACAAAAACAATGCAAAAAAGCGATTTCTGGAAACAGGAATCGCTTTTTTTATAAGTATTGGTTTGATAAGTTTTGGTCTGGAAATACTTTCCAGATCATTGAACTGTGGATTTGTAATCCATCTTAGTAAAACAAATCGAAATTCCGTGTCGATCTGTGCTTCCGTGGCAAAAAAAAATGTTCATTGGTTCAATGGCCATTAGTTAATTGGTTTGGATGCAGAAAAATTAAGTGTTGGTCTGGAAGTACTTTCCAGATCATTGAACTGTGGATTTGTAATCCACCTTAGTAAAACAAATCGAAATTCCGTGCTAATCTGTGTTTCCGCGGCAACTAAAAATGTTCATTGGTTCAATTGCCATTAGTTCATTGGTTTGGGTGCTGAAAAATTAAGCGTTGGTCTGGAAATACTTTCCAGATTATTGAGCTGTGGATTTGTAATCCACCTTAGTAAAACACATTAAAATTCCGTGTCAATCCGTGCTTCCGTGGCAAAAAAAATGTTCAACGGTCATTAGTTCATTGATTTGCGTGCAGAAAAATTAAGTTGGCTGGAAAAACTTTCCAGATTATTGAGCTGTGGATTTGTAATCCACCTTAGTAAAACAAATCGAAATTCCGTGTCGATCTGTGCTTCCGTGGCAAAAAAAATGTTCATTGGTTCAATGGCCATTAGTTCATTGGTTTGCGTGCAGAAAAATTAAGTGTTGGTCTGGAAAAACTTTCCAGATTATTGAGCTGTGGATTTGTAATCCACCTTAGTAAAACACATTAAAATTCCGTGTCAATCCGTGCTTCCGTGGCAAAGTAATTAAACAGGTTTCAGCGCACTCAAGATTTCTTTAATCGAAACCTTCGCCCCACAAACAAATTCATCAGCGGCACCATAATAAATGGTTAACTCATCACCATCAATTGTATGACCATTTGTAAATACAACTTCTCCAAAAAAACCATTCAGCTCATAATCAGTTGTCGGTTTCATTATTGGCTCATCTGTTTGCGCAATAACTATTGAAGGATCGTTCAAATCCATTAAAAAAGCGCCCAGGCAATATTGATGATCTGCGTTAGCACCATGGTATATTTCCAGCCAACCCTGATCTGTTTTTATCGGGGCAGCACCTGCGCCAACCCGTGCACCATCCCATTGATGTTTTCTGGTTTTGACAATACATTTGTGGTTTCCCCAATGAATGCCATCTGGAGATTCAGCCAACCAAATATAATTTCCACCAAGGCCTACACTACTCGGACGGTGAAGTGCATAAAACTTTCCATTAATCTTTTCTTCGAAAATGGCACAATCTTTATTATGCGGAGCGATGATCATGCCATGCTTTTCGAAAGTTTTCCAATCTTTTGTGGTACGTAAGCCCACTCCAACACCATGTGCAGAAACCGCAGTATAAGTTAAATAATAAGTGTCGCCAATTTGTGCAACCCGGCAATCTTCTATTCCAAAAGCTTCGTTTTCCCCTTCTCCCTGCAATAAAGGAAAACCTTCCGCCTGATAAAAATGAACACCATCTTCACTGCAAACCAGCCTTAAATGCGAAAGTGTGGTTAAGTAATCTGTACCTTTAAAGTTAATGATCCGGGGATCTTCTATTCTTAAATCAGGATCATTTTCATTAATTGTGATGATCTCAATCCCTCCATCTTTTAATACAGGAAAAGAGATCACACCCGGAACCGGTTCAGGCCGTTCCGCTACCCGAATCAATAACCAAACTTTGTCATCAAACCTGAATACGCCCGGATTTAATAAACAGGCAATTTCTAAACCTGCCCGACTTGGAACTAAATCTTTTGGCGATAAAATCGGATTTTCTGCAAATCTCCTAACTTGTTCTTCCATATTTTTTATACTTACTATTACTTATTACAAACGCACGGATTTAGCCCACCTTTTTGCAATTTAATTTTATGATCAATTGATTCATCACAATAACTCCTCCTGTTTTATTTTGTTGCAACGTTCCCAGGTATTCATAACATCTTAAATGATCAAAAGTTATCAGACTTACTTATTTAAACTTTCTTTTTAGCCGATTCGACTTTCTTTTTATTTCCAGATCATTAATGTATATCATAAAAGTAAAATTGGCAAGCATTTTTCAAGATCCTACATCAATTTTATGCCTTTTTTGAAAGAAAATCCATATTTATATATTAAATAATCTTCAGAAGTTATTCTTTACATGTTTATATTCTTTTTTTATTTAAATTCATCTATCGTTCCATGGAAAGAACTGATTATTATCAACTAAAACTAAACAATTAATGAAAAAACTCCTACTTAGTATGGTTTTAACTTTCGGATTAATTTCGTTTGCTTTCGCACAAAGCAAAGTAATTAGTGGCAAAGTTACCTCAGGCACTTCCGGTCCTATTCCGGGCGTAAGTGTGTTTGTAAAAGGCTTACCATCCAATATCACGCAAAGTGATGCAACTGGTACTTACAAACTCAATGTTCCGAACGATGCGAAGACACTCGTTTTTAGTTTTATAGGTTACACCACTTTAGAAATCCCGATTACAGGAACTTCTATCAATGCCAATCTTAAAGAAGAAAACACCACGCTATCGGATGTGGTTGTTGTAGGTTATGGTACGCAGAGTAAAAGAGACGTAACTGGCTCAGTGGCTTCTGTAAAATCAAAAGACCTGGAAAACTTACCTGTTACCAGTTTTGAGCAGGCTTTGCAAGGTAAAGCAGCTGGCGTTCAAATTTCAGCACAAAATGGCAAACTTGGCCAGGGTATTACAGTTCGGGTACGTGGAGCAGCTTCTGTAACCGCTGGTAGTGAACCACTTTATATTGTGGATGGAATCCCTATTACGTCTGGAGATTTTTCAAGCACAACGGCTCCAACAAGCGCATTAGCAGATCTAAACACAAACGATATTGAATCTATTGAGGTATTAAAAGATGCATCAGCATCTGCTATTTATGGTGCAAGGGCTTCCAATGGCGTAGTTTTAATTACCACAAAACAAGGGAAAGCAGGTAAAACACTGATCCAATTTAATGCCCTGGGAGGGATAAGCACACCTTCAAACCATAGGGAGTTTTTAAATGCTGAACAATATGTTCAATTGTTAAGAAGAGCAGGTATTGGTCGTGCACAAGATGATTTTGCAAACACAACTGATTATGCAACTCTACAGGAAGCACTTGACGATTATAGCTCAGTTGTAGAGAGCAGATTTAATCGTTACTCTGCTGGCAATAATGATTATCAAACTTACAAGGTAAATACCAATTGGGAGCGAGAATCATTTCAGGACAACCCAGTAACACAACAGTACGATCTAAATCTAACAGGAGGCAATGAAAAAACCAAGTTTTACATGGGTGGACAAGCTTTAGACCAAAAAGGAATCATTGTTGGCAATAGCTACAAACGTTACAGTGGCCGGTTAAACTTAACGAATAAAGTAACCGATTTTCTGGAAGTTGGAATAAATTTAAACTTTTCAAATAGTATCAATAATCGTTTATCTAATGATAATGCTTTCTCCAGCCCATTACAATCAGTAGCTTTATCTCCTATTACGCCTTTTATCGATCCAAGATCAGGTTTAATCAGTGGAACATTGCCAGGTGCTGCATCAAATTATCCAGTATATTATAATCCATTTATTGGCATTGAAAATGCTGCTTATAAAGCAACTGTTTATCGCACAATAGGCAAAGCATTCGCAAATGTAAACATAGCAAAAGGTTTAAAATTTAGTACAGACTTTTCTATTGATAACTTAAACCAAAACGAAGAGAGTTATTATGGTTCCTTAACTTTTAGAAACACAGGAACATCAAACGGCGATGGGCAGAATATTTCCACTTTTGTAATTAATGCAAATACCAATAATTTCTTCAGTTACAATACAACAATCGGAAAAAGCAGTTTTGATGCCATTTTAGGAACGAGTTACCAAAAGTCTACTACGAAATATAGCACAATAGAAGGTCAGGATTTTCCAAGCGATGCTTATGTTAAATTAGGTTCGGCAGCTACAAAGGTTATTGCAACAAGTAATGAGAGTGCTTTTAGTTTTCTTTCTTATTTTTTCAGAGCAAACTATAAGTATAATGACCGATATCTGGTTGGATTTAGCGTAAGAGCAGATGGGTCATCCCGCTTTGGTGAAAATCATAGATATGGATACTTCCCTGCAGGATCTGTAGCCTGGATTGCTTCTGAAGAAGATTTTCTTAAACAGAGCGAGACGATTAGCTTATTAAAAATAAGAGCCAGTTACGGTTTAACAGGTAATGCAGAAATTGGAAATTACGCTGCCCGTGGATTATTTAGTGGAACAGGTGCTTATGGCGGTTCAGCAGGGCAAATTCCATCAAGAATTGCCAATCCAGATTTAACCTGGGAAAAAACTAAACAGTTGGATTTAGGCTTAGACTTTGGTATTCTAAAAAACAGGATTACTGGTACGTTCGATTTCTATCAAAAAAACACCACAGACTTACTGCTAAACGTGCCGATACCACAAACAACTGGCTTTGGCACTATAACCCAGAATTTAGGTAAATTAAAAAACACCGGATTTGAATTGGGGATTAATTCAGAAAACTTTGTGGGCGAATTTAAATGGTCTACCGCAATAACGGGAGCGATTAATAATAACAAAATCACTGATCTTGGCGGACAGGTACTAAATACCAATGAAATTAATGCAGCAATTACAGGGCAACCAATTGGTGTTTTCTATTTACCGGAATATGCAGGTGTAGACGCTGCAAATGGAGACGCACTTTACTACCGAAATACCACAGATGCAGCTGGGAACATCGACAGGAGAACTACAACAAATATTAACGAAGCGCAGAGAATATTTGCTGGCAATCCGAACCCAAAATATACATTCGGAATAAACAATACCTTTTCTTATAAAAACTTTGATTTGGGTTTGTTTTTCCAAGGTGTTTCCGGAAATAAAATTTTCAATGCCGGAGGTCAATACATGAGTGCCAATGGTTCAAACGGATATGATAACCAAACAGCAGATCAAATGAGTTATTGGGATAAACCAGGAGATATCACCATGGTTCCGGAACCTCGTTTAGGACTTGGAAACGGCGTTGGTAACTCCACAAGATATCTATCAGATGGTAATTATATTCGTTTAAAAACCTTAACACTTGGCTACACTTTTCCAACGGCAGTTTTAACAAAAATTAAGTTAAGCAAATTGAGGCTATACGCTACGGCTCAGAATCTGGCTACCATTACCGGCTACAAAGGTTGGGATCCGGAAGTAAATGCTGATTATCAATCTTCAAATATTAATCAGGGAGTAGATTTTTACTCTGCTCCGCAACCCCGCGTAATTTCCTTAGGCATAAACATTGGTCTGTAATTTTAAAGAGCAAAAACATGAAAAAGACATATATATATAATTTGCTAATGGCAGCCATGATTCTTTTTGGAGCTTCATCCTGCAAAAAAGCACTTGAAATTTCTCCTGTAGATACAATTGACCAAAGCAAAGCCCTTCTAACGTCAAAAGATGTGGAAGTTGCATTAGTCGGTACCTATTCTGCCTTAGGTAGCAGAAATCTCTATGGAGGCAGACCATTTCTTATGGCTGATTTTTTAGCTAATACCGATGCAATAAATTGGTTTGGGACTTATGAAGAGCTTACACAAACGATCAATAAATCAATATTAAAAACCAACACTTTTGTAAATAACGTTTGGGCTGATGGCTACACTGCAATTAATGATGCAAATAATGTAATTGCGGCAATAGATAAAGTAGATGCAGCAAAAAAGAATAGAATTGAAGGTGAGGCAAAATTTATCAGGGGTGCGGTTTACTTTGACCTGGTTAGATTATTTGGTAAAGCTTATAATGATGGATCTCCAACAACAAATCTTGGTGTTCCACTTGTTCTCACCCCAACAACTGCCGTAACTGAAGGCAGCTATGTAAGCAGGGCTACTGTTGCGGCAGTTTATACACAGGCTATTGCTGATCTTACTGAAGCAGAAAGTAAATTACCTGCAACAAATGGTTTTTTTGCCACTAAATCTGCGGCGGCAGGTATGTTAGCCAGAATATACTTGCAGATGGGCAATTATGCAGCAGCTGGTGCCGCTGCCAATAGAGTAATTACTTTAGGCAATTATACTTTAACACCAACGTTTATTGGTGCTTTTCCAGTTATGGGTTCAGCCGTTGGATCAAATACTACGGAAGACGTATTCTCTATTCAAGTGAGAACGCTGACAGGATTTAACGGTTACAACGAATTCTATGGTTCATCAACATATGGTGGTCGCGGAGATGCTGTTATTTCTCAGAGTTGGATAGATAAAACTTATAGTGCAGCGGATGATCGTATTAATGCGTTTTACGATGATGGAGATATGTTCACTTCAAAGTTCGCCAATCAGTATGGAAATGTTTCGATTATTAGATTAGCGGAAATGTACTTAATCAGAGCAGAATGCAATGCTCGTTTAACACCTGCCGCACCAATTGGTGGCCAAACGGCTTTACAAGATTTAGCAGTAGTAAGAAGCAGAGCTGGATTGACAACTACCACAGCAACTTTAGCTGATATTCTCACAGAAAGAAAACTGGAACTTGCTTTCGAAGGTTTTGCACTGCATGATGCCAAAAGAACCCAAACTAATATCGGATCAATTCCATGGAATGCAAATAATCTGGTTTTTCCAATTCCTCAAATAGAGATTGATGCGAATAAAAATATAGCTCAAAACCCAGGTTACTAATTACAAGCTTTTTAAACAAAAAATGCTCCCGAATTCGGGAGCATTTTTTGTTTGATCGATATTATAACTATTTCAAAGCCTTCGCCGCTTCGATAATCTCTTCAACCACATTCGGATCAAGTAAAGTAGAAGTGTCGCCTAAATTAGCGATATCGCCTTCAGCAATTTTCCTTAAAATTCTACGCATAATCTTTCCTGAACGCGTTTTCGGTAATCCCGAAACAAATAATATTTTATCTGGTTTAGCAATGGCACCAATCATTCTGGTAACCGTTTGTAAGATATCCTTTTTGGTTAGCTCTGCCTCACCATGCATTTCCGGATTAATTACAAAGGCATAAATGCCCTGTCCTTTCACATCATGAGGATAACCAACTACAGCACTTTCTACTACACCTGCGTGCATGTTAATGGCATTTTCCACTTCGGCAGTACCAATTCTATGCCCTGAAACATTTAAAACATCATCTACCCTGCCGGTGATTCTATAATAACCATCCTGATCGCGCATACATCCGTCTCCGGTAAAATACAGATCCGGGTAAGTGGAGAAATAAGTTTGCTTGCATCGCTCATGGTCGCCATAAGTTGTTCTTAACATCCCCGGCCAGGGGAATTTAATACAAAGGTTCCCCATCACATCATTACCCAGAATTTCTTTTCCGTTTTCATCCACCAGAATAGGCTGAATTCCCGGTAAAGGCAAAGTGGCAAAACTAGGTTTAGTCGGCGTAACGGTTGCGATTGGCGAAATCATAATCCCTCCGGTTTCAGTTTGCCACCAGGTATCAACAATCGGCGCTTCACCGTGTCCTATTTTCTCATCGAACCAATGCCATGCTTCTTCGTTGATAGGCTCTCCTACCGACCCTAAAACCCGAATACTGCTCAAATCTTTTCCTTCCAATGGCTCATCACCAAAACTCATCAAAGAGCGGATGGCTGTAGGCGCGGTATATAAGGTATTTACTTTGTGCTTTTCTACAATATCCCAAAAGCGCGACGGTGTTGGATAAGTTGGAATGCCTTCGAACAACACAGAGGTGGCGCCTTGAGAAAGTGGACCATAAACAATATAAGAGTGGCCGGTAATCCAGCCAATATCTGCAGTACAAAAATAAACTTCGCCCGGTTGATAATTAAATACATTGGCAAAGGTGTAGCCAGCATAAACCATATAACCACCACAAGTATGCACCACGCCTTTTGGTTTTCCGGTTGAACCTGAAGTATAAAGAATGAAAAGCATGTCTTCGGCATCCATTTCTTCAGCTTCACAAATATCATTTACGTGTTTAACCTCATCTTCCCACCAAACATCACGTCCTTTTAACATCGAAACCGGGGTACGTACATGCGTTAAAACGATACATTTTTCAACCGTAGGGCAACCAATTAAGGCGTCATCAATTACATCCTTTAAAGGAATTTGCTTACTTCCGCGGTAGGCGCCATCTGCAGTGATCACCAATTTACATTGTGAATCGTTGATTCGATCTGCAATAGATTTCGCAGAGAATCCACCA
The DNA here is from genome assembly GCF_048515415.1 of Pedobacter sp. N23S346. Taxonomy (NCBI): domain Bacteria; kingdom Pseudomonadati; phylum Bacteroidota; class Sphingobacteriia; order Sphingobacteriales; family Sphingobacteriaceae; genus Pedobacter; species Pedobacter sp. N23S346. The sequence continues at coordinate 130,273 of NZ_JBLYEE010000004.1, forward strand.
AAAATTACGGAGTGCACTGCACCTATTCTTGCACAAGCTAAAACCGCAATGGCAAGCTCCGGAACCATGGGCATATAGATACAAATGCGGTCGCCTTTTTTTGCACCGTTGCGTTTTAATACATTGGCGAAACGGCAAACACGTTCGTGCAACATCTTATAAGTTAACGTTACACTTTCTTCTTCAGGGCTATTTGGCTCCCAGATAATGGCTGGTTTATCGCCGTTTTTTTCTAAATGACGATCCAGGCAATTTTCAGTAATGTTAAGTTTTGCGCCTTCAAACCATTTGATATTGGGTTCTTTAAAATCCCACGATAATACTTTAAACCAGGGTTTTCGCCATTGAAAATTCTGCGCAACTTCCCCCCAGAATTGCTCGGGATTCTCTACGCTTTTCTTAAAATCTTCTTCGTATTGCTTAAAAGATGTAATTTGCATCGCTCGATTATATGTTTTGGATTAGTATCGGCTAATTTAATTAAATAATGATAAGGAGAAATATTCAAACCACATTAAAATCAATCCTCCACATTATTTAAAAAATATATGAAAATATTTAGCGCCACTCTTGCGCTTTTCATTTATTATTCAGATATTTGCACACTCTTAAAAAAATTAAGCGGACGATATTAACAACTATATTTACAAGTCATGTCAAGAGTTTGTGATTTAACAGGAAAAAAAGCAATGGTAGGTAACAACGTTTCTCACTCAAACGTTAAAACCAAACGCAAATTTTACCCGAACCTTCAACTTCAGAAATTTTATATTCCTGAAGAAAACCGTTGGATTACGTTGAAAGTTTCTACTTCAGCGATTAAAACCATTAATAAAGTGGGTATCAGCGAAGCCATCAACCGTTTCGTTAAAAAAGGATTTTTGTAAAAAACATTAACTGTTGAGATTAACAGTTTAAATTTATATTATAATGGCAAAAAAAGGTAACAGAGTTCAGGTTATTTTAGAATGTACTGAACATAAAGAAAGTGGCATGCCAGGTATGTCTAGATATATTTCTACCAAGAACCGTAAAAACACAACTGAGCGTTTAGAATTGAAAAAATTCAATCCAGTGTTGAGAAAAGTAACCGTACACAAAGAGATAAAATAATTGAATGACAGATTGATTGAATGATTGAGTTAAAAAATTCTCTCATTCCAACATTCTCTAATTCGATCATTAAAAACATAAGAACATGGCAAAGAAAGTAGTTGCAACCCTTAAAACAGGTACAGGTAAAGAATATTCGAAAGTAATTACAATGGTTAAATCACCTAAAAGTGGTGCTTATTCATTCAAAGAACTTATCGTTCATAACGACCACGTAAAAGATGCTATCGCATCTAAATAAGGTTAATATTTTTTAATATAAAATATTAAAGGCCGTTCCGTTTTAACCGGAAGGGCTTTTTTTGTTGGCGAAATTTACGATAGAAAATAATTGATTATCTTTGAAAAAACAAGCCATGGAAGCGTATATATTTAAAACCAAAGTTTCTGAGAATGGAACAATTGTTGTTCCCGATGGCTTTGATGTAAAAAACAAAGAAGTTGAGGTAATTATTTTAAATGATGCAGTCCTGTTATTAACTGGAAGTGAATTTGTTGAAGGACGTACTGAAGTTAAAAAAAATATTGATGTTGATCAAGCTAGATGGGAATATCTTAAAGCTAAACATGCCTTGTAAAGATATTCTTAGATACAAATCGTTTGGCGACATTGATTTAAAATGTATCAACACATTCAAATCAAACTGATCTTATCGTAACCAGAAATACAAAAGATTTCACAGGAGGTAAATACCTGCACAAACACCTACCGATTTCTTAAAAAACATAATTAATAAATAATGGGCTTATTCGATTTTTTCAAAAAGAAAGAAACTGCACCTGAAGCTCAGGAAGCATTGGATAAAGGTTTAGAGAAAACCAAAGATGGTTTCTTCAACAAAATTACCAAGGCCGTTGCAGGGAAATCTTCTGTTGATGATGAAGTGCTTGATAACCTGGAAGAAGTTTTAGTAACTTCTGACGTTGGCGTAAGCACCACATTAAAAATTATTAAAAGGATTGAAGACCGCGTATCAAAAGATAAGTACCTCAATACGTCTGAACTAAATTTCATTCTTCGCGATGAGATACAGCTGCTTTTATCAGAAAACAACAGTAATGATTTTCGCCAGTTTGAATATGGCGACCATAAACCTTATGTGATTATGGTGGTTGGTGTAAATGGCGTGGGTAAAACCACCACTATTGGCAAGCTGGCCCATAAATTAAAAGAATCAGGACTTAAGGTAGTATTAGGTGCTGCCGATACTTTCAGGGCTGCTGCCGTAGATCAGATTAAATTATGGGGTGAACGTGTCGGCGTAAGAGTGGTAGCACAAGCCATGGGTTCTGATCCGGCATCTGTAGCTTTCGATACACTACAATCTGCTGTAGCCACAGGTGAAGATGTAGTAATTATTGATACTGCCGGTCGTTTGCACAACAAAGTTGGCTTGATGAATGAGCTTGGCAAAATTAAGCAGGTGATGCAGAAAGTTATACCGAATGCACCACATGAAATATTATTGGTTTTGGATGCTTCCACCGGACAAAATGCTTTTGAACAATGTAAACAATTTACAGAAGCCACTGATGTAAATGCTTTAGCCATCACCAAGCTTGATGGAACTGCCAAAGGTGGAGTAGTAATCGGGATTTCAGATCAGTTTAAAATTCCTGTTAAATATATTGGTGTGGGTGAGAAAATAGGTGATTTACAGCTTTTCGATAAGAAGGAGTTTGTGAATAGTTTGTTTAAGTAAGATACACTTCGTGGTTGATTCCACGGATGGAAAGATTACACAGATTTTTGTGTAAATTCAATAATGGAAGAATACCTTCATCAACAACTTACTAAAACCATTATTGGCTGCTCATACAAAGTCCATACGCAATTAGGCCCAGGCTTTTTGGAAAAAATATACGTTAATGCACTCAAAATAAAACTTCATCAGGCTGGGCTTAGCTTTGAAGTTGAAAAAGAATTTGTTGTCATATTTGAAGGTCACTTAATTGGTAAATTCAGATGCGATTTAGTGGTTGAGGACAAAGTTATAGTGGAGCTAAAGTCAGTTACTGGTTTCCAACCTAAGATATTTCAAAATCAACTCATTTCTTATTTAAAAGCAAGCAAAATAAAAACTGGATTATTGATCAACTTCGGAAACACCAGCTGTGAAGTTCAAAGAGTATCAGTGTAATCTTTAATAATCATTTTAATCTGTGCTGAAAGGTTAGTACAATCACGGAATATGAATACAAAAATAGCAAGAAGTAAAGCAGCAATTAAACAACCTAAAATCAACGTAATTACTTTGGGTTGCTCAAAAAATATCTACGATTCGGAGGTGTTAATGGGTCAGTTGCGTGGAAACAATTTAAATGTGGTTCACGAATCTGATAAGATGGGGAAAGACGATATCGTAGTAATCAATACCTGCGGTTTTATCGATAATGCTAAACAAGAATCAATTGATACCATTCTGCAATTCAGTGAATTAAAAGAAGCTGGTAAAATTGGAAAAGTTGTTGTAACAGGATGTTTATCTGAACGCTACAAACCAGAATTAGAAGCAGAAATTACCAACGTTGATGCTTTTTTCGGCACAAACGACTTACAAAATATCCTGCACGAATTGGGTGCAAATTACAAACATGAACTCATTGGCGAGCGTTTGCTTACTACACCATCACATTTTGCCTATTTCAAAATAGCAGAAGGCTGTAACCGTCCATGCTCCTTTTGTGCCATCCCGTTGATGCGTGGAAAGCACATGAGTAAGCCAATGGAAGAATTGGTTAATGAAGCAAAAATCCTGGCTAAAAACGGCACAAAAGAGTTGATTTTAATTGCGCAGGATCTAACTTATTATGGCTTGGATCTTTACGGCGTTCGTAAACTCGATGAATTAATGCGTCGCCTTTCGGATGTACCAGGCATTGAATGGATTCGTTTACAGTATGCATACCCAAGTGGTTTCCCGATGGAAATTTTAGACGCGATGAATGAGCGTGATAACATCTGTAAATACCTGGATATGCCTTTGCAGCACATTACCGATAATATGTTGAAATCGATGCGCCGCGGTACTACCAAACAAAAAACAATCGACCTGGTTAATCAAATCAGAGATAAGGTTCCTAATATTGCCATGCGTACCACTTTAATTTGTGGTTATCCAGGCGAGACACAGCAGGATTTTGAAGAAATGGCAGCCTGGGTTTCCGACACTAAATTCGATCGCTTAGGCTGTTTTACTTACTCTCACGAAGAGAAAACACATGCACATACACTAATTGACGATGTGCCGGAGGAAGTGAAACAACAACGTGTTGATGACATTATGGAAATTCAACAAGGTATCTCTTTCGATATTAACCAGGAAAAAGTAGGTCAAACATTTAAAGTATTAGTAGATAAAAAAGAAGGCGACTTCTTTGTAGGCAGAACAGAGTTCGACTCACCTGAAGTTGATAACGAAGTTTTAATAGATGCTTCAACAGGTTATGCCGCCAATGGAAGTTTTGTCCAGGTTAAAATAGACAGAGCAGAGGATTTCGATTTGTACGGTACAATCGTTTAGATAATCACCTTTACATTAATCCCGATAGCAATCTCCTATCGGGATTTTTTTTTTGCAGTATTATTTCTCAACGCTGTAGCGATATCAATAGCACAGTCGTTTAAAGAAAAAAACCAATTATGAAAAAAGTCTTTATCGTTCTCGCATTCATGTTTATTATAGGCATTGGTTGCAAAAAAACAATTGATCAGGGCGGCGGACTTTGTGCATGTTCCCCAACTATAGAATCTTATTTAAGTTTATCCATTAAAGGAAGTAATGGATCAGATTTATTAAACGTAGCAAATGCTGGCGCATTTAGTAAAGATCAGATCCAACTTTATTACAAAGACAATCAAGGCGTTTCGCAGCCAATAGAATTTAACATCAGGCAATCTTTCTCCTATGGAACCAACACATATGCATTTAACCAATTATTCTCCTCCCGCATTACCTCGCTTGCTAAAAGCATTAATAACACATTTTTTCTGAAACTGGGCAACCGCCAGCCTATGGAACTCAACCTGAAAATAAATGGAAACAAAACAGAGCGATTGCTGATAGATCAGGTTGACATACATCTGGAAAGTACGGCACCAAACGACGATTTCTACATCAAAAGTATATTTTCGTTAAAATTATAAGCCAAAAAAAGCAGCTCATTTTGTTGAGCTGCTTTTATTACCAAATGCACCAGATACTATTTTTTAGATTGTGGTCTGGTTTTGATCTGGCTAGGTTTTAACCAAATCTTTGCACCTTTAGCATTCACGTAATATTTTTCATTTTTAGCATTGATGTAAACATCAGAACCATCTGGTGCCATTTTACCTTTCCAGGTTTTATCTGCAACTTTCGATCCGCCTTTAACTGCAATTTCAGCAGTTTTATTACCTACAGATTTTGCCCCTTTTCCAATTGCTTTACCTGTATGATCTAATGCTTTTCCTACTTCTGTTTTTTTCTCTTGCGCACCTGCGTTAAAGGTTAATCCACCAACTAATGCGAGCGCTAATAATCCGATTGAAAATTTCTTTTTCATGGCCTATATATTTATTTCAGATGATAACAGTGAATCTTTAATTTTGTTTTAATACCGAAGCTGTTAATTACGATTTAGTTTTGACAAAAAAATAAAGCAAAAAAGTTATTAAAACCAAAAATACTAATTCAACTTTTCAGCAAGCAATTTCATCTCAATCCGCGGCGAACGGTTATTATATAAGATGTTATGTACGGCCTTGCTAATGGGCATATCCACTTCATAAGCCTGATTTTTGATATGCATACATTTTACAGCATAATAACCTTCAGCAATCATGTTCATTTCCAGCTGTGCTGATTTAACCGTATAGCCTTTCCCAACCATGTTTCCAAAAGTACGATTACGGCTAAATTGAGAATAAGCCGTAACTAAAAGATCACCAAGATAGGCTGACTCTTTAATATCACGGTTAATGGGGTGCACTGCATCAACAAAACGCTTAATCTCACGAATAGCATTGCTAATCAAAACTGCCTGGAAATTATCACCATAACCAATACCATGACAAATGCCACTCGCAATCGCGTAAATATTTTTTAACACCGCAGCATACTCCGTTCCGAAGATATCATCAGAAACATTGGTTTTAATATATCTGTTATTTAAGAAAGCAGCAAATTTAGAGGCAATCTGAATATCCGTACAGGCAATAGTGAGGTAAGAAAGTTTCTCGAAAGCAACTTCCTCTGCATGACATGGACCGCTTACTACTAAAATATCATCATAGGGCACACTGTAAATCTCATGTAAAAACTCACCAATGATTAAATTATCTTCGGGTACAATTCCTTTAATGGCAGAAATAATCTTCTTTCCTTTTAAATCTTCAGCGGTTATTCCAACTAAACTTTCTTTTAGAAAAGCAGCAGGAACATTTAAGATTATGAAATCGGCCGATTTAATGATGCAGGCAATATCAGATGAGATATTATCTTCTGGTAATTTAATTTCTACCGAACTTAAATAATGAGGATTGTGTTTGAATCTATTGATATGTTCTATCGCAACTTCATTCCGCATCCACCAATATATTTCCTTCTCTGAAGTATTATCAGATAGCATTTTTACAATAGCTGTAGCCCAGCTACCGCCCCCTATCATCGCTATTTTAGGTACCATGTTATAAAAAAGGTTTAAGGTAAAAGGTATTTATTAAATATATAAGGTAAAGGGTGTAAGGCTAAAGGTTTAGACTTTGCGTCTTTAAACCATAAACCTTACACCCCAACCGCTATATTACACCTTTAACAACGCAAGTTACTATTTCTTGCGATTAATTATAAACTACTTTTTACCGTCTTTGCTAAACAATTGGTCTTTAGCTGTTTTCTCTACAATCATTCCATCCTTCAGCTTATTCTGGATAGCAGAATACGGGCCAGTAACAATCTCCTGACCAGATTTGAGTCCTGATTTAACAATAATGAACTGATCATTCTGAATCCCTGTAGTTACTTCAACCTTCTTAACTTTTTTAGTTTTAGCATCATAACCATATACAAACTGCTTAACTTTCTTATCAGTTAATTTTGATTTTTGCTTGTCAGAATTCTCCTGGTTGCCCTGATTCTGATCTGCACTTTTGCCACTATCCGTAAATACTGCCTGAATCGGAATAGCCAAACCATTAAGGGAAGCACTTTCAATATCTACCGTTGCAGACATACCCGGGCGGAAGATCGACTGTTGCTTACCTTCCATCACTTCTGTGATTCTAATTTTTACTGAGAAATTGGTTACCTGATCTACTGATGTAGAGGTTACAGTTCCAACAGCTGTTGATGAACTGGCAATCTCGGTCACCACTCCTCTAAATTTTTTATCTGAGAACGCATCTACTTCTATTGAAGCTTTATCACCTACTTTAACACGGGTAATGTCGTTCTCGTTCACATCAACATTAACTTCCATAGAAGATAGGTTTGAGATTCGCATAATCTCGGTTCCTGCCATTTGTGAAGTACCCAAAATACGATCTCCTAATTCAATGGAAAGTTTCGAAACTACCCCATCAGCTGGTGCATAAATGGTTGTTCTGGCTAAGTTAGCTCCAGCTTCCTTAACATTTGCGCCAGTTTGCTCAAGCGTAAATTTAGCACCGGTTACACTTTCTTTTGCACTGGCCAAGGTGGCTTTGGCTGATAAATAAGCTGCTTTGGCTGCATCAAATTCAGATGCAGAAATTACTTTTTTCTTAAACAGTTCTACATTACGTTTATAGGTTGCTTCTTCATTGGCAAAATTAGCCTGGTTCTGGATCAACTGCTGTTGCGCAGATGCAACACTTGCTTTTTGTGCATTAAAACTAGCTACAGTCCGCTCATATCCAGATTGTAAAATATCTGGACGAACCTTACAAAGCAATTGACCTGCCTTTACAATATCTCCCTCTTTAACCGTCAATTGGACTACCTCTCCTGAAACTTCAGAGCTCAATTTCACCTCCGTTTCTGGCTGAATTTTACCACTCGCCGTTACGGTTTCAACAACCGTTTTTGCCGATGCTTTTTCAGTAGTTACTTTTTCCATTTTCTCACCCCCGATCACTCCGGTAAGCTTCAGTACGATTAAAATGGCAATGATAACACCAATGGTAATTAATATGTGCTTCAGTTTCATAATAGTTAATATGTTTCGTTTGTTTATTAAAGTTGTAATGTTGTAAGGCTACAATGTTGTAATATGATTAATCTCTTTTTTCCCTTCGAGATGATTACATTGATGTTATTCTCAAATTTGCCTTTGCTCCTTAATCCTTGTTCTTTATTCCTTGTTCCTTAATCTTTGCTCCTTGATCTTTGATCCTTAATCTTATCTAAAACGTAATCTGTTTCCCTAAATAATAATCAATCACTTTTGCCCTGAATAAAAGATCATATTTTGCCTGAATAAAATCAATTTCCGCTTTGTTTCTATTGGTTTGGGCCGTACTGAAATCTAAGGAATTTACCAAGCCAACATTATAGCGTTGCTCCACTACATAAAATGCATCTTTTTGAGCATCGAAAGCATTTTGTGTAGAACTGTAACGACTTTCAGCTGCTTTTAAATCTGTTGTTGCCTGGAAGATAACTTTATTTAAATTATTCTTCGCAAGCTGCTCGGAAGTTAAGGTATTTTGATAAGTTATTTTCGCTCTGCGAACACTTGACCGGGCAGTAAAGCCATTAAATATTGGAATCTGTAAACTCATGCCAATACTTTGCCCTAAACGCTGGTTAATCTGATCTGCAAATGATGCCTGAGGAAATGCTCCTAAATAATCAAACTGATATGAATAAGAAGTATTAAGTCCGGCTCCTAAACTTAACGAAGGAGCGTAAGCACCTTTTGCAACTGCAATTGCTTGTTTAGCAGCTAGTGAACGTAAATTTGCCAGTTTTATATCTGGAAAAATATTTAAGGCATTATTATAAATTTCATCAGCATTAGCTGTCGAAGAAGCAGCTTTAACATTATCAATCAGGGGTGCCTGTACAACAAATCTCTGATTGGGTTGCATTTCCATAAGTTGACCCAGAGTTAAATAGGAAATTGACAACTCATTCTGAGCATTTGTTAAATTAAGCTCTGCAGTTGCCACCTGAGATTTAGCCTGAGAAACATCGGCAAGGGTTTTATTCCCTGCGTCAAGTAAAGCATTCTCCCGGATTAAAGTTTTATTGGCGATTTCTAATTGTTCTTTTGATGCTCTTTCTAAATCAGTATTATATAAAACCTGAAGATATGCAGTAACCACATTCAAAATTAAATCGTTTTTAACTTTATCAACGTTCGTTTGGTCTGCTTGTAATAATAATTTATTTTGTCTAATCTGATTAATTTTGGAAAAGCCTTGAAACAAATCAACATTAGTATTTAGATTACCACTTGTATATAATGATGTTTGATTGGTAACCTGAAAAGTAGTTTGATCCAAACCACGACCAAAAGTTAAATTTGGACTTACACTTGCGCTTAAGTTTGGATACAGCGCATATTTAGATTGTGTTAAATTCTCTTCAGTTATAGCGGCGCTAAATCGGGCTTGTTTAATCGTGAGGTTATTATTTAAGGTATTATCAACAGCCTGCTGTATGGTAATTACTTGTTGGGCATTAACAACTTGACTTAAGCCTAAAGCAACTAATATTGCAGATCCGGTAATTAACTTATTTTTGGTAAACATCTTCATAATTTGTTTTCAAATCTATATAAACGACTTTAATAATTTCAATCTGTACAGGCATTTACTAACTTTGAAGTTAAATGTACCTGATCAAATCACCGCTTCTGCTAAAATGGTATTATCCATCATTGCTTTGGAATAAATCCCGCACCGATAAAGTTATTTATTTGACCTTTGACGATGGACCTATACCCAATGTTACAGATTTTGTTTTAAAAACTTTGAAGGTCTTTAACGCAAAAGCTACTTTTTTTTGCATCGGTGATAATATTACTAAGCATCCAGACGTTTACGCTCATGTCATAAACGACGGACACGCCATCGGAAACCATACCTTCAATCATTTAAAAGGATGGAAAACCGACGATGAAACCTATATACAAAATACTTTAAAGTGTCAGGCACTTACTAAATCTAATCTTTTCAGGCCACCTTATGGGAGGATAAAGAAAAGTCAAATCAAGAGTTTGGAGTCATTAGATTGGAGTTCGGAGTTTAAAGCGCCAAACAACTCTCAACTCCCAACTCTCAACTCAAGACTAAACATCATCATGTGGGATGTACTCAGTGGCGATTTTGACATCAATCTCTCCCCGGAAAAATGTTATCAAAACGTAATCAGACATACCGAAAATGGCTCTATTATCGTTTTTCATGATAGCTTAAAAGCATTTGATCGATTAGCATATGCACTGCCCCGGGTATTAAAATTTTTTACTGATAAAGGTTTCATTTTTTCAACGCTTTAGCCAGTAGCCATTGTTGTGCCAGTTAAATTTTATTGCGCTGCTAGTCAATAAATCTATATTTTAAGATATTCGGCGATGGAATGCGTTCGTAAGTGAACAATATTGTTCATTATTGAACAGTTGTAAGAAAGCTTCTAGGGTTTTACTATAATGTTGATGATGATACCTGTTTGGATTAATACTCATTAATAAATTTTAGCAATGCATTTGTTGGTTATTAAAAAACCCATTTCTAAATTTTTTGAATCAAAATATGCATCTTAAAAATTAAAACCATTCAGATGTTTGTAAGGGTAAAACGAATGAAAATTCTGATCTTTCAAATTAATTTAGAATAATTCCAAATTACTTAATCGCCTGCCTAAATTGCAATTACGGGTTGCTTTTTTCTATTTTTGTTTTAACCAAGAATTAGAATCTTTTTGATTCAATTTAAACAAATTAATATACAAAAGCAGTATTCTTTTTGTGAATAGCATTACACTTATGTTGTGAAAGCTTGAAACGAATTGGATAAATTATCTAAGATGAGTATTTATAACGATTATATCCAGGAAATTGAAGACAGAAAAGCTCAAGGTCTTCATCCTAAACCTATTGACGGAGCCGAATTAACGAGTGAAATCATCAATCAAATTAAAAGTGTAAATAATTTTAACAGAGAAAATGCTGTTATTTTTTTCATATACAATACCTTGCCAGGCACTACCGGTGCAGCGGTTGTTAAAGCACAATTTTTAAAAGAAATTATTTTAGGAGAAACCACTGTAGCAGAAATTACACCTGATTTTGCGTTCGAATTATTATCGCACATGAAGGGCGGGCCTTCTATCAAAGTTTTATTAGATATTGCTTTAGCTGATAATGGAGATAAAGCTCATAAAGCTGCTGATGTGCTTAAAACACAAGTTTTCTTGTACGATGCAGATACAGATCGTTTAAAAGAAGCTTACAACAACGGCAATGATATTGCTAAAGAAATATTGGAAAGCTATGCCCAGGCTGAATTTTTCACCAAACTTCCAGAAGTAGCTGAAGAAATCAAGGTGGTTACTTTTATTGCTGGTATTGGAGATATTTCAACAGATTTATTGTCTCCGGGCAATCAGGCACACTCCCGTTCTGATCGTGAATTGCATGGTAAATGTATGATCACGCCAGAGGCTCAGGAAGAAATCAAAGCGCTACAAGCATTACATCCAGATAAAAGCGTGATGTTGGTTGCTGAAAAAGGTACTATGGGCGTAGGTTCTTCGCGGATGTCGGGTGTAAATAACGTAGCCCTTTGGACAGGTAAAAAATCCAGTCCTTATATCCCATTTGTTAACATAGCGCCAATTGTGGGCGGCACTAATGGTATTTCTCCAATTTTCTTAACAACAGTTGATGTAACGGGTGGTATTGGTATCGACCTTAAAAACTGGGTAAAGAAAATGGATGAAAATGGTAACGTCATTCGTAATGAAAATGATGAGCCAATTTTAGAGCAGGTTTACGCAATTGAAACGGGTACAGTACTTAACATTAATACAAAAACTAAAAAATTATACAACGGAGATCAAGAGCTAATCGATATTTCCAAAGCCTTAACGGCGCAAAAAATGGAATTTATGAAAGCTGGTGGCTCTTATGCCATCGTTTTTGGTAAGAAAATCCAAACTTTTGCAGCTCGAATTTTAGGTATTGAAGCCCCATTAGTATTTGCTCCAGCTAAAGAAGTATCTATTGAAGGGCAAGGTTTAACGGCTGTAGAGAAAATTTTCAATAGAAATGCAGTAGGCCTAACGCCGGGTAAAGTTTTACATGCTGGTTCTGACGTTCGGGTAGAAGTTAATATTGTAGGTTCACAAGACACAACTGGTTTGATGACTGCTCAGGAATTAGAGGCAATGGCTGCTACAGTTATCTCTCCAATTGTTGACGGTGCTTATCAATCTGGCTGTCATACAGCTTCGGTTTGGGACAAAAAAGCACAAGCCAACATTCCTAAACTGATGAAGTTTATGAATGAATTTGGAGTAATTACCGCCCGCGACCCTAAAGGTGAATACCACGCAATGACTGATGTTATTCACAAAGTATTGAATGACATTACGATTGACGAATGGGCGATCATCATCGGTGGCGACTCCCATACACGGATGTCTAAAGGCGTAGCTTTTGGTGCCGATTCAGGTACGGTGGCTTTAGCTTTAGCAACTGGCGAAGCTTCTATGCCAATTCCTGAATCAGTTAAAGTAACATTTACAGGTGAAATGAAACAGCACATGGATTTCCGTGATGTGGTTCATGCGACACAATTGCAAATGCTACAGCAGTTTGATGGTGAAAATGTATTCCAGGGTCGTATCATCGAAGTTCACATTGGCACTTTATTAGCTGATCAGGCTTTCACTTTTACAGATTGGACAGCAGAGATGAAAGCAAAAGCTTCGATCTGTATTTCGCAAGATGATACATTAATTGAATCATTGGAAATCGCCAAAAAACGTATTCAAATCATGATAGACAAGGGTATGGATAACCATAACCAGGTTTTACAAGGTTTAATCAACAAAGCAAACAAACGTATTGAGGAAATCAAAACGGGTATTAAGCCAGCTTTAATGCCAGATATAAATGCCAGATATTTTGCTGAAGTTGTGATCGATCTGAATATCATCAATGAGCCAATGATTGCAGATCCGGATGTGAACAACGTAGATGTTTCTAAACGTTATACACACGATACCATCAGAGATTTGACTTTTTATGGTGGAGATAAAAAAGTAGACCTAAGTTTTGTGGGCTCTTGTATGGTACACAAAGACGACTTAAAAATCGTTTCTCAAATGTTGAGAAACATAGAAAAACAAACTGGTAAAGTAGAATTTAAAGCGCCATTAGTAGTTGCGGCTCCAACTTACAATATCATCGATGAGCTGAAAGCAGAAGGCGATTGGGAATACTTACAGAAATACTCTGGATTTGAATTTAGCGATGCGCTACCTAAAAGCACAGCACGTACCGAATACGAAAACATCATGTATTTAGAACGCCCGGGCTGTAACTTATGCATGGGTAACCAGGAGAAAGCGGCTAAAGGAGATACGGTAATGGCTACATCTACGCGTTTATTCCAAGGCCGTGTGGTTGAAGACAGGGATGGCAAAAAAGGCGAATCTTTATTGGCTTCTACGCCAGTTGTAGTCTTATCTGCAATTTTAGGTCGCATTCCTAACATTGAAGAATATAAATTAGCAGTAGAAGGTATTAATTTAACAAAGTTTACACCTATCTCTACGAAGCAATAAAAAAACAAACCAGCATATTATTTGTTAACATTACAAGGCTATCTGAAATAATATTAGGTAGCCTTTTTATTTATTTAAAAATAAATAGAATGGTTTTAAATAATCAATTTGACAAATCTTAAAAGTAAGTCTGTCAAAAATTACTTAATTTAGTTAGTGTTGTTATCGACAATAAATTTTAATAAATAAATTATGGCTTTTGATATAGAAATGATAAAGAAGGTTTATGCAAACTTCGGCCCTCGTGTAGATGCGGCACGCAAGATTGTTGGCAGACCTTTAACATTATCAGAAAAAATATTGTATGCTCACCTTTGGGATGGCAATCCTAAAAAAGCATTTTCCCGCGGAACAGACTATGTAGATTTCGCACCAGATCGCGTTGCCATGCAAGATGCAACTGCTCAAATGGCACTTTTGCAATTTATGCAGGCTGGCCGTCCACAAGTGGCTGTTCCTTCTACCGTTCATTGCGATCACTTAATAACCGCTAAAGAAGGTGCATCAATAGATTTACCTCACGCCAGAACAGAAAGTGCCGAAGTTTTTGATTTCTTATCATCTGTATCAAATAAATATGGCATCGGTTTCTGGAAACCAGGAGCAGGTATTATTCACCAGGTAGTTTTAGAAAATTATGCTTTCCCAGGCGGAATGATGATTGGAACCGACTCACATACTGTTAATGCAGGTGGTTTGGGTATGGTTGCCATTGGTGTTGGTGGTGCAGATGCTTGTGATGTGATGGCTGGCTTACCCTGGGAACTGAAATTCCCTAAATTAATTGGTGTAAAATTAACAGGTAAGTTAAACGGCTGGACGGCTGCTAAAGATATTATTTTAAAAGTTGCTGGTATTCTAACTGTAAAAGGTGGTACGGGTGCAATTGTAGAATATTTTGGTGATGGCGCAATTAACTTAAGCTGTACTGGTAAAGGTACCATTTGTAATATGGGTGCCGAAATTGGAGCAACTACTTCTACATTCGGTTATGACGAAAGTATGGAGCGTTATTTACGCGCTACTGATCGTAATGAAGTTGCAGATGAAGCAAACAAAATTGCAGCATATTTAACTGGTGATGATGAAGTATATGCTAATCCTGAAACTTATTTTGATCAGGTAATTGAAATTAATCTTGATGAATTAGAACCTTATTTAAACGGACCGTTTACGCCAGATTTAGCTACTCCGGTTTCTCAAATGAAAGTGGAAGCAGAGAAAAATGGCTGGCCTTTAAAAGTAGAGTGGGGATTGATCGGTTCTTGCACCAACTCTTCTTATGAGGATTTATCAAGAGCTGCATCTATTGCTAACCAGGCTATTGCAAAAGGGTTGGTAACTAAGGCTGATTTTGGAATTAACCCAGGATCTGAGCAGGTACGTTACACGGCAGATCGCGATGGCTTCTTAAAAACTTTCAAAGATTTAAATGCTACAATTTTTACCAATGCCTGCGGACCATGTATTGGAATGTGGGATAGAACAGGTTCAGAAAAAGCAGAGAAAAACACCATCGTACACTCGTTTAACAGAAATTTTGCTAAACGTGCGGATGGTAACCCGAACACTTTCGCTTTCGTAGCCTCACCAGAAATGGTTGCTGCTATTGCAATTGCAGGAGACTTGGGTTTCAATCCATTAACCGATACGTTAACGAACGATAAAGGCGAGCAAATTAAACTAGATCCACCTACTGGTGATGAATTACCTACAAAAGGTTTCGCTGTAGAGGATGCTGGTTTTCAAGCGCCGGCAGCTGATGGTTCATCAGTTGAGGTTTTAGTTTCTCCAACTTCTCATCGTTTGCAGTTATTAGCTCCTTTCACCCCTTGGGAAGGTACAGATTTGAAAGGCTTAAACCTTTTAATTAAAGCCAAAGGTAAATGTACAACGGATCATATTTCTATGGCTGGCCCATGGTTAAAGTTTCGTGGTCACTTAGATAATATTTCTAACAACATGTTAATTGGAGCGGTAAACTACTTCAATGAAAAAACAGATAACGTTAAAAATGAATTAACCGGCGAATACGGCCCTGTTCCAGCAACTCAACGTGATTATAAAGCGGCAGGTATTGGTTCGATCGTAGTGGGTGATGAAAACTATGGTGAAGGTTCATCTCGTGAACATGCAGCTATGGAACCTCGTCACTTAGGTGTTCGTGCAGTATTGGTAAAATCTTTTGCCCGTATTCACGAAACCAACCTTAAAAAACAAGGGATGCTTGGTTTAACATTTGCTGATAAAGATGATTACGATAAAATCCTTGAGGATGATAAAATCGACATCTTAGGCTTAACAGAATTTGCACCAGATAAACCATTAACATTGGTATTACACCATGCAGATGGTTCTGAAGAACAATTCTCAGTTAACCACAGTTATAATGCACAACAAATCGACTGGTTTAAAGCTGGTGGCGCGTTGAACATTATCAGAGATGAAGCTGCTGCAAAAGCGGAGCTTTAGAAGAGTAAGGATAAAAGAGTAAAGGATAAAGGAGCAAGGAATAAAGACTATAAGTTAATTATTCCTTGCTCCTTATTCTTTGTTCCTTACTCCATAAAGAAAATCCCGTTTTGAGTAAAATCAGAACGGGATTTTTCATTTAAGAAGGTAGCGATGTTAATATACATCAAGCTTAAATCCTTTCTTAAAAGTTACTAACTTTAAATTGAAGAAAATAACTCCGCTTATTCAATCCTTTTAAATCTGCGTTCTTCATCTTCGGAAATCTGCGGGAAATAATTAGCATTATTTTTCTCTCTCCCAAAAAATCATTTCATTATTCCTGTTTAATTCACTGAACTCAAATTTCTGCAAGATCTTTCTCGACTCAGGATTTGAAATTAAACAACTGGCCGTAATGGAGTTGACCTCAGGTTTATCAAAAGCCCAATGTATTAACGCCTGGACAGTTTCCGAAGCAAACCCTTGCTTTCGCTCAGCTGCAATAATTGCGTAACCGATATCTATACATCCCTCTACACTTGGTTTTCCTTTGAAACCGGCATCACCGATAATTACTAAACCATCTTTTTTAACGATCAGCCAAGATTCAAAGCCAGATGGATGAGTAACAAGTGCCAGGCTTTTCTTAATCTTTGGTAATGTTTCCCAAGCATCATCATCTGGCCAACCATTTCCGTAAACCAATTTATTAGCTTTCAATAATGCACCTTCATCATGTGTTATTGAAGCGATAATTTCGGTAGTGAAAGGAATTAAGATAAGTCGATCAGTAGAAATAAAAGCTACTCCTGTTTGTAAATTTTTCAAGCTCAATATTACCAGTATTTTATTAAAACAGAAACCTCAGACTAAATTATCAATCAAGTTACTAACTTTAACCTGCCGCCATACTATTAAAAGTTACTAACTTTCAAATTGAAGATAAGATAATCCAGTTTATTTAATCTTTTTAAATCTGCGTCCTTCATTTTTAGACAAGCGTTATTTCTTGGTTGGTCAGGAAATTTTTTCCTGATCTATTAACTGAGGATTTTTAATCCTCATCAAAACAAACTTGAATTATAAATCCCAAACAGGAAAGAACATCAACAGGAATACAAACCTAATTCCTCAAAAACTCCTGCCACCAATAACCAGAATATTTGATCGTTCGCGCTAAGGTTTTAAAATCCGTATGAACCAGACCAAATCGCGCATTAAAACCTTCTGCCCATTCGAAATTATCCATAAGCGTCCAGGCCATATAACCCGTAATATTTATCCCCTCATTTTTAGCCTTGAGCACGGCATTTAAATACAATTCGAAATACTCGATGCGTTCTGCATCTATTACCTTGCCATCGCCTAATTTATCATGATAAGCTGCACCATTCTCGGTAATCATCAGGTTCTTGATATTCGGATAGGCGGCAAATTGCTTAATAATCCGATAGAAACTATCGGCATTAATTTCCCAGCCCATTGCGGTATGTGGCTTTTTCCTGCTTTTGGCTTTTATTTCCCAGGCTTGAATAACAGGGATAAAGGCATTGTATTTTATAGTTAAAGGGAAGTAGTTTTGAAGACCAATAAAGTCAAAATCGAATTTCATGCGATCATTTAAACGCCAGGTACCGTATTCGATCTGAAACTTCTCCAGCAAATCCCAATCTGCGGTGGGGAAGCCCAACCCTTGTGCAGGCTCCACAAATAACCTATTCATGAGGCAATCTACCCGGTTTGCGGCCAAAATATCATTGTCGCTTTGCGTATAAGGAATAATTTCTGAGCAAGAGTATGTAGTACCAATATTGGCATGGCTAACTTCGGCGCGTAGTATCTTTCCACCTTCGGCCTGCGCTATCGCGGTATGTAACACTGCCGGGAAGAAATTGCTTAATCCGCTTCGGCCGGGCGCATGAATGCCCAGCATATACCCCAATGAGGTAAAGCCAAATGGCTCGTTTAACACCAACCAGTTTTTAACCTTATCGCCATATTCTTTAGCACAGATATTTACAAAAGAATTAAATGCAACATTGATACTGAAGCTCGTCCACCCCCCTTCATCTTCGAGAGCCTGGGGCAAATCCCAATGATATAACGTAACATATGGAATAATTCCTTGCGTGAGGCATTCGTCAATCACGTTGTGATAAAACCTGATTCCTTCCTGATTAATTTCTCCTCTGCCTGTGGGTAGTATTCTTGCCCATGCAATAGAAAAACGAAACACTTCAAAACCTAAAAGCTTAACCAGCTTAATGTCTTCCTGGTATCGGTGGTAGAAATCGCAGGCCACATCAAGTTTATGCCCTTTTTTAATTTTGCCACTTCTTGCAGAAAAGGTATCCCAGATGGATGCACCCTTGCCATATTGCTGCGAAGCACCTTCAATCTGCGGTGCCGCAGTGGCCACACCCCATGAAAAATCACTACCAAAATCACTTGCTTTGATCATCTTATCAATTGATTGATCGTAAGTTGCAAGTTTACTATTAAGAAATCATTAACAATTAGATTTGTGTGTAAAGTTTTTAGATAGCTTTCCATTAATCCAAAACGCTAAGATAGGGTTAAACCGATTTCCTTCAGCAGGATTGCCGCATTAAAGGTTGAACAAGGACCCTGTTTCAATTTATAATCAAATTTCATTTCCCCTTCTGTAATTTGAATATCGAAGTGAAAATTACGAAGCGTTTTATCATGGTCGTTCTTCAGATCTGCCAACTGTAAATCGTGCGTAGCAAACAGTGTCGGCGTTTTTTCATTGATCAGTTTTTCAACAAAAACTTTTGATCCTAAGTATTTATCGCGGCTGTTCGTTCCACGTAACATCTCATCAATTAATACAAAAGTATCTTTATCACTAACTACATTATCTAAAATCATCTTCAATCGATTCAGTTCTGCCTTAAATGTCGAAGTACTTTCATTCAGCGAATCTTTAATCCGCATATAAGTATTAATAGAAAAAACAGAAAGGCTCATGGCCTGGGCGCAAACAGGAGCACCAACATAGGCCAATACCATATTGATCCCCAAAGTCCGCAAAAACGTACTTTTGCCGGCCATGTTCGAACCGGTTACGATATCTACGGTTGGTTCATTCTCCAGATAAAATGTATTATTTACCCTAATATTCGGGGCAATTAGCGGATGACCGATCTCTTTTGTGCCTAAATTAAAATTATCGGTAATTTCCGGGAAAACCCATGCAGGCTCGTTATGAACCAAAGTAGCAAGGGAAATCAATTCCTCGAAATCACCCAGGTGGTTCAATGCAGAGATTACATCTTTTGACGAAGACTGATACCAGCGATACAGGTTAACACAGCACTTCAAATCCCATAAAAGCAACGCATTCAACGCCGTACCGACCACAATATTCAACCTGGCATCGAAATTTTGAATAATCTTAGAAAGGCTTTTAATTTCTATACTTACCGGTGTCTTCGATTTAAATAAAGCTAAAATATAAGGGCTGGTCCACTCGTATTTCTCTGTCCATAAAATGGCATCTGCATATCCATTAAGGAGATTCGATCCGCCTCCAAAACTATAAAATACCTTATTTATCTTCGAACCCCGCAATACAATGAAGCCGATGTTAATGATGAGATAAATGGTAAGGATATTCCAGAATGCGCTGTTTAAGAAAATCGCTGCTAAAATTATTGCGCCAGAAATGTAAGGAACAATAGCAACATAAAATTTTAACGCCTTATTTCGCACGAAACTAAGTTGCTCGCCAAGCTGAGATTTTAACTGTAGTTTAATTTGTTCAATTTTTTCTACATCATGGCCATGAAGATTTGCCCTAAAATCAAAAGTATCGTCAATTTTGGTTTGCATTTCTTTAACGGCATCTTGTCGGGCTAAAATTTTATCTCTTGATGATTTCTCTGCCAGGTTTTTAGCCAGCAACTCTTTTCCATTTTTGGTATAACACCGATTCAACAAACCATATAGCGAGGCGTGTCCAAAAATATCAAGGTCTGAAGTATAAGGATGTGTTTCTGACTCGAAAGCTTTACCATCATCATAACCATTTACCATGCCATTCAGCAAATTCCATTCATTTTGATAAACCCACAGCAATTGTTTTTGATAATCAATTTCGCGATCCAGCTTGCTTTGCTTTTTAACAATTAAAGCAAAAGCGAAAACAGGCAGCATCAATAAAATTTGAACCAGTGTTCTCCATTCATCATCAGCAGAATTCAGGAGCAAAATAAAAAATAGAATTTCGGCTAGGAATAGTCCTATTCTTCCAAAAGAAAGCTGGTCTATTAATTTTTTAATTTGATCTATCCGATCACTTACATCTGTAATTTTTTGGCTGTAGCCAGATATAATTTGTGCTTGAGTATTTAACATTATCTTTGAATCGCGGAAAATTCTAAAGATAACAAAATATTAAATGAAGATCACTTTAATAGCCATTGGCAAAACGGAAGATAAATATTTGATTGAGGGGATTGATAAATACATTAGCCGCCTGAAGCATTACATCAATTTTAGTTTTTTGCCTATTCCCGACGTTAAAAATGTAAAAAACCTGAGTGAAGCGCAGCAAAAAAACAAGGAAGCCGAACTCCTGCACAAACAAATTAATAATGGCGATGTTGTTATTTTATTAGATGAAAAGGGCAAAAAGTATACCTCGATTGATTTTTCAAATTACCTGAACAAGCAAATGATTGGAAGTGTGCAACACCTGATTTTTATTATTGGCGGTCCTTACGGTTTTGATGAAAGCATTTATAAAAGAGCAAATGGCCTGATTTCACTTTCTGACATGACTTTTTCACACCAAATGATTCGATTGTTTTTTGTAGAGCAACTCTACAGGGGTTTCAGCATCCTAAAGGGCGAACCTTATCATCACGCTTAGAGATGGATGATGGGAAGAGGGATGATGGAATAAGGGAAGATGGAAAAAGCAAAATGGTAAATGGTATTTTTGTTTAATAAACAATTCTTCAAATGATATGGAATTTGAAATGCAATCACATCATAAAATAAAAAAATATGTTAGATAAATATAAACGTCAATACCGATTTAGAAGTAACCAGAGCGGCAATAACAAAATGCTTTGGATCAGCATTATCATCTCACTGGTGATTGTAGTGATTCTTTATTATTTCTTTTAAAACAAAAAACACCAGACAATTTGCCTGGTGTTTTCTGAAATTCTTGAATAAAAGCTTAAACGCCTTTTTTACTTGTCATGCTTGCTTTCTTAGCAGGCGCTGAAGTTTTGGTAGTGGCTTTAGCACTTGCTGAACCTTTAGCACTTGCACCTTTCTGCTTTTTATCAGCAGCAACTTTTTCTTCGGCTAGGCTAACTTCTGCAGGAGAACCTGGAGTTTCAGGCGTTTCCTCAGTAAACAAAGGCAAATCTTTTAATAAGTTATACCAGGTAATAATTTTCTTCATATCAGAAGCATATACCTTTTCCTGATCATGACCAGGTGCCACTTCTAAGAAATAAGTACGCAAATCACCTTTTAAATCTGGTGTAGTTCCTTTTTCGGAAATTTTAGCAAAAATATCTGATAATTTGATTTCTTCATCTTCACCATAAACCGTAATATCTTCTAACGAAGCTAACTTTGTGTTGGTGATATTGGCTACAACTTTAGTTTTTTGAGCATCTAAACCCTCTAAAATATAACCCACTTTATTTTGTCCAACCAGTTTAAATAAACCTGGTCTGCCAGATACGGCAACAATTCCTCTTAAATTCATAATATTTTGTTTAGCAGTCAGCAGTTGATGTTTAACGATTTAAATCGCTTATCACCAAATGCTAAACGCGTTTTTAGTCTTCGATTATTTCAATTCCTACAATTTTATCTCCCTGGCGGATATCATCAACCAGATCAACATTTTCGATAGCTTTACCAAAAACTGTATGGTTGCGATCTAAATGTGCAGTGTTAGCTCTGCTGTGGCAGATGAAAAACTGAGAACCACCAGTGTTGCGACCTGCATGAGCCATTGATAATACACCACGATCGTGATATTGATTTTCGCCATCAAGCTCACAATCGATTTTGTAACCCGGGCCACCAGTACCTGCTAAATGTGCTTTAGCCGGATCTTTTGAATTTGGACAACCAGTTTGTACCATGAAATTAGGAATCACACGGTGAAAAGTTACACCATCATAAAAGCCTTCGCTTGCTAATTTTTTGAAGTTTGCAACTGCTTTTGGAGCGTCTTTTTCAAAGAACTCAACAGTCATATCACCTTTTTCGGTTTTTATTATTGCTTTACTCATATCAATTTTGGGTACTAAATTTAATTTTTAACGCCTTAAAAAACAATTCATTTTTTAAAGTAAAAGGCAAAAATAACAAAATTGTATTACATCTGATACCATTAAATTTTTCTAAACAGTTTAAATGAGGTATTTTAGTATTTTAAGCGACATCATTTTGAGAAAGAAATATTATATCCTGTTGTTTTGCCTGTTTTGTGCACTTGGTGTCCGGGCATCGTCCCTTCTGATTTATATGGATGAAGACCAGAAAAACCACCTCAAAGCATATGGAATTGCCTATTGGACAATTAGCAAGCAAGTGGAAGTGGATTGGTTGTTAAACTACCGTGGAGGAAGCTTCTTAATCAAGTATAATAAAAGTGTGGAAGACGAATTAAAAATTAGAGGGGTTTCTTATGAAGTACTGGCGGATGGAAAAGTGGTAAATCTTTTAAATGAGATTAGCGATCCGGCGGTGAACATGGAAATGGTTAAACTGGAGAAAACGCCGAAGATTGCCGTATACTCACCTAAAAGCAAATTACCTTGGGATGATGCCGTAACGCTCGTACTCACTTACGCAGAAATTCCATACGAAGTAATTTACGATGACGATATTATTAATGATAAATTAAGCAAATATGATTGGTTACACCTGCACCATGAAGATTTTACTGGCCAATATGGTCGGTTCTGGTCTAATTTCAGGTATGCGACCTGGTACCAGGAAGATGTAAAAAATCAGGAAAAATTAGCCAAACGCTTAGGCTTCAAAAAAGTATCGGAAATGAAACTGGCGGTTGCCAAACACATTAAAGAATATTGTGCAGGCGGAGGCTTTATGTTTGCCATGTGCTCTGGAACAGATAGTTTCGATATCGCATTAGCTGCTGATGGCATAGATATCTGCGCACAGATGTTTGATGGCGACGCAGCAGATCCAAATGCACAGTCGAAATTAGATTTTAATAAAACATTGGCCTTCCAAAACTTCAAGCTGGATAACAACCCGATGAATTATGAATTTTCTGATATTGATGTTACCCAATTCAGAACACTTAATCAAAGCAATGACTATTTCACTCTTTTTGATTTTTCTGCAAAATGGGATTTGGTTCCAACTATGCTTACGCAAAATCATGATAAAGTAATTAAAGGTTTCATGGGACAGACCACCGCATTTAAGAAGAGTTTAGTGAAACCAAGTGTAACCGTACTGGGTGAAAATAAAGGCGCTGCAGAAGTAAGGTACCTCCATGGCGAAATTGGCAAAGGCCAGTTTACTTTTTACGGCGGCCATGATCCGGAAGATTACCAGCACGCCGTCGGAGATCCTCCAACAGACTTAAATCTACACCCCAATTCGGCAGGTTACCGTTTGATCTTAAATAATGTACTTTTTCCAGCAGCGAAGAAAAAACCACAGAAAACTTAGAATTTCTGACTTACGAAGTTTAGGTGGCCTGTGTGGTTGAGAAACTTCGTCCGTCTCTTGATGTTTCCGCTAAACTTTCAAAGTCTTTCCTCGCTCGTTGGCCTTCGAGACTGCGCAAGTTAATCTGACTTACGAAGTTTTGGTGGCCATGAGCAATAGCCTATACTTCGTCAGTCTCAAAGATTTATCATTAAACTTACGAAATTCTTCCCGCCCACTTGGCTTTGGAAATCTCGTAAGTTGATCAATCTAAAGCATCGACTTACGAAGTTTAGATGGCCTGTGTGGTTGAGAAACTTCGTAAGTCTCTTGATGTTTCCGCTAAACTTCCGAAGTCTTTCCTAGCTCGTTGGCCTTCGAGACTACGCAAGTTGATCTGACTTACGAAGTTTTGGTGGCCATGAGCAATAGCCTATACTTCGTCAGTCTCAAAGATTTATCCGTTAAATTAACAAAATTCTTCCCGCCCACTTGGCTCTGTAAATTTCTTAAGTTGATAAACTAAAGCATCGACTTACGAAGTTTAGATGACCTGTGTGGTTGAGAAACTTCGTCAGTCTCTTGATGTTTCCGCTAAACTTTCGAAGTCTTTCCTCGCTCGTTGGCCTTCGAGACTGCGCAAGTTGATCTGACTTACGAAGTTTTGGTGGCCATGAGCAATGGTCTATACATTGTCAGTCTCAAAGATTTATCATTAAACTGACGAAATTCTTCCCGCCCTCCTGGCTTTGGAAATTTCGTAAGTTGATAAACTAAAGTAATGCGTTAAAAATACACCGCTTTTAATAAAATTCCTGATTTGTATACAATTTTAAACAGCGCATAAAATATTCCCGTTATGGGTATTCCGCTATCAAATCATCAAAAACAGGCACTGTAAACCAACGGCTTACCATACATTTTGTAACACACCTGATACTTTGGCACAGCTTTTGGAATTGAGGCTTGTAATTAACAAAAGGTTTCGGCCTAAAATTTAAAAACAAGATTCTTTACTTAAAGAAAAAATATCATGAAAAGATTATTATTAAGTGCTTCAGTATTATTAATGGCAACAGGTGCTTTCGCACAAACAACAACAATGACGGGTTCTGATGCTAGATTTGGAATCAAAGCAGGTGTAAACTTAGCTAAGTTCCACATGGGCGGAGATGACGCTTTCTCAAATTCATTCAACGACAATGTTAAAAGTAATGTAGGTTTTAATGTTACTGCATTTGCAGACTTTGGTGTTGGAAACAACTTTTTCATTCAACCAGGAGTTTCATTACAAAACAAGGGAGCAAAGTTTGAGTCAACAAATGTTGTAACAGCAGCAAACGTTACTACTACTACAATTTCTAGTAATAAAGCTAGTTTAATGACTATTGAAGTTCCAGTTAATGCAGTGTTTAGAATTCCTACTGGAGATGCTGGAGCATTTCAAATCAGTGCTGGTCCTTACATCGGTTTCAACATATCTGGAAAAAATAAATTAGAATCAACCGCTACTGCAGTTAATAACACAAACAATTCAAGCTCAACAGTTACAACCTCAGGTGAAAACGATTTATCTTTTGGTAGTGCTGCAGATAAAGATTATAGCAGTACTGAATTCGGAGCAAACTTTGGTTTGGCTTACCGTTTAAATTCAGGTATTTCTGTTGGTGCGAACTATGGTTTAGGATTATCAAATCTTACATCTAAAGATTCTAGATCAAATAACAATGATAACAAATTGACTAACCGTGTATTAGGTTTCTCAGTAGGTTATTCTTTCTAAGAAAGCCTAAAAATTTTAAAAGCCGTTTTGATTTAATTCAAAACGGCTTTTTTCGTTTATAAGCAGGTTTCTATAGCAGAATAAACTATCAGTATTAAGACGCAGATCACCCATTCTTGCTCACACTCATTATATGTGGCTAATTAACTTTAATGATCTTAATGCCTTAATGTTTCATTAAAGCGCTTTCCCCATTTTCTTCCTGAAAACTATTGATCCTGTAAAAGCTCATCAATTTAATGATCTTAATGCCTTAATGTTTCATTAAAGCGCTTTCCCCATTTTCTTCCTGAAAACTATTGATCCTGTAAAAGCTCATCAATTTAATGATCTTAATCCCTTAATGTTTCATTAAATATGCAGCTCAGTAACTTTCGTTTTAAATCGCCCTGAATGACAAAAATCTAATCATAGAAATTCCAGCTTACACCGAACTTCAGCAACGCATCCTGCATAGGATAACGATTCACCGTATAATAACCAGGTACAAATAACCCCTGATTTATAAAATCATATTTAACAAAAAGATTCGCCCGTTTCAAATTAGCCTTAAAAAACACATCAACAATCGGTGTTGATTTATAAACCGTGTTACTGCCTATATAAAACTGTGCGGTAGCAGGCGAATAAGAATAATTAGCATATTCAGAATTATACCGTACATCAAAGCCAATATTCGATTTCAATACTTTGAAGAAAGTACTATTCAAATAAATACTATTATAGGTATAGAATTCTGGGGTTCTCAAAATTTCATTTCTATCAGTTTTTTGATAGGCCAGATAATTCTCCATAACAAACTTTCCGAACCGCCACTTTTTCGAAACATCAAATCTGATTAAGCTGATATCTCCATCAACCTGCCGTGGCGAAATTGCATTCGATCCATTGGTGTTATCTAAACCAAAATATAAATAATTGCTGGTTAAGAAATACTTCGCTCCGGCCGTAAATTCGTACTTATCATTAATAAAATTGAAAGACAGATTGGCAATTTTTGTCTTCTCAAAGCCTGTGTTTTCCCATCTGTAGTGGTTGCCATGATAATAATTGAAAAGCTGAGACGGAGATTGATTTTGTACATAAGCACCAAGTTCTACTCTCCCAACCGATTTGCTTAGGAGAATTCTGCTTTTGGCCTCATACAAATAATCGCCTGCATTTTCACCTTGCAAAATTTGTTGTAAATCAAGATTGAAATCGATGTTATTAGAGAAACGATAGCCGGCAGACCCTAAAATGGTCGTATTTTGGTAGGTAAACTGACTTTCTTCATAAGTTAAACCATCGGGTTTAAAACCCAGAAAGCGATGAGTATAATAATCGTGACGAATTCCTGCGTCAACCTTAAGTTCATTTTTAATTACCGTTGAGTTTTTTGGGCGAAAGAAAAAGCTATAAATAAACTCATTTTTAAGATGCCGCACTTTAGTAGAATCATTCGTAAACGAAGGATCAGCAAATCCAATTGGCATGATGTTATTTGCATCAAGCTCATTTTTAGCAAAGCTATAATTGTCGCTATTGTATTCTATGGTGTAGGTAACCTTATTAGTAGGCAAAACGGCATTATTCGCATTAGCAGAGGTATCAATCCTGCCTACGTAGTAAGTTTGCTTTAGAAAGAGTGTATTCTTTTTGTATAAATTCCTGGCTGTAGTGAGGTTCACCACTTCAGATGCCCGATCAATTTTGTTATACCCAGGCTCAAAAATAGTAGTATCGCCATTTGAACCATTTTCGTAAGCACGCATGGTATTAAAAATGGCAGAAGCCCACATGTTGTATCGCTTACTAGGTGATTGGTACCAGGAGAAAACGGCTACATTTAAATTATCACCACGCTGTCTACGGTAAAAACCCCGGGAATCTCCACGGTTAAAATTCACCCCAACATTCCAGTTTTTTTTAATGTTCTGGCTATGAATCATTTTGAAAAGCTGCTCCTTTTGTCCTGCACTTACCAAATAAAGGCTGGTATAGGGCGCCCTTGCCTGGTAATAGATAATATCATCCGGAGTCATTGCATAATAATCCAATGAATGAAAACCTACATCGAAACCAATTCTTTTACTTGGTTCGTAAAGCAGCGGCCTGGCAGACAGCCCCATATTACCATTGTTAATGGTAGGGTGCTGCGGCTGTAAAAGCGGACTATAATTCTGAATATTCGTGGTAGAAGTATCAAGAGGCAACAATACAATACTGTCTTTGCTCAAACCAAGTTTTGTATAACGAATAAATTTCGCGGTATAAATAACAGAATCCTGCCCATCTAGTTTTTTTCTAATAGAATCTGCTTCGGTTTTTTTATTGATGTTTGTTTTTAAATCTTGGGCAAAAGCTTTATTAATGCCGATTAGCAGTAAGATTAAAAGACAAATTTGAGCCAGTTTACCCATCTTATAACTCAGCAATTAGGCGGGTTAAAATTTCAGTCATCTTTGGTTCCGCCTTTGCTGCAGCTTCCAAAATCTCATCAAGATTAAATGGTTGTAAATCTTCCGGAAAACCTTCGTCGGTTAACACCGAAATGGCGAATACTGGTAAGGCGGCATGGTTAGCTACAATCACTTCGGGCACGGTGCTCATACCAACTGCATCTGCACCAATTAAACGAAGGTATTTATATTCTGCTTTTGTTTCTAAATTTGGACCAGAAACAGCTACATAAACGCCTTTATGGCATTTAATGTCAACCTCGCTTGCAATCTTTAAAGCCTTTGCAATGATATCTCTTTTATAGGGCTGACTCATATCCGGAAAACGCGGACCTAGTGAACTTTCGATCAATCCACGTAATGGATTATCTGGCTGCAGGTTGATGTGATCTTCGAGAATCATTAAATCTCCTTTTTTAAATGCTGGATTTAACGAACCTGCTGCATTAGAAACTATAAGGTTTTCAATACCCAGACCTTTCATTACCCGTACAGGGAAAGTAATCTGTTGCATACTATAACCTTCGTAATAATGCAAACGCCCTTGCATGGCAACAATTTTCTTTCCGTTTAACGTTCCAAAAATTAACTTACCACTATGAAACTCTAAGGTAGATATAGGGAAATTCGGAATGTTGGAGTACATCAGTTGATGCTCAACCTCAATTTCTTTCACCAGGCCACCAAGGCCCGTTCCTAAAATTATACCAATCTCGGGCTTAAAGTTTTCAGTTTTGCGTTTGATATATTCAACGGTTTCTTCTATTACTCTTAACATAGTTTAAAATAAGTTCATCAAAGGTAATCTTATCTTCTTCAAATAATTCAACCTCGATGGGTAAAAAATATACGGGTAAATTTACCAGTAAATCTTTAAATCCCGCAGCTTTTAAACGTTTGCTATCCTTTTCTGTTGTGATGATGATTTTTTCTTTTTTATTACCTGCTTCAAATTCCGATTTAAACTTCTTGATATCATCAGTTTTGAATGCATAATGATCAGCAAATTTTTCATGTTTAATGGTTTTGCTATACTTTTCCAGTTCCTCAATTAAAGGATCTGGATTCGCAATGCCCGTTAACAAATAGATTTCAAAATCTTTAATTGATTCCAATGATCGGCTATCCTCTAAATAAAGGTGTTTAAGATCGCCATATTTTAAGTAAGAGTGCAATACTTTCTGTGTGCTATTTGGTTGCAGTTCATTTATCGATGCCTGCTGCGCCACATGCAATAATGGAACCGGGGCTTTGGTAACTAATAAAATTTCGGCTCTTTTTCTGGATGCAAAAACATCGCGCAGGTTTCCTGCCGGAAGTAAAAACTGCAACGTACCTAATTTCCGAAACTCGAAAAGTAGAATATTCAAACCTGCTTTTACCGGGCGATGTTGAAAGGCATCATCTAAAATAATTAAATCGTGGTTTTCTTTTAATTTTTCGATTCCCTTAACGCGATCCTCACATACAGCAACCGTTACATCTTCAAACTTATGGTAATACTGTAGCGGTTCATCTCCTATCGTTTCTGCGGTAGCATTGTTATCAGCTAAAATAAAACCTTTCGTTTCCCGCCCGTATCCCCTACTTAAGATCGCAATTTTATAATCTGCCAGTAACCTGACTAAATATTCTGTAGTTGGGGTTTTGCCAGATCCTCCAACAGCTAAGTTACCCACACAAATTACGGGCAAATCAAATTTAACGGAGCGCATAATACCCCAATCGTAAAGTTTTTTGCGAAGGATGATGGCTATTCCATAAATTAACGAGAAAGGAAGCAGTAAAAAACGTAAATAGTTAAGTAGCATAATTGTATTTTCAAAATTACCTATTATTTAAAAAAGAAAAGCATCGCATTTCGACAATGCCTATTAAAGCAACCCTTTCCGTTAAAAAATGTTTCTGATTTTATAAGCTTTTCAAAAGCCTATGCGCTGAAGAATTCCGCAAGTTGGATGACAGTACCATAAAACTTTGTAAGTATTTCCCCCAACTAAGGCCACCAAAACTTAGCAATTTGATCTTCATTCATGAAATTTAGACAGCTCGCTAATACTTAAAAGCTTTAACATGACTGAATCTAAAAATCCGCCAAAGCAATCCGATATAAAAGTTTACGTTTTATAAGAATATAATTTTCAGTATAATTGTTGATTAAAAAATTTAAGTTAAATAATGTCTCCAAATAAACGTTTAGTTGTTGGCCAGGGCCAGATAAGTGGTTATATCTCTATATTTCTGGCTGTTTTGGCTTTGCTCGGAATCCTGTGTTTTCATTACCCTGAAAAACTGACCACTCCTGAGTTTCGGGAAATATACACCAAAGATAGTATGGAAGTTTTGATGTTGGGCGGCGTAATTGCTTCTTTCTTCTTTGCGGCTTTGAGCATAATTTTGAGTAAAAAATTAAAATGGGGATGGCCGGGATTTTCGCTTGCCGCTTTAGCCGTTATTCTTGGCGCTTTAAGTGTTCAAGGTAGAGACGTAGCAAAATCGAGCTGGCATTTTGGTTTAGACTGGATGATTTTAGATTTACTTTTAATGGTCGCGATCTTTGTTCCACTCGAATTATTTTTCCCAAAGAACAACGAGCAAACCAAGTTTCATGAAGAGTGGCGTACAGATTTAACTTACTTCGTGATCAGCCATTTATTTATTCAGTTCTTCGGAATCATTACCCAAAAACCTGCAGTATTATTTTTTGGATGGATGGGATTAGACAAACTCCATACCTGGGTGCAGGGTTTACCTTTTATCGTTGCATTATTTTTAGCTTTCTTCACTACAGATTTGTTTCAATATTGGGCACATCGCTTTTTCCATACGCGTGTATCACTATGGCGTTTTCACTCTATCCATCATTCTACACAAAACATGGATTGGCTTGCCGGAAGCCGGACGCACTTCATTGATATCTTTTTCACCAGAGCAATGACCTTTATTCCGCTTTACATTTTTGGCTTTTCGCCGATGGTATTTAATGTTTACATCATTTTCATTGCTATCCATGCAGTTTTAATACATGCGAATACAAGAATAAATTTTGGTCCGCTCAAATATATTTTTACCACGCCACAGTACCACCATTGGCACCACTGCGAAGACCCTAAATATTATGGACATAACTTTGCCTCGATTTTCCCCTTCATTGATATGATTTTTGGAACTTACTATTTACCTAAAAATGAATGGCCAGCAGGTACTGGCGTTCACGAGGCCTCCTATCCCAAAGGTTTTGTAAACCAATCCATCTATCCATTTACAAAGAGTCCGTTTGACACTGATTTAAATATGGAAGAAAGAAGCGACAGGTAATCTGACAATTACGATCTTATTAAATCTTTTTAACGTTCAATTTTCGTTTGTCGTTGTTCGTCTATCGTTCATCTTCTTCAAACAATCTTCATATAATTATCCTAAATTGCAGGATATGCTTGATGCCGATGTAATCATTATTGGAGGGGGCTTGGCTGGATTAGTGAGTGCGATTCATCTATCACAAGCTGGCAAAGCGGTAATGGTAATCGAAAAAGAAAGCTACCCGCACCATAAAGTTTGTGGAGAATATATCTCAAACGAGGTTTTACCCTACTTAAATGCTTTAGGTGCCCATCCAGCTATTTTACTGCCTACTACACTCACCAAATTTGAAATGAGCACGCCGAAAAGTGCCCTGATTGGTTGCGATTTGCCATTAGGAGGTTTTGGAATCAGCCGCTTTACTTTTGATCACTTTTTGCTGGAGAAAGCAAAACTAGCAGGAGCAGTAATCATTCAGGATACGGTGTTGGATGTGGTGTTCAACAATGAAATTTTTACGGTATCAACTAAAGATAAAAATTACCGAAGTCGTATTGCAATCGGGGCTTACGGCAAAAGATCAACCCTGGATGTGAAATTAGACCGTAAATTTATCAAAGAAAAATCTGACTGGCTCGCAGTTAAAGCGCATTATAAAGGTAATTTTCCAAATGATCTGGTTGCGCTACACCATTTTAAAGGAGGCTACTGTGGGGTATCAAAAGTAGAGCATAACCTGATCAACATTTGCTACCTGGTAAATTATGCTTCCTTTAAAAAGCATAAAAACATTAAAGAACATCAGGAAAAAGTATTGTATCAAAACCCGCATTTGAAAGCAATTCTGGAGAATACCGCCATGCAGTTTGATACGCCACTAAGCATCAGTCAGATCTCATTCGAGCAGAAAGAATGCATTAAAAATCACATTTTAATGGTTGGTGATACTGCCGGATTAATTCATCCGCTCTGCGGTAACGGAATGGGGATGGCTATCCATGCTGCTCAAATAGCCAGTACGTTAATCATAAAGTTCTTGAATGGATCAATCACCTCTCGCCAAAAACTAGAAAGCGAATATATAGCTCAATGGAAATTTAATTTTAATTCGAGATTAAAAACCGGAAAGCTACTTTCAGCGTTATTAAAAAAAGAAAGGCTATCTGATTTTTTAATTAACTATATCGCTAAATTCCCTATGCTATTGCCACAAATAATTAAACGTACACACGGAAAACCTATAACCTTAAGCTAAATGCCGGTAAACACCAGAACAAGAAGCGATGAACCCGAACTGATGGATGATTTTGCACTCGAGGGTGAGGTATTGCGAGATGCACTCGACAAAATTGCCAGCATCAATAAACTATTGGGCGGAAACAAAGTAACCCTGGATGGTGTTAAAACTTTAATCAACAGCCAAAAGAAAGAGGCGGAAATATCTATTGTAGATGTGGGTTGTGGAAACGGAGACATGTTGAGAACGCTGGCAGATTATGGTGTAAAAAACAATTTGAAACTAAACCTGATTGGTGTTGATGCAAATGCTTTTACCATCAGGCATGCTGAAGGTTTATCTACAGGTTATGATAATATCAATTATGACTGTGTTGATGTTTTTAGCGACGCCTTTAAAGCAAAGGATTTTGATATCATTTTATGTACCCTAACCTTGCACCATTTTAAGGATAGCGAAATTTTAAATTTGATGGAGTCTTTCCGGCAACAAACCAAACTTGGGATAGTTATTAATGATTTACACCGCAGCAAACTGGCTTATCACTTATTTAATGCCATCTGTTTTATCTTCAGATTAAATGAAATGTCGCGAAAAGATGGATTGGTTTCCATTTTAAGAGGCTTTAAAAAAACTGATCTGCAGCAGTATTCTACAGCGTTAAAGTTTAACAATTTCACTATCCGATGGCGATGGGCTTTTCGTTACCAATGGATTATAAAATCAATATGAGCGTAAAAATTAAAGCCCTGAGTAAAGCCTTGCCTTCTTATAATCGTGCCACTGAAGAAATTGTGCCTTTTTTAGATGCCTGGTTAAATGGGCAGGATGAACGGTTTATCAGGAAAGTAAAAAAGATTTTCGAAAATGCTGCGGTTGATAAGCGCTACTCATTCATGTCGCCCGAAGAGGTTTTTAGTGATGCTTCATTTGAAGAAAGAAACAAAATCTATATCAGGGAAGGAATAAAGTTAGGGACACAATGCCTAACCGATGCTTTGGAAAAAGCCAGCTGGAAACCCGAAGATCTGGATTTTCTGATTACCGTAAGCTGTACCGGAATTATGATTCCATCTTTGGATGCCTACCTGATTAATAAATTAAAACTTAGTCAGGATATTGTTCGGCTACCTGTTACAGAAATGGGTTGTGCTGCAGGCGTTTCAGGAATGATTTATGCCAAGAATTTCTTAAAAGCAAACCCGGGAAAAAGAGCAGCTGTTGTGGCGGTAGAATCACCTACGGCAACGTTTCAATTGAACGATTTCTCCATGACCAACATTGTAAGTGCTGCCATTTTTGGTGATGGCGCAGCATGCGTGCTACTATCTTCTAACGAAGAAGATGAAGGGCCTGAAATAATCGCTGAAGAGATGTATCATTTTTACGACGCAGAACACATGATGGGCTTTGACCTCACCAATACAGGATTGAAAATGGTACTGAATATTGAAGTTCCGCAAACCATTGAAGCCCATTTCCCTGATATAATCCACCCTTTTTTAGCTAAGCAAAACCTAAAAATAGGCGATATCGATCACCTCATCTTTCATCCGGGAGGGAAAAAAATTGTACAAATGGTAGAAAGCTTATTTGGCGCACTAGGAAAGAATATTAACGATACCAAAGAAGTATTACGCCTTTACGGGAACATGAGCAGCGCCACGGTTTTATATGTTTTGGAACGTTTTCTGGATTCAAAACCCGCTAAAGGTGAAAAAGGTTTAATGTTGAGTTTTGGTCCTGGATTTTCTGCACAAAGAATTTTAATAGAATGGTAAAATTGACAGCACAGCAAATTATAGACCTCTTGCCTTATTCAAGGCCATTTCTATTTGTTGATGAAATCGAAAAAATTACAGAAGATGGCGTAACAGGTACTTTTACTTTTAGCCCTGAACTTGATTTCTACAAAGGTCACTTCAAAGACAATCCGGTAACACCTGGCGTAATTTTGACGGAAACCATGGCACAAATCGGTTTAGTTTGCTTAGGAATTTTTCTGCTGTCAGCCCATAAAAATGAATATAATGGTAAGGTTGCGATGACCTCTTCAAATGTTGAGTTTTTAAGACCTGTTTTTCCAGGAGAGAAAGTAATCGTCATCTCCGAAAAAATATACTTCCGTTTTAACAAATTGAAGTGTAAAATTACCATGCAAAATGAAGCAGGAGAAAAAGTTTGCTATGGGGAACTTGCCGGGATGTTTATCAAAAATGCCAATGGATAATCGGGTTGTCATCACCGGAATGGGTGTAGTTTCGCCAAATGGAATTGGATTAGAAACCTTTTTGCATGCCATTCAAAATGGAATTTCTGGCGTTCGGCACCAGCAAAACTTAAGTGATCTGAAATTCTCCTGCCAGATTGCTGGTTTACCTGATGTATCAACTGAGCTTGCTGCGCAATATTTTACACCTTTGGAATTACGCAACTTCAATAGTTCCGGGATTTTATATGGCGTTATCGCCGGCCTGGATGCCTGGAAGGATGCTGGCCTGGAGATAAATCAAACAGATGAACCTTTTTGGGATTATGGAATGGTTTTCGGTGCCGGAACTTCCGGAATTGACCGTTTTAGAGAAGCCATTTACACGATTGATAAACTAGAAATCAGACGTTTGGGTAGCACAGTAGTTGCGCAAACCATGAATAGCGGCGTAAGCGCCTATCTCTCTGGAAAAATTGGATTAGGCAATCAAATTACCACCAATTCATCCGCCTGTTGCACCGGAACAGAAAGTTTACTTATGGCATACGAACGAATCAAAAGCGGACAGGCCAATGTAATTCTGGCTGGTGCCACCAGTGATAGCGGTCCATACATTTGGGGTGGTTTTGATGGAATGAAAGTTTGCACTTACAAACATAATGATACACCTACCCAAGGTTCGCGGCCGATGAGTGCAACAGCCAGTGGCTTTGTACCCGGAAGTGGCGCTGGTGCTTTTGTAGTAGAATCATTAACCCATGCAAAAGCCCGGGGCGCAAAAATTTATGCAGAAATTTTAGGTGGCCATACAAATTCTGGCGGACAAAGGGGCGCCGGAACCATGACCGCACCTAACTCCACAGCAGTACAAAAATGCATTGTAAAAGCGCTTGAAAATGCCAAAGTTGAAGCCAATGAAATTGATGCCATTAATGGTCACTTAACGGCTACAGCAATGGATGCATTGGAAATTAAAAACTGGACAGTTGCATTGAATCGGAAAGGAAGTGATTTTCCATCTATCAATGCTTTAAAAGGAATGACAGGCCACTGTTTAACCGCATCAGGAAGCATAGAATGTGTGGCATCAGTACTGCAAATCCATCATGATTTTCTCTTTCCAAATGTAAACTGTGAAGATTTAAATCCAGCTATTGCCGAGTTAATCGATGTGGAAAAAATTCCACAGGAAATGAAATCGATAAAAATCAATACTTTAATTAAAGCAAGCTTCGGTTTTGGCGATGTAAATGCCTGTATCGTTTTTAAAAAATATAACCCATGAGTAACGAAGAAATAATTAATCAACTGAAACCTATTATCACCACTTACGCACCTGTTTCGGAAGCTTTGGATAATCTGAATGAAGAATCTGACTTCATCAAAGATCTGAATATCAATTCAGCTAATCTGGTTGATATCATTTTAGATGTTGAAGAAGCATTCGGCATCACGATCGATAACGCATCAATGGAAAAAATGCTCACCGTTAAGGCATCTATTGAGGTAATCAAAGAAAAACTAAGCGAAAAATGATCGGCAACGATGTGGTAGATTTGGATCTGGCTAAAGTGCAAAGCAACTGGCGGAGAAAAGGATACCTGGAAAAAATTTTCACAAATGCAGAGCAGGAGTTAATCAAAACCTCCAGCTGCCCCAATACAACAGTCTGGATTTTATGGAGCATGAAAGAAGCTGCCTATAAAATTCATAACCGCAAAACGGGAATCAGAAACTTTGCGCCAACGCATTTGTCCTGTTCTTTAACAAATGTTGATGGCGAGGTAATTGGATCGGTTACTGTTGACAGCCAGATTTATTTTACTAAAACGAGTATTTTATCAACCTATGTACATACTATCGCCGCTCCACTTTCTAATCAGCTTAGCGAAATCAGTATTGAAATTTATTCCCAGCCTAATCACCCGATAAATTATAAAAGTATGGCTGCCGGGTGCGTGAGCCACCATGGGCGGTATCTGGCTTTGGTGTATAAATAAGGTTTAACAATAACAGACAAGGATCTAACTTTAATAGCACTTTAGGATAAAAAATTATTAAAGCTTATTTAGTTGACATTCATAATTAACCGTTAGACCACCTATAAATGCTTATTACTTGAATCATAGCTAAACATTCTTTATGCACTTCTTTTTAACAAATGCGTGAAGTAAGTAGATCAAACATCCAACCAAAATCACACTAAAGCCAACAGTAAGAAGTGTCCACTTTCCGTATATTATATCAGCCCTGCCAATACCCAAAGTTTGAAATAATAACAAAGCAGTTAACACACTAATTAAATTAGATAAGGAATGAAAAATTATTGTAGTAAATAAGTTTTTAGTATATCCGTATATATACCCCAAAAATAATCCTAAAATTAATGCTCCTATTAGTTGGGATGGATTTATATGAAAAACGCAAAAAATAATAGCTGATAATAAAATGGCAACTTTAAAATTATAATTAACAAGAAAACCACGTAGAATAATGCCTCTAAAAATAATTTCTTCACAAAATGGAGCGAGGATTATTGACGCTAAAACTGTATAAATATCATTTAGGGGGTTTGTTATGTTATTCGTTTTACTAAAATGATAGGATATAAATTTAGCTAAGGGGACATTTATTCCCACTTGAAAAATCATCACTAGTAAGCATATTATTATGTAGGCTATTGCATTAAAGGAATCACCAGTCTTGAAAAAGGAGATAAATGATGCTGTTCCTTTGTTTTTCAATGTATAAAAAAGAACTATTCCAAGAAAATATAATAGAAACATAATATGATTAAATATTTCCTTGGGTATGTTTATGATGTGTAGTTCGTTAATGGCAATTAAGGGAAGAAGTGTAATGAAGCCAAAAATCAACAACATTATGGCTTGTAAAACATTTTTAGGGTATTTTATCATTGTCATTACTAATATCTGATACTTGGTATTATTTAAATAAGGTTTGGAACTATACAAAAGACTGATTTTCAAAATTGAAAAATCAGTCTTTATTTAATTATCTTATTGAATCGAAATTTCAATAAATGATTTTTTATGTAAACTGCAAATTAGCTTGTAGCCCAATTCCATGCAGCAGCAACACCATTGTATAACAATTTACCTCCATTGGCAACAGCCTCAGCTGTATATATGAGTTCGTTGTCTGTGTTAGACCAAGTATAATCAGCATATGGAAGTTTACCTCCATCAATATTTACCATTTCAGAATTACTTAATTCTTTTAAAGCTAATTGATTTAAATTTTTCATTTTTTATATTCTAATAATTTACCTACTCATTTAAGGCTTTTCGGTTTACGCCTTTCGTTGCAACACCACTAAATTACTTTTGTCCACTCTACAAAAAAAGGAGTGAATAATTATTTTGATTTAAAAACCCTGCATTAATATGAATTAATTCTTCTGTTTTTAAAATTGTAAAATCAGCCCTGATATTTACATCAAATGCCTGGGTATAATAATACGTCTGCAACTGGCGCGAATATTCTATTGGTGCCCCCATCAGCTTCAATTCATCCAATACCACATACAATCTCGATGTTGATATAGATAATCTTTTCGCAAAACTTTCTGGAGCACCTGTATGGCTTTCTTTTATCAATTTATGTATGATTTTGATGCGGTCAATATATTCTAATAGTTTCATATGAGTTTAATTTCGTTAAATCACTAGGATACAATTTTAGAATTGACAAATTCCAGTGATGGCGTTAACAGGTTGGTCAAATCATCATCGCCAAACTGCTGTTTCCATAAGTTTGCATAATGACCATCTGCAAAGATCATTTCCGTATGGCTTCCTTCTTCTACCACTTTCCCTTTATCTAAAACAATAATTTTGTCTGCTTTTCTGATGGTAGTTAACCGATGTGCGATAATGATGATCGTTTTATTCTGCTTCCTTAATAAGTCTATCGTCCGTTGAACATATTGTTCTGAAGCCGAATCTAAAGATGAAGTAGCCTCATCCAATATTAAAATTTCAGGGTTACGGTACAAAGCCCTGGCAATTGCGATGCGTTGTTTTTGTCCGCCAGATAACGAAGCGCCGTTTTCACCCAGATAGGTTTGAAAGCCTTCCGGCAATTCTTCAATGAAAGCCATAATTCCCAATTGCGAACAAATGTTTATAATACGTTGCATATCCGCTTCATAATCTCCCACCGCAATATTATCCACTACATTACCTGCAAAAAGATCTATTTTTTGAGGAACCACACTTAAAATGTTTCGCAACGAATTATTATTTAGGTATTTAATGGCATTAATCCCTATAAAGATATTTCCAGATTGAATAGGATAAATATTCTGCAGCAGCGACATTAAGGTAGATTTACCAGAGCCACTTTCTCCAACAATGGCGGTAAATGAACCAGCTTCAATATTCAGATTCAGATCTTCAAAAACGTTAACACGACTACCATAGCGGAAAGCAACATGTTCGAAACGAATGTTTCCAATTAATTCTTTAGTAAGGTGTACACTAGAGGTATCCTGTTCCACTTCCAGATCAATAATTTCAAATAAACGGTCAGAAGCAATGATGGCATCCTGAATTGCCTTATTGGCTCCAATCAGTGAGGCAGCTGGCGCAGTGAAATAACCAATCAACGTATAAAATGAAAATAATTCTCCCGGAGTAATTTCGCCATCTAAAACATATCCCGCTCCTACCCATAATAAGATAATGGTCAGCAATCTGGCAATAACTTCGGTTGATGTTCCAGAGAAAACGCCATTCATTCCTGATTTATAAATGGTTCTAAGCAAGGAAACAAAATGTGTTTCGGTTTTTTCATTCGTAAAACGTTCCAGGCCAAAACGTTTAATCGTAGCTACATTATTTAAACCCTCTACCAATTGCGACTCCAAATCTGCAGATTCCTCCATCAGCTTTCTTTGGATCTTTTTATTTAAGCCATTGCTCACATAATAAATCAGCAGGTAAAGCGGAATAACGACAAGCATCATCAGCGCAAGCTTCCAGTAATAACTGAACATGAGCACGAAGGAAAAAATAACGATAAAAACGTTTACCACCAGGTTAATGGAAACATCGTTAATAAATGCCCTGATCTTTACCGCATCGTTAACCCTCGAAATAATTTCTCCAACACGCATGGTATCAAAAAACTGTTGTGGTAATTTCAGCAGGTGCTTGTAATAGCCTAAAATTAAACGGGCATCAATTTGTTGTCCGGTGCGGATGGTAAAAATAGTTTTCGCCGTGCCAATAAATAATTGCAGCAATAAGATCGCAATCATTGCCAGACTCATCACGTTCAGTAGATTTCGGTTACCATCAACCAAAACATGATCGGTTATTTTTTGGACAAAGATAGAGGTAGATAAACCAAGGATAGTATACATCAGTGCACCAAAAAGTGCCTGCATAGCAATGGTTTTGTGTGGTTTAATCAGATTCCAGAACCTGCTCCCCGTATCTACCTTTTCATTCCCTTTTTTAAAACTTTCATCAGGCAACATTAAAACCAATACTCCTGTCCATTCGGCTGCAAACTCCTCTACAGTTTTACGGTGAATTTTGCCATCACCAGGATCCATTATCTCAATATGTTTATCTGTGGCTTTGTATAGTACCACATAATGCTGCAATTGTTTTTTAACCACCACGTGAGCAATTGCGGGTAGCGGAATTTTTGTTAAGCTATCTACCTGACCACGTACACCTTTAGCTTCAAAACCGAGTTTAACTGCAGCTTCTGTTAAGCCTAAAACATTGGTACCTTTTTGATCGGTACTGGCCAACTGCCTGATTCGGGCAACTGGCATTTTTAATTTATGAAAGGCCGAAACTGATGCCAGACAAGCAGCTCCACAATCAGTAATATCGCGTTGTTTAATTAAAATAGACATGAGTTTCAGATGTGAGATATGAGGATGTTTTATTCAGACTTTTTAACCATTACCTTTTAGCTTTAATCTTTAAGCTTTTAGCTTTCGTCTAGCCTTTAGCTCCATTCGGGTTTAGCCAGTCGTCTACCTTATCATAAAGCAATTGATAAAGGCTTCTTCTGGCGATGGTGAAACGGGCACTGAAACTCATTCCTTTTTTTACCTGACCTTTATAACCATTTTTTAATTGCAAATAGTCTTT
Source organism: Pedobacter sp. N23S346 (assembly GCF_048515415.1). NCBI lineage: Bacteria > Pseudomonadati > Bacteroidota > Sphingobacteriia > Sphingobacteriales > Sphingobacteriaceae > Pedobacter > Pedobacter sp. N23S346. The sequence continues at coordinate 171,397 of NZ_JBLYEE010000004.1, forward strand.
ATTCAACTTACACTTCACCTTAAAATATGGATTCTGGTTAATCATAATGATGTCGTCAGAAATATCGGTAACAATACCTGTTAACATCCCCCATTGATTGTAATTAAAGGCATCTATCTGAAACCTGGCTTCCTGTCCTTTTTTAATTAAGCCTATATCGGATGGTTTAATATAATTAATGGCGAGCAATGCACTATCCGGAGAAACCTCTCCTATTTTTTGTCCTGCAGAAACAATTGAACCGACTTGCAAACCAGATAACCCCTGAACAGTACCATCGATATGTGCGGTAAGTTGGTATAGTTTTTCCTGCTCGGTAAGCTGAACCTTTTGATCATTCAGATCTTTTAATTCTTTACGGTATTGATTAACTTCAGTTTGCCATTGCGTTTTATATTTCCGGGCCACCAGATTAAAATCAGAAAGCGCCTGATCGTAATTGAATTTATATTGTTCGTACTCTGCCTGCGTAACTACCTTCTTGTTAAACAAGGTTTCATATCTGGTGTAGATTTTATATGCCTGCATTTTTGCATTAGAAGCGTTTTGAGTTTGCTCCATAAACTGTTGCCAACTGGCAGCATATAAGCCGGTGTGCAGTGCTGGTAATCCGGCACTGCTTAAATCGACTGTTTTTAACACGAGCGTAGCATCGTTTAACAAATCATTAAGTTCATTTGTACGAGTGCTTAAAATCATTCCCTGCTTTTCCTGGAGCGTTGGATCTATATTTAAAAGGAGATCTCCCCTTTTTATTTTTTTATTATCTGTTAAATTAATCATGGTGATCCTTCCAGACACTGGTGCCAGCAACTCATTTTTTTCAATATTACTTTGCAAAGAACCACTGCCTTTAACACTTACCGTGGTATAGATAAAAGGAAGTGCAGAGATTGCAGCAATAATCGCTAGTAAGGTTATAGAATAAATAATCTGGGTACTCACTTTTGTTTGGTGTAAAAAAACCAAAACATTGTTCTCCAGATCTGCCTCTTTTTCAACGGCCATATTGACTACATTAATTTATGTGGGCAATTTTGGATTAAAATGGAAGGGCAACAAAAATGATACACCAACAGGGAGATTGTAGGGATGAAAGGTCTGATAAATCGAATTTGGAATTATCCCATCAAACAGGAATAAAATTAATGATGGAAAATGAAATGCTGAAGAAAATTTAAACTAACCGAAATAGAAACAGCATCTGCATGTTCATGATGGCTATCAAACTCACAAAAGATGGGATGTTTTGTAATCAAAAGCCAATGTTAATGGGTGAAATAATAAAGCGCCTTACCTATAAACTCGCCTGCAGGCAGGGATAATAACATAACGCCAAAAGTTAAGGAAAGAACGTTAAGGATAAACAGACTATTTTTTTTAGGCTTAGTGTTAATCAATACCAAAAAGGGTACAACTGTTAAGAGGCTGGAAATTAGGAGAAGCAATATCATATGGTTGGCATAAATGGTGAATATTTAAAAAGCTAATGTATTATCCCTAAAATAATAATATATAATTGAAATCAAAAGCTAAACTTTCTCTTTATCAAAACTACTTAAGATTAACTAAATCGCTGAAAAGAACAAGTATATTATGAAAAACGTGAATGATACAAACAATTATAACTTTACTTAGCCGCGTTCCTTCCCAATATATATACGCTACAATTAATACAATTCCCGAAAAGAAACCAAAAAGCAAATACGCAAGGTTTGAAAAGTGGAGTAAGCCAAATAAAATGGCTGAACACAGTATGATCTTCCAATTTTCAAATTTTTTCTCCTTTAAAATATGATAGGGTACTGATTGAAAAAAATAGGTTTCAAGTATTGGGGCTATAAAACAAGCCAAAATTAGTTTATAAGTCAGTGTCCTATCATGAACTTCATTATTTTGAACAGCATTAATCCCATACTTTAATCCAATAACTTCTGTAAAATAATCATATAAAAAGCTCACAATTAATAAAAAGAATGAAAATATAATGATAAATACTATTGGATTTTTTGAAGCATTTTTCAACTTAACTGCACTATTAATCATATTTATTGATTTAGAAAAATTAACGTAATAACAAGTAAGAAAAATTTAGTTTGCTATCTGTTTTAAAATTATGAGTTACACCTAAATGTAACTCATAATTGCAACTTATTTTTTTAACCCAGACGGTAGTGATTGTTGATATCTTCCTCCTTCTTGCCCGGCTGCATACCATATTTCTACCCAGGCATCAATTAAGTGCCCAACCAAATAATCACCTAAGCCAAACCTTCCTCCATTTTCCAATGTCATTTCTTTAGCATCCATCTCCTGAACACCAAAGTTTTGTAATTCTAATTTTTTCATGTCGTTTAATTTAAATTTTGTTCCCTACTCTTTAAAGGCTTTTCGGTTTCCGCCTCTGTTGGCCTAACATGATACAAGTATTGAATTTATTTTTCCAAGCTTAAAAAATGATACACCAAATGGCACATTACAGCGATAAAATGCCTTAAATTATTTCATTAACCAATAATTTAGAGGCAACTTTATCTTGGATTATAAATTTAAAATCAGCGATCAGGGCTGTGCTTTCCTTATGCGTAATTAAAAAAATTGCCATATTTTTCTTCAGGGCTAAAAGCAAATTTAAAATAAAGGTTTCCATATCAGGATCAAGAGACGCTGTTGCTTCATCGAGCAATAGCAATTGAGGCTTATTAAAAAGTGCTCTCAACAAGCCGACAATCTGCTTTTGTCCACCAGAAAGGCTTAGCCCATCTTCGCCAATTCTCGTGGCTAATCCCTGCGGAAATTGATAGAAAAAAGATTCCATACCATATCCTTTACATAACCTCAAAACGTCTTCAAAATCACTTTCCTCCTTACTTAAACAAATATTCTCTATTATACTGGAGTTAAACAACTTAATCTCTTGCGGCACAACACCGATTATACTACGCCATTTATGAGTAGGTATATTTTGCAGTTCATACTTACCATTAACCAAAACAAAGCCCGATTCCTGTCTATAAAATTTCTGAAGAATTTGAAGGAGTGTACTTTTCCCACACCCGCTATTACCCAATAGTACCGATATTTTCCCTTTGTATATTTCAAGATTAATCGACTTCAATAAAGGTGTTCTACCTGCAAACCTGAAACTTAAATCTTTTATTTCAATTTGTTCAAATACGCCATCCCATTCATCGTCTGTAATTAAGGTATCGCCATCATTTTCTGGAGGAGTATCTGCAAATTCATAAACTCTTTCAAAAGCTACAACTGCCTCCTGAATTTGCAGGTTTGTTAGCATTAACCTTGTACAGGAAGGTATAATACTTATCGCAATAGATAAGATTGCCATCATCTCACCAATTTTTAATTTCTGATGTAAAGTTAAATATGAAATCTGACTGATAATTAAAACGATGATGATCGAAGCAAAAATTTCCACGAATAAGTTAAACTGATTACTTGTTTTCCCCAATGTGTAATTTTTGAGTTGGAAATTGGAAAAGTAATTAATCGATCTACGAATAAAATCTTCCTCTTTATTCGCTGTCTTAATCACACTAATCCCTTGAATAACATCTATATAATTACTTTCATTAGCTGAATAAGAAGCCATTGCTTCAGTATTATTTGCAAGAATCTTCTTTTTGAATTTGAAAGTAATCAAGCCCATTAGCGGAATCGCTGCCAAGGTTGTTAATGCGATTCCATAATGATAGTGAAACAGGTATACAGAGGAAATGATTACAATCAAAAAATCAATTACGAAGCTTCCACTTAAAAAAGCAACACTCCGCTGAATCCTTTGGGTATCATTTAATCTTGAAATTAAATCACCTGTTTTTCTGCTATCGAAAAACAGTTTTGGTAGATATAATAATTTGGAAATAAAATTACCTGTGATTCTTTCATTAAAATCTTTGGTTTGCTTAAGCAGAAAGAGCTGCCTTAAAAAGGCGACGATAGATTTTGAGATTAGCAAACAAAGTAAAATAACCAAGCCGCTTATCATTTTATTTACTTGGTTCTTCGGAATAATCTCATCAACTAATTTTTGCGTAAATAAAGCAGTAGAAAGCCCTAAACTAGCAATAACGACGCCTAAAAATGTAGAAGCAAGTAAAATATTATAATCTTCACTAAGTATATTTAAAAACCATTTGAATTTCTGCTTTTTTTTATTTTGGGAGGATAAAAAGCTTTCAACTGGTCTCAGTGTTAATAGAATTTTAGATACCCAAAAATTGGATAAAGTTTCCTTAGTCCAATACTCCACCCCTTTTGCCGGATCACCAATAATAAATTCCTTGTTTTTATCATCATACCCATAACAGAGCACATAATGCTCCATTTCGTTCTCTAATTTTATATGTAACAAACATAACTCCTTTAATTCCATTAAGTGTTGAGGTTCAGCTTCAAAGGCTTCAGCTTTCAGATCTACATGAGTAGCACCTTCACAAAGCCCTAATAAAGTGGTACCATTACCGTCAGTACCACTTATTTTTCTTAAATGCTCCAAACTGCTGCTTCCTCCAAAGTATTGTACCGCAGAAAGCAAACAAGCTACACCACAATCACTACTGTCATGCTGTAATACAAGTGTTTTACCAGCTTTATTTTTCATGATCTAAATATTTAAGTACAGCAGAGATCTTAACCTCACCGGTATATTCTTTCACCAGCTCATGCTGCTCGTTATAGATATAAACAGATGGAGTAACCGATTTGCCAAACCATTTATAGAAATTATATTCTTTATCGTAAAGCCAGGTGATAAAAGCGTAATCTTTTAATTGATGTGCATTGATAAATTGCGCAGTTTCTTTAGGTATATTGGTAGAAACCATCACCACCTGAGCTTTTTCAAAGGCACGGATATGCTTCCTGATCTCTTTAGCTTCGTAATCACAATGCTCACATTCGGCATTATAATAGAAAATGCAAACTGGAACATTTGATTGTAATTGTGTAGCGCTAAATTTTTGAAGGTCTTGATCGTAAAACTGAAAAACTGGTAGTGCTTGCTTTTCTTTGGCTATAATTTTATTCCTATTAAACTTTTGAACAATTTTATAAGTCAATAGCCCAGCCAGGCAAAAGGCTAAAATGCCTATTGCTATAATTATTTTCTTCATAAAAATTAAACTAAATTGGATCGTAACTACGTTGCCGGGTTCAGAGAAACACTAATAAACATTATGCATATCATCCATAGCACCAGCGCGGGTATATAACCATAAAATACTACTTTCAAACCTTGATTAAGATCTGTGTTTAAAGCCTGTTTAATACCACCAGCTAATAAGATCCAATATAATAGCTCAAAAACATTAAAGGTTTGGAAAGGATAAATTAATAATGCAGGTAAATTTTCTGGGTTAAATAAATTTAGTGCAGATAGCGGATAAAACTGTTGAACCTCAGTAACTGTATAATCAGTTTTAAAAATCAAGAACCAACATAGTTTAAAAAGTTGTGGCAATAAAAAAATAAATTCAGCAGTTAATGCTATTTTAAAGGTAATGCCAAATTTTAATTTAGTATTGTTTAAAAGTAAACCAACTTGTAAACATAAACCAACAATAAAATTTTTAAGGATTAACCATACCGGGATGAATAGAAATCCTATCCATACAAACTTAGCCTTAAAATTAAATAGTTCGTCAATTCTACCATTATCTAACTGATCCTGAAAACTACTATAATAAACCTCTTTTGTTAGCAGAAACTGATTAAATAAGAAAATTAAGGCAAAACTTATGAAAATAATTGTACACAGTAAGTGCCAACTTCTAATGCTACTATTCATGTTAGAATAAATTAATGAAAAAACATATGATGAGGAGAAATTTTACATCGATTTCAAAATTTAGTGTAGAAGTTACAAGCGAACTTTATATCAAAAATATTTCTAAACTAAATTATGCAGCATGTAAATCTATAAAGTGTATCAATCTTTATTCAATTTTTCTTTTTGTAAAGACGCTTTTCTACTTTTATTATTTAAGTGTGCTATGATCATTCCAAATGCCAATACTATTAAGGCTCCGTTAATTTCTTTTTCCATTATTTTGAATATTATGTTAATTAACAATAATGTCAAGAAAAACACACAAGCCCAGATTTGAAGCGAAATTTTATTTAAGTTCAGCATAAATATTTTATTTGATTAAGATGAGATTTTTTTGGTAAATTTAGAAGTGTAATAATGAATTACTACACTTCTAGATAATGATGTTTAGCCAAAACAACCTGCAGAGGCACCACCACCCCCTGCAGCTACTGCACCTACAAGCAATGCCCCACCAGAAACAAGTATTCCTAAGCCACCAAAAATCCCAACTAACAGACATGTTCTGTTAGATCCACCTGTAATTTCAGCCATTTGTTTTTTTTCTATTTTTTTCATGATTTTCAAGTTTATACGTTTATAATATTTTTAATACTTAAGAATTCCAACAATCTTTTAAAGTGCTTCTACCTCTTATTGAATCAACAATTGAGGTAGGCCCTCCCAAGACTAAACCTAGTCCGTAAGCAAAACAACCTAAACCATTAACACCACCCATAATATTTTCCATTTTTTCTAATTCTAATTTTTTCATGTCGTTTAATTTAAATTTTATACCCTACTCTTTAAAGGCTTTTCAGGTTTCCGCCTCTGTTGGCCTAACATGATACAAGTATTGAATTTATTTTTCCCAGCATAAAAAAAGATACACCAAATGGCGTTTTGTAAGGACACGATGTACTTTTAATTACATATTACACTATAAATCAGCTACACATACTATTAAGCTCCATCCTTTTTTACCTGCGAAAGAGCCTCGTAAGTAAAACAGAGCATTCCAATCATAAAAGCTACTTTCATATATAGGAAAGCCCAATTCATCAATAATTTTTGCCTACTACGACAATCTTTTATATTTTTAACCACAAATTAAACTAACAAATTAGCTGATAAAATCTCACTTAATCACCATCTATTCTATATGAAAAAATTACTATGCGTCTTCCTTTTTATATTTATACTTACAGGCCTTAAAGCACAAAATTGCAACTGTGGAGATAATTTCAAATATTTAACACAGAAGATGGCTAAAAATTACGTGGGTTATGCAGATAAAGTAACACCGAAGAATCAGTTACAATTTCAAAAATTCACCGATAGCATACAACAGGTTGCCAATCAGGCTAATCAATATAAGTGTTTGAGCTTATGTCGTGAATGGTTAGAATTCTTCAAAGATAAGCACATTGGTTTTGGGATGGCTTTCGATAAACTAAATTCCGATTCAGTCAGGACTTTTTTTGCAGATGAAGAAAAAACCAACTGGACAGACAGTAGTTTTAAATCTTACCTCATCCAAAACAAAGCGAAGCTAGATCCTGTAGAAGGTATATGGAGTACCGGCATTTATGAAGTTGGAATTGTTAAAGACATCAAGCCAAATCAGTTTATGGCCTTTGTGCTCAAAGCAGATTCTGTAAGGTGGATGCCCCAACAAGTCAAGTTTAGAATAATGAAGCAGGGCGGGCAGTATCAAACCATTTATTTTAGTGGAGGCGATCACTCCGAGCAACATCCTACCTTAATAAAAGATGCAGATACGCTAGATTTTGGCTTTTTTAAAAAGTGGATTAAAGCACCTAAACCTTTAAATATAGCACTCAAAAATGAAAAAGAAATTGACCTTTCTCCAAAATTCCGGGTATTGGATAATGAAACAGCCTTATTTGAAATGCCCTCTTTTGGAAAATTAGATTATGTAGCCCCAACAGAAGCCTTAATTAAAAAGAACGAAAGCATATTAAAAAACACTAAACATTTAATTATAGATTTAAGAAATAATAGTGGTGGTTCTGTTTTAGTCTATGAAAAACTCATGCCATACTTATATACAAACCCTATATTAAAAGAAGGAGGTTTTGTTTTAGCAACAGCCGAAAACATTAGGGATGGCTATTCTAAAGAGTATCCCGAAGTTTCAGATAGCATTAGGAATGTATTTAAGAAAGACCTGGCAACTTTAAAGGCTCATGAGGGAGAACTTTATAAGCTTTACCCGGTGGATACCATAAAATTTAATACAGTTTACAAAAACCCTGAACGTGTTTCATTTCTAGTGAATAGAAATACAGGAAGCGCTGCCGAATTGTTTCTTTTAGAAGCTAAACAAAGTAAAAAGGTTAAGCTATACGGGACAAATAGTTCCGGAGCAATTGATTATACTGAATTTATTACCAGCAAAATGCCATGTAATTTTTATACCCTTTACTATCCAGCTTGTAAATCTTTAAGGTTACCTGATTATCCTTTAGATAATATTGGGATAAAACCTGATATAGCAATACCTGCAAATGTTACCGATTGGATAGATTTTGTAAAAAAGTATAATAATTAACCCGTCGTGAAATACATATTCCTGTTTACAGCTTTACTTTTTACAATTAAAACCAGCGCACAGAACTGCAACTGCGGCGATAATTTTAAGTATTTAACCCAACGAATTTCAAAAAATTATGTGGGCTATTCTGATAAGATAAACGTCACTAACAAAGACAAGTTCATAAAATTCACTGACAGTTTACAGCAAATAGCAACTGTTTCCGATGCATACAGATGTTTAAGTTTGTCAAGAGAGTGGCTCGATTTTTTTAAGGATAAACACATTTCCTTTGGATTAAATTTCGACAAATTATCTACAGATTCAGTAAAGACATTTTTTAAAGATGTTGAAAAAACACAATGGTCTGAAGCTTTATTGAATAATTATTTGAAAAATAATGCGAATAATTTAGACAGTTTGGAAGGCATATGGAATCACGAAAACAACACCTATAAAATTGGCATTATTAGAGATCAAACAAAAAAGAATCAAGAATTCATTGGTTTCATTATAAAATCAGATGGATTAAGATGGCTTCCACAACAAGTAAAATTTAGGGTAGCTAAAATTGATCAAAATTATAGGACTATGTATTTTGGTGCTGGCGACCACTCTATTGTTTTTCCAAAATTAATTAAAAGCGGAGACACTATAGATTTTGGATTTTTCGGAAAATGGCGCAAGGGAGAATATAAACCTCAAATTAAGGAAACATCCTCCTATGAGGAAAATCTATCAACCAGATTTGTTGAAATCAATGATGGAACATCTTTACTTGCACTCCCGTCTTTTAACATTAGTTATAAGCATTTAATAGATAGTTTGATTGAGCATAATAAAGAGGCCATCAATAATACTAAACACTTAATTATTGATGTTCGTGATAACGCTGGAGGGTCAACAAATAGTTTTAAAAATTTATTGCCATATCTTTATACAAATCCGATAAAAGTAGATGGCGGAAAAGTTTTAGCAACTGAAGAAAATATACGTAATGCCTATGATAAAGAATACCCATTTGCATCTGAAGAAGAACGTAAAAGTTTAAAAGAAGATGTAAAAAAGTTAAGGAGCCATTTAGGAGAGTTATATCTTTTGTATAAGCCTGGAAAAATAAGATTCAAAAAAGTTTTAAAAAATCCTGAGCGTATTTCTATCCTAATGAATCGCGGTACTGCTAGTAGTAGCGAACTATTTATTTTAAGGGCAGAACAAAGTAAAAAAGTAACCCTATTTGGTGAAAATACGGCAGGTATAGTAGACTATGGGGAAATTGTAAAACTAAATTTACCATGCAGCTATTTAACAGTAGCATATCCGGCTAGTAAATCTTTACATAGCATTAAACGCCCTCTTGATAATATCGGCATTGCACCACAGGTTAAAATACCTGCAAATGTTACCGATTGGATAGATTTTGTAAGAACGTACAAAAAGTAAGTTAGGCTTTACAGTTTTACATATCTAATCCACTGGTTTTGTATCTCCAAAAGTCCTTTTGGTGTATCTTTTTTGATCAGACTTATGATAAACTTTATTTTGCGGCCATACATCTAAAAAACAATTAAAATATATCTTACGAAAACTAAAAAATTAGAAAAGAAAACAATTTTTCTTTTCTAAAAAAACAACCTTTCGAATTTAACAAAAGAACAAATGAAAAAGATTAATGGGGGGCATAGAAACTGATCGCGGAGATTTTTCAGGAAAACCCGACTGCATGGAAAAGACGGTTAAAACATTAGGTCGTTAATATTTCCTAGACTTTTTAATAACGTTGTATAAAATAAAAATCTACTTTTTAAAATTCAAAAGCAATGAAATTCATAATATGCATGATATTGATAATATCTGTTACATATTCAGTAAGTGCGCAAACCTGTAATTGCTCAGATAATTTTCGTTTTATGGTTAACAAAGTTAAAAAAAACTATGTTGGATATCCTGATAAAGTAAATTCTAATAACATAAGATATTTTGAAAAATTCACAGACAGTTTACAAAATGTATCAAATCGATCAAACCCTTACGAATGTATATCTGTATGTAGAGAATGGCTTACTTTTTTTAAAGATAAGCATGTTAATTTTACTATCAATTTTGATGTGATATCTCCAGATTCTATACGATTATTTTTTTCGAATGAAGAAAAAACAAACTGGAATGAAAAAACATTTAAAACTTACTTAACACATAACAGAAACAATCTAGATGAGATAGAAGGCATTTGGAGTTACGGGGTTTATGAAGTTGGCATAATAAAAGATGTAACAAAAAAGAACCAAGAGTTCATCGCTTTTGTGTTGAAAGCAGATGGTTCCAGATGGGTTCCACAGCAAATAAAATTTAGAATTGCAAAATTTAAAAATATGTATAAAACTGTTTTTTTCAGAGGTGGTGATCATTCAATGAACTATCCGAAATTAATCCAGCAAAAGAATATTCTTGATTTTGATTTTTTTGGAAAATGGCAGAAAGAGCCTTATAAACATAAAGAGTTGGCTGAAAAAGAAGCAGATCTTACTCCAAAATTTAAGATTCTTGATAATGAAACCTGCTTATTCGAAATGCCGTCTTTTGAATCATTAGCTTATGCAGCTAAAGTGGATAGTATTGTTAAAAAAAATGAAATCATATTAAAGCAAACCAAGCATCTAATTATTGATTTAAGAGATAACGGAGGAGGATCAACATCTGTTTACAAAAGTTTGTTACCTTATATCTACACCAATCCTATTTTAACCGTTGGCGGTGTAGTTTTGGCAACAGAAGATAATATTAAAGATGGTTATTCTACTGAATACCCAGAAGCATCTGACAGCATAAAAAATTCCCTCAAGAAAGACTTGGCAACACTTAAAGAGCATAAGGGTGAGTTGTATAATTTATATCCAATAGATACTATTAAATTTGAAAAAGTTTTTAAAAACCCACAACGTATTTCAGTTTTGGTAAACGATAATACTGGTAGTGCTGCAGAACTTTTTCTCTTACAACTAAAACAAAGCAAGAAAGTAAAACTATATGGTACAAATAGTTCAGGAGTCGTTGATTATGGCGAAACTGTAGTCTCAATGATGCCTTGCAAATATTATTCCCTTATTTATCCAGCAGCCAAATCATTGTATAGCATAAAACATCCATTAGATAACGTCGGAGTCAACCCAGATATAGTTATTTCAGATAAAGCCATTGATTGGATAGATTTTGTAAGAACGTACAAAAAGTAAGTTAGACTTTACGGTTTACATATCTAATCCTATAGTTTCGTATTCACAAAAGGCTGTTTGGTGTAGTTTTTTTTATCCAACTCATAATAAACTATACTTTGCAGCCATACATTTAAAACACTTAAACTAAGTCTTATGAAAACTAAAAAATTAGAAAAGAAAACAGTTTTTCTTTTTAAAAGAAAAGAACTTGTTAATTTGAACAAAGATCAAATGCGTAAAATTAATGGAGGAAATGGTACAAACAGCGATAGTCCAATTTCAACTGGAGCCAATATTTGTAATGAGACGATTGCACAAACGTTTTAGTTATTTGAATTGAGTCTAAAAAATTAGTCCAAATTTCATAAAATCTTAATCAATTCCATAGGGTGAACATGAAGCATACATTCATAATATTTTGTCTATTTCTTTGCATTAATTCTGAGGCACAAACTTGTAATTGTTCAACTAATTTTACTTTTATGGTAAAACAGGTTAAAGAAAATTACGTTGGATTTAAAGATAAGGTTAACAAATCAAATCGAAAACAATTTGAGGTCTTTACAGATAGCCTTAAAAAAATAGCATATAAAACAAAAGAAAGTAAATGCATTTCTTTATGCAAAGAATGGTTAGGCTTTTTTAAAGACAAGCATATGACTATTGCTTTCAATTCAAATCAACCAAAAGATTCTGTTATCAATTTTTTCTCAATGGAAGAAAAAGCAAATTGGTCAGAGACGAAATTAATATCCTACTTAGCAAACGAAAAAACAAAACCAGACCCGGTTGAGGGGATTTGGAATAACTCAACAAATACAAACAAGTTTGGAGTTGTACGTGATAGTTTAAATAAAAATGAATTTATTGGTTTTATGATAAAGGCTGACGGAGTATTTTGGATTCCGCAACAAATTAAATTCAGACTGAAAAAGGAAAATGGGACCTATCAATTTGTTTCATTTTTTGCGCGTGATCATTCAGATTATCCTGCCAGAATTTCTATAAACCGCGATACTATGGATCTTAAAGAAATAGGAAAGTTCTATAGAAACTTTCTACCAAAGCAAGATTTAAGTAGTAATCAATATAAGCCGAAGTTTAAAAAGCTTGATGATCATACTTCTGTATTGGTTATTCCAAGTTTCGCTATTGAGCTTAAAAAGGAGACGGATGACTTAATGTCCATAAATGATTCAACAATAAAGAATACAAACCATTTAATTATCGATTTGCGAAACAATTCGGGAGGGGCTGCAGATGCTTTCGAAAAAATATTACCATACCTATATACTGATCCTATACTTACGGAAGGGGCACAAGTTTTAGCAACAGATGATAATATTAAAGACGGATACGAAAGAATCTTTAATTTGGTTTCTGGAAATATAAAAGAAAGTTATAGAAAAAAAGTTTTAGAACTAAAAGCACATCGTAACCAACTTTATTTGTTATATCCTATAGATACCATTAAATTCAATACAATATTAAATAATCCATCACGCATATCCATTTTAATGAATAATGAATCAGCCAGTAGTGCCGAACTCTTTCTTTTACAGGCAAGACAAAGCACAAAAGTTAAACTTTTTGGCACTAATAGCTCAGGTTCAATCAATTACCTTGAACGTGTAGAAACCCAGATGCCTTGCAAATTTTTCACATTAGTTTATCCGCCTGCACGACTACTTAGAGCCGATAAAAAAATGGCTAATGTAGGTATTGAACCTGACGTGGAAATACCAGAAAATGTTAAAGATTGGATGCTATTTGTTAAAGAATATAAATTATAAATTTTGTACCTATTCAAAAAACATAAAGTATTTATATATCATATTTGCTTTTGGATATTTTATATTGCACTAGGTGTGTTGTTAAAAGCTTCAAGAAACTCCGCTTATGCAAGTAATATTTTAGAGAATCTACTCGCTGATATTTTAATACTAAACATTCCAACATTCTATGGCTTTTACATAAGCTGGTATGCTTATTCTAAATTTTTAGTTCCCTTAAAAACTTATAAATTAATTCTATCACTAATACTAATTTTTATTTCTTATGTTTTGGTATGGTATATAGTTGATTATTGTATCCTGCCAAAGATTGGCAAAGATTATATCCCAACATCCGAATTTAAATTCTGGCAATTTGTTTTAGTTATATTTTACATTTTTATAGAGTGTAATACTGTAGCGTTCGGTTTTCAATTTTTCAAGAAAACGTTGAATCATCAGAGACAATTAAGAGTAATACAAAATGAAAAATTAGAAATTGAATATGCATTCTTAAGAGCACAGATAAATCCTCACTTTTTAAATAACACCTTAAACTTCTTTTATGCTAAATCGTTGCCGTTATCTCAGGAATTGTCAGATGGAATAATGACTTTATCAGAGATCATGCGCTATTCTTTACAGGCTGATCAAAATAACCAATTAACACTACTAATTGATGAAATTGAACAAATAAAGAATATGATTAAAATTAATCAGTTACGTTTTGAAAATAGTCTGAATATAAATTTAATAGTCCTTGGTGATATACAAAACTTCTTAGTTGTCCCACTAACTTTGGCTACCATTCTCGAAAACATTTTAAAACATGGCGATTGTACTAATAAGAATGCTAAAGCAGAAATAAAGCTAACGATTGATAATGATATCCTAGTAGTAAACGCTTTCAACAAAAAAAAGAATAAACACAGTATTCCTTTAGAAGGAATTAGTCTCAAAAATTTACGAACACGACTTAAAAACTATTATGGGGATGGATTTAAATTAATCATAAATGATCAAGAGCTCTTCTATAGAGTTAACTTAACAATCCCAAAGAAAAACTAAAATAATTAATCAGCTACAAAATGATAAGTATATTGAAATTTCAAAGAAAATATAAATTCATATTTTATCATTTAGGCCTTTGGTTAGCATATATTATAACTAGTATTTCAGCTGGCGTTTTTACTTCGCCTAAAAATTACTCCATAAGTACACTTTATTTTTTATTTACCTTTTTACCAGACATTTATGCCTTTTATTTATGCTGGTTTATATATACTTTTTCTACTTACCCATTAAGAACGTGGCAATTAATTATTTTTTTAATTTTGGCTCATGCCTCCTACGCGGTTTTTTGGTATGTAACAGGTTATTATATCAGGCCCTTCGTTTGGCCAGATGGACCTACACCTAGACTCTTTCATTTCTTTGATTTTATTACCGTAAACTTGTATAAGTTTATCAAATATGCGATATTATCATTCAGCCTATTCTATTTTAATGAATCCTTTAAGCGTGAAAAACAGTTAAAAATGATGGAGAAAGAAAGACTTGATACTGAAAATGCTTTCCTTCGTGCGCAAATCAATCCCCATTTCCTCAACAACACCCTTAATTTCTTTTTTACCAAGTCCTTACCCCACTCAAAAGAACTTGCAAATGGCATTATGACCTTAAGCGAAATCATGCGTTACTCACTCGAAATAGATAGTGATGACCGCATGACTTTGATCGATGATGAAATCGAACACATTAAAAATGTAATAAAAATTAATCAACTCCGTTTCAACCATAAATTACAAATAGACTTTCAAATTAAAGGGAATACCCAGAATGTTCGGGTGATTCCGCTTATCTTAATCACCGTGGTAGAAAATATCCTTAAACATGGCAATTGCACAGATAAAAATTACTCTGTAAAAATCTTCTTAAACATTAACGAGGCAGATGGCTATGTATATTTAAATACCTTTAACCTAAAGAAAAAAGGACCAAAGGAACTTTCGAGTGGAATAGGATTAGACAATATTAAAAAAAGACTTGCCCATCATTACCAGAAAAAGTTTATTTTGAACATCACCGAAACTGATCAGGATTACTTATTAGATCTGAGCATCCCTTTCAGTACAATGGCCAATGAGGTTAATCAAGCCAATCAGATTAATTTATTAGAGCAGTTCACCTTGCAAACCATAAAGCCTAAACCTTACACCTCATGATTAATTGCATTATTGTTGATGATGAAGATCATGCCATTGAAGTAATCCAACATTACCTAAAATCTATTTCTGCGATACAGATTTTAGCCACTTTTACCAATCCGATTGATGCACTTAGTTTTTTAAACAGTAACCCGGTAGACCTTATTTTCCTGGATATCCACATGCCCGAAATTTCTGGCATCGAATTCATCCAGACGATGAATAGTAAAGAAACTCAGGTAATATTAACCACCGCCTACAAAGAATTTGCAACCAATGGTTTTGACCTCGATGTGGTAGATTATTTGGTTAAACCCATTCCCCTAATTCGTTTTCTCCAGGCGATTGGCAAGGCTCAAAAAATTATCAACATTAAAAAATTGGGCCCACCAGATAACCATCAGGAAAATGATTATTTCCTGGTTAAAACAGAAGCCAAAGGAAAAATGCTTAAAATAAACATTAAGGAAATTGATTTTGTGGAAGGAATGAAAAACTATGTTGCCTTCCATCATAATGGTACCAGAACACTGGCTTTATTAGCCATGAAGGATGTAGAAGACAGGCTTCCTAAAGCAAAATTTATCAGGGTGCAAAAATCATTTATTGTTGCGCTCAACAAGATTACCTCTATAGATGGAAACCGGGTCATTTTAAAAGGGATTTCGGCAGAAATATTAATTGGCGAAACCTACAGAAAAGATTTTTTAGATATGATGAAGCAAAAATTACTGCTCTAAGGGAAAATGCCGCTCTTAAAACCCGCTCTTTCGTTTATACCCAATCTGAATGCATAATCGTCAGAGCATGTTTGCCTCATACCTACTGCCACCATCAGCACTTTTTCACAAATAGTCACAAAAGTTCAATAGTACTTAACATAGTTAACGCCTTAGGATTAAGTTCACGTAAACCTTTTTCATGTAAACTACCAGAAGTTTTATTACTCCCAATAAGTTTAGCCATATCTGGTTGTGTTAAGCCAATCTGCTAAACTTTAATTCAAATTACACCATCCGAGAAACAAATTTACGAGAAATATCTTTTTGTTTCTCCATAAATTGTTTCTCCAACCCGAAACATTTTCTTTGGAAACTATTTTTTGTTTCTCGAGAAATTGTTTCAGATTCTTTATAGACGTATATGGAAGCTTTTAATGATTATGCGAACTACCTAATGAACTGTCTAAATTTCATGAATGAATATCAACTTGCGAAGTTTTGGTGGCCGTTGTTGGGGGAAATACTTCGAAAGTTTTGTGGTATTATCATCGAAACTTGCGAAATTCTTCAGCGCACAGGCTTTGGAAATTTCGTAAGTTGATAAATTATAATTTTTAGGCAGCTTCTTAAATTAACAAATTTAACGTTTAAGTATACGTACGGTTTTCTTTACCAAATAAATAGAATTCCATCCCTCAAAAAGCATTACCTTTGGGCAACTCATAAAAAATACACTATGCTTAAAGGATTTTTTAACGTACCCACACCGGTAAACGAACCTATATTAAACTATGGCCCAGGCAGTAAAGAACGTGCACTTTTAAAAGAAGCATTAGCCGAAGCCCGCTCACACCAACAAGATATTCCAATGTACATCGGCGGGAAGCCTGTTCATACCGATAAAAAAGGAAAAGTTGTTGCCCCACACGATCATCAACATGTTTTAGCCCAATTCAGCATTGGCGATAAAACGCACATCTCACAGGCAATTGATGCAGCTTTAGCAGCGAAAGAAGATTGGGAAAACCTTTCCTGGGAACACAGAGCAGCTATCTTTTTAAAAGCCGCAGATTTAATTGCAGGCAAATACCGTTATAAATTAAATGCAGCGACCATGCTAGGTCAAAGCAAAAATGCTTACCAGGCAGAAATTGATGCCGCTTGCGAGTTGATCGACTTCTTACGTTTCAACGTGAGCTATATGGTAGATATTTACAAGCAACAACCTCCAGTTTCGCCACGCGGTAGCTGGAACCGCGTAGAACAACGCCCTTTAGAAGGCTTTGTATTTGCACTTACACCATTCAACTTTACTGCAATTGCAGCAAACTTACCTGCATCTGCAGCAATGATGGGAAATGTAGTGGTTTGGAAACCAGCAGATACGCAAGTTTATGCGGCCAATCTATTAATGGAAATTTTCCGCGAAGCGGGTTTACCAGATGGAGTGGTTAACCTGGTTTATGCAGATGGACCAGAAACAGGTGAAGTAATTTTCAATCACAAAGATTTCGCAGGAATTCACTTTACAGGTTCTACGAAAGTTTTTCAGGAAATCTGGAAAACTATTGGTACAAACATTCATAAATACAGATCATATCCACGCATTGTAGGAGAAACTGGCGGTAAAGATTTTATTCTTGTTCACCCTTCTGCGCAAACCGATATCGCCAGTACCGCAATTGTACGTGGCGCGTTTGAATACCAGGGGCAAAAATGTTCTGCAGCATCAAGAGTGTACATTGCAGAAAGCATCTGGCCGGAGATTAAAGAATTAATGCTTCGCGATTTAGCAACATTTAAAATGGGCGGCACGGAAGATTTCACCAACTTTATCAATGCCGTAATTGATGAGCGCTCTTTCGATAAATTAGCGAAGTACATTGATCAGGCGAAACAAGACGAAGGCGTAGAAATCATCGCTGGTGGTAATTATGATAAGAGCAAAGGCTATTTCGTAGAGCCTACTGTTCTGGTTGTAAATGACCCGAAATACACCACCATGTGCGAAGAGTTATTTGGCCCGGTGTTAACGATTTATGTTTACGCCGATGCAGATTTCGATTCAATTTTAGAAGTAATTGATACCACATCACCTTATGCCTTAACTGGTGCCTTAATAGCCCAGGATCGTTACGCTATTGATAAAGCAGCACACGCTTTACGCAATTCGGCAGGTAATTTCTACATTAACGATAAATGTACAGGAGCCGTTGTAGGTCAGCAGCCATTTGGTGGCGCAAGAGGTTCAGGTACTAACGATAAAGCGGGTTCGATGATTAACTTGTTACGCTGGGTTTCTCCACGTACCATTAAAGAAGTTTTCGAATCACCAACAGATTACCGCTATCCTTTTTTAGCTGAAGATTAATAAAAATCAGTCATCCAATGAAGATGGGTATTTCGTCCGCTTCATTGGGTGACTTAATAACATCTATAATTGATAACCTCTGAAACCTTCAGGGGTTTTTGTTTTTAAAAGCACTTCGAAAAGCAATTGAAGATTCCATGATCGCCTTAACCTAAGACCTTAGTGCCTAAAAATAGAAAGCCCCGACTAATGCCGGGGCTTTCATGACTTATTAAGCGGGAGTTCGATAATGGTTTATTCTTATTTTAACCACCCCGCCCTTTGGGCACCCCTCCAAAGGAGGGGAATGGCGATCGTAATTCCCCTCTTTTAGAGGGGTGGTCGCAGACCGGGGTGTTAAAAGCGGTGATATTGGTCGAATCTCAGCTTAAATATATCCATGAAGATACATCTTACCCAATCTTAAATGCAGGCGTTACATCATCCAGGCAATTACTAGTCACTTCCATGTCTTTGATAATTCCTGTTTTCAAACTATAAACCCATGCATGTACCGATAATTCCTGGCCATTTGCCCAGGCAGCCTGTACAATAGAGGTGTTCATAATATTTGATGCACCCTCAATCGCATTGAGTTCTACCAGGCGATCGAACCTTTCTTCAGGATCTGTAAGGATAGCCATTTCACTTTCGTGGGTACGGTAAACATCGCGAATATTTCTCAACCAGTTATCAATAATCCCCACCTGCTTATTACCTAAAGCCGCTTTTACACCACCGCAGCCATAATGGCCACAAACAATTACATGTTTCACTTTCAACACATTTACCGAATAATCCAGAACGGAAAGCATATTCATATCCGTATGCACCACCACATTGGCAATGTTTCGATGGACGAAAATATCACCTGGTTTGGTGTTTGTAATCTGGTTGGCAGGTACACGGCTATCAGAACAACCAATCCACAACACCGGCGGACGCTGGCTCTCAGAAAGTTTATCAAAAAAGGCAGGATCTTTAGTAATCATATCCTTCACCCAATCTTTATTTCCCTTTAATAATGCTTCGTATGATATATCTTCTGTTTCTATTGTTTTTGCACACATGATTTTTATTTATTAATATCTTCTACAAACTTGTTGGTTAATTTGGGCACAGCATAATGTTTCTGTATATGCTCCAGGGTTACTATAATACCTTTTGTGTAGGCATTATGCTTGTAATTGAAAATGGTTTCCAAAACATCGGGATCAATGTATCTGGCATTTGAACCATCGATAATTACATTTGTTTCGCGAGGAATATTCATTAAAACCACCTGTATCGCTGCCTTATTTAAGAAAGATACCTCTTCGGCCAGTTTAATCCTGATGTTCTTTTTATCGCCATCATTGCTGATTCTATAAAAGAAAGGGTTCCGCATGTTGGTACGCAATAAATAAAATATTGATAATAGCATACCCACGGCCACACCTTTAAGTAAATCAGTAAAAAGAACAGCCAAAACCGTAACTACAAAGGGCACAAACTGATCCCATCCCTTATGGTACATGTGTTTAAAAAGGCTTATTCTGGTTAGCTTGTAACCGGTTACCAATAAAATTGCAGCCAGACAGGAAAGCGGAATCATATTAATTACCTGCGGGATAAACAGCAATGATAAAAGCAGCCACAAGCCATGGAAAATCGCAGACATTTTAGTCCGGCCGCCAGCGTTTACGTTAGCAGAACTCCGAACGATTACAGATGTCATGGGTAAACCACCAACCATTCCGCTGGTAATGTTACCTATCCCCTGTGCAATCAATTCCCGGTTTGTTGGAGATACTCTTTTAATCGGATCTATTTTATCAACAGCTTCGATACTCAACAGCGTTTCCAAACTCGCTACAACGGCAATGGTGACGGCCACAATGTAAACGTTTTTATTGGCCAGCTGAGAAAAATCTGGCATGGTGAATAAACCCAATAAACCATTGAAACCACTCACAACCGGAATTTTAACCATTTGATCTGCACGAAGTGGATAATCCGTTCCAGCGAAAAAAAGTGTTCCTAAAATCCCCAAAGCCACCACTAATAATGGGGCAGGCACAACGGCTAATTTTGGAAATTTAGGCCAGATAATTAAAATCGCTATTGCCAGTAAACTGATCACCACTGCTGCAAGGCTAAAATGACCGATTGCTGCAGAAATTGCAGAAAAGGTATTCTCATGATCCTGCTGAAAAAAGCCTTCATCACCACTAAAATCGGTATCTACGCCCAGGGCGTGCGGCAATTGCTTCAATATTAAAATTAAACCAATGGCTGCCAGCATACCCTCAATTACGCTTGATGGAAAATAATTTCCGATAGTTCCGGCTTTTACCAAACCCAGGATTAATTGAAAAACCCCAGCCAAAACAACCGCCAGTAAAAAGGTCTGATAATTACCCAAGGAGGTAATCGCACCTAACACAATCACCGTTAATCCAGCGGCAGGCCCGCTCACACTTAACTGCGAGCCGCTACACGAGGCAACAACAATTCCACCAATAATTCCAGTAATTAAACCCGCAAATAATGGTGCACCAGAAGCCAGGGCAATACCTAAACATAATGGCAATGCCACTAAGAACACAACAATACTGGATGGAAGATCTCTTTTAAGATTCTTTTTAAGAAAATACTTTCTGACGTCCGAGCCTGCTGAGGCCGGGTTAAACTTTTGCATAACGATATAATTATCTGGTAAATTTTAACGAATAAATCGCGGGGATTTTCTTAAGATAATTTAAAGGATGCAGTAATTACCTGGCCATTAGCCACGTATTTACATCAGCACAATAAAAAGAATTCTAAAAATTTACCCCAATAAAAAAACTAGATAATGTTTGGCGGAGGTGTGGGTACTGTAGGATGATATGGATCTACGTATCGTTTGAAATGCTCAATAAAACTGCTCTTCAATACAATGTGACTGGAAGAGAATTCATAAGAAAAAATAGGATGATTTAATTCTAAAAGTTTAAAATCGTTAAATTTCGAAATTTCTTTCGATGAATCTTTACCGCCGTCATGCTCCAATTCAATCTGCATGATCACAGCATTCATAATGTCCTTATCGATACACTTACAAAATACCGGCGCGCCAGATATAACCATCTTCGCCATGAAGATGAACATGAACGCACTGACAATGATATATTTGTACTTTCTAAAAAACATTTGATTTTCTAATCCTGTTCTAATGTTGTATCGCAAAAATAGAAGGATAATTGACTTTTCAAAACTTTGTGTTGTAAAACAAATGTAATTTAAGGAAATTAACTCGCTATCCCTGAATAATCTACTGAATTACAGGCGTTTTAATTTTCATCTCTAAATCTACTGCTAGTTTAAAAATTTATTTCTTTTAGAAACTGTCTAAATCTCGTGAATGAAGATCAATTTGCGAAGTTCTGTTGGCCTCTGTTGAGGAAATACTTCGCAAGTTTTATGGTATTGTCATCAAAACTTGCGAAATTCTTCAGCGCACAGCCTTTTGAAATTTCGTAAGTTGATAAATTATCATTTTTAGACGGCCCTAAACCTTGCAATACCAATGGTAATTTCTAAATTTAAAATCTCATTACTTCTGCGATGGATAAAAAAATAGCACTACTTCAGGATAAAATTAAACAGGCCAGTTTAGGTGGTGGTCAGGCCCGTATTGATAGCCAGCATAAAAAAGGTAAGCTAACTGCACGTGAGCGCATTCATTTTTTGATGGATGAAGGAAGTTTTGAGGAAATAGGCATGATGGTTACCCACCGAAGTACCGATTTTGGAATGGAACGCGAGCAGTATTTAGGCGATGGCGTGGTAACGGGCTACGGAACCATAAACGGTCGTTTAACTTATGTTTTTTCTCAGGATTTTACAGTTTTCGGTGGATCATTGTCTGAAACTCATGCCGAGAAAATATGCAAGTTGATGGATATGGCAATGAAAAATGGTGCACCATTAATCGGACTTAATGATAGCGGCGGTGCCCGCATTCAGGAAGGAGTAGTTTCTCTTGGTGGCTATGCCGATATTTTTTATAAAAACGTTCAGGCATCTGGTGTTATTCCACAATTATCTGCCATAATGGGCCCCTGTGCCGGCGGCGCCGTTTATTCTCCTGCCATTACAGATTTTATTTTGATGGTAGAAAACACCTCTTATATGTTTGTTACCGGCCCTAACGTAGTAAAAACAGTTACCCATGAAGAAGTAACCTCCGAAGAATTAGGAGGTGCAACTACACATGCTACAAAATCTGGCGTAACCCATTTTGCCTGCGCCAATGAAATTGAGGCCATTAATCAGGTGAAGAAGTTATTGAGCTATATGCCTCAGAACTGTGAAGAAATTGCAACCCCCTTAGCTTATGAAACCGGAGATGAGAGCAGGGCGGCATTAAATACTTTTTTACCGCTTAATGCATTGCAGCCTTACGATATCCGGGAAGTCATCACTACTGTAGCAGACGAAAATAGTTTTCTGGAGATTCATAAAGATTTTGCTGAAAATATCGTGGTTGGCTTTGCCAGGTTGGCTGGCCGGAGTATCGGTATTGTGGCGAATCAACCCGCCTATTTAGCTGGAGTATTAGACAGCAACTCCTCCACAAAAGCCGCCAGGTTTGTCCGCTTTTGCGATTGCTTCAATATTCCATTACTGGTTTTCGAAGATGTACCAGGTTTTCTGCCAGGAACAGATCAGGAATGGAACGGCATCATCACCAATGGCGCCAAACTGCTTTACGCTTTTAGTGAGGCAACTGTTCCCCGCATTACCGTAATTACCAGAAAAGCCTATGGCGGTGCGTATGATGTAATGAATAGCAAACACATTGGCGCCGATATGAATTATGCTTGGCCAAGTGCGGAGATTGCCGTAATGGGCGCAAAAGGTGCCGCAGAAATTATATTTAAACGAGAGATAACTGCAGCAGAAAATCCAGAAGAAAAATGGCTGGAGAAAGAGAAACTATACTCAGATATTTTTGCAAACCCCTATCGCGCAGCAGAAAGAGGCTTTGTAGATGAGGTAATTGAACCTGCACAAACCCGTATGAAGTTGATAAAAGCATTTAAGATGTTAGAAAATAAAGTGGTAAATCATCCCCGGAAAAAACACGGAAATATACCCTTGTAAGGATGGAAAATGGGTGAGGGAAGATGGTAGAGGGAACAAATCCCCGTCATCCATTTATACATTTTACATATTATCTCCATCATCGATTTTACATATAAGAGATGGATGAGGTAAGATGATAGATGGAATAAACCCCATCATACATTTTGACATTATACATTTTACATATTAACTCCATCATCCATTTTACATATTCACATTTTACATATTAACTCCATTTTACATCTTAAATGTTAAAACGTATCGACATCCTGCTAATGGCCTTTTGCACCGGCCTTATTGTAGCCAACATTTATTACTGCCAGCCTCTGGTCATCCTGATTGCAAAAGATTTCAAGATTAACGAAACCGATGCAGGAAGAATTACCTACATCACCCAAATTGGCTACGCAATAGGTTTATTTCTTTTAGTTCCGCTTGGTGATATGTTCGAGCGAAAAAAACAAATTTTAATCATCACTGGCTTAGCCATTATAGCTTTGTTATTAGCGGCAGTTTCACCAACATTTTTTCTGCTTGAGGTTGCATCCTTATTAATTGGAATTTGTTCCATTGTTCCACAACTCATTTTGCCACTTGCCGCTAACTTAAGTACGGATAAAGACCGCGGTGCTAACATCGGCATGATTATGAGCGGATTGTTAGTCGGGATCCTTGCTTCCAGGGCAGTAAGTGGAAGTATTGGCTTTTGGTTAGGCTGGAGAGCAGTTTATTACATGGCATCAGGCATCTGTTTGTTATTAATTCTATTAATGGCCAAACGCTTTCCACAAAGCTTTCCTGCATTTAAAGGTTCATATAAACAGTTAATGAGTTCGATGTTTAGCTACATTAAAACACAACCCGTTCTCCGCGAAACATCCATTATTAATTTTCTGGCTTTTGCCATTATCAGCGCATTCTGGACAACCATGGTATTGTTTTTAGCTAATCCACCCTTCAATTTTCAAACCTTACAGATTGGTTTATTCGGAATTGCTGGCGCAGCAGGTGCCTTAGCCGCACCACTTGTGGGTAAACTAAGCGATGGCAACAACCCCCGCAAAAACCTGATGATTGGCTTCATCCTTCAATTAATCAGCATTGTATTATTCTATTTCACAGGCAGTCATTTATACCTTTTTGTTATCGGTATAGTATTGATTGATATTGGTCAGCAAGCCATTCACGTAACCAATCAAACCCGGATATACACCCTCATCCCTGAAGCCAGAAACCGATTGAACACCATCTTTATGTCGGTAAGCTTTATTGGCGCCAGTTGTGGCTCGGCATTCGGCTTATGGCTTTGGGGCCATGGTGGCTGGGCCCTATTCTGCTATGGAATAGCTGGAATCACCTTCCTTAATATTTTAATTTATCAGTTTTACGGCAGAAAGAAAATAACAATATAATGCTCATCCAAATCGAACAAATTTTCCCATCGTTAACCTGGAAAATCCGGCACGAGGTAATGTATCCGGAATTGCCTTTTGATAGCGTAAAGTTGGCAGATGATTTTGAAGGCATCCATTTTGGATTATACGTCGACCATAAACTTACTGGCGTGGTATCGCTGTTTCATGATGGCGATGTTTACCAGTTCAGGAAATTGGCTATTCAATCCAATCAACAAAAATCAGGCTTAGGAACACAATTAATGCAGTATATCTTAGATTTTTGTAAAATTCAGAAAGCATCAAAGCTTTGGTGTAACGCCAGGGTAAATGCTAAAGAATTTTATTATAAATTTGGCTTCCACGAAACCGAAAAAACCTTTTTTAAAGATGGGTATGATTTTGTGGTAATGGAGCGGGAATTTTAGATGGTAGATTTACCAATTACGATTGGTTTAACTACATACAAATAACATGCTATAAGTCCTGAATAATTTGATTGATGATAGGATTTGTAATCTGCAAAACCAAAATCTTAGATCTAAAATCTTAAATAAATATGGCAAAGAAAAAAGAAGATACCAGCCTGCCTAAGGCGCAGGACAAGAAAAAACACGTAACTGTTGTAACTAAAAAATCACTGCAGTTTTTAGAAGAATATATTAACAACCCTGCCCCTACTGGTTACGAATGGGAAGGACAAAAACTTTGGTTAAATTATTTAAAACCATATATAGACGAGCATTTTGTAGACAATTATGGAACAGCAGTTGGAGTAATCAATCCAAAGGCACCATATAAAGTAGTGATCGAAGCACATGCCGATGAAATTTCATGGTATGTGAATTATATCACCAGCGATGGTTTGATTTATGTTATCCGCAATGGTGGATCAGATCATCAGATTGCACCATCCAAAAGGGTAAATATTCATACAGAAAAAGGTTTAGTTAAGGCTGTTTTCGGCTGGCCTGCAATTCATACTCGTCATGGAGAAAAAGAACAGGCACCAGAGTTGAAAAACATCTTTTTAGACTGTGGCTGTATAACAAAAGAAGAAGTAGAGAAATTAGGCATCCACGTGGGTTGTGTTATTACCTACGAAGATGAGTTTATGATCCTGAACGATCGTTACTATGTTGGGCGTGCATTAGATAACCGTGTAGGCGGTTTTATGATTGCAGAGGTGGCTCGTTTATTAAAAGAAAATAAGAAAAAACTACCTTTCGGATTGTATATTGTTAACTCTGTACAGGAAGAAATTGGCTTACGTGGTGCGGAAATGATTGCACAACGTATTAAACCAAATGTGGCCATCATCACAGATGTAACGCATGATACCACTACCCCAATGATTAATAAGAACATCCAGGGTGATTTATCAGCAGGAAAAGGACCTGTTGTCTCTTACGCTCCGGCGGTACAAACCAATTTGAATAAATTATTAATCAGAACAGCCGAGAAAAATGAAATTCCTTTCCAGCGCCAGGCTTCATCACGTTCTACCGGAACTGATACTGATGCCTTTGCTTATTCAAACGGAGGAGTTCCATCAGCATTAATTTCTCTACCATTACGTTACATGCACACCACTGTAGAAATGGTTCATAAAGAAGATGTAGACAATGTAATCAGCCTGATTTACCAGAGTTTATTAAACATTGAAAACGGACAGGATTTTAGAGAATTTAAATAATGGAAACCAAAATTTCGCATCAGAAAATAGCCATCAGAACCTTTTTAAAAGTTTTGTTAATGATCGCGGTTATTTTTACCCTTAATTCATGGGGAAGTATAAAGCAAAGTTTGAGCGGAAACACGCCACCTTTAAACTATTGGCTCGACCACAGTTTTAAGTTGAGCAATATCCTGCTGATTGCTGGCTTCGGTGCTTATTTCTATTACAAAGACTTAACGGATCAGAAGGCGCTCATTGAGCAGCAAAAACAGATCGAAAAGTAATAGTTTACAGGGCTTGAATTTAATTCTTCAAGCCCTGTTCTTTTGTTAGGATGTTGGATGATATAGAATTTGACAATCAGCCTACAGCGTTTAAAATCAAATAGCGTCCTAAACTGTTATCAAAGGCAAATGAAAAAACTTATATTAATTCGCCACGGCCAAAGCATTTATAACCTTGAAAACCGTTTCACCGGCTGGACAGACGTAGACCTTTCTGAAAATGGATATCTTGAAGCTAAAAAAGCTGCTGCAATACTTAAGAAACACGGTTATAATTTTGATATCGCTTTTACATCATTATTGAAACGGGCAATCAAAACCCTGCACATCATTCTGGAAGACCTTGATCATCTTTGGATTCCAGAATATAAAACCTGGCATTTAAACGAACGTTTCTATGGTGCGTTACAAGGCTTAAACAAAGCAGAAACTGCCGAAAAATATGGTGAAGAACAAGTGTACAAATGGCGCCGCGACCCTAATGAGGAGCCACCACAATTAACAAAAGATGATGACCGCTATCCGGGAAATGATTTGCGTTATCAGAATTTAACTCCCGAGCAATTACCATTGAGCGAGAATTTAGCGGATACGATTGCAAGAGTATTGCCTTTTTGGAATGAATCTATCGTGCCGGCAATTAGTAAAAATGAAAAAGTAATCATCTCTGCACACGGAAATAGCTTAAGAGCTTTGATTAAATACCTTGATAATTTATCAAATGAAGAAGTTACTGCATTAGAAATTCCAACAGGAATTCCTCTGGTTTATGAATTAGATGATGATTTAAAGAAAATCAGGCACTATTACCTGGAATAAAATATTTTATGTTAAAGCTTAAACGGCTACAGCCTGTTTAAAATAGTTTTGAGCAGATACGATTTTTCTTGCCCTAACTACATCGCCGATTACGATAATCGCAGGATGCGCCAAGCCTTCTCTTATAGCAGTTTCCTGAAGATCTTTAATCTCACACGTAACTTGTTTTTGATTTGTTAAGCTAGCATGCTGTATAATGGCTACGGGAGTAGAACCTAAACCAGCCTGCTTATATGCTGTAGATATTTCCGCAAGCTTTTTCATTCCCATATAGATAACGACAGTAGCAGAGCTGTTCATTGCGCATTTCAAATCTCTGGATAAACTTCCATCTTTTTTCGTACCTGTTATTGCCCAAACACTTTCGCTAATGCCACGGTGGGTTAAAGGAACATCTACCAAACCCGCACCTTGCATACTGCTGATCCCTGGAATATAATGAGATTTGATCCCATACTTCTCTGCAAAAAGCAATTCTTCAAAACCCCTGCCGAATATAAACGGATCGCCACCCTTTAACCTGACCACTACATTATATGCTAATGCATATTTTACAATCAAATCATTTATATCCTCATGAGGAGTGCATTTAGCATAAGGCTTTTTACCTACATATACCATTACACAATTTTTTGGAGCAATTTCCAGCAACTTTTCATTGCTTAAATTATCATATAGGATTACTTCTGCCCTTTTTAGCACATTAAAGGCTTTCATTGTGATCAACTCGGGGTCTCCAGGTCCGGCACCCATTATAAAAAGTCCAAAATCTTCCATTTTTTGAAGGATAATTTTAATGATTCAACTAATTAATAGTAAATATGATCAAATAATATTAAAAATTTAAATAAAATATGATAAAAATCATGTTTTAATAAAAATATTGATCAATAAAGCTATATTTGAATATCTTAAATCATATAAAAATCTTTAAAGGCATTAGTTATCGATAAATATTATCAATAATTAATCAACATAAACCTGAAAAAAGATAAAAACAAACAAAACAAGGGCAAATAATCATCAAAAATCAAAAAATCATGAACAAACTAAAGATAATCGTAATTGGAAATGGGATGGTGGGGTATAAATTTTGCGAAAAATTGACATCCAAGTCTGATGCCTTTAAATTAGTTGTTTTTGGTGAAGAGCCGAGAAGAGCTTATGATCGTGTTCACTTAAGCGAATATTTTAATGGCAAAACAGCTGATGACCTGTCTATGTCTACCGAAAGCTGGTACCAGGAACAAGATATCGATCTTTATTTAAATAATCCAATAGTGGGCATAGACCGCAATTTAAAAACGGTTAGAACATCAAACGGTGAAATTTATAGTTACGATTTTTTGGTTTTCGCAACAGGCTCTGCCGCATTCGTACCCAATATAGAAGGCATTGAAAAAGAAGGCGTTTTTGTTTACCGCACCATTGAAGATCTTGATTTGATTTCAGATTATTCGAAAAAAGCCAAAACAGCCACTGTAATTGGAGGTGGTTTACTTGGCCTTGAAGCCGCTAAAGCATTAATAGATTTAGGAATTGCAGAAACCAGTATTGTAGAATTTGCGCCCAGACTCATGCCTAGACAAATTGATTTGGCAGGCAGCGAGATGCTTAAATCTATGCTCACAGAATTAGGCTTACAAATTCACCTGAATAAAAACACCAGCCGCATTGAAGGCGATAAAAGCATTACCGGATTAAAATTCTCTGATGATTCAGAACTAGCTGCAGATATGCTGGTTATCTCTGCGGGAATAAAACCAAGAGATGAACTAGCCAGATTCTGTGGAATTGAGGTTGGCACGAGAGGCGGGATTTTGGTTGATGATCGAATGCAAACCAACGACCCTTGTATTTTCGCTATTGGCGAATGTGCCTTGCATTCCGAAATGATTTATGGTCTTATCGCACCAGGATACGAAATGGCAGAAGTTTTAGCCACTAATCTTTGCGCAGAAGATAAATCATTTAAAGGCTTTGACATGAGCACTAAACTGAAGCTCATTGGCATTGATGTAGCCAGTTTTGGTGATCCATTTATTAATGAGCCAGACTGCCGTACCATCGTTTTCGAAAACAAACATAAAGGCATTTATAAAAGAATTAACATTAGTAATGACGGGCAGTACCTTTTAGGAGGTATTTTAATTGGAGATGCAGCAGCGTACAATATGCTGCTGCAAACCAGTGTAAACAAAATTGCATTACCAGAAAATCCGGAAGAACTGATTCTGGGAAGCAGAGGCGGTGAAACAGCAGCAGGCATTACTTCCCTACCGGATGAAGCATTGATTTGTAGTTGTGAAGGGGTAACAAAGGGAGATATATGCCATGCAGTTGCAGAACTGGGCTGTGAAACCATCGATAGTGTAAAAAAATGTACCAAAGCCGGAACAGGATGCGGAGGCTGTATGCCAATGGTGAAAGATTTAATGTTACACAC
This sequence comes from Pedobacter sp. N23S346, assembly GCF_048515415.1. Classification (NCBI taxonomy): domain Bacteria; kingdom Pseudomonadati; phylum Bacteroidota; class Sphingobacteriia; order Sphingobacteriales; family Sphingobacteriaceae; genus Pedobacter; species Pedobacter sp. N23S346. The sequence goes on from NZ_JBLYEE010000004.1 coordinate 201,783, forward strand.
CTTAAAAACGCAAGGAAAGTACGTACGAAATGTAATTTGCGAACATTTTAGCTATAGCAGACAGGAGCTTTACGATTTAATCCATATCCATGAATTAAAATCATATGATGAAGTGCTGAATAAACTGGGTCAATCTGATGGTTGTGAAGTTTGCAAACCATTGGTTTCTTCGCTCCTGGCCAGCCTCTGGAATGAAATGATCCTTAAAAAAGGAAATGACACCGCTCAGGATAGTAACGATCGCTTTCTGGCGAACATTCAAAAAGGTGGCTCCTACTCTGTGGTACCACGTATTCCTGGCGGAGAAATTACACCAGATAAACTGATTGTAATTGGAGAAGTAGCCAAGAAATATAACTTATACACTAAAATAACCGGCGGACAGCGAATCGATTTGTTTGGTGCACACTTAAATGATCTTCCGATAATATGGGAAGAATTAATAGCCGCGGGTTTCGAAAGCGGCCATGCTTATGGGAAAGGGCTAAGAACAGTAAAAAGCTGTGTTGGAAGTACCTGGTGCCGTTTTGGATTGCATGACAGTGTGAGTTTCGCCATTAGAATTGAAGAGCGTTATCGGGGAATCAGGGCGCCGCATAAATTTAAATCAGCAGTGAGCGGTTGCATCAGAGAATGTGCAGAAGCCCAGAGTAAAGATTTCGGCATCATTGCCACAGAAAAAGGCTGGAACCTTTATGTATGTGGTAATGGCGGAAGCAAACCGCAGCATGCACAATTATTGGCCACAGATATTGACAGCGACACCTGCATTAAATATATCGATCGTTTCCTGATGTTTTACATCCGTACAGGTGATCCACTTACCAGAACCGCAACCTGGCTTAATAAAATGGATGGCGGTATGGAATACTTGCGAAATGTAATCATCAACGATAGCCTTGGAATGGCAGAGAAATGGGAAAATGAAATCGAAAGCCTCATTGCCAGTTATAAATGTGAGTGGAAAGAAGCGGTAGAGAATCCGGCAATTAGAAAAAGATTTTCACACTTCGTAAATGCACCCGAAGAAAAAGATCCAACAATCGAATTTGTAGATATGAGAGGTCAGAAAAAGACCCCGGAATGGAAAACAGTCTAACTAACGTGTTCGTCATTGCGGCATAACTAACGGAAAATCAAACAGGAGATTGCCACTAACATTACCGATGAAAAATCGGAGAATGTTCTCGCAAGGACGGTCATGGGGCAGAATAACTGGTACGCCCAACTAACACGCTCGTCATTGCGAGAAACGGTTTTTCTCCGTTTCGTGGCAACCTCATTGTTGTTTAAGTTTGATTATCAATTTTTAACACAATGAGTTTAAAGGCATAAGTTTTCGGTTGGTAAGACACCAACCGATAGAAAAAAAGAGCAGAGAAACTAGCACGCCCAACTAACACGGTCGTCATTGCGAAAAACGGTTTTTCTCCGTTTCGTGGCAACCTCATTGTGGCTTAACAAATGAAAAACCAAAAACAAGATTGCCACGAACATTAAATAAATAAAACCAAACTCCCATAAAAAAACCAAACCTAAATTATGAAAAGAAGAAGTAACATCGCACTATTAGCTTGCCTCGCACTGGCTTTACTTTGCTTTGAAACAAAGGCACAAACCAAAGTTGCGTTATTCGATGGAACAATCGTTGGCGGATATGTCGATCATGGAGGGTACATCAACTGTATCGGCCCATCAATAAAATATTTAAAGAAGCCATTCTCGATAAGTGCTGGCTTACTCCCATCATTAAGAATTAAGGAAGACAAAGTAGCGCCAGGGGCAACTAAAAATAGCTTAATCACCCCTTCTTTGGGCTTAGGATTAACAGCTGTTTTTAATCACATCGCACTTCAGCTTCCTTTATATTATAATGCGAAAACGAGTGCCAAAAATGGCGAATGGAATGTAGGTGTAGGCTTGGGCTATAAATTATAAAGAACTGAATAATTGATCGGTAATTGATTGAATGACGAAGTTTTGAATGATAGAATGATTAGCATCTGTATGACATGGTATTTTTTAAGTTTGAATAGCTAAATAAGCTTGTATTCCATCACTCAACCATTCATTCATTTACTAATTCTAACATTCATTAATTCTATCATTCACTAATTCATTCATTTTCCAATTTTACTCAACCTCAATCCACACCGGGCAGTGATCACTGGTTTTCTCCCAACCCCTCACGTGCTTATCCACGCCACCTTTTAATAACCTTCCTTCAAGCTGCGGACTTAATAAAAAGTGATCGATCCTTAAACCGGCATCACGGCCGTAAGCATTTCTAAAATAATCATAAAAGGTATAAATAGTTTCCGTTGGATAAAGTTTTCTAATGGCATCTGTCCAGCCCTGATCTACAAGTTTTTTAAAAGCTTCCCTAACCTCTGGCTTAAACAAAGCATCGTTTACCCAACGTTCGGGTTTATAAACATCCTTTTCAGTCGGCATTACATTATAATCACCCGCTAATACCACAGGCAAATTATATTCCAGCAGTTTCGCCGCATGATCGGTTAATCTTTCGAACCAGGCCATTTTATAATCAAATTTTGGTCCGGGTGTTGGGTTACCATTTGGAAGATACAGGCAACCAATCACTACATCGTTAACTAATGCTTCTATGTAACGGCTATGCAAATCTTCCGGATCGCCAGGCAAACCTCGTTTAAGTTCTTTAATTTCGTAACCGCGAGACAAAATAGCTACACCATTCCAGCTTTTTTGTCCATGCCAAACGGCATGATAACCAGCATCTAAAATGGCTTGTTCCGGAAATTTTTCTTGTGGCGCTTTTAACTCCTGAAGGCAAACCACATCAGGTTTAGTTTCTTCGAGCCATTGTAATAAAACAGGCAAACGACCATTAACACCGTTAACATTATAGGTTGCAATTTTCATGATAAATTAAAGTAACTAAAGCAGTTAGTGATAAAAATATTTCGTTTTGTAAATGTAAATCAAAATTTTGGCCTTATCTTGCAATTTTATTTAACTACTCCCGCTAATTAATGTCTGAAGCTACTTTGAACATCCCAAAAGAAGCCTCTGGAGATATCCGGCAATTTTACGATAAATATGCAGGTATGCTTTTAGGTTTTATCCAAGGCACTATCCAGGATTCTAAAAACTCCGAAGCGCATTTGATAAAAATAATAACCTCTTTTGTATTGGAAACCAAACTAAATTCTAACAGCAATATGAGTACGTGGATGCACCTCAGGCAACATGCGAAGGAAGTTTTGGCACAGCAAAAATTAAGCGAAAGGCCAACATCAATGACCAGCCTGGATCAAAACAACAATCGTTCAGAAGATCATATCAATGTTTTAACTGCACAGGAAAGCATCATCTTCAAAGCAGTATATTATCACGGCAGATCAATTTCTTGTATAGCAGCATCACTTGGCGAAGAAGAGAACAGCATACGCATTCAACTGAAATCATCAATAGATAAAATGAGGAGGTCACGTGGAAATTAAGGAAATTATGGAAAGTGGCATCATGGAAACCTATATTATGGGGATTGCCACCGAACAAGAAATTGAACAAGTACTAACACTTAGAAAACAATTTCCAGAATTCGAACAGGAACTTACCAAACTAGAATATGATATGGAAGTTCTGGCACAAGGCATGGCTATTCCGCCGCCGCCAGGAATTTTAGCAAAAATTGAACATGAGGTTAATGAAATTCAACTAAGAGAGCAGAAAGTAGAAAAATTTTCTGAACAGGAACATACAACAAACCGCGAATATGCCAATAAAGACCGATACATCGAGGTTGAATCAGAATCAAGCCACATGCGCATTCATAAAGCATGGCGTTGGGTTTTCGCAGCCGTTTTTATTTTGGCAAAAATATTTTTAGGCTTCGCTATCTACTTCTATCTGGCAAACAGACAGGCGCAGGAAAAAATTCTGGAACTTAAAACCGAGATTAAACAAAATGCCCCAATCCGTTAATTCTTATTGATGCTTTGGCCACAGATCAAAACGATTTCGCAGATTTTTGCTACTTACTTCTGCGGAAATCCTTTAAATCTGCGGGATAATTATTTAAGCAAGAGCAATCCCATATAAAACCCCCTTACTGGTTGGTGTCACACCAACCAACATAAGCTGCATCATATTAATCACTATACCACTAAGTTATAGATGCATATATTTATATTGGCGAGGTACTAACCGATAGTTAAATAACTTAATATGATACAAGGCTTTGGCCCGCAGATTAAAATGATTTCGCAGATTTTTTGCTCCTTCCTTCCGCGCAAATCTCCTAAATCTGCGGGATGATCATTTAGGCGAAAGCAATTCCCCCTACTGGTTGGTGTCACACCAACCAACATAAGCTGCATCATATTAATCACTATACGACTAAGTTATAGATGCATATATTTATGTTAGCGAGGCACTAACCAATAGTTAAATAACTTAACATGATACAAGGCTTTAGCCACAGATCAAAACAATTTCGCAGATTTTTGCTACTTGCTTCTGCGGAAATCCTTTAAATCTGCGGGATAATTATTTAAACAAGAGCAATCCAATATAAAACTGTTCTGTCGTTCGATACTAAGTATTTTAAAAGAAAAGGAGAACCATAATTACGGCCAACACACCTATAATTCTTTAACTTTTTTAAACCATAGCCGCTTTAAGGCGTTGTTATAAAAAAAATTAAGAATGAGCGACGATTTAAATCATACCAATCAACCCAAATTATACCTGCTTTTATTAGGATCGAAAGCACCCCAGCGAAATGTAGAACAGCACGACTATTTCTTCGGAATAGCAACTTCTTTGAAAGAACTCGTTCCAGAAATTAAAGCTTTCTGGCCGGAAGCCGGAGCAAGTATTCATGTTGATGGATGGAGAGAAGTTACCCAGGTAGAAGGTTATGAAATCAAAATTCTCCCAAGGGAAGCAACACGTGAAGCTTCCCCTCATAAATTATTCTTCACCAACCTTGGCGGCTATCAATCTGGTAAATTAGCCGAACAGCACTATATTGTATTGAGTGTGAAGGATGATCGTGCCTCCGCCATTCAGGATGCCAAGAAATCAGTCTTTTTTAAAACCAATTCTATAAAAGGCGCAAATGCCCACATAGATGAAAAATATGGTATCGATATCGATGATATTTATCGTGTGGAAGAAATCTTAAGTCCGGTGTATAAGGAAAAATACCATATCCAGATTTTGCCAGGCGGCAATTTACCAGAAGACGAAATTCATTTAGGCTATTTTAAACTCAATAAATTATAATATTCCACATTTGTTTAAGCAGCAATGCAACGAAACCATTCTCTCTATAACATGTTATTAGCATACAACAAAAAACCAATAATATGAAAAAGTTAATTTATGTAATGGCAATTTCTGCTTCGGCATTAGCATTTCAGGCATGTAGTGGTGAAAATAAAGATGCTAAAGAAAGTGCAGACAGTTTAAACCTGGCAAAAGACACCACCACTAATGCAACTGCAACGGGCGGTATTGCTGTTGATGAAGCGGATGCAAAATTTGCAACAACAGCTGCAGTAGGCGGAATGGCAGAAGTAGAATTAAGCAAGTTAGCCCTTCAGAAAAGCAGCAATGCACAGGTTAAGGAATTTGCAACCATGATGGTTACAGACCATGGCAATGCAAATATGGAATTAATGGAAATTGCAAAAACCAAGAACATTACACTTCCAACAACTGTTGATGCTGATCACCAGAAAAAGTTAGATGATTTAAGTAAAAAATCTGGGACTGAATTCGATAAAGCGTATGTAAGTGATATGGTTGATGGACACAAATCTACCTTGAAATTAATGGAAGATGAATCCAGAGATGCTAAAGACACAGAATTGAAAGCTTTTGCAACCAAAACTGCACCTATTGTGCAAAGCCATTTGGTAATGATTAACAAAATTAACGATGCAATGAAATAATTGATCAAATTACTTTTATCAATGAAAAATCCCGGAGTTATGCTCCAGGATTTTTTTTGTGCTGCAGGCACTTTAGTATTTCCAGTGAAGCCATTTCACTAAAATCTATTCCGGAATAATCCGGATTATAACCACCAATATAAGGTACAGCCATCATCGAAATTCTATCGTTCGCTTTTCCAGATTCATCTACAACTTGAAAGGAATCGTTAATTTTAATACCCGGAACACGCAAGATATATTCGCCAAGCTTATTCTTTTCTACCAGTTTATTTTCTTTATTGGCTTCTTTTTTACCTTCCGCTTCCGACGTAAATTTTAATGTTGCCGGGCTAATGGTTCCACCTTCTACTAAGCCTTTAAACGGAAAATCTTCATACGATAAATGTGGCTGGCCAATGCAGTTAACAAACGTTTTATATACAATGGAAATTTCCTTTCCATCCGCATCTGTATAAGTATATTTTACACCTCCTTTTTCCTCAGGATCTACCGAGCTATCTTCGCCAACAGAAACGATTTCAAGCACGCCAGCATCATGTAGTGCCATCAAATCCCTGCAAGAACTTTGTGGAACAAATGCAATTACAATGGAAATTAGCGGCATTAACACTTTTTGTAACCGCTGCATATCTTCTGCACATAAATACTTTGCGGGATAATTCATTGCAAAACTCAAAACAGCTAAGGCCTCTTTCCAATAAATAGATTCTTCGCGATCAATAGATTTTTCCGCTTCTTCATATTCTTTTTTAAATAGATCAAATGCCGGAACATTTTCCCTGTAAGACATCATGGCATCAACAAAGCGCTCCAGATCCATATCCTTTATTTTCTTATAAAACGCAGGATCTTTCTTCTTAAACTGATCTTTAAAATTCTTTTCAAATACATAATCCAAAGAAATAAAACCATCGTTATCCTCAATATTTTTCTGAATTTGCGCCTTGCTTAAGGTAGCATCTTTTCCCAGATGAGAATCTTCCAAATGAAAGCGAATGGCGGGTAGCAAACCATTTCTGGAATGCATTACAATCTTAAACTTATCACTTTGATCATCAGGTGTAAATTTGTATTTACCACCTTCTTCTTCTTGAAATACACCATTATTTCTGGCCAGCGTTCTAATCGCATCTATGGCTGTAAGCGAAGATCCCATTAAGGCAATAGGATGGTTAAATTTTTTAGCCAGCTTTTGTGGAGGATAGGGAGAATCGAAATAGTTTTTGATTTTACCCTCATATTTTTTTGGCCAGTTATGGCCAACACAAACGATTACACGATTAAAGAGGATCACCTCTTTCCCATTAAGTTCTACGCTAACTTCTTCTTTTTTAGCATCATCAATAATATTGGTTACCTGGGTATTAAGGTGAATATTGGTTACAATTCCTTTATCATCTGCAGCTTTTTTAAGTAAATCGAACTGTGCAGAAAGGTACTCACCAAAAAATAACCTGGGTAAAACTTTATACTCGTTAAAAGTATCAACGTTGATATCAAATTTGGTTAAGATAGATTTAGGAGCAATTTTAACCCAATCTTCAATAGAATTAAAGATAACCGGAATCTCATTATCTGATACATTGGTGATGTGTTCTTTATTGGCGCCTTCTTCACTATATGGCATTCCAGATCCAAGGGAATTCTTCCGCTCAAAAATATCAATCACAAGATGCTTAATCTCTGATTCTACCAATCGTTTATACATAAAAAGCCCACTGGGGCCACCGCCAAGTATTGCTATTCTTTGTTGGTTAGCGCTTTTAGTCATTTGATAATTAATGATCTTTAAATAAAAGAATTGCTACAAATACCTGTCACAATTCGCGTATAAATCATTTGTCTAAACAATCGAAAAAAAAGGAAATTGTTTTGCTCAACGTTAAAAACTCTTTTGATTTTGGATTAATCATTCACGCTGAATAAAAATTTGCAATAACCTAAAACCAATACAACTTATAGTTGTTTACTGTGTGATTCATTCATGTTTGAGCGCATGTTTGGGTTTAGATATAGGGATAGGCTTTTAGCCTATCCCTTTTTTGTATCTAATTAAGCGGTAAAGAGAAATAAAAGGTCGAACCAAGTTCACCATCACTTTCTACCCAAATTTTTCCATCATGGCGTTGGATAATTTCAGCACTCAAGTATAAGCCAATTCCGAAACCAGATATGGTATGATTGCTTTGCACGCGGTAATAACGATCAAAAAGTTTTTTCGCATCATCATTTGAAATCCCGATTCCCTGATCTTTAACACTCACAATCACATCATTTCCGTTGACGTTACAATTAATTTCTATGTTACTTCCGTTAGATGAATACTTGTGCGCATTACTCAGCAAATTTGAAATTACATTACCAATTTTATCCCTATCTGCATGCACCACTACCTCACAAGATAGAGCAAGGATAATTTCATGTGTAGAAGGCGATATAAAAGTTTCATCTACCGTTTCCTGTAGCAGTTCATCTAACCGGAAAGATGTTTTATCAATCATTAGCTTACCAGATTCCAATCTGGAAACGTTTAAAAAGCCGTTAATCATGGCCGTCATTTTCCTGATCTGGATGTGGGTCTTTTCCAGCGCATTACTAGAATATTCATCAGCCTCTAACCTGGATTTTCGTTGCAACACCTGCACAAAACCATTTATGGCTGTTAAAGGCGTTTTTAACTCATGACTCACCATTCCGATAAAATCATTTTTACGAAGTTCATCCAGCTTGCGTTCGGTAATATCCATAAACATTCCCGAATATTCTGTTACATTACCCGTTTCATCTAAAAAGACTTTACCCGTAGCCCGCACCCATTTTTCTTCGCCAGTTTGTAGATTGTTAATCAGGTATTCAGTATCGCTCGGGATATGATGTATTAAGGCATCATCTAAAGATTTGGCAACCAATTGATGGTAATCTTCATTAATCGATTTAAAAATTTGCGCTACAGAAACGGCTTCATCCATTTCTAAACCCAACAATTCACGAACGAAACCAGACATGGTAACTTTAAGTGTTTGAGGGTTTACGCTCCAGGTACCCATCTTCCCGGTTTCGATGGCCTGTATCAATTTTTCTTCGCTTTCTGATAATTTTCTGATGTACTGCACCAGATCGTCATGGGTTTGAGCCAATTCTTCATTTGTGGTTGCAAGTTCTTCATTTGTTGCAGCAAGTTCCTCATTCGCTGCAGCCATTTCCTCATTAATATTTTGTAACTCCTCCTGGTGAGATTTCCTTTCCGTAACATCTGGCCCAACCGTAGCCAATGCAATAAACTCATTCGAGATCGGATCTTTAATGGCAATACCATTCCACTCTATCCAAAAGGGCTTCTCCGTTTTCTCATTCCAATAACGGATTTCATGCCGGAAATTTCCGTAAGCAACTAAATTGTTTAATGCTTTTTTTGCAAAATCCCTATCCTGAGGGTATACACAATCTAATATGGTTCTGTTTACGATAGAATCCCATCCAAGTTTTTTCAAAGCAATGGGATTTGCGTAAGTCATTTCCTGATTCAGGTTTGCCAGAGAGATAAATTCAGAACTTGCATCAACCAAAGCACTTAAGTTTTGCCTTTCGAGTTCTACCAATTTACGCTCAGTAATATCCACACAAGAGCTGATATAACCAGCAAAGGTTCCATCTGAATGGAAACGTGGCGGACCACTGGCTAAAAGCCAGCGGTAATTACCTTCCTTACTTAATATTCTGAATTCGCCTGCAAAAGCTGTCTTCGTTTCCAAAGCAGCCAGGTAAATACCTATATAACGATCACGGTCTTCCGGGTGAATCAGATCTGCCCAACCGAAATCAAGAAGTTCATTCATTGACCTTCCTGTTAACGTCATCCAGTGTTTGTTAAAATATATTGCATTTCCACTTTCATCGCCAACAGCAATAAAAACTTCCGTGCCTTCAGCCATTATTCTAAAACGCTCTTCACTTTCCGAAAGTTCCTTAACACGTTCAGCAACGCGGTCTTCCAATTCGGTATTTAAGATATGTAAGCGATTTTGTGCCTTTTGTAACTCTTCATTAGTTGCAGAAAGCTCTTCTATGGTTGCGGCAAGTTCTTCATTTAAAGCCTGCTCTCTGTCCAATGCCGCTTGCCGTTCTGCAACAAGCTCCATCGCCTCCCTTTTTAGAAATCTTTCTGTAACATCAATTGCCGTATGCAGAATACAAATTACCTTGCCCGATTCATTTTTTACGGCACGATATTCAAAATCAAAATAGAAGGTTTGCATCTCTCCGTTGATCTCGAGATGTGCCGCAGTATCCTTACCCGAAATGACAAGCCCTTCATTCCACACCCGTTTAAACATATCTAAAAAAGGCTGCCCCTTGAGTTCTGGCAATGCATCCTGTAAAGACTTTCCAACTACGCTTCTATCCTTACCCCAAATGGTAAGCATGGCATCATTGGCCTCTTGAATAATAGCATCTTCAGTTACATGTATTGCTGTGGCAGTATGGGTGAGGTTAAAAACCTCCAGTAATTCCTCGCTACTTAAAAAATATGATGGACGGCTCATGCTACATTTTAGGGTGAAAGGTGAAAATTATGTTTTTTTAAGATATCGTGGAGGAAAATTTCTAAAATAAACAACTCCTATTTTCTCTATAAATACGACGCTGAAACTGCTTTATTTTAATATCTCGATTTACAAAACCAACATCTATAATAAATGTTTGAGTTGATAAAATTTTAGTTATTCACATTATCCACAGGATGTGTAAAATTTTTTTGTAGAATGAAACCAACATTTCACTAAATTGTTGTTCATAAACAAAGTGATAAAAAAGTCCTGTGAGTGGGTAATCCGCGGAGGGCAGGCACACCATAAAAGGCAGAACCCTTAAAAAGAAATAGCCACTTATTTTTATAAGTGGCTATATTTGTTTTGTCAGAAAATTAAGTAAGTTCCAGATTAGTACTTATTTAATTTAGAGAATGACCATTGTTGGTTATATCTGGTTTTGGGTTGTTAGAATTATATCAAATTCTTTGTAAGACTTCCCCAGTATTTAAAATGATTTTTTGCAACATTCTTTGAGATCTTTATTTCTTATCATGTAGAAATATCAACTTTATTCTGCTTTTAATCTTTTTAAATAAAAGGTATTTTACATCGATTTAGATTCTTTTTTTCAGCAATAGCTAAAAGCTTTTACTGAAACATGAACGTTTCTGTTCTTCTGTTTCTTAGAGGCATAGATTTATGCTGATCTTCAGCATGCGCCTGCTCCTCCTCAACACTTAATAAACTATTGTATTTTTCTAATAAATGAATGTATTTATTCATCCAGAAATATACTGAATTTGAATTGCCTGCTGGTTTCTCACTGGCTTCGACAGGGTGTTCTGTCTCGGAATTGCTTTTTGGAAAAACATCAGGAAATGAAATTGAAAGATCCTGTCCTAATGAATGTCCAATCTGCCAAATGATTTCTTGATGGAGCCTATCTTGGCCAAACCAATTGTAGATTGTTCTCCTACTAACATTCAGCTTTCTTGAAAGCTCACTAATTCCCATTCGATTTCGGCGCACAACGCGCTCTAAAATCTCACCATGTTTTACTTTTGTTGTCATCGAGATAATTAATTTTTAAGTGTAAAAAATTCAATTAAATCAATATCGGGGACGATTGACAGGACGAAAGTAGGAAAAAACGCAAAATATTGTATAAAATGAACGCATTTTTTGACATAGATCAACATTTTTAGGTATTTCTAAGAAAAAAAGTGACAAATACGATAATTTAAATCGATAAATACGTCATACAAAAACTACAGAAAAAAAACCTATGTACAGTATTGAGAGATTTATAACCACTTTCCATACTTAAGATCATACAAATATTAAATGCGCCGAGGAATTTTGAATACTCAGTAGCGCTAGCAACTAAAATTAGCTAAAATATTTCCCATATAATAATACTGTAAATAAGAAGTTACGAGACGATACCTTTAAATTTCCAATCTTTGACTATTCCTTTTATCAACAACTTATTTAAAAAATGATTAAAAATTTATACGTTTATTTAGTAGTAGCAGGGGCTTTTGTTTCGCTAAATGCAGCTGCGCAAGATGCGGTTAGCTATCAAACACCGCCCAAAGAAATCGCAGATTTATTGCTAGCCAAACCTACTCCGGGAGTAAGTATTGATGGCAAGGCAGAATGGATTTTATTTAGCGAACGCAATTCCTATCCATCTGTAGAAGAATTGGCAATGCCCGAATACCGGATTGCTGGTTTAAGGTTAAATCCCAACAATTATTCTCCAAGCAGGCAGAATTACATCAATAATTTTAGTTTAAAAAACATTAAGTCGAATCAAACTGCTCAGGTTACAGGTTTACCCAGCCCGCTATATGCCGGTAACATTAGCTGGAATCCTGCAGAAACAAAAATTGCCTTTACCAATACTACTCAAAAAGGCGTTGATTTATATGTAATTGATATTGCAACAAAAAAGGCCGTAAAAACCAATAAAACATTTTTAAATGTTGTTTTGGGTAGTGGCTTAATCTGGTTAAACGACAATACATTAATTTATCGCGCGGTAACCAAGCCAGCAAGCGCTGCACCCACCAAACCCTTAATGCCTAAAGGGCCTACCATTCAGCAAAACTTAGGCAAAGCCGCTCCAAGTGCAACCTATCAGGATTTAATTAAATCGCCTTTTGATGAACAGTTGTTCGAGTTTTTCGCTACTGCTCAATTGGTAAAAAATACCGCAGGCGTAGAAACGCCAATTGGCAAGCCCACAATTTATGGAGTAGTGAGCCTATCGCCAGATAAAACTTATCTCATGACGGAAACCATCCGGAAACCTTTTTCTTATCTCGTTTCTGCCTATGGTTTTCCATCAACCGTTAGCATTACAGATTTAAATGGCAAAACGGTAAAAGTTGTTGCAGAATTACCATCATCTGAAGGTACACCATCTGGTTACGACAATACACAAAATGTTGCCCGTGGTTTTGATTGGAGAGATGATGAGCCTGCCACATTGGTTTGGGCTAAACCCTTAGATAGTGGTTTAATTAAAAAGAATGTTCCTTTCCATGATGCAGTTTACGCTTTAAGTGCGCCATTTACCGGAAGTGAAAAAGAATTATTCAAAACACAAACACGTTACCGCGGTGTACAATGGGGAGATGCTAACTTAGCCCTGATTATGGAAGGCTTACGCAGTAAGCAAACGAATAAAGTAAGCAGGTATAATCCTACTACGGGCGCTGTTGAAGAACTCTATACCCGTAATCAAACCGATGCTTATGGCAATCCAGGTAATCCGGTAACTACCAAAAACAAGTATGGCCGCCAGGTGATTAAAACCATAGATAATGGCACCAAATTATTGATGAACAACCCTATAGGTTCATCAGAAAAAGGCGATTTACCTTTTTTAGCGAAGTTTGACCTGGCTTCGAAAAAGAATGAAATTATTTGGCGCAGTGCAGAAGGCACATTCGAATATGTAACCGATGTGATCAATCCTGATAAATTGATCTTACTAACCCGCAAGGAGAGCCAGAAAATGGTTCCAAATTATTTCATCAAAAACCTTATGCTTCGCATGGCCGATCAGCCCATTACAGATTTTGCAAACCCTTACCCATCTCTTGATGGCATCACTAAAGAAAAAATTTCTTATAAACGTGCCGATGGTGTGGATTTGACTGGAGATTTGTATTTACCAAAAGGTTATGATAAGGCAAAAGATGGTCCGCTCCCAACCCTTATTTGGGCTTATCCGCGTGAATTTAACTCTGCAGCAGATGCGGCACAAATCCGTGGCTCGAAAGATAAATTTACAACCATTAACTGGGGATCGCCAATTTATTGGGTAACCCGTGGTTATGCCATTCTGGATAATGCAGAAATGCCAATCGTGGCAAAAGACGGCAAAAAACCAAACGATACATTTATAGAGCAGCTTAAATTAAATGCAGAAGCTGCCATTAATAAACTTGCTGATTTAGGCGTGGGTGATAAGAAAAGAATGGCAGTTGGTGGCCACAGTTATGGCGCCTTTATGACGGCTAATTTACTGGCCCATACCGATCTTTTTGCTGCAGGAATTGCGCGTAGTGGCGCTTACAACCGTACACTTACGCCGTTTGGTTTTCAAAATGAAGAACGCACTTACTGGCAGGTTCCGCAGCTTTATTACGAAATGAGTCCGTTCAGTTATGCAGATAAAATTAAAACACCATTGCTTTTAATTCATGGCGATTCTGATGATAACCCAGGCACTTTCCCAATTAATAGTGAGCGTTTATTTAATGCCATTAAAGGTGCCGGCGGCACCACCCGATTTGTATTCTTACCTTACGAAGCACATGGCTATCGTGGTAAAGAAAACATCCTTCATACCCTTTGGGAAGAAGACCAATGGTTAGAAAAATATGTAAAAGGAAAAAAATAATTTGCCCTAAATTTATTAAAAAACCATTACAGTATTGGCATTTGCTGGTATTGTAATGGTTTTTTTATTAAAGCTAATAACCAAACGAGCTTATATTTACTTAGGTGCCTAAGGTGGTAAAAATAAAAAGTTAACCCAAGCGCTTATGTTGCTTACTGCTTTCCTTATTCCTGCTACTGCAAACCTTATGTTGCTTACTGTAAACTTTATGCAGCCTACTGCAAATCTTATGTTGCCTACTGTAACTCTTTTAAACGTTCTTCTCCATTTAGCCTTATATGTCCTTAAATGCCTTATATGGTTAATAAATTTATACTATTGCTATTTACAAAAGATAAACTTATACTATCCCCTTATATGCATAAATAGGCAATTGTTAACTACAACTCCATATTGTTTTTTACCACACAAAAATTAGATATATTTGGAATATGGAAACCACAGGAAAAACAAATGCCACTAACATAGGTAGAAAAATCAGCCGTATAAGAGAGCTACGTGGAATGAAGCAGGAAACACTCGCTGCAGAACTTGGCGTTAGCCAACAAACGGTGAGCAAATTAGAACAAAGCGAAGAAATAGAAGATAGTACCTTAGATAAAATTGCCAATGTATTAGGCGTATCGAAGGAAGCTATAAAGAATTATAGTGATGAATCTGTGATTAATAATATCCAAAATAACTACGATAATAAAGTTGTAAATGGACCAGGAGTAAATTACCACTGTACCTTTAATCCGTTAGATAAACTAATAGATTTAATGGAAGAAAATAAAAAACTCTATGAACGTTTACTATCAAGTGAGCAGGAGAAAGTAGAAATTTTGAAAGGAAAGTAATTCTCTGTTTACCAGTTTTACCACAATATTAATTAAATGTCTGAAAGCGATACCAAACATAAATTACATATAGAGGAGGCTTTCTTGAAGGGCTTTAAATCTATAGATAATTTACACATCAAGCTCAACCCAGGACTTAATGTTATTATAGGTCCGAATGGCTCCGGCAAATCTAATTTATTAGAATTTCTGAATGATGCCATTTATTCGATGTTTAGAGTTTTACAATACACCTTTAAATCAGCAGAGTTAATATTAAAATCCACAAATAGCGACAACAAGTTTAAAATATCCAGGCAATCCGATGCATATTGCCGATCCAAAAGGAAGGCTAAAAGAAGCGACGAGAAAACTTAATAAAAAATTTGAAGAATCTCATTGTCCTGATATTTTTAACCTGCTTGATTTAAATACCATTTCGAACAACTGTTCCTTTTTTAAAACATTTCTGATAGATTTTGATAAGAGACTTAAAGATTAACAAATTTTTCCTGATTAATCTTTACCTCCAAATGCCCCCAAAACCGGAGGCATTTTCCATTTAAAACTTCTGTGTATTTAAAATTTTGATCCCGAAAACAAACACCTGAAATATTTACAGTAAATTTATCCGCGAGGCATTTGAACATAAACCTCAATAATTTGTTAACAGCATATGGACTACATAGATTACTATAAAATCCTTGATTTAAAGAAAACGGCAACGGTTGATGATGTAAAAAAAGCTTATCGAAAATTAGCCCGGAAATATCACCCCGATTTAAACCCGAATAATGAAGAGGCGAATAAAAAATTTCAGCAGATTAATGAGGCTAACGAAGTTTTAAGTGATCCTGATAAGCGTAAGAAATACGATAAATATGGTAAAGATTGGCAACATGCCGATCAACTGGATGCGCAGCAAAAACAACGTTCGCAATATCAATCTCAAGGTGGCGGTTATGGTAGCGGCGGCGGCTATTCTGGCGGCTTCGGCGGAGATGATTTTTCAGATTTTTTCTCCTCCATGTTTGGTAGTGGGGCCGGTAGAAGCGGCAGGCAATCGCCTTTTAAAGGGCAAGATTATAATGCCGATTTACAATTAAATTTAAAAGACGCTTACACCACACATAAACAAACGCTTACGGTTAATGGCCGCCAGGTGCGGATTACCATCCCGGCAGGAGTAGAAAATGGCCAGAAAATAAAGCTTCCCGGTTATGGTGCGCCAGGGGCAAATAATGGTCAACCCGGAGATTTGTATATTAAATTCAATATCAGCGAAGACCCTAAGTTTAAGAGAAAAGGCAACGACATCTATACCCAGGAAGAGATAGATTTATATACTGCTATTTTAGGTGGAGAAAAGATTGTAGAAACCCTAAATGGGAAAGTAAAGTTGCAGGTTCCGGCAGGCACACAACCAGATGCTACCTTACGTTTAAAAGGCAAAGGCTTCCCGATTTATAAAAAAGATGATCAGTTTGGCGACCTCTATATTAAGTGGCAGGTAAAATTACCAACAAACTTAAACGCCGAGCAAATAGAATTATTTGAAAAACTTTCTAAAAGCTAAAACAATGAGAAATAATCTAATAGCCGTGAATGATATTTGTATCTATCATCATTTGGAAATTGATTTTATTCAATCACTTGAAGATTTTGGTTTAATCAAAACCACCACACAAAAGCAATCCAGTTTTCTATCGTCTGGCGAACTTTCAAAACTAGAGCGTTATGTTCGTTTGGCAAAAGACCTCGATATTAACCTGGAGGGTTTACATGCTATTGCACATTTATTAAATCAGGTAGAAACCATGCAAAGTGAAATAAATGCGTTAAAAGCCGACCTTATCCACAGTAAACATTTCAATTAAACAGTAAACCAAATTGTGCAATAAATTGAACCGATTGGTAAGGTAAATGCACATTTATTATAAAATTAGTTTCTTAAATTGGCATTCATATAAAACAACATGAGCGAGTCGTCAACATTCATCGATAAGATAAAAGCATCCTATGCCCCAACCGGCTCGTATATTTACTTGGGCGCAGGCATTTTAGACGGACAGGTTTACAGCGAAGCTGAAGTTAATTTATCATTAAAGATGATGAACAGACATGGCTTAATTGCTGGCGCAACCGGTACTGGTAAAACCAGAACGTTACAGCTCCTGGCCGAGCAACTTTCTGATGCCAGTGTACCCGTTTTTATGTTAGATGTTAAAGGCGATTTATCTGGATTGAATCAACCAGGCCAGGTAAATTCAAAAATCGAAGAGCGTGCCCAACAATTAAACAAACCATTTTCACCTACCGCTTTTCCGCTTGAAATCTATTCGTTATCAGGAAAACTGGGTGCTCAAATGAGGGCGACTGTACTCGAATTTGGCCCGACTCTTTTATCGAAAGTTCTGGATTTGAACGATACACAATCTGGTGTGATGGCAGTCATTTTCAAATATGCAGATGACAATAAAATGCCCGTTATCGATCTGAACGATTTAAAAAAACTAGTTTCCTATTTATCAGAAGGTGCCGGAGCAGCAGAAATTAAAAGCAGTTACGGCAGCATCTCAACAGCTACATCTGGCACAATATTGAGAAAAATTGTAGCCATTGAGCAACAAGGTTTAGGTGGCATGTTTGGCGAAAAATCTTTTGATATCGACGATTTGTTCGAACGCGTAGATGGTAAAGGAACCATTAGTTTACTCAATATTGCCGATGTGCAAAACCAGCCTGTATTGTATTCTACATTTCTGTTGAGCCTCTTAGCTGAATTATTTAATACCATGCCCGAAGTTGGCGATTTAGAAAAACCCAAGTTGGTTTTCTTTTTTGATGAAGCCCATTTATTATTTAAAAACTCTTCAAAAGCATTTTTAGAACAAATTGAAACCATCATCCGGTTAATCAGATCAAAAGGAATTGGCGTATTTTTCTGTACCCAATCTCCAACCGATGTACCTGAAAGTGTATTGGGGCAATTAGGAAACCGGGTACAGCATGCGCTTAGGGCATTTACCCCAAATGATGTAGATGCACTAAAGAAAACAGTAAATACCTATCCTAAATCTGATTTTTACCAGATAGACAAAGTTTTAACTTCGTTGGGTACTGGCCAGGCATTGATTACCGTTTTAAATGAAAAAGGAATACCAACCGAAGTTTCTGCTACAATGCTTACGCCTCCCCGCTCGGTGATGGGACCATTAAGTTCGGCAGATTTCGAGAGTCTGATAAATAGCAGTAAGATGTATGCTAAATACAAAGATGCAATCGATCCCGAAAGTGCGTATGAAATGCTGACTAAAAAGATTAATGATCAGGCCGAAGTTGCAGAACAGGAAAAACAACAAAAAGAATTACAAAAGCAAGAGGAACAGGAGAATAAGGCAAAGCCAGGAGAAAAAAGCCTGGTAGAGCAAGTAATGGATGCAACAATTACTCGCCAGATTGGCAAAGAAATTGTTAGAGGTATCTTCGGAATGCTAACAGGAAAGAAAACGAGATCTAAAACCGGAGGCTTTTTGGGTTTTTAAAAAAGCCTTGGTAATATAAATTAACACAACAAAAGAAACGCTCGATTTAATATTTTAAATGATGAAACCTACACTATTAATATTGGCTGCCGGAATGGCAAGCCGTTATGGAAGTATGAAACAAATCGATGGCTTTGGCCCAAATGGCGAAACCATCATCGACTATTCAATATATGATGCAATTAACGCTGGTTTCGGCAAAGTTGTATTTATCATTAAAGAAGAATTTGAAGATAACTTTAAATCTATTTTTGAGCCAAAACTTAATGGCAGAATAGAAACTGAATACGTTTTCCAAAATTTCGACCTAAAACAATTCGGAATCGAAGAAGAAATTTACAGAGAAAAACCATGGGGAACAGCTCATGCCATTTTATCGGGCAGGGATGTAATTAATGAGCCTTTCTGCGTAATTAATGCCGATGATTATTATGGATTTGATGCCTTTAAAAAAATGGCAGATTTCTTAAATACAGAAGCTACAGATAGTAACTATTCAATCATAGGATACGAAATCGGCAAAACACTTTCTGAGTTCGGTTCAGTATCGAGAGGGGTTTGTAAAGTAGATGAATCAGGCAACTTATCAGAGATTATTGAGCGTACAAAAGTTTATCCAAAAGATGGAAAAATTTTCTATGAAGAAAATGGCGAAGAATTTCCATTAGATTTTAGTACGCCCGTGTCGATGAATTTCTGGGGCTTTACTCCAGCTGTTTTTGAAATCACAGAAGGATTATTTAAAGAATTTGCAATGGCTAATAAAGATAAACCTAAAGCAGAATTCTTTATCCCACTTATCGGCGAAAGTCTGGTACAGAACAATACTGCTACTATCAAAGTGGTACCAACTTCGAATAAATGGTTTGGTGTAACGTATAAAGAAGATAAGCCATATGTTCAGGATTCTATAGACCAATTGGTTAAAAACGGAACCTATCCTGAAAAACTATGGAACTAAATTTAGATTCTGAAGTTTTAAAAGCTTACGGATTTACTAAAGAAAACACAACAATCACACAAATAGGTACGGGTTTAATTAACCGTACCTATTTGCTTTCTCCCCTGGCTGAAGAGCAGAAATACATTATTCAGCAAATTAACACTTCCGTTTTTAAATCGCCCTGGGCCATCGCAGGGAATTTAAAGGCTATCTCAGATTACCTTGCTCAACACCATCCTGATTATCTTTTCATCAAACCTATTCCTACTATCGAAGGAGTAGAAATGGCTCATATTAATCAGGAGTTTTGGAGATTGTTACCATTTGTACCTCAAACAGTTTCGCTTGATGTTTTAACTGATCCAAAGCAAGCTTTTGAAGCCGCTAAACAATTTGGTAAATTGAGTAGGTTGCTTAATAATTTCGATACGCAAACACTTGAACCTACTATCCCCGGCTTCCACGATTTAGGATTGAGATATAAACAGTTTACACAGGCATTAAGTAAAGCACCAGAAGCATTAAAAAAGCAAGCTGAAATTCAGATTGAAGATGCATTGAATCATAAATATATTTTAGATTATTACACCTCTTATTCACAGAGAGATGATTTTCCAGATCGGGTAATGCACCATGATACTAAAATTAGCAATGTGCTTTTGGATGAAGAAACTTTTAAAGGTGTTTGTGTTATCGATTTAGATACCATTATGCCTGGAAAGTTTATATCAGATTTAGGCGATATGATGCGAACCTATCTCTGTGCTTTCTCTGAAAATGAAACAGATTTAACCAGAATCAAAATCAGATTGCCTTATTTTGAGGCGATGATTAAAGGGTATCTTTCTGAAATGAAAAGTATTTTAACCGAAACAGAAAAGGAGCTGATTCTTTTCTCTGGCCGGTATATTATTTACATGCAGGCTTTACGCTTCTTAACTGATTTTCTAAACGGAAATATTTATTACCCTATAAACTATCCTACTCAAAACTTAGATCGCGCTAAAAATCAGTTTAAATTGCTTTCTGAGTTATTGATAAATGAAAAAGAATTGCAGGGGATTATTGACAAAAACCAATAAAGTTGATTTCTGAAACTGACGAAGTTTCCCCACACCGATGGCCTTTAAATATCTCCGACTTACGAAGTTTCAAGGGCTTGTGCGTAGGAATAACTTCGTAAGTCTAATCGATGATGCCAATATTAACCTATATAGGCATGTAAGGAACATATAAGTTACAATCGCTGTTAAAACCTCTTATCTGGTTGTAGCGTCTCGCTACGATCTAACTTATATAGCAACAGTATTAAGATTTCTTCATACCTCTCAACTCCAAACTAAAAAAGGCGCTTCTGAACTTAGTCAGGAACACTTGCTATTTCCGCCCAAAACTCTCCACTCCAAACTCTCAACTCCAAACTAAAAAAGCGTTTCTGAACTTAATCAGAAACGCTTTTTATATCCTCCCAAGGCTTTCGACTCAGGACTTCAGACTTAAGACTTATTTCTTATCGTCTTCTTTTACTTCTTCAAAATCAACGTCAGTAACATTATCGCCACCACCTTGAGGTTGACCATCAGCTTGTGGTTGTTCACCACCTTGAGGCTGACCGCCATCTTTGTACATTTCCTCAGAAGCTACGTTCCATGCCGCTTGCAATTCAGCTTGTGCTGCATCGATATCTGCAAAGTTACGAGACAAGTGAGCTGCTTTTAATTTCTCTAAACTTGATTCGATTGGCGCTTTTTTATCAGCAGATAATTTATCACCAAACTCTTTCAATTGTTTCTCTGTAGAGAAAATTAATGCATCAGCACCATTGATTTTATCAGCTTCTTCTTTTTGCTTAGCATCATCTGCTGCATTAGCTTCTGCTTCTTCTTTCATTTTTTTGATCTCAGCATCAGTTAAACCTGAAGATGCTTCGATACGGATTTTTTGCTCTTTACCAGTAGCTTTATCTTTTGCACTTACGTGTAAGATACCGTTAGCATCAATATCAAAAGCAACTTCTACCTGAGGAACACCACGAGGCGATGGTGGAATACCATCTAAAATGAAACGACCAATTGTACGGTTTTGGCCAGCCATTGGACGCTCACCTTGTAAAATGTGGATTTCTACTGAAGGCTGGTTATCAGCTGCAGTGGAGAAAGTCTCCGATTTTTTAGTTGGGATTGTTGTGTTAGACTCGATTAATTTAGTCATTACACCACCCATAGTTTCGATACCTAATGATAAAGGCGTAACGTCTAATAACAATACATCCTTAACATCGCCAGATAAAACACCACCTTGAATAGCAGCACCGATAGCTACAACCTCATCAGGGTTAACACCTTTACTTGGTTCTTTACCGAAGAAAGCTTTAACAGCATCCTGAATAGCAGGGATACGAGTTGAACCACCAACTAAGATAATTTCGTCGATATCGCTTGTGCTTAAACCTGCATTTTTCAAAGCCGATTTACATGGATCGATAGTACGTTTAATTAAATCACCAGCCAATTGCTCAAATTTAGCACGAGATAATGTACGCACTAAGTGTTTAGGGCCGCTAGCATCAGCAGTAATATATGGTAAGTTAATTTCTGTTGATGTAGTGCTTGATAATTCAATTTTAGCTTTCTCAGCAGCTTCTTTCAAACGTTGTAAAGCCATTGGATCTTTTGCAAGGTCCATGCTGTTTTCAGATTTGAATTCTTCAGTTAACCAATCAATAATAATGTGATCAAAATCATCACCACCTAAGTGTGTATCACCATCAGTAGATTTTACTTCGAAAACGCCATCACCTAATTCTAACACAGACACATCATGAGTACCACCACCACAGTCAAACACAACAATTTTCATGTCTTTATGTGCTTTGTCTAAACCATAAGCTAAAGCAGCTGCAGTTGGTTCGTTAATGATACGTTTTACAGATAAACCTGCAATTTCACCAGCTTCTTTAGTAGCCTGACGTTGTGCATCGTTAAAATAAGCAGGTACCGTAATCACCGCCTCAGTAACTTCGTATCCTAAGAAATCTTCAGCAGTTTTTTTCATTTTCTGCAAAATCATTGCAGAAATCTCTTGTGGAGTATATTTTCTGTCGTCGATTTCAACACGCGGTGTATTGTTATCACCTTTAACAACTTTATAAGGTACACGTCCAGCTTCTTTAGAACTTTCGTCGTAGCTGTTACCCATAAAGCGTTTAATCGAATATATCGTTTTTGTTGGGTTGGTTATAGCCTGACGTTTAGCAGGCTCGCCAACTTTACGCTCACCGTTTTCTGCAAAAGCAACAATAGACGGTGTAGTACGTTTGCCCTCACTGTTCGCTATAACTACAGGCTCATTGCCCTCCATTACGCTCACGCAAGAGTTTGTTGTTCCTAAGTCTATTCCAATAATTTTTCCCATTGTATTTTTATTTTCTTTCTTTTAAAGTATTGTAATTGCTAGCTATTAAACAATGCTTGTGCCAATTGGCTTTTGGCAGAAAATAACGTCAAAAGACTGATAAAATGTAAAAAAATAGCTTAAAGTTTACTGACAGCATGACATAAAAGAATGGAAAATGTTGTATGGCAGATGGATGATGGAGACAAAAAGGTTAAAACAGAAAGACCAAAGCAAGGTATATTTCTAAACGGATTTGAAAATGATAGCAAGCAATACTTCGGAAGCAGCAGTCCCGCTAACCGCTTTACTTCGTTACACTACGTGTTCGCTCTTATCGGGTTTATTATACATCAGTCAATGCAAAAAACCACTGGCCGACTAAACACAATAATCCTTAAAGTTTTATATATTTAAAAGCAGAATCAATCTGTGTAATCATTTAAATCTTTAGATTTCTTAATAATGCAACTAGCAGCACAAATCGCAATCGGCTTCGTCGCCTTGCTTCACATTTATATTCTTTGGCTGGAAATGTTCGCCTGGACCACCAAAGCACCTAAAGTTTTTAAAACTATTCCTCAGGATTTATTTCCACAAACAAAAGCATTGGCAGCAAACCAAGGTTTGTATAATGGGTTTCTGGCAGCTGGATTAATCTGGTCGTTATGTATCAGCGATCATCAATGGAAAATTTATGTAGCTATCTTTTTCTTATGCTGCGTAATCGTTGCCGGCATTTACGGCGCTGCAACTGCCAGTAAGAAGATTCTTTATGTGCAATCAATCCCGGCATTAATCGCGTTAATCTTATTACACCTGTAAGCCTGATCTTATTAGTTGGTATTGCATTAAATAAGGGATTAACCTTTGTTTCTGCTTTAGTTTTAGCTAGAAGGCTTTGCGGTTCTTTGCGAAAACTTAGTGTTCTTTGCGGTTAAACTAAAACCCCAACCTTTTACACTTTATTTAGCCTGAAGCTTTGCGATCCTTTGCGAAAACTTAGTGTTCTTTGCGGTTAATTTACAACTCCAACAATCTTTCTAAATGGTGGTAACCAATTCCAAAGTATGCTTTACTTGCTTTAATCTTCTGTAAAATCTCCGCTTGTCTTTCGCTTTCAGCTTTAGTCTTTATGCTTTCAACTTTCTTCACCCCAACAACCAATACATTCTTAGGCGTATGCGCATCAGAAATAAACTCAAACACTTTAGTTTTATACCCAAAGTATTCCAAAATTAAAGCACGAATCCCATCGGTAACCATTTCAGCCTGACGTTCCAGAAAGATTCCATACTTAGTTAAAAAAGAAACATCATTCTTCACTTTGTTTTGCTCTATCTCTCTCCGAATCTGCTTATGGCAACATGGTGCAACAACAATCAGCTCGGCATTTGCTTTAATCCCCTTAAAAATAGCATCATCAGTAGCGGTGTCACAAGCATGAAGCGCAATTAATAAATTAACATTTTCTGCATTATAATTTTCAATCGTTCCCTCAACAAAGCTTAATTGGTCAAAATTGGATTTATCAGCAACACCATTACATAAATCAACCAAATCCTGGCGGTACTCCACCCCAACAATCTCTGCATCCAACTTTAAAACCGAATGCAAATAATCGTACAAGGCAAATGTTAAATAGCCCTTACCAGATCCCATATCAGCAACTTTTTTAATGGTTCCTTCCGGCAATTCTTTTATCAAAGAACTAAGAATTTCAATGTAATGATTAATCTGGCGGAATTTATCCTGCGCATTCTTAAACACTTTGCCATCTGCATCCGTAATTTTTAACTCGGTTAAATAAGGTTTTGAATCAGGCTTAATTAACCTCAACTTCTCTTGATCGTGATGAGCCGTTGGAACCTCTTTGGTTGATGCTTGCGTTTTTCTTAAAACAATTTTACCGTTATTTAATTCTTCAAAAATTAAATCCTTCTGGGTAGTAAATAGCGTAGCAATTTTAAACCCAGTCTGCAAATATTCCGAAATGAGCTTTACCGCTTCTTCTTCATCAAAGTTTTTTAGAATATCACGCGTTTTATAGCGAAAAGTAAATGCCAGTTTTGCTTCTCTTTTAATTAAGACTTTTCTAATTAAAAGTTGCTTCAATCCCTCTTCCGAGCCTTTATAATTCCCCAAAGAAATTTTCACAAACTGCTGTAAGCTTAAGCTTTGTTCTAAGGCAGATATAAATTGTTCTACGTGTGCTGAAAATACCATCAATAAAATTTAAAGCACAAAGATAAACCAATTTCTTTGAAGAACTCCTGAAGGCAAATAATGTAACAATGAAGCGATGCTTTGTTTAGTTGCTGGTGTTGTTAAATCAATGCATCGGTATAAAAAAATTGGTTTGCGATTTGAATGGTGGTATTGGAGAGGTAATACGATTTAGAAAACGATAAAGAGACATTATCTGTAATCGTTCCAAAGTAATTAAACGTTTTCATTTAATAAAAAATAGCGTTAGATTAGATTTATAGTTTAATCTAACCAATACAAATGAGTGAATTTCAGATTAAAAAATCGCCGACTGTTTACGACGTGATTATCGTTGGTTCTGGTGCAGGCGGCGGTATGTCTGCCTATGTTTTAGCAAATGCCGGACAAAAAGTTCTAATGCTAGAAGCTGGTCAGTATTTCGATCCAAGAATAGATGCACATCAATTAAAATGGCCATGGGAATCTCCGCGTCGTGGTGCATCCACTACGAGGCCTTTTGGCGACTTTGATGCTTCATACGGCGGCTGGGAACTGGAAGGCGAGCCTTATACCACAAAAGATAAAACTGAATTTGAATGGTTCAGATCACGCATGCTAGGCGGTCGTACCAATCACTGGGGAAGAATCTCGCTAAGAATGGGTCCGCTGGATTTCCAAGCTAAAGATGGTTTAACTGATGATTGGCCAATAACCTACGATGAAGTTAAACCTTTTTACGATCGGGTAGATCGCTTAATTGGTATTTATGGCACAAAAGAAGGGTTGCCAAATGAACCAGATGGCATTTTCATGAAACCACCTAAACCACGTTTAACAGAACTTTTTATTAAAAAAGGTGCTGACAAAGCTGGTGTAAAAGTAATTCCTGGCAGAGGATCTGTATTGACAGAACCTTTACCCAACAATACCGACAGGGCACCTTGCTTTTATTGTGGTCAATGTGGAAGGAGTTGCAAAGTTTATGGTGATTTCTCTTCATCATCCTGCCTGGTAATTCCAGCAGTAAAAACAGGAAATTTAACCGTGATCACCGATGCCATGGTTCGTGAAGTGATCACTGATAAAGATGGAACTGCCAAAGGCGTATCTTATGTAAACCGGAAAGATTTACAGGAATATCAGGTAAATGGAAAAATCATTATTCTAGGTGCCAGTGCCTGCGAATCTGCAAGAATTCTTTTAAATTCAAAATCATCATCACACCCGAATGGCTTAGCCAATAGCAGCGGCATAGTTGGTAAATATCTCCATGATTCAACAGGTGTAAGTGTTTCCGGTTTTCTCCCTCAACTGATGGACAGGAAACGTTACAATGAAGATGGCTTAGGCAGTGTTCACATTTATTCGCCTTGGTGGCTCGATAATAAAAAACTTAATTTCCCTAGAGGATACCACATTGAATATTGGGGCGGCATGGGAATGCCTGCATACGGTTTTGGAGGTGGCGTTCCGGAGATGAATGGAATGGTGCCAGGCAGAGATGGCAAAATGAAAGATTCTGGTGGGTATGGAAAATCACTAAAGGATGATTATCGCCGCTTTTACGGTACCACGGTTGGTATGGCCGGAAGAGGAACAGCAATTGCCCGCGAAGATAATTATTGCGAAATCGATCCGAACACAGTTGATAAATATGGTATTCCGGTTTTAAGATTCCATTATAAATGGGCCAAAGAAGAGATTCTGCAGGCCAAGCACATGCAGGATACTTTCCTCACCATGATGAAAGAAATGGGTGGTGTAGTGACTTCAAAAATTCAGGGACCAGAAACCAACTATGGACTGCTTCCTCCAGGGAAAATCATCCATGAGGTGGGTACGATCCGCATGGGAGATGATCCAAAGAAATCTGCATTAAATAAATATTGCCAGGCGCACGATTGTAAAAACCTCTTCGTGGTAGACGCCGGGCCGTTTGTGCAACAAGGCGATAAAAATGCCACCTGGACAATCCTCGCGCTCTCCATGCGCACCGCAGAATACATTTTAGCTCAAAAGAAAAAACATAACATTTAAAGAATTACAACATGAACAGACGTGATTCCATAAAAGCATTGGGTTTAACAGCGATTAGTACCACCGTATTACTAGAATCCTGTAAGCAACCCGAAACAAAAACAGCTGAGGTTGTTGCCCCGAAAGAAGAAAATGCTACAGAAGCAGGACGAGAACAATGGGAAATTGACCGGAATAAAAAACTGAAAGCAGAAACATTTTTTGATAAACACGAAATGGCTACGATAACGGTTCTGGCAGATATAATCATTCCAAAAGATAATGTTTCAGGCAGCGCATCTGATGCCAAAGTACCCGAGTTTATTGAATTTATAGTTAAAGACATTCCCGAACACAAGACACCGATGCGTGGTGGCTTAAAATGGCTGGATGTTTACTGTTTTAATAAGTTCGGAAAATCATTTATAGATGCGTCATCAAGTCAGCAGATTTCAATCATCGATGAAATCGCTTACCCGAAAAAAGCAAAGCCAGAAGTTCAGGCAGGTGTTACCTTTTTTAACAGAATGCGAAGTCTAACGGCCTCAGGATTCTACACTACAGAAATTGGGGTGAAGGATATTGGTTATGCCGGAAATGCACCAAACCAGTGGACTGGTGTTCCAGAAGATGTTTTAAAACAATATGGAATGGAGAATGTGAAGGTATAATTTCTTAAAAAATCGTCATTGGAGGTACGAGGCAATCTTACAACTATCGCTACTTTTAGCGCTTTAAGATTGCTTCGAGCCTCATTGACGTAACCACTAAAAACTAAAAATCAATTAATTCCAAAAACGTCTTATTATGATTTTTATAATGTAACTTAACCCTCAGGATAACAGCAAGGTGGAAGAATACCTCAAACTTGGATTAGCGCTTTGCTATCTGCACCATGCCATCCGGCATAGGAAATGATGGAAAGAGAAGCTGTTGAAATTTTTGCAAGAACGTTCAAATATTTCAAATACAAGGTAGCGCGAACGGCTCCTTAAAATGAATCTTTATTATAAGTCAAATCGAGCCCTTGCGCTACCGCCATTTAAATTTCGACAAGCTAATCCGACATCAGATCCAAGCCTTGGATTTTTGTTACTTTTGGGCCAAGCCAAAAGTAAACGCCCTTCGGCGGCCAGCCGAGGCAAGTCACCGTATCAGAAAAACGGCCCTATCCGTCTATAAACACCTTTCACCGCGAGGAAAAGGGCATAGAAAAAATATTTTTCGCATCATGTGATCGGCACAAAAAATGATAAATCGTTTCGGTTGGTGAGTCACCAACCGAGGGGTTGGAACGAAGAAACAGTGGTTTGGCTTTTCTGAGTGGCCATAAAGAGGCTTTTTCAGCCGGCGAAGCAATCTTAATTACAGAATAGATTGCTTCGTTGTACCTCCTCGAAATAATGAAAACTTACCTATAGAATTACTCAATTATCAGAATCAAACCTTTCCCTTTTTGAATAGGAATCGATTTTCCTTCTGGATAATTGCCTTCAGTCTGAAACTGATCAATCGCCGGTGCAGTTATTTTTATTTTATCGGCAGCTAAACCTAACTTAATCCAGTCGATAGTTAAATCAATTTTTACATCATTTTCATCCCAACTGGCTAACGCAATCATCGTTTTACCTTTTTGCTTGTAAACCGTTGCTAATACTTTAACATTATCCGTTTTTACCGGACAATTATCGCTCCAATAACCGATCATTTCAGATCCTTTTATCCCGAAATTGTCCCAGGCTTTCCAAAGTGGTTTTGGATTACTCTTATCCGACCAACCTAAGCGGCTCGTCATTCCATAAATCATCCCACGCCATGGATTTCCATCATCCTGTAACATCTCTCCCATTAAACCGAAAGGAATTCCGCTAACTTCTGTTAGAAGAAAATCAGGATTATTCTTTTCATAATCGAAATATTCTCCAAACCATAACCGATTCAAATAAGGAAAATGCTCCAGGTATAAAATTGCACTGTTATTAAAACCATCATTTTTATTGTACTGATTGGCAGAATGCAGATCAATAATACCAGGGTGGTTATTTTGGGTTAAAACACGTTTGATTCTCTTCATGGTCACCCGATCGAAAGCCACATCATCTAAATACACCCCATCTATTCCTACATTGTTCACCAACCAGTTCATCCCCTCTACATAATAGTTGTGCCAGCGATTCATTCCACTATTAATTACAGCGGCATCTTTAATTTCTGGAACAAACCAGGCCGCGATATAATTAGAATCTAAATGCTCCTGTAACCAGCTAAAGCCGCCGCCTTTACCTGGAGAGTACACTTCAGTGCCTAAACTTCTTAAAGCCGGCCATTCATATGCATGGTTCGAAAGTTCCCGAACGGTGTTATAAATTTTTACTTTCAAGCCTTTATGATGCGCTTCATCCACGTAATTCTTCATCTTTTTCCATTCGATAAATGGATAGTTAATCCAGGGATTAATTGGTGTGGCATGGTGAATGTTCACAACGGTGGCACCGGTAGCCTTAATAGAATCCAGACTGCCATATTTGTGATAGAAACGGTTATCCCATTGGAAATCGTTATCTAACAGGTGAAAAGGCGTAATCAGTAAATTGAAATTATAATAAAGTACATCCCCTTTCTTCATGCTCCTTGCTCCGGTAAAACTATCAGCCAACATAGAACTGCCTTTAACATTAATCTGGATGCCACCTTTATTAGCATTACCCCACGACTTCGGCAACATTAATGGTTTCTGCAAGTAGAAATTGGTATTCAGCGGACGAACATAGTTTTCATCCCTCAAGTTGTAATACAAACCTGCATTTACATTTCCAATCCAAACTGCATCTTGATTTTTGTTCGCTACATCCCATTTCCATCTGACAGTATCTGGCCTAATCCCACCCTTTTCACCCAGCCCCATCAGGTATTTTGTTGCAGACTTATCAAATGGAATGTGAAAATCTACATTACTAAATTCCACATCATTTAAAGCCGTAACCTTAATCACATAATGTACATAACCATCAAATTCTAAAGCACCTTCCAAATCCATTGCCAGGTTTTGCGAAGTATTGGTTGCTTTCCATTTTACCGTTCCGGCTTCTTTACTGGTAATCTGAAAATTACTTGGAACAAATTTTTCTTGTGTTTTAGGTGTATTATAAAAATGAAAATGAATCGGTTCGTATAACAGGTTATTAGGTTTTTTGTTATAACCAGTCATTTCTGTATTAAAGAAGGTCTGAATCTGCTTAGGAAAACCATCTGTGTTTATTTCTAACTTTCTTCCTAAAAGTGAAATCACATTCCCTTCCACAGTTAAAGGCGTATATGGTGCAACTACCGTATTCGTTTGTGCCAGTGTAGAATTTAACCAAGTTAAACGGGTTTGCTTATTTGGAGTTCCTACGCCTGCATCGGCCAATACCTGATTAGTAACAGAGATACTCACATTAACAACCTTAGACTTACCATTGGCTTTAACAGTGAATTTACCAGCATAAATACCAGTTGCTGTATTTTTAGGAATATCGACAGTAATCCACATCGGCTGAACCTTACCCGAAGCTACATTTACGGTTTGGACCAAAGGTTTATTATCATAACTAATTCCATTGGTATTTAAACAATTGATGTATCTCGACGGAATCACTTTTCCAGCTGCGCTTTTCAAATCGCCGAAGCTTATATCTACGTTTTTTAAATCTTGCAAAGCGAATACGCCCAATTGGAAGGTATAATTTTCTCCTTTACTTGCTGTACCTACAAAAGAATTTGATGCCCCTTTTTGTATCCATCGGTAAGGTAGATCATTCTGCATCTTAATAGGGTACATTCTATCCTCGGGAAATACGATAAAAGCTTCTGATGGATATTTAGCTTTTAAAGCCGATGTTTCTTTATTGGTAGCAATCACTTCCATTGGATAGAAAGAGTTGAAAGCATCGATAGATTGAATCTCTACAACCGAAGTATTCACCTTAACCCGCTTTGCCTTATTTAACCAGTTTTGATCAACCTGATTTGGTTTTAAATAGACACCTTTTGGATAGTTGCTCCTGCCCTCGTTTTTATAGGGTAGATAATAAATATAATATATACCAGCACCAGAAGAAGGATCAAAATAGATATCTGCGCTTTCTCTGGTGAATTTATCAATTCCAAGAACCGATACTGTTTTACCTTTAACATCGTGAACAATAATCCCTTTTGATTCAGGATGTTCATCCCTCCTGCGCCAGTTAATTTTAGCATGAGCTATTTTATCGCTCCCAGCGAATTGAACAACAACCCTATGGTTGCCAAGCGAATCTGCATTCCAGGCATTCTTGCCATCGGTATATTTTAATGTTTGAGCTTGGATAGACAGCTGTCCGAAAAGACAGTACAATAAAATTAGCCTTAATTTCATTTCACATTAGTTTTAGGCTAATTTATAGATACCAAGTTGAAATACTATAATAAAATTAAAAATTGAAGCTTATCACTGGATTAGTAAGATGCAATCGCTAAATGCAATAAATCACAGCGAGACGCTACGACCGGATTATTAAAAATATTCTCGAAACCTCGTCATTGCAATGACGACCGTTCTAGTTTGGCATTCTAAATAGCAAGATTCTACAGATTGGTGTCTTACCAACTTGCCTATGTTTTATCGCGATAATCCCTTGAGGAAATCTCTTTACAACGAATCGTCCTCCTGAACCTGATTCAGTATCTTAGCCTTAATAGGTGCTGAACTAAATTTACTGCGTAGCTTTCCGCTGCGCTACAGGTCAGCATGACGAATTGGTTAGTGCATCCCTCGAGAAATCCATTTTGAGACGAATCGTCCTCCTGAACTTGATTCAGGATCTTACCTTAATAGGTGCTGAACTAAATTTACTGCGTAGCTTTCCGCTGCGCTACAGGTCAGCATGACGAATCGGTTAGTGCATCCCTCGCAATGACGACCTAACCTAAAATAGCCCTAACTGCCCTTTATCATCTATCTCAATATCATTAGGGTTGGTAATTTCAAAATCAACCTTTTTCGCTGGTTTTTGTTCTGCTTTTGGTTTTTCCTTAACCTTAGGTTTCTCTTCTTTTAAAGTTGAAGATTTTGGTTTTTCTACTTTATCTTCTTCAATAGGTTTTTCCGCTGTATTGGTTTTTTCAGATTCAATTTCTATTGGTTCTGGAGCTGGTTGTTCAATTACGGGCTTTTCTTCCGGAACTACTTTCTCTTCAACAGCAGGTACTATTTTGCGTTCAAATTTCGGTTTTGGTTGTTCTACTGCTGGCGTTTCAGTTATCTTTTCTATTACTTCAGGTTCAGCGTCATCATCAATTGAAACAGGTTCAGCGATAATTTCTTCTGCTGTTTCAGCTTCATTTAAATTCTCATTATCTCCGCCAGGTTCATTTTCGTCTGTTTCTTCTACCTCCATTTCAGGCTCTAACAGCACAACCTTTTGTACATCATGCGGCGATAATCGATTGCCATTGGCTTTCAAACCTTTTACATCAATTAATTCAGAGAGTACTAGATCTAAAGTTTCAGGAATTTGTGTTTTACCTTTTAAGACATCAACAACTACCTTCGCTGCCGGATGAGCCGTTAAAAACAATAACTTAGATTTTTGCTCTTCGCTGATAAAAATCGTTTTCCTACCGACCGACTGCAATTCAAAAACGAAACGTTTGATGAAATAATTTTGTGCCTTACCCTCAAAATGGACAGCTGCAAACACCTTTTCCGGATCGAACTTTTCAATTAAGATTAAACCATCATCGAAATGATTGCTTAACTCAAAAGAACTCAATTCGTAATAACCATCTTTATGAATCTGTAAAATCCGGTCATCGCCATCAAATTCACCCAGATACTTTCCTCTGCCATCAACGTTTAGTCGTTTTAACAAATCATCGTACCAAATCTTTAATCCTGATAAGGTAGATACACCTTTACTCTTCAATGTAACCTTCTTAACCGGGAATTTTGAAATAATATTTCCCTGCGAACCGCGACCTTTAATGGCCACTTCCGCAAAATCCTGATCAAATTGAAGTTTACGTAATTTAGAATGCGGCTTTAACGCTACGTTTATAATCTCAGCCTCGCCATTAGGATTAGCTGTAAAGTATAAGACTTTAGAGCCCTTAGATCCTTTGGTTAAATCGTATTCCTTATCTCTTGTTACGCCAACAACTGCAAAACGTTTGATGTAAGCTACTCCGGTGCCGCCATCTTTATAAATCATATTATAGATGGTCCGTTCGTCGTTTTTCTTAAAAACCTGGGCGTGGATAATCCCCTTCCCAACAAACGTTTTATCGGCAACTTTGGTAATCATGCACTTTCCATCTTCACGGAAAACAATCACTTCATCTATATCCGAACAATCGGCTATAAATTCATCTTTACGTAAACCAGTACCAATAAAACCATCTTCACGGTTCATGTATAATTTCACATTTGCCAGGGCCACTTTCGATGCTTCCACCCTATCAAACAGGCGAATTTCTGTCTTACGCTCCCTTCCTTTTCCGTATTTATCTTTTAACCGCTGAAACCAGGCGATGGTATAATCAGTAAGGTGCTTTAAGTGATTTTTAACCACTTTGATTTCATCTTCCAGATTTTTCATTTGCTCATCTGCCTTTTTCACATCAAAACGGGTGATGCTACTCATTGGCTTATCGATCAGCTTTTTGAAATCTTCCGGCAAAATTTCACGGTAAAGCGATGGTTTGAAAGGATCAAACAAGAGGTGTAAAACCTCTACAACGGTATCGAAATTACTCGAATTTTCATATTCAGGGTTTTTATACATACCCTCCTGAATAAATATTTTAAGCAACGAACTAAAGAAAATTTTCTCCTGCAATTCATGCAAGCGAATCTCCAATTCCCGTTTTAATAATCTTTTAGTGTGTTTTGTATTTTCAATTAGAATATCGTTCACACTTAAAAAATGTGGCTTATCATCTTGAATGATACAAGTATTTGGTGAAATAGAAACTTCGCAAGCCGTAAAGGCATAAAGCGCATCGATGGTTACATCAGGAGAAATTCCTGGCGCCAGGTGCACAATAATTTCTACATGAGCGGCAGTACTATCTTCAATCTTTTTGATTTTGATTTTGCCCTTATCATTGGCGGCCAAAATACTATCAATGATGGAACTGGTTGTAGTGCTATAAGGTACTTCCGTAATGACCAGCGTTTTCTTATCCTTCTCCGTAATTTTCGCCCTGACCCTGATTTTGCCACCGCGTTGTCCTTCATTGTAATTCGAAAAATCGGCCATGCCACCCGTAAAAAAATCGGGTACAATGTTCGGTCGTATATCTTTAAGCACATCAATTGATGCATCGAGCAATTCGTTGAAATTATGCGGCATCACTTTCGTAGCCAAACCAACCGCAATACCCTCTGCCCCTTGCGCCAATAACAAAGGGAATTTAACAGGCAAGGTAATGGGTTCATTATTCCGCCCATCGTAGCTTAATTGCCATTCGGTAGTATCCGGATTGAAAACCACTTCATTTGCAAACTTCGATAAACGTGCTTCAATGTAACGGGGAGCCGCAGCACTATCGCCGGTAATAGGATCGCCCCAGTTCCCTTGCATATCAATCAGCAAATCTTTCTGACCAATCTGCACCATCGCATCGCCAATTGAGGCATCACCATGCGGGTGATACTTCATCGTGTTACCGATTACGTTAGCAGCTTTGTTAAAACGCCCATCATCCATTTCCTTTAATGAATGCATAATGCGGCGCTGAACAGGCTTTAAACCATCATGAATATGCGGCACCGCACGATCCAGAATCACGTAAGAGGCATAATCCAGGAACCAATTTTCGTATAAACCGTTAATTGGGGTTATAGTATGTTTGTGTTCTTCGTTTACGTTTTGGTTTAATTCTTCACTCATTTACTTAAAAAATTGGCAGCCGTAAATATAGGAAAAATGATGCGACCGAGTGAATAGAGGTTATGCACATTTCGATGTTAGAAAACCTGCTCATTTTAATTTGGAAAGCAATATTTGTAGTCTTTTTTAATGTTCTTCCTGCTTTACGCTAAATCTTTTTTTGCACCTCTTTCAAGAAATAATAGTTTATGCTTTACAAAAAAGATATCGCTCCAATCAGGTTTAAATGGCAAGTTGGTGCGGATAGCAAGAAAGAGCCTTTCTATAGCCTATTATAGCTAACGGTTAATATGGAAAAGCTGCAGTTAGCAAACTCGAACGTATCTGAGCTAATTTCTTCAGACAATCAATGACCTTTTTCATTTTGCTGAAGCAAAACTATTCTGTTCCCATTAATAAACCTGACACATTCCATGCACTGGAATAAGATCCTTCCGGAAGCCCCATTGGAATGGCTACTTTTATGGTATGTGTTCCTGCCTTTAAATTACCTAATGGGATAATATTTGGATTTGTTACTGTCCCTGGGCACCAGTTAGAACGACTCAAATCTGATGAAGACAACCCGGTTTCAAAATTTCCAGATGCCGGATTAGATAAGCGGTAAGAGCCACAGTCCATCCGCCAGGGCACAAAAGCAAATGTCTCTTTTCCATTCAAAAAAATGGTATTCTTCTTCGGTACAAACTCATCTCCACCGCCCCAGCCGCCATGACCAGTAGTAATGTAACGCAGTTTAGCATCTTTAACATCTTTTGCCAAAGTAAAAGAAACTTCCAGACCTTTTTCGCTGCTAAACATGGTGGCATATTCCTGTCCGGCCATTTCCATTACATTGGTAGAATTAAATAAAGACAGCAAAACATCTTTCTCAATTTTCTCCTGCCTGTCGTGATGTAAAGTAATATTCATCGACACGCGATGTCCGCCTTTATCGTAGTTACCAATAAACACCGCCACCCAAACTTCCTTTCCATTCATCAAAGGGAAAAGTTCAGAAACATCTTGTCTATAGTAAACTTTATCAGCCCAGTTCTTATCTTTTAATTTCAAGTAATTGTATTTTCCAACGCCAAAGGGTGTAAAAAAGCGCATCAGCTCAATTACCGGGCTGTAATTAGCCGTAGCCACCACACCTTGATAAGTTTTTCCATTTCCATTATCGTAAACAGGCAAGGCCTTTACCGAACTCTTCAGGGCGTCCATTAAACTGATTGATTTATCAGTAGGGATGATGAAAACAGAACCCGTTCGATCATATGCATCGCCATTAGATTGCTCCGTTAAATCGACAAAAACATTGGGATTAGACTGCCACAGAGGAAACTTAACTTTTCTGGCAATCACCGTTCCACCCGCAAACCTGAAAATGGAATCATTCGATTGTGGTCTATCCATAAAATTAATCGTTTCATCATTGAAGATGCTTAGCGTAGTAAACCTGCTTTTCCACAACAAATCTTTATAGGATAAACCATCCGTTAACTTTAAATGTGCAACATCGATAGTTTTATAAGTCTTAACTTCTTCAATTTTTGTGGCGGTGATATAGCTGTTTCCATTGCGAACCTGCTCCAACACCAAACCCAAATTCTGCCCCAAAGCAGTTGGCGCCGCTTTTATACCGGCATCAGTAGTGTACCACAGTTCAATGGTATTTGAGTTTACGATTGTTTTTGCCTTTTTACAGGTATAACCCAAAATCAATTTGGTTTCATTGCTAAACTCAAAAACCTGCTTTGCTATTGCAGCGCTATCTGCCGTGGCGATTTGACTTTGCTTTGCCAAATTGGCAATCTGAAACAATGTGTTTTCTGGTTTGGCAACAACACTTTGCTCATAGGGATAATTTAATCCACTACTTTGTATACTTTGCGTAGTGAGCAGATTCTGCTGTTCACTAACTATAACAATGATTGGATTTCTATCGCCTTTTGGTTGGCCATCAGCAGATCGGTTATACGTTATTTTATATCCAGGCTTTGGTTTAAGTACTTTTTGGGCTTGTGCAAAAACAGAAATAACAAGAAAAAAATGGAAGATGTAAAGTCGTTTCATCATAGCAGAAAACCAAATATAGGTATGGAAAGGCTTATCTTTCCAACCTATCTTCTACAAAAGAAAATGGCAACAAACTCTTTACACTCGGCACTTTTAGAACTTCTCCGTTCAGACAATAAAAAATTACGGCTATCGGTGTAGCTTGTTTACGTTCAAATTCAGCCATTACTTGTAAACAACCACCACAAGAGGTAACAGGCTTAGTGATTTCAAAGTTATCCGTTTGGGCAGTAATGGCCATACTTTCGATTATTGCATTTGGCTGATTAGACCCGATAGAGAACAGGGCAACCCGTTCAGCACACAATCCAGAAGGATAAGCAAGGTTTTCCTGGTTGCTTCCTAAAATGATTTCTCCAGATGCTAACCGTATTGCTGTACCTACCCTAAATTTAGAATAAGGGGAATAGGAAGTTGCTAAAGCTTGCTCTGCATTTTCGCATAGCAACCGATCATTTTCCTGTAATTCATTAATGCCAGCATATTGCTCAAAACTTATATTTAAATTTAATAATTTCATTTATAATATATTACGAAACCGCCTATGTTAAATTTTTGTAGCGGGCGAACAATTTAAGTTATTTTTTGTATTATTCGTAGACTCGCTATTAAAATTAATTTTGATAGCGAGTTTGATTGTATTTTAAAATCACCAAACACCATCCGCTTTGAATAAATACGTACGTAAAAGTTTAAAAGTTTTACTTTGGGTAATCGCTTCGATAATTATCCTGATTGTAGGTATTGCACTCTCACTCAACATCCCGGCAGTACAGAACTTTGTAAAGGGAAAGGCAATCAACTATCTTAAAACTAAAACCAAGACTGAGGTTAGTTTAGAAAGTATCAAGATTGCACTACCAAAAGATGTAGTATTAAACAAATTTTACATCGAAGACAGAAAGGGAGATACGCTTCTTTATGCGGAGAAATTGGCGGTAGACATTAGTCTTTTTAAATTGCTAAAAAACACCGTTGAGATTAACAACATCGAGTTAAAAAACATCCGCGCAAACGTAAAGCGCATCAATCCAGATACCACCTTCAACTTTTCCTTCCTGGTTGATGCTTTCATGAGCAATCAAAAAAAACCTGAACAAAAAGTTGATCAGGATACTACATCAACGCTTAAATTCTCTGTAGATAAAGTTTCTTTCGAAGATATTGGCATTACCTATCGTGATGATGTTGCCGGAAATGATGTTAAACTCTACCTTGGTGCTTTTAAAACGAAACTAAAAACTTTCGATTTAGCGAATCAACATTATGTAATCAGTAACCTGAATCTGGATAATACCTCACTAAGCTACCTGCAACAGAAACCGCTAACACAATTGGTGCAACACCTTACCAACAGTGTAGATAGTACGGAAAAGGAAACTGGAAAGCTTCCACTCATAGAGGTAGAAAATTTCGCATTCAACAATGTAAAGGTAAATTACGACGATCAAATCTCAACTACTAAAGCTGTAGCTAATTTGAATGAATTGGGTTTGGTAAACTTAAAAGTAGATTTAACAAACAGTAAATATTCTGTTGAAGATGCCAAGTTAAACAAATCCAATATCCTTTTCGCCTTCAAACCTGCGCCCAGCAATGATTTGAAAAAGGTGAAAGATACCGTTGTTCCGGAAAAATCTCCATTGGGATTAATTATCAAAAACATTAGCCTGGCCGATAATAATGTGCAGTTCGATAATCTGGGTGCGAAAGCGACGCCAAAAGGAATGGATTTTAACCACCTTAAAATAAGTGGCCTTACCTTTGGTGCCGGAGATATAAGTTATAGTGCTGATGGAATTAAGGCCAACGTAAAAAACGGATCTTTAAAAGAAAAAAGTGGATTTGCTTTAACTGAATTAAAGGGTAATGCGATTTATAACGATAAGCAAATCAAGTTAAGCAACTTCGTTTTAAAAACACCAAACACCGCCATTGAAAATGCTACGGAATTGAACTTTACCTCAATGGAGGATTTAACCAAACATCCGGAGCGCGTAAAATTGGCATTAAGTTTAAAAAATACCACCATCGGACTTAGAGATGCTGGCTATTTTAGTGATGCGATTCCTGCGAATTATAGAAACGAAAAAATTAAAATAAATGCTGAACTGAATGGTTATTTAAATGACCTTAAAATTCCGCGTTTACAAATTACCGGATTAAAGAATACACAGATTGACATTAGCGGAACGGTGAAGGGCTTACCAGACGTGAATAAAACCTTTCTCGATCTGAATATTAAAAAACTTCATGTTACAAAAAGTGATATCCTGGTGGCTGTACCTAAAAAATCTCTCCCACCATCTATCGAATTGCCTAATGTGATAAACGCAAGAGGAAAGTTCACTGGATCTATGACTGATTTTAACACCAACATGAATATCCAAACTGATATGGGTGGAGCAGTTGTAGTGGCTGGCATGAAAGGACAAAAAGGCCGTGAAAGTTATAAAGCAGATATTAGCCTGAATAATTTTAATGTTGGTCGCTTGTTAAAAATGCAACCTAAATTAGGTCGCGTTTCTGTTAAAGCAGATGTTGCGGGTACTGGTCTGGATCCAAAAAAGATAAACGCTAAATTTAATGCACGTGTTTTAAGTGCCTATTATAATAAATATACTTATCGCAATTTAAAACTTGCCGGTACTTATGCCAATCAGAAAGTGGCCATTAAAAGTAGTATGCCAGATAGCAATGCAAACTTTGCTCTGGATGCCAATGTTAACCTTGCCGGGAAATACCCTGCTGTAAAAGCAGATCTGAATTTAAAACAAGTTAACCTTCAGGCGTTGAATTTTAGTCCAACAGTTTTAAGTGCTGCCGGTGTTGTAAAAGTTGATTTAGCAACTGCCGATGCAGATTACTTAAATGGAAATGTTGACATTACCGGACTTCAGGTGGTGAAGGATGCGCAACGCATTAATGTAGATACCATTTCTGTTTTTGCTAAAACCACTGATACAGAAAATTTGCTGACATTAAAATCAGAAATTTTATCAGCGAAGCTAGATGGAAAGTATCAGCTAACGAAGTTGAGCAATGCCATCATCAATGAAATTAACAAATACTATGCTTTTGGTGAGGTAACAAAAATTCCAGATCAAAGAATGCGTTTCTTCGTTCAGGTATATGATTCTAAGTTGTTGAAACAATTCGTTCCTGAATTAACGGTTTTTAAACAATCACAATTCTATGGTTTAATTGATACGCAAAAAGATAGCCTGCAGATTAAAGGTAACTTCCCGCAAATTGTTTATGGCGATTTTAAAGTTGATACCACTGTTTTAAATATCAATAACGACAATAACAAACTCGACTACGCCTTAACAGTTAAAGCATTGCAAAGCCCTTCAGTTTCACTTTTTAACACAGAAGTTAGTGGTGATGCGGCAAGTAATATTTTAGGAGTTAATATTTTTCTTCGTGATAGACAGCGTAAAGATAAATACGTAATTGGTGGAAATTTCCAGTCGATTAATAAAGACTTTAAATTCACTTTAGATCCTCAGAAACTATTACTTGATTATCAAAAATGGGTGGTTTCGCAAGATAATTACATTCAATTTGGTGCATCTGGCATATTGGTTAATCAATTTCAAATTAGTAACAGTGGCCAGTCATTATCGATTAACAGTAACCCTACAAAACCCAATGCGCCACTGTCAATTGAGTTTAAAGATTTTCAGTTAGAGACCTTAACTAAATTTGCAGAAACGGATACCACTTTGGTTGGCGGTCGATTAAACGGAACAGCTAATGTAAAAGACCTGGCCACTGCCGCGAAGTTTGAGGCCAATTTAACCATCGACCAATTACGTTACCAAAAAGATCAATTAGGCACCTTACGTTTGGCGGTAAATAATGATACTAAAAATGCTTTCGAGGTAAATGTTGCGCTAAGTGGTGTTCATGATTTAAGGGTAAATGGTTTTTATTATACCGCTCCACAAAGTGCGCTTGATTTAACCGTAAATATTGATAAGATTGAGTTGAAAAATATCGAAAGCTTATCTGCAGGGCAATTAAAAAATGGAACAGGAACACTCACCGGCGCCCTTACGGTTAAAGGTGCTTTAACGGCTCCGAAAATTCTAGGTGATTTGACCTTCAATAACGCCGGAATTAATGTCGCTTATGTGAATTCCTATTTCAGAATGCCTAATGAAAAAATTTCATTCACCAACGAAGGAATTGCCTTTAATAACTTTACGCTAATTGACTCCCTTAACCAGAAAGCAACGATTAACGGCAAAGTATTGACAACGGATTATAGAAATTATCGCTTTGGTTTAGACATAAAAATGAATAATTTCAGGGCAATCAATTCCACTGCGGCAGATAATGAAATGATTTACGGTAAGGTTTTCCTCACCAGTGATATTAAAGTTAGGGGAGATTTGAATCAGCCTGATGTAAACATGAAAATCAAGGTAAATAAAGATACCAGATTCTTTTTTGCCTTACCTTCCAATGATCCATCTATCATTGATCAGGACGGTATTGTACAGTTTATTGATGCAGATGCGCCACCGTTTAACGGACAAAAAGCTTTAAAAGTAGACAGCATTGGTAAATCATCAATGAAGGGAATTAACCTGGTCGCAGCAATTACCATTGATCCGGAAGCAGAACTTAATGTGGTAGTAGATCCATCAAATGGCGATGCATTAAACATAAAAGGTGATGCGAATTTGAATGCTACGATGGATCCAAGTGGGAAAATTAGCATGACAGGCCGATATGAAGTGATTGATGGTTCTTATAATTTATCTATAGGTCCGTTAGGTAAAAAAGAATTCAGACTTGTAAAAGGAAGTACGATTATCTGGACTGGCGAGCCTACTTCAGCGAATGTAAATTTAACTGCATTATATGAAGTAAACGCTGCACCAATCGACTTGCTTAATCAGCCTGACTTATACGAGGCGAGAACAAAATTACCATTCCAGGTTTATTTAATGATGAAAGGTGAATTGTTGAAACCAATTATTTCTTTTAAACTAGATTTACCAGAAAATGAGCGTAATGCTTTAGGCGGACAGGTTTATACCAAGTTAATTAATGTAAATAGAAATGAAAGTGAGTTAAACAAACAAGTGTTCGCTTTACTTGCACTAAATAGATTTATAGCAAATAATCCTTTCGAAAGTTTAGCTGGTGGCGGCGGCGGGGTTTCAACGCTTGCCCGTTCTAGTGTAAGTAAACTATTAACTGAGCAGTTAAATAATCTAACATCCGATTTAATTCAAGGTGTAGATCTTAATTTTGGCGTAAATTCATCAGAAGATTATTCTACAGGTTCGATGCAGCAAAAAACCGATCTTGAAATTGGGTTATCTAAAAAACTATTAAATGATCGGTTAACAGTAACCGTTGGAAGCTCATTTGCTTTAGAAGGTCCACAGGCACCGGGAGAAAAATCTACAGATATTGCAGGTAACGTAAATGTGGAATATGCATTATCAGCAGATGGAAGATATAGGTTACGGGCGTACAGGAGAAATCAAAACGACGTAATTGTTCAGGGACAAATTATTGAAACAGGTTTAGGATTTACCCTTGTTGTAGATTACAATAAATTCAGAGAGATATTCCAGAAGAAAAGAAACAGAAGAACGAGAAACATTGAACAGAAAGCACAAAATGAGAAAACTAATTAGACCTACCCTGTTTATATTGGCCTGTTTAGTTTACGCGGGCTGTAGCAGTACCAAATCCCTAAAACCAGGTCAGATTTTATATACCGGCGCTGAAATAAATATCAATCCAGATTCTTCTGGCAAAATTGACGATGAAAAACAGGTAAAGGCAGATTTAAAAAGTAAAACCCGGCCAAAGCCTAACAACAAATTAAAACTGGCCATTTATAATTTTGCCGGCGAACCCAAAAAAGCTAAAGGCGGGTTAAGAAACTGGATTAGAAAAAAGGGTGAAGCACCAGTGCTTTTAAGTGAAGTAAAATTAAAATACAATAACGATGTGTTAGCCAGCTACCTTTTAAGTGAAGGATATCTGCAAGCTGAAGTTACTGGTGATACCGTAGTAAAAGAAAGAAAAGGTAAAGCCATTTACACCGCGAATACCGGAGAGCGATATAAAATAAACCAGATTAGCTTTCCTCCAGATTCTGGTGTGCTAACCAATATTATCAATAACAACAAAGGGAAAACGCTATTAAAAGTTGGTGATTATTATGATTTAGATACTTACAAAAATGAGCGGATTAGAATTGACAACGATTTAAAAGAAAATGGTTTCTTTTATTTTAGTCCTGATTATTTAATTATGCAGGTGGATAGTACCATCGGCAAAAACCTGGTAAATGTATCTGTAAAGGTTAAAGATATTGCGCCCGAAGCCGGATTAAAACCATATACCATTAAAAACATCAACATCTATCCAAACTATTCGCTTAGAAGAGATACTGTTTTAAGGCGCTTAAAGCCTATAGAATATCATGATTTCAATATCTATGATGATCGAAAGACCTTTAAGCCACGTTTGTTTGATCGTTTGGTTTTTTTCCAGAAAGGGGAACGTTATAACCGAAGAGACCATAATCAATCTTTAAACCGAATGGTAAATGTGGGTGCTTTTCAAGACGTGAGGGCAGAGTTTTTACCGCTTGATAGTTTTAAAAACAATGAGCTTGATTTAAATATTTATTTAACGCCACTG
Source organism: Pedobacter sp. N23S346 (assembly GCF_048515415.1). NCBI lineage: Bacteria > Pseudomonadati > Bacteroidota > Sphingobacteriia > Sphingobacteriales > Sphingobacteriaceae > Pedobacter > Pedobacter sp. N23S346. The sequence goes on from NZ_JBLYEE010000004.1 coordinate 245,757, forward strand.
AAGAAAAATTCGCTTACGTTTGGAGTTACCGGAACCAGTAAATCAAATAACTTTGTAGGCTCAGAGGTTAAAGTAACGCAAACGACCAGAAATCTTTTTAGAGGTGCAGAACAACTGGATATTAGTGCAGCTGGAGGTTTTGAAACACAAACCAGAGGAACATCATTGGGTAAGAACTCCGTATCACTTACCACTGAAGCAAAGTTAACTTTTCCAAGGTTCATTGTTCCATTCTATAAGCCAAACAGTACCACTGCGTTCATCCCTAAAACAATCGCTTCAGTTTCATACCAAATGCTAAACAGAGGTGGTGAATATACCTTGAACGCTTTTAAAGGGGAATTTGGTTATAACTTTAAAGAAAACCAGTATAAGGAACATAATTTCAATCCTATTTCGGTGAGTTATATTTCTACGGGTTTTCCTGATACAGCAGTTCGTGATAGTTTATATAGGGTAAATCCACTACTAAGAACTACTTTAGAAAATCAACTTATTATTGGTAGTAGTTATAACTTTACGTACACCAACCAGATGGAAACCAATAGAAGGAACAATACCTTCTTTTATGGTGCAATAGAAACTGGTGGAAACTTATGGGGTACTTTCGTTCCAAAAGATGATGAAGGCAGACGTGCCATTTTCAATGTTCCGCTCTCACAATTTATCAGATTAGAGGCAGATTTAAGAGATTATTATAAGGTTACCAGAAATGTAACCTGGGCAAATCGTTTAAATCTTGGTTATGGTTATGCTTACGGAAATAGCACCTCCTTACCGTTTGTAAGGCAATTCTTTGCGGGTGGTAGTAATGATATCAGAGCTTTTCCAGCCAGAACATTAGGCCCCGGAACGTATAAAGTTCCTGAGGATGCGGTTTTTGCAGATCAGGGTGGAGACATCAAGTTGATGCTAAATTCAGAATTAAGATTTAAATTAGTGAGCGTATTGTATGGAGCTTTATTTGTAGATGCCGGAAACGTTTGGTTGAGAAAAGAAGATGTTGGGATTCCTGGCACAGACAATACCGGCAGACCAGGATCTGAATTTAAACTTAAAAATGCTTTAAACGAATTAGCAGTTGGTACCGGTGCAGGTTTGCGGGTTGATGCAACCATTTTTGTAGTGCGTTTAGATGTAGCTTTCCCGGTACGCAAACCATATTTAGCAGAAGGGCAGCGTTGGGTATTTGATAATATCGCTTTCGGAGATAAAGCCTGGAGAAGAGAGAATTTAATCTTTAATATTGGGATAGGATATCCGTTTTAATTTTTCGAATGAAGTTAGTTAAGAAGATTAAACATTTTTTTATTGCGCTATATCACTTATTTATTGCTGCAGGAAAAGGTTTCGTAGAGGATAGGGTGATGAAACTTAGTGCTGCGTTAGCTTACTACACCATATTTTCGCTAACTCCGTTAATTATTATCGTTTTATCTGCAGCTACCATTTTTTTAGGAAATAAAAGCAATACTGATACCCGTGATAAGTTTTTCGCACAGGTTACAGACATGGTTGGTCAGGATGCTGCAACCCAGATTCAAGGTTTTGTTGAACATTCAACCAAAAGCGGACAATCTACTATAGGACTGATTATCGGTATCGGCACACTGATTATAGGCTCGACGGCAATCTTTATTGAGATTCAGGATAGCATCAACATGATCTGGAAGGTTAAAGCTATCCCTAAAAAAGGCTGGCTTAAAATGTTAACCAATCGGTTACTTTCTTTCTCTCTGATTGTTTCGATGGGCTTTTTGCTCCTGGTATCACTAGTAGTTAACAGCGTAGTGGTTGGTTTGGGAGATAAATTGATTTCTTTGCTTTCTAAAAGCCAGATTGATGAAGTAATTCCTGTTGCCGATGATACCATGGCATTGATCATCTATATTTTAAATAACGTGATTACACTGGCCGCAGTTACCGCAGTATTTACGGTAATTTTTAAGGTACTGCCAGATGTGGTGATTAAATGGAAATCTGCTATAATTGGTGCATTATTTACTGCTGTACTTTTCAGTTTAGGTAAATATCTAATTGGGATTTACATTGAGAAGGGTAACCCTGGTTCTGCATTTGGTGCAGCAAGTTCAATCATTGTGATTTTACTCTGGATTTACTATACTTCGATCATCCTTTATTTTGGTGCTGAATTTACACAGGCTTACTCCGAGAAGTTTGATGGTGGTATTGCACCAAGCAAATATGCTGTATTTACGAAAATCACAATTGTAGAGAAGCATGTAGATGTTCTCCCGCCTCAGCATCCTGAAGATACCCTAAACGCACCAGATAAATAATCTGGAAATTCATATAATCAACTTGCGAAGTTTGTAAAAGGCCCACATTTGGATTGCCCGGCATTTTGGGTTATTGGCGCTTTAAAGCGCCATGCATTCGCCGCAAAGATTGGGAAAAATCTCTTAACAAATAATGGCATCCACATAATATTCCTCCAGAGGGATAATTTATTTCATAAAATAAAATACGTCAATGTAGGCCGGCAATAGCAAGTTCAATATTGGATTTATATGTTTTCATCCGTTCAGATTTTTCGATCCGCATGAACGTAGGGTTAAGGCGGCCGTCCTCCTGAACTTGATTCAGGACCTATTTTATTAACCATATCGTAGTCTAAGCGGAAATAAACTATTTAGAAGCATTATAACGGATATTGTAGTGGCATTCAGGCTATTTCATTTAGCTACCTAATAAACTTCAGTATCTTCCCCAATAGTTCATGTTCAAGAAACGGTTTCAAAACCAACTCATTCATTCCTGATGCCAGGTATTTTTGTCTATCCTCTTGTAAAACATTTGCCGTTATGCCCAGTATAGGTGTGTTCCTTTTAATAATATCAGGCTGATTTCTGATCTTCTGAGTAAGTTCAATCCCACCCATTTCTGGCATTTGTATGTCAGTTAAAATGAGATTGTAGTCATTTGCACAAAATAACTCATAGGCTTCTTCTCCGTTGTACACCGCATCAAAGGTGATCTTATATTTTTTAAGGATGGTACCTGCCAGTAAAATATTTAACATACTATCATCTGCCAGCAAAACTCTTTTTCCAGCCAGACTTGCAACCTCATCATAGTACTTTGATGAAGGATAATCGGTTGCGATTGGTTTAGCAGCTATTTGATACAATAGTTCAAAAGAAAAAGTAGAGCCTTCGTCTTCCACACTTTCTACACTTATTGTTCCACCTTGAAATTCGACGATTTTCTTGCAGATAGCTAAGCCAAGCCCGGTACCTTGCTGCCGTTCTTTTGTAGAAGCATAATACACCTGCGCAAATTCATCAAAAATAATTTGCTGATCTATTGCCCTTATACCTAAACCAGTATCTGTAATACTTACATTAAGTTTGGCTTGCCCTTCCTGGGTGATGGTCAAATCTCCATTCAGTGTTACAGTTCCATTTAAAGTGAATTTAATTGCATTACTTAATAAATTCATCACCACTTGTTTTAAGCGTAGAGGATCACCTAGTATGTAAACATCTTTACTGATAGTCAACTCCATATTAAAGCCAATTTTCTTTTTAGCGGCTTGTACACTCATGCTATCAAAAACATCTTTTATGGCAGTATGAGGTGAGAAAGAAACTTGTTCCAAAATAACTTTCCCAGTCTCATATTTTGAAAAATCAAGAATATCATTTACCACTTCCAGTAGCATGATGGATGAAGTTTTGATCGCGTAAACTTGTTCCTTTTGCTCGGTACCAAGATCAAGCTGAGTTAATTGTTCAGAGAATCCAACAATGGAGTTTAAAGGGGTTCTGATTTCATGACTCATGTTAGCCAGGAAACGGCTTTTTGATACCGCATAAGATGCTGCTTTATCACTATGTGCTATTAACGTTTTCTCATTTTCATAAAAATGATAAATCATATAAAAAACAAAAGTCAGGAGGCCCGTGGCCAGCGCAAGCAAAACTTTCATAAACTTATCTAAATTTTCTACCTCATTAAAGGCGTTTATGTCTGCAATTTGTTGCGCAGATGTATTGTAATCACTTTCAATAGATTTATACTTTTTCAGCTCATTAACAATTTTTAAAATCAACAGGTGATTTATATTAAGCAATTGCTTTTCTTTAATTTTTAGCCTGTTATTAGTTAGATAGAGTTTAAGGTAATAATCGTTGATGGTATTAAGCTGCAGCTTATTATAGGTTAGATTTAACGATGAGGTATCTGCAGAAATGGTTGTTCTAACAATTGTTGATTTAGCGCTATCAATCTCTTTGGTACTTTTACCATTAATAGCAGCCATTACACGACTAAAAAATCGTTTTTTTTGATGGGCGCCTATCCTTGGCTTAAGGGTATCAATTTTAATGATGCTTTTAAATTGCCTTGTGGTAAAAAGCTTGGCCTGGGGATTATTTTTTTTCGCTACCTCACCTACTTGAACAGAAAAATTAATCAGACTATCTGAAAGCCTTTTTAAATGAATAAACTGCTGTGTCCGGAGTTTCTTTTGTGCAATTAACCGATCAAAATCTTTGGAAGAGGAAGCATTCTCTTTATTGTTTTTAAGTTCGATGGTTTCCATTATTAAGGAGATTTCTTTAATCTCCTTAATAAATAAGTTGTAATAGCTCCGCTCCTCACTAACTATATACATTCTGCAGCTATTATCTGCATTGTAAAGCTTAAAGATACAGCTATCTAATTTTGCATAATCGTATTGCACCTGAGCAATTTTCTTCACTGACTTTAGAAGAGGTATATTAGAGAAATTCACAAATAAAACTGCCGTTATACCGAAAATCGCTAAAATTGAAGATACGACTATTAAATACTTTCTTGCTGAACTTTTTGTGGGTTTCAATTGCGTTGATTTAATTTGTGATTACATCAACGCCGAATTTTATGCTACTTCATCAATAATTTTAGGTTCTTCTTCTACCTCGTCTTTTTCTACACGCAGATTTCTAATGATGTGCTGTTGCCTGTCGGGAGTATTTTTTCCCATATAATATTCGAGCAAACTCTTAATGGTCTGATCTTTCAAAATAACAGGATCTAGCCTGATATCTTTACCAATAAACAAACCAAATTCATCAGGAGAAATCTCACCTAGCCCTTTAAAACGAGTGATTTCGGGCTTGTTACCTAATTTTGCAATGGCATTTCGACGCTCTTCATCACTATAACAATAAATAGTTTCTTTCTTATTTCGAACCCGGAATAATGGGGTCTGTAAAATATAAACATGTCCTGCTTTTACTAAATCAGGGAAAAACTGAAGAAAGAAAGTCATCATAAGCAAACGAATGTGCATTCCATCTACGTCGGCATCAGTTGCAATAACGATATTATTATAATGCAAGCCTTCTAAACCATCTTCAATGTTAAGTGCGTGCTGCAATAGATTAAATTCTTCATTCTCGTAAACCACTTTTTTAGTTAACTCATAACAATTCAGCGGCTTACCCTTCAAACTAAAAACGGCCTGGCAATCTACATCGCGGGATTTTGTAATAGAACCTGATGCGGAATCTCCTTCGGTAATAAACAACGTGGTTTCATAACGTTTTTCGTGCGTACTGTTAAAGTGCACTTTACAATCGCGAAGTTTTTTATTGTGTAATGAGGCTTTCTTCGCCCGGTCGTTCGCTAACTTTTTAATGCCTGCAATATCTTTACGCTCACGCTCCGACTGATTGATCCGTTTTAGCAGCGCATCTGCCACATCTGGATTTTTGTGCAGATAATCATCAAGTTCCTTCTTCACAAAATCATTAATGAATGTTGCTACTGATGGCCCCTCTGGTCCCATATTTTGAGAACCCAGTTTAGTCTTTGTCTGTGATTCAAAAACAGGTTCCTGTACCCGTATAGAAATTGCAGCAATGATAGATGAACGTACATCCGCAGCATCAAATTCTTTTTTAAAAAACTCCCTTACGGTTTTCACCACTGCCGCCCGAAAAGCAGCTTGATGGGTTCCTCCCTGTGTGGTATGCTGTCCGTTTACAAACGAGTGATAATCTTCACCATATTGCTGACCATGTGTCATGGCAATTTCGATGTCGTTTCCAATCATATGGATAATCGGATAACGAATTTCTTCTGGCTTATTAAATTTAGAAAGCAGATCGTACAATCCTCTTTCCGAAAAATATTTTTGGTTATTAAAATTTACAGTTAAGCCGGTATTCAGGAACACATAGTTCCACACCATACTTTCTACAAAATCGGGAATGTAATGGTAGTTTCTGAAAATCGTTTCATCGGGATAAAAGGTAATGGCTGTACCATTTCGCTGAGTAGTATCGATGATGGGTTGTTCATTAACAATCTCTCCTTTCGAAAATTCGACTTTTTTGCTTTTGCCATCACGATAAGATTGAACGGTGAAACTGGTAGATAGCGCATTTACTGCTTTCGTACCTACACCATTTAACCCTACAGATTTCTGAAAAGCATTACTGTCGTATTTACCGCCCGTATTAATCTTACTTACACAATCTATAACTTTTCCTAAGGGAATACCCCGACCAAAATCCCGAACATTTATTTTCTGCTCAGAAACTGTAATTTCGATGGTTTTTCCAGTTCCCATCACAAACTCATCAATAGAGTTATCTACAATCTCCTTTAACAAAACATAAATTCCATCATCTTGGGCAGAGCCATCACCTAACTTACCGATATACATACCGGGCCGTAATCTGATGTGTTCTTTCCAATCTAATGAGCGAATACTGTCGTCGTTATAAACTACTTCTGCCATAAATTTTTATTTGTTATCAAGTTGATAGAACTTCGTGATTACACAAAGGAGCTATACCGAGGGATGTTCGGAGCAAGCTTTAACGTTCAACATGACAATAGTTTTGGGATGATTTGATTATCGAATAAATGAGAAAAATACAGTGATAGTTCTACAAAAATCGAATAGCAAAAATTATTATACAATAATACTTCTATTCTTCGAAGCTAGCAAATGAAAATTTCAACATTAAGAAAATGTAAGAGGTAAGGATGGATGATGGACGCATTACGATTCCATTTTCCACTTCCCATCTTAAATGTAAAAGGTGACGATGTAAGATGGATGAGGGCATAGTGCAATTCCTTTTCCATTTCCCGTTTCCCGTTTCCCGTTTTCCGTTTTCCGTTTCCCATCTTAAATGTAATAGGTAATGATGTAGGATGGATGATGGGCGCATTACTATTCCGTTTCCAATTTCCCGTTTTCTATCTTCCGTTTTCTCATTTTTCATCATCCGTTTCCGTTGCCCGTTTTCCGTTTCCCATCTTCCGTTTCCCCATTTTCCATCCTCCATTTTCCACTTCCCATCTTAAATGTAAAAAGTGATGATGTAAGATGGATGAGGGACGTAGTGCAATCTTTTTTCCGTTTTCCATCTTCCGTTTCCCCATTTTCCATTCCCCCTTTTTCCCATCCTCCATATTTTCCCTATCTTCATCCCATAACTTATTATCCATTTTAATGCAACAAAAAAAGCAACTTTCGCTCTTCGATTTATCCATGATTGTAGTCAGTTTGGTTATCGGAATGGGGATATTTCGTACGCCTGTTAACGTGGCTGCAAAAGCCCAGATTCCCGAATTGTTTTACCTGGCCTGGTTTATAGGTGGTTTTGTAGCATTTTGTGGTGCGTTAACTTATGCAGAAATTGGTTCGAGGTATCCGGTAACGGGTGGTTACTATAAAATCTTTTCGGCGGCTTATCATCCTTCTATTGCTTTTGCCATCAACTGTATTGTAATTATTTCGAGTGCAGCATCTGTAGCAGCAATTTCTATTATTGGTGCAGAATATTTAGGTAAAATTATGCTACCAGCAGATATGCAAACCGACTTTTACAGGGTAGCAATTGCCATCACCACCATTTTGGTTTTCTATTTCATCAATTTACTTGGCTTAAAAGCGAGTGCTAAAACCCAAAATGTATTAACGATTGTCAAAATTGCCTTAATCCTGTTGCTTATTTCTGCTGTATTTTTTGGCACTCAAAGTCAAGCCATAACTCCTATTTTCAAAACTGAAACTGGCGCCCTACCCAACTGGTCAGATTATGGAAAAGCCTTAGGTTTATGTCTAATTGCCGTTTCGTTCTCTTATGCTGGCTATGCACAAACCATTAATTTCGGAGGTGAGGTTAAGGAAGCAAAAAAAGTTATTCCGCGTTCAATTATTATCGGATTATCCATTATTGTAACGCTTTATTTAATCATCAACTATGTTTATGTAAAGGTAATTGGCTTTGAAGAACTTAAAACTGCTGAAAGTATTGCTGCAATTTTAGCTTCCAAAATATTTGGTCCGGCGGGGTTTAAAATGCTTTCAGTAATCATTTTTGTATCGGTAATGGGTTATGTAAATGTGAATTTGCTCAGTAATCCGAGGGCGATGTTTGCCATGGGCGAAGAAGGTGCGCTACCAAAAATATTCAGTAAAATGAATAAAAAAACCGAAGTAATTACCTTAAGTTTAACCATTTTTACGCTCATTGCTGTGGTGATTATTTTCTATGCCAAAACCTTCGATAAGATTCTAAATTATACTATCTTCCTGGAAAGCATTAGCATGGCAAGCTCTGCAGCAACTATTTTCATTTTAAGAAAAAGAACGGCACATCTCGATCAGAAAACAATCTATACTGTTCCGCTCTATCCCATTTTGCCAATAATATTTATTGCGGCCTATACTTTTGTGGCATTTAGCATTTATGCAGATGACCCAAATGCAGCTTTGAATGGTTTGTATATTTTTATTGGATTTCTGATCATTTATTTCATTTCCAAACTGATTAAAAAGTAAGTATGTAAATTACCAAATGGGGATTAATGGCTGAAGATCCTCTTCTCTGGTTCACATGATTAAGAATTAATTCTTCCAGGAGACACAAACCATTGTCAAAAATTTGCTATTACCTAGAATAAAATGATAAGCAAAGCTGGTTTTTCCAATAAAAAATAAGACCTTGCTTTACAAATAGCTTAACCAAATTAATGAACAAAACACTCTCTTTAAAACAAGAAATTGCTTATGCTGCAGGAATGATTGGTTGGAGTACAATGACTAACATCATCATTGTAATGCTTCCATTTTTCTACCTGCCACCGAGTAATTCAGGCTTACCCACCTTGGTTCCGCAACTTGTTTTTTTGGGTGCATTTAACATTCTATCCATCATTGCTGCTTCAGGCAGATTAGTTGATGCCATATTTGATCCTTTTATTGCAAGCCGAAGCGATGCCAGTGAAAATCCAAATGGCCGACGCATGCCTTTTATGAAATGGGCAATTTTACCCGCAATGATCTTTTGTGGATTGGTGTTTTATCCTATTCAAAAAGGAGAAAGTTTACATAATGCATGGTGGCTAACCATTACGCTGTGTTTATTTTTTGTATCGGTAACCACTTACATTATTCCATACAACGCCTTACTGGCAGAGGTAACCAATACGCCCCGTCAAAAAGTTAAACTATCCAGCTATCAGCAGGTGGGTTTTGTAATTGGTATTATTTTTTCTGCCTGCACCAACAACTTTGCAGATTTGGTTCAAAATCATTTTAACATTGCAGATAGAAGTGAAGCTGTACAAATTGCAATCTGGGGTTTGTGTGTTTTATCTGGCCTGGTGATGTTGATGCCGATATTCTTCATCAATGAGAAAGAATTCTCTGTAGCCAAACCGACACATGTTCCACTTTGGCCTGCCATAAAAAACACCTTCAAAAACAGCAATTTCAAATATTATTTAATTTCTGATTTCGCTTTTTATACGGCTTTGAGCATCATCTCCAGTGGCCTGTTATTCTTCTGTACCGTTTTGCTTGGCTTACCAGAATCAGAAGGAGGCAAATTTATGGGTGCGATGGTGCTGGCATCACTTTTATTTTATCCACTGGTTAATTTTGGATCTGCTAAAATTGGTAAGAAACCTTTTGTTTTACTAGGCTTTGGTGTACTCTGCCTGATCTTTGTTACCATCTTCTTTTTAGGAAAATTACCTTTCGGGCCTTACACCCAGATTTACCTTTTGGTACTTTCGGCATCTTTTCCTTTAGCAGCCTTAGGGATTTTACCTACAGCAATCCTGGCCGATATCGCCCAAAAAGATACCATTGCAACAGGAGAGAATCATGAGGGAATGTTCTTTGCTGTAAAATACTTGTTTGTGAAGTTAGGTCAAACCTTAGGCATCGCTGTTTTTGCCATGCTCACCATCTATGGAAAAGATCCCGGAAACGACTTCGGACTTCGATTAAATGGCGTAGTGGGTTTTGCTTTATGCCTGATCGCTCTAGTGGTTTTTAGCCGGTTTAAAGAAGAGAAATAAACACATAAATTTCAGTTGAAATAAAAAAACGCATGGAGCAAAATTCCTCCATGCGTTTTTCTATTTTTTGTTTTACTTAAAACCTGAGAGTTGAACAATTATTTACTGCCTATTACACCCCGGTCTGCGACCACCCCTCTGAAAGAGGGGAATACGATCGCCATTCCCATCCTTCGGAGGGGTGCCCAAAGGGCGGGGTGGTTAAGAACAAAAATAAACTGCTCAATGGTATGCTAATGCATAATATTACCGAACTCCGGTTAATAGGTTAATATCCCGGACTTTGTTTCAATGTGCCCTTACTCCGATCAATCTGATCTTGTGGCAGCGGGAAATACTCATCCCTAGCTTCGATATTAATCCCTCTCAGGTAATCAAAAAACCCACCTTCGAAAGCGAAATAACTTTCGAGTGTTTGCTTAACAATTCCCCATCGTACTAAATCAAAAAAGCGGTGACCTTCCATCGCCAATTCCAGGCGACGCTCAAAACGCACCGCATTCCTGGCGTAAGTAGCATTTGGAAACGACACGTATGGATTCACTTTATAAGCGGCGGCAGGCACTCCATTAACCAGTTGAGGGGTTATCTTTGCAGCCCTTTGCCGAACTAAATTAACCAGTGTTAGCGCCCTTGGCAAATCGCCCTTTTCAACAGCACATTCTGCAGCCATTAAATATACGTCACCCAAACGAATCAGGTTTACGTTTAATCCGGTTACATTCGTTGTTCCAGGAGCTGATCCGCTGGAAATCTGAGAAGATTCAATAACATTTTTAATTGGCAAAAACGGACCGCCATTACTTGCATCACGAATCCAGGTATCACCAGCCATTAATCCCCAATCACGATAAGGAACCCCACGTCTACCTAAAGTAGATTCTATTCTCGGATCTAAAGGCAATGTTTTATCAACCACATAACTATCTTTTTCTGCTGGTAATAACCCGAAATCTGATTTATATGGATTGTTCCGGTAACTGCCATCTAATAAAGGAAGGCCGGCAGCATCTACTTTAAACGCATTGGCTAAATCGATGGTCGGCTGAAAGAAACCACAGCAATTAATTGGCGTATTGCCATAAGGAAAATTCAGAATATCGCCAACATTTCCATTATCACCACCAGTACCATCAGTACCTACAGAATGCTCTACGGCTAATATTGCTTCAGGACCACCTTCTTTAGTAATATCAAAATTATCAGAATAAGGTAAAGTGGTAATGTCTGGTTTTGCCAAGATCACTGCATTTAACAAATCGTAAGCTTCAGTATATTTTTTCTGGTAAAGGAGTACTTTCCCCAGATAAGCCTGCGCTGCATATTTATCTACACGGCCTCTTTGTCCTCTCGGTTTGGTGGTCGATAGATTTGCAACCGAGTAGGTAAGATCATCTACGATGTTTGGATAGATATCTTTATCATTCGGAACAATAGCACCATTAGTTGTTTCTGTAATGTATGGCACCATTTTAAAGATTCGCACCAGAAAGAAATAGTAGTGAGCGCGTAACAACCTGGCTTCACCCTGAATTTCTCTTGCACGGGCATCGCTGAATTTTCCAGCAGCCTGGCCAGTCTGAAGGTTGTTTAACACCTTAATGGTCGTATTTGCTCTTTGGATACCTTCAAAGCATCTATCCCAAATGTTGGATAAATTATCATTGGTACTGGTTGGAGCATGTTGCTCTATGGCATTCATTGGCGGCTGATCACCTACACTACTTCCCTTGTGGGCATTATCTGAAGCTACCTCACCAAATAACCACTGGCTTGGCGCCGCACCATAATTACCGTAAGTACCATTAACGTTTCCATTTAATAAGCTGTAGGCACCAACTAAAAGGCCTTCCACTCCATCCTGTGTCATTAACTGCTCTTCAGTAAGTTCTCCTTGAGGTTGCAGTGTTAAAAAATCCCGCTTGCAAGACATGCTACTGCAGATTAGTACGGAAAGAATAATATATTTTATATTTTTCATCATGATCATTTTAATTAAAACCCAACATTAATACCGATTAAAAACTGACGTGGAGATGGATATACACCCTGATCTACTCCCGGAGCAGTAAATCCATCAGTAACCTGACTAACCTCAGGGTCTAATCCTGTATATTTGGTGATGGTAAATAAATTGGTTGCACTCACATAAACCCTTAATCTGCTAATCCTTGAATTCGGTCCGAAAGCTTTAGCCGTTGGAACAGAATAGCCTAATTGAATATTTTTCAACCTTACAAAACTTCCATCCTGAATGTAATAGCTGGAAGAAGCAAACTCAAGATCAGATGCACCTGCATAAGCAGAAGGAATAAGGCTTGATGTATTTGTAGGACTCCAGGCATTTAACAACCTCGTACTTTTAGCGCCATCGAATGATGGGAAATCGGTAAAGTAACGGGTAGCTTCAAAAATATCATTTCCCTGCACGCTGTAGATAAAAGCAGAAATATCGAAATTACGATAAGAGGCATTCAAGTTTACCCCTAAATTGAAATCAGGATTTGGATCGCCAATAATGGTACGGTCTCTTGGATCTAATACACCATCACCATTAATATCCTGATAACGAAGTCCACCAACCCTGGCGCCAGCATAAGATGGATTATTTTGAATATCAGCAGCACTTTGGTAAATACCGGCCGTTCTGTAGCCAAAGAAAGAACCAAAAGGAGCTCCTTCCTGTAATACACTGGTTTGCAAACTTCTGTAATTACCATAAATCTGGTTTAAGATTCCAGGCGCCAGTTGCACAATTTTATTTTCGTTTTTAGAGAAGTTTAAGCCGATATCAAATTTTAAAGGGCTATCTGCTTTTCTGCCATAATGATAGGCTACATTAAATTCGATCCCCTTATTGCTCATATCGCCGATGTTAACAAACGGAGAAAAACCTAATCCGACTACACTTGATGGCAATGGTAAATTGTAAAGCATATCGGTGGTTTTCTTATCATACCAGTCTAACGATCCGTCAACTGCACCATCTAACAACGTAAAATCCAAACCAATGTTAAGCGATTTTAAAGATTCCCATTTCACATCAGGATTTTGATAGGCATTTTGACGCACACCAGTAGTAAGACCATTTCCACCACCAACAGCATAAGCAGCATTGATGATAGAACTTTCAAATCGGTTGATGTATTGATAAGCAGGAATCCGCTGATTTCCTGTTTGTCCGTAACCGGCACGGATTTTCAAATCGCTGATCCATTTAACATCTTTCATAAAGTCTTCTTCAGATATCCGCCAGGCACCACTCACTGCCGGGAAGTTACCGTACTTATTATTCTCACCAAAGTTTGATGAACCATCACGACGAACGGTAAAGCTGGCCAGATAGCGATCATTAAAGGAATAATCAAGTTTAGCAAACAACGAATATAATGATCCGATAGATCCGGTACTGGAGTTGCTGATGTTAGAAGAACCAGTATTTAAATAGTAATAATCGGGATTACCCAAAAGGAAAAAATCATTCCTTCCGGCGTTTAATTGCCTTGATCTCGACCTGATGGCTTCAGTACCAATTAAAGCATTCAATCTGTGCTTCTCGTTAAATACTTTACTATAGTTTAAAGTATTGGTCCAGGTCCACTCTGTATTATATCCCTGATATTCATTCAGGTTATTGGAATTATTTCCTTCAGAGAACTCGAGGTTTGGATAGCGCATAGATAAACCATTATAGTTTTCATAACGTAAACCAAAGTTTGTTCTGAGTACCAGGCCTGGGATAATATCACCTTCTCCAAAGATATTACCGAAGAAGAAATTATTTTTATTCAGGTTATCTTTCGCCCTGAATAAAACAGCCAATGGGTTTTCTGCGTTCCCCAACTGACTACCACGACTACCTGCGAAATTACCATTGATATCATAAACAGGAATGATGGTTGGAATACGGTAAGCCCAACCCAGCGCACTTCCCTGATCCTGATAACCACCTGGAAGATTTGGATTTACACCAAATCCATAGCCTTCTGAATAACTGTATTGTGCATTTTCACCAAAACGTACCCGTTTATTAAATGCCGATATACCTGTATTAGACCTGAAGTTATAACGTTTGAAACCAGTATAATCTATAGTTCCTTTTTGGTTTAGGTAACCTGCAGAAACCGCATAGGTTGCATTTTCACCACCGCCAGTAGCGCCTAACTGATAATTCTGAATGGGTGCAGCTTTCGTTATTTCATCAAACCAGTTGGTACCTGCTTTATTAGCGCGGGTAATCTGGTAAAACAAGTTTGGATCGCGGCTATAATTATATTTAGATGGATCAGCATCGGCAGCAGTAACGTCCTGGCCTAGTTTCGATCCGGCAACTAAAAAATCCGGTAATACGGGTGTTGTTCCCGAACCATAATTTCTGCCCGCAGCAATTGTTTTTCCGGCGTTTTTATAACCATCAAATACATATTGTGCGTATTGTTGAGGGTTCATCATTTCCGGAAAACTACTTTTTCTAGGCACCTGGGTACCATAATAAGAATCTACGGTAATTTTTGGTGCACCACCTACACCTTTTTTAGTGGTGATAATCACTACCCCATTATTTGCCCTCGAGCCGTAGATTGAAGCAGAAGAAGCATCTTTTAATACCTGCAGACTTTCGATGTCATTTTGGTTAAGCCATGATAATTTACCTTCAAAAGGCACCCCATCTATTACATAAAGGGGCTCATTATTATTGATGGTACTCGTGCCACGAATCCTGATTTGTGGCGTAGAACCTGGCGCACCGTCATTAATTACCTGAACACCAGTAGCCTTACCTTGTAAAGCTTCTACGGCACTCGCGGCTGGCTGTGCTTTTAAAAGATCCATACTCACCACAGCTACGGCTCCAGTTAAATCCTTTTTCCGCTGGGCGGAGTAACCCGTTACCACAACCTCTGTTAAGTTGTTGTTCTCTGCCTGCAATACCACAGCAATGTTGGTCTGATTACCTACAGTTACTTCTTTGTTTGTAAACCCAATAAAGGAAATTACCAGAATATCAGTGGGTTTTACACTGAGTGAAAATGTGCCATTTGCATCTGTTGTGGTACCGCCGATAGCATTTTTAATTTTAATTGTTGCTCCAACGATGGGAAGTTTGTCATCACTGGCAATGATTTTACCAGTAATTTTAGTTTGGGCAGTTGCGCCAATGGCATACAACAAACCCAAGCACAGAAGAAGAAAGCCCCTCCTGAAAATGGATAGATTTTGTGTCATAGTTTATATATTGGTTAGTATTAGTTTTCGGTTCGAATTAACCAGCTTAGTAAACTGGTTCAAATTCAATCAGGCGTTGATCAACAATGCCTTTGAAAAATAGAGATGTTACGCCGGATTGATTGAAAATGTAAAAATGCGACTGGATCAAAGCTTAGAAAATTGCCTCGGCGTTTAGGTACAAGTTGTGCCATATAAAAAAAGTTTAATTTGGTTAGGTAATTCAGTAAGTCTACACAGACATAACGCAAAATAATTGCATATTTCTGATTATAAACTGATTACAATTTAACTAAAAATAAATCTGCAACCAAACAATAATTTTTTAAATCTGCTTTTTTATCGCTTTTTGAGGCTGAGAACTGGCTTACATAAAAATTATATCTGCTCTTCCCAATTATTTCTTTATCTTTGCCGCTGAAGCAGGAATATGGGCTTGCCATTCTGAATGGCATATTCTCTCCGCAAGTTAGTCCTTCAACAAATGATTGTTCTAGCTTCTTCGATAAATATTACACAGAAACATACATGTTATTCAAAGAATTAAACCTCATAGAGCCCATTTTACAGGCCCTTGAGAAACAAGGTTATACACAACCTACCCCGATACAGGAGCAATCCATCCCCACTATATTAAAAGGTAAAGATTTATTAGGTTGCGCACAAACAGGAACGGGTAAAACCGCTGCATTTGCCATCCCAATGTTGCAATTATTGCACGAAAAACACATCAATACCAAGGCAAATAAAAACATTAAAGCTTTAGTATTAACACCAACCCGTGAACTAGCAATACAGATTGAAGAAAGTTTTAAGGCCTACGGTAACAATTTAAACCTGCGTCACCTGGTCATATTTGGAGGTGTTAATCAACACTCCCAGGTAGAAGCACTTAAAAAAGGAATCGATATTTTAGTGGCAACCCCAGGTCGTTTATTGGATTTAATGAATCAGGGTTTCATCAGCTTAAGCACGATAGAACTTTTTGTTTTAGATGAAGCAGATCGTATGTTGGATATGGGCTTTATTCACGATGTGAAGAAAGTAGTAGCTAAATTACCCGCTAAACGCCAGACTTTATTTTTCTCGGCTACCATGCCGGATGAAATTCAGAAGTTAGCCAATACTATTTTATCTAACCCAACGAAAGTTGAAGTAACCCCAATTTCTTCTACTGCTGAAACCATCGTTCAATCGGTTTATTTTGTTGATAAACCAGATAAAAAGAAGTTGTTAATTCACTTGTTGGAGGATAAGAACATTCAAACTGCATTGGTTTTTACCAGAACTAAACATGGTGCAGATAGAATTGTGAAAGATTTAGGCTTTGCCGGAATTAAATCTGCCGCCATTCATGGTAATAAATCACAAAATGCCCGTCAACGTGCATTAACAGATTTTAAGGATAGAAAAATCCGTGTGTTAGTGGCAACTGATATTGCTGCGCGTGGTATTGATATCGACCAGTTATCGCATGTTATCAACTACGAATTACCGAATATCCCTGAATCTTATGTCCACAGAATTGGCCGTACAGGTCGCGCTGGTGCAAACGGAATTGCTATTTCTTTTTGCGATGCTGAAGAAAACGAATATTTACTGGACATCCAGAAACTGATTAAAATTACTTTACCGGTGGTTGATGACCATCCTTACCCATTAAGCTGGGAAAGTATGTTGGCTAAAAACCAGGTAAAGCGTAAACCACAAGCCCAATCTAAAGGCGGCGGCGGTGGCGCAAGAAAAAGCGGCGATGGCAACATGAGCGGCAAACCACGTAACGCCAGCAGTCAAAGGAAATTTGGTGGAAACAGAAATAAAGCTAAATAAGACTAAAGCTTAAAGCCGAAAGAAAAAAGCTCAAAGCTGAAAGACTATAAGCTAAAGAAGAAACCCAGGTTGTGAAAAACAGCCTGGGTTTTGTTTTTATTCCTGTTGCTTTGCCATATCTATAATACGGTCGTTATTGCGAGGCTGATTCTTCATCAGCCGTGGCAACCTCCTTTCTAAGCGGAAAGTCTAAAGCGAAAACCTACTTTGTTAAATAGCTTGGGTTTTGTTTTTATACCTTTTGCTTTGCCACATACATAAACGGTCGTCATTGCTGAGGCTAATTCTTCATCAGCCGTGGCAACCTCCTTTTTGTTAGCAATGTCAAAAAAGCAGGTTACCGCAAATACTACCGATGAAAAAATCGGTGAATATTCTCGCAAGGATTGTTCAGGGGAGAGAAACTACAGTTTTAAACTTACGAAGTTTTCCCTCACACAGGCCAACTAAACTTCGTAAGTTGATTCCCGTCATTGCTGACGATGAGCACAAAAAGCCCCGATTTGCTATCTCACAAATCGGGGCTTTTATAAAACTTTACAGGAAGCTTTCTGCTTTAGTCTTTAAGCTTTAAACCTATCCTTAAACAACCACATTAATAATTTTTCCTTTTACGAAAATGATTTTCTTTGGCGCTTTGCCGTCCAGAAACTTTTGGAATTGTTCATTTGCAAGTAAAATTGCCTCTACTTCTGGTAGACCCAAAGTTAAACTCAAATTCAGATTCATCTTCATTTTACCGTTCACAGAAACCGGGTAAGCAAATTCATCTTCCACTAAGTGTTCCGGATTAAAAACAGGGAAAGCCGTATACGACAATGTTCCAGGTTCGTTACCCAATTGAACCCAAAGTTCTTCACAGATGTGTGGCGCATATGGAGATAAAATCACTACCAGATCTTGCAAAACACTTCGCTTGTTTGATTTTAAATCTGTTAATTCATTTACCGCGATCATAAAGCTCGACACGGAAGTATTGAAAGAGAAACGCTCAATATCATCCTGTACTTTTTTGATAATCTTATGCAATGATTTCAATTCTGCTTTCGTAGGTTCAGCATCAGAAACAGTAAATTCCCAAGCCTCATTGTGGAATAATCTCCAGAATTTACGCAAGAATTTAAATACGCCTTCAATGCCATTGGTGTTCCACGGTTTACTTTGCTCCAGCGGACCTAAGAACATTTCATACATCCGCAAGGTATCAGCGCCATAACGTTCGATCAAATCATCAGGATTAACTACGTTAAATTTTGATTTCGACATTTTCTCAACCTCAATACCGCAGATGTACTTCCCACCTTCCAGAATGAATTCTGCATTTGCATATTCCTCTCTCCAGGCTTTAAATTTATTTAGATCTAAGGTATCGTTCTCCACAATGTTAACGTCAACATGTAAAGCTGATGTTTTATATTCTTTCCTTAACCCTGCGGAAACAAAAGTATTAGTTGGCTTTCCATTCTCGTCATTAATTCGATAAACAAAACTACTTCTGCCCTGAATCATCCCCTGGTTAATCAGTTTTTTGAAAGGCTCTTCTTCTTTGGTGTAACCTAAATCTTTCAAAAACTTGTTCCAGAAGCGACTGTATAATAAGTGACCTGTTGCATGTTCAGAACCTCCTATATATAAATCGACAGCCTGCCAATATTCGACAGCTTCTTTTGAGGCGAAGTCAGCATTATTATTCGCATCCATATAGCGGTACCAGTACCAGCTACTTCCGGCCCAACCTGGCATGGTGCTTAATTCATAATGATCACCAGCAGGAGGCATCCAGTTGTCTGCCCTCGCCAAAGGTGGTTCACCAGTTTCGGTTGGTAAATATTTATCAATTTCTGGCAAGACTAATGGCAGTTCTTCTTCTTTGATTAAATAAGGTAAACCATCTTTAAAGTAAACCGGAATTGGCTCACCCCAGTAACGCTGGCGACCAAAAATCGCATCACGCTGACGGAAATTTACCTTTGCTTTACCTACATTATTTTCCTCTAACCATTTATTTAACAATGGAACTGCTTTCTGATAAGTTAATCCATTAATAAAACCTGAATTGATATAAGTACCCTCTTTAGTAGGATCAGCTTGTACTTCGATTTCTTTCTGACCATCCAAAATTTGAATAATCGGCAAATTGAAATGCGTTGCAAATAACCAGTCGCGTTGATCGCCACTTGGTACACCCATTACCGCACCGGTGCCATAACCAGCAAGCACATAATCCGCAATCCACAATGGAACACGTTCACCACTCACGGGATTGATTACATAGGTACCAGTGAAAGCACCGGAAACAGTTTTAGTATCCGCCATGCGGTCTAATTCCGATTTCTTTTTCGTTTGAGAAATGTAATTCTCAACATCTTGTTTTTGTTCCGGAGTAGTTAATTCTGCCACCCATTCATGCTCGGGCGCCAATACCAGGTAAGAAACACCAAAAATGGTATCTACTCGAGTGGTAAAAACCTCAATGTAGTCAGCAGTACGAAGTCCGGAGTCAGGAGTCTCATTCGTAGATCGTAAATCTTCAATCTTAAATTTAACTGATGCTCCTACACTCTTACCAATCCAGTTGCGCTGCATTTCTTTAATAGGTTCAGGCCAATCGATGGTATCTAAACCTTGCAAAAGTCTGTCAGCATAAGCCGTGATTCTCATGCTCCACTGCATCATTTTTTTCTGCTCTACCGGGAAACCGCCACGTTCTGAGAAACCATCTTTTACCTCATCATTGGCCAAAACAGTTCCCAAAGCAGCACACCAGTTCACAGTACTTTCTCTAAGGTATGTTAAGCGATATTTTAATAATTCAGTTTGCTTTTCCTCTTCGGTAAAAGTTGCCCAATCACTTGGCATAAATGATTTTACATCTTCATCACAAGCCGCTTTTACATCAGCAGAGCCAGAAGCATTAAATTTTTCAATTAAAGTAGTGATATCTTCAGCACGATCGTTTTCAAGGTTATACCAGGAATTGAACAATTGCATAAAAACCCACTGTGTCCATTTGTAATAAGAAGGCTCACTGGTGCGCACTTCACGACTCCAATCAAAAGAAAAACCGATCTGATCTAACTGGCGGCGGTAGGTTGCAATATTTGCTTCTGTAGTGAGAGCCGGATGCTGACCAGTTTGTATGGCATATTGCTCCGCAGGTAAACCGAAAGAATCGTAGCCCATTGGATGCAAAACATTGAAGCCTTTAAGACGTTTGTATCTCGAAAAAATATCTGATGCAATGTAACCCAGTGGGTGACCAACGTGTAAACCTGCGCCAGATGGGTAAGGAAACATATCTAACACATAATATTTTGGTTTTGTAGAATTGCTTTCGGCTTTAAACGTTTGATGATCTGCCCAAAATTTCTGCCACTTTTGTTCTATTTCTTTGAATTGGTAATCCATTGCAAGTTTTAAATTTTTAAAGAAGCGAAAATACAGAAATAAAGGGGCTTAGTAAAACCAAAAACAAGTTAAAACTTTAAGTTATTTATTATTATCTTCACTAATCAAAATGAGTGGTTATGACACCTATCACAATCGAAAATAAAAAATACGTACTCATCCCCGAAGAAAGCTATAAAGCACTGCAAAAGTCTGCAGCTTTAAAACATCATCCTGAAAAAACTTTTTCCATTGCTGAAGCAAGAGCGCTTAGCAAAAAGTTAATCAGGAAATGGTCAGCAGAAAAATAACAATCAAAGAATATGTTGTCGAAAGTATTGCTGCAATTTCTTGGTATATAGAATCAGAAGGCTTACCTGCTACTGCTGAAAAATTTGCAGATCGCGTATATAACTTTATAGAGAAGTTAGCTGACAGCAGAAAAAGATATAGAACTTGCCGCGACACAGAAAGGTTTTTAATGGGCTATAAATGTATAATATATGAAAAGAAGATACCATCGCTTTAATAGAATTTGAAACTAAAATTATAATTTTTGAGTTTTTGAGTTTTTGCCTTCTAAAACAATTCATTGGTAAATTTTAGCCTACAGGTTGGTGTCTCACTAACCTGCCAAGTATCGTCAATCGTTTATAACACCATTGAATCTACTGTAGATAAGTTTTTCTCTTTGTAAGTCACCAACCGATAGATAGGTAATTTTAGCACTCCACAAAAAAAGCGCCATTGGCTATTAAAAACCAATGGCGCAAGCAAACACTAGGGGGTTAGACCTTTTACCTGGTTAAGAAATATGTTTTTACAATATTGGTTTTATCAATTTTAGCGGTAAATTGAAATTGTGTTCCAGTGAGATTCGCTACTGTGCAATACGAATCTCCTTCTGGAAAAATCATCGAAAATTCATCTCCCAAAGATGTGGTATAGGTCCCAATGGTACGCTGGTTAGTCAAACTCAATTCTACCTGATCATCGTTATTAGATTTGAAATCCATATAATCATCTTTAGTATAATTAAAGGTTCCGTTAAGGGATTGGTTTGTATTTCCCGATACTTCGATTCTATTTACTGTCCATTTCCCCATAATCCGGGCTTTTAAGGAAGTAGTATCCTTCTTACAAGATAATAATGCCGTGGTTGCGATAAAAAGCAATCCAATTATGGTAATTTGTTTTTTCATTTAGAATAGATTTAGGTTTTATTATAATTATTAACGCCGTTTTTCCAAATTTCGTGCAGATTACGAAAAAAGTCTTCCTTTGGAATTATAGTGTTACACTTAAACTAAATCGTTTACCAACGCGTTAAAGTTCATTTAGAATAGGTTTATATTGGTGTTTATCAGGTATAATTTCTATTTTCGCAAAAACTAAATTGAAATACATGGAAGAATTCGAAGTAAGTGATGCATCTAAGAAAACCAAAACCGTATATATTTCTACAATTATCAGTATTGCGCTGGTTTTATTAATGCTGGGCCTGCTTGGGTTGGTACTTGTACATGCCAAAAATCTGTCTAATTACGTAAAAGAAAATATTGTGCTCAACATTATTGTTGATGAAGGTGCAAAGGAAACAGACGTTCTGGCTTTTCAAAAGGAGTTAAATGCAAATCGTGTGGTAAAGCAAACCCAATATGTAAACAAAGAATTGGCAGCTAGAAATCTAACGCAGGATTTGGGCGAAGATTTTGTTAATTTTCTAGGTTACAATCCACTTACTTCTACTTTTGATGTTTATTTGAAAGCCGAATATGCCAATAATAAAAGCATAGAAGCACTGAAAGTGAGTATCGCTAAAAATCCTGTTGTTAAAGAAGTGGTTTACCAAAGTTCTTTAATAGACATGGTGAACAAAAATATCAATACCATTGGCTTAATCATTTTAGCATTTGCTGCACTGCTTTTAGTCATCGCAATTGCACTGATTAACAATACCATACGTTTAGCCATCTATTCCCAAAGATTTTTAATTAAAAGTATGCAGCTGGTTGGTGCAACGAAAAACTTTATCCGACGTCCTTTTTTATTATACGCGGCATTACATGGTTTAATTGCAGCTTTTATAGCAATTATCATTTTATTAGCCACTTTAATTTATGCACGTAAAGAAGTTCCGGAAATTATTATCCTAAACAACTATAAAGAATTTGGCTTTGTATTCGTTGGCTTAATTATTATTGGAATATTTATTACCGGCATAAGCACCTGGTTTGCAGTAAGCAGGTATTTACGTTTAAAATCTTATAATCTTTATAGATAATGGCATTAGAAAAAAAGACAGGTCCAATTACCAAGGACGTTAAAAGTGAATTAGTTTTCACCAAAAAAAACTATCAGTTATTGTTAATTAGCATCGCGATTGTAGCAGTAGGCTTTATTCTGATGATGGGTACAACAGGTGATATTTACGATTTCAGAAGAACCTTACTGGCACCGCTTGTTGTTCTTTTTGGTTTCGCTTTCGGCATTTACGCTATCTTAAAAAAATAACTTTTGCTTTAAATAAAGTCTTTTTTTAACTTTAAGGTATGACAACTACAAATTTGCAAATAGAAATAAATTCCTTGCCTATGAATCTTAGACAAGAAGTGGCAGATTTTGTTGAATTCTTAAAAACAAAAAACATAAACAAACCAAAATTAAAGTCACGAGAATTTGGTTATGCAAAAGGTAAAATCAAATTAGCTGATGATTTTGATGAACCATTGGAAATATTTTCGGATTATATTTAATGGCTTTTTTGTTAGACACACACACTTTCCTGTGGTTTGTTGAAGGTGATGATCAATTGCCTGCTTCAATAAAAAAAAAGATATTAGACATTAATAAATCTTGTTTCATCAGCATTGCTTCGCTTTGGGAAATCGCAATTAAAAAACAGATTGGAAAACTCAATTTAAACATCGGTTTTGATGAATTATTTAGATTTGCAGAAAGAAATCAAATTGAAATAATTTCAATTAATGAAGCACATCTAACAACATTACTAAATCTTGACTTTTTCAACAATGATCCTTTTGTTAGAATTATAGTATCTCAAGCAATCTCAGAAGATCTAATGCTCCTATCCAGAGATAAAAAATTAAAAAGCTATAAAGTAAAATTACAGTGGGATTAACCCATACAAATTTATTATGAACTATTTCGAAGCCATTGTCCTTGCTATTATCGAAGGGCTGACTGAGTTTTTGCCAGTATCGAGTACCGGGCATATGATCATTGCATCTTCATTTATGGGCATCGCGAGCGATCCATTTGTGAAATTGTTTACCATTGCCATTCAATTAGGGGCTATTCTCTCCGTATTGGTTTTATACTTCAAAAGATTTTTTAAATCCATCAACTTCTACATTAAACTTTTGGTTGCATTTATTCCGGCAGCAGTTTTTGGTTTGTTGTTAAGTAAGAAGATAGATGAACTTTTAGAAAGTCCGATGGCCGTGGGCATTTCATTACTGATTGGCGGCGTAATTCTTTTATTTGTAGATAAATGGTTCAATAAGCCAACTATTCACGAAGAAGAAGAAATAAATTATTTAACTGCTTTAAAAATTGGTTTCTTTCAATGCATTGCCATGATTCCCGGCGTTTCCCGCTCCGGAGCTACCATCATTGGCGGTATGACTCAGAAATTAAGCAGGAAGCTAGCAGCAGAATTTTCCTTCTTTTTAGCCGTTCCAACAATGTTCGCCGCTACAGGCAAAAAATTATTTGATTTTTATAAAGAAGGCAATACCATCACACATGAGCAGGTTAATCTACTGATTATAGGAAACGTAATTGCTTTCATTGTAGCACTTTTGGCCATTAAAAGCTTCATTGGCTTTTTAAATAAACATGGTTTTAAAATGTTCGGTTATTATAGAATTATTGCAGGCCTGGTGATTATTATCCTGTTGCTAACCGGCCACTCGATGCAAATAATTTAATCTGTATCTTTGTGCAAAAAAAGATTTGTGAGTACAGAAAATTCAAAGTTTAAAGATTTCAATTTTGCCGAGGGCGAACTGCTTTTAATTAATAAACCCTACAAATGGACTTCATTTGATGTGGTTGGCAAAATTCGCAACTCTTTAAAACCATTAAAATTAAAGGTAGGCCATGCAGGAACACTAGATCCACTGGCTACTGGCTTGTTAATCATCTGTACCGGTAAATTAACCAAGCAGATAGACACTTTCCAGGCAGAAGAAAAAGAATATACTGGCACCATGGTTCTCGGGGCCACTACGCCATCATTTGATATGGAAACGGAAGTTGATCAAACTTTTGACATTTCTGCCATTACCCAAGAGCAGATTTATGCTGCAACCACACCTTTTACCGGAGATATTGAGCAATACCCACCAGCACATTCAGCAGTAAAAATTAACGGCGAACGTTTGTATGTAAAAGCACGTTTGGGCGAAGAAGTAGAATTGCGTAAACGCTTTGTAACCGTTCCGGCCTTTGAAATCACCAGAATTGAGCTTCCCGAAATTGATTTCCGGATCGTGTGCAGCAAAGGCACTTACATTCGTTCACTGGTTTCTGATTTTGGAAAAGCACTTAACAGCGGCGCTTACCTATCAAAACTTACCCGAACCAGAAGTGGAAACTTTTTGCTTTCAAATTCGTTTGAGGTTCTGGAGCTTGTTAATTATATTCGTAGCAAGAAAGAAGAAATTAAAATTCAGGAGTAAAGATGAACCGAATTAAAAACAAGAATGCCCGGTTTGCAAAAGAAATCATTTTGATTGCTGCGGGGGTTACTTCAGCTTGTTTTGGTTTGAAAAGTTTCTTAATGCCCAGCCATTTCATTGATGGTGGCGTAACCGGGATTTCGCTCCTTTTAAGCACTTTAACCGGGTGGAACCTCTCCTACCTCATTGCCATCATCAATATTCCGTTTGTAATATTAGGCTTCAGGCAAATTGGAAAAGGTTTTGCCATTAAAACGGCTATTGCCATTGCGGCCTTATCTGTAGCTTTAATTGTATTGCCCTTTAAGCCCATTACCCACGATAAATTGCTCATCGCTTTCTTCGGTGGATTATTTTTAGGTGGAGGAATTGGCCTGTCCATGCGGGGTGGTTGCGTAATCGATGGCACCGAAGTACTCGCACTCTACATCAGTAAAAACAGCATTTTAACGGTTGGCAATCTTATTCTCATTTTAAACATCATCATCTTTGCCTTCGCTGCTTACTTTTTAAATATAGAAACAGCGCTCTATGCGATATTAACTTATTTATCAGCTTCTTACACTATCGATTTTATTGTGAATGGAATAGAGCAATACACCGGCGTAACCATCATCTCAGAACACCAGGAAGAAATAAAAAGCTATATTATTACCGAAATGAAACGCGGGGTAACCATTTATAAAGGCGAAGGTGGTTATGGAGAAAGAAAAGACATAGACATTGTTTTTACCGTGGTAACCAAACTGGAAATGAGCAAATTGCAAACAGCCATCAGAAATATAGATCCCGATGCCTTCGTGATACAACAACAAATTGCAGATTTAAAAGGTGGCGTAGTGAAGCGCCATGCTTTGCATTAATAAATATAATTATAGAAATTTGGGCGTGTCCCCAAGCTACGCAAGGGGTCGGGATGTACGCTAAATCCCCGATGAAAAATCGGGGTATACCGCTTCCATCCCTCACGCAAAACCCATAGTTAAAAGATTATTCCATTGAAAATATATCATAACCTATCAGAATTTACTAAGCTCAATAATGCAGTAGTAACCATCGGCACTTTCGATGGTGTTCACTTTGGGCACCAGAAAATCATCAGACAATTGGTTGCAAAGGCAAAGGCAGATCAGGGTGAAAGTGTTATTTTAACATTCTTCCCACATCCCAGGCTCATCATCGATCCAGAAAATCAAGATTTAAAGATGATCAACACCATTAATGAAAAGGCAGAGATTTTAAGGAGCCTGGGCGTTGATCATTTAATTATTACACCTTTCACACGCGATTTTTCCAACCAATTACCAGAAGACTACATTAAAAATACCCTGGTAAATAATATCGGAACCAAACACATCATCATTGGTTATGATCACCGTTTCGGAAAAGACCGTACAGGCAATTTAGCAGATTTGAAAGTTGCAGGCACTCATTTTGGTTTTACTATAGAAGAAATTATGGAACAGGATATTCACGATGTGGCCGTGAGTTCAACCAAAATCCGTCAGGCACTTTTGGCCGGAGATGTGAGCCTGGCATCCGATTATCTGGGTTATTCGTTCTCTATATTCGGTCGGGTAATAAAAGGCGATAAAATTGGCAGAACGATTGGCTTTCCAACAGCAAATATTTTCGTAGAAGAAACCTACAAACTCATTCCAGGCGACGGAATTTACGCCGTAACCGTTGAGATGGATGCGGTATACAATACCGAAAAACCTGAATCAGGGAACAGACTTCTGACTCCTGACTCCGGACTTCGGACTTTCAAAGGCATGGCGTATATCGGTCAAAGACCAACTATCAATGGAATGACGAGAAATATTGAAGTAAATATCTTCGATTTTAATCAGGAAATCTACGGTCAGGACATTAAAATGAATTTCTTGAAGTTCCTTCGTCATGATGTAAAGTTCACTGGTTTAGAAGCCCTGAAAGTTCAGCTCCAAAAAGATAAGGAAGATACACTGGCGTACTTCTCATCTTTAGAATAGGCAAGCTTAATCTAAATTTAACTTTCAAAAAAGCCTCATTTTCGCTATATTAGCAGCAATGAGGCTTTTTTATATCATATTTTTTTTAAGTGCACTGGTGAGTTTCGCAAGCTTTGCTAATCCAAAAAAAAATAGTACGACAAAAAATCAGCCTGCACAAGTTACGTCCATCTCTAAAAAAAGCAATTTAACGCTCAATCCTGGCATCACGCAGGATCAGGAAAGTTTACAAAAAAACCTGATCAGCAATGCGGTGGCTAAAATTCTTTTGGATCTATTTGCTGTTTTCCTTATCACCCTCGCACTTTTTCTTCCAGTAAAAATGAATAAGTCGGTATTGAAGCGACTTAAGTATAAATATTGGTGTTTGCTCAAAATGCTTTACCCGAAACACGTTTTCTGGTAAATTTTTAGGTTCACCACCATCAGGTGGAATACAACAGCCGGTTTAGCCGGAAATATTTTTACCATCATACCGATTACCAAAAATGCATTTACCAGATTTAATTGCCGATTTAGGATTAATCCTCGCCGCAGCAGGGATTACCACACTCATATTTAAAAGAATAAAGCAGCCCTTAGTTTTAGGTTACATTTTAGCAGGCTTACTTGTAGGCCCGCATTTAGATTTTTTTCCTTCCGTTACCGATACCAAAAGCATTAATATTTGGGGTGAGATTGGAGTAATCTTCCTCCTTTTTAGTTTGGGTTTAGAGTTCAGTTTTAAAAAGCTTGTTAAAGTAGGTGGCTCGGCGTCTATTACTGCCATTGTAGAAGTTGTTTTCATGCTCCTCATTGGTTTTTCTGCGGGAAAGCTAATGGGTTGGAAAACCATGGATAGTATTTTTCTTGGTGGTATCCTTTCTGTTTCTTCCACCACCATCATCATCAGGGCTTTCGAAGAACTGGGTGTTAAACATAAAAAATTCGCTGGTTTGGTATTTGGCGTACTCATTGTTGAAGATTTAGTTGCGATTTTATTGCTTGTTCTTCTATCTACACTTGCAGTGAGTCAGCAATTCGCCGGCACTGAAATGTTAATTTCGATTGCAAAACTGGCTTTCTTTTTAGTGCTGTGGTTTCTGGGTGGAATATTCCTCATCCCAACTTTCCTTAAAGCCACCAGGAAGCTTATGAACGATGAAACCATGTTGGTGGTTTCTTTAGCGCTATGTTTAATCATGGTGCTTCTGGCCGTGAAAGTTGGTTTTTCGCCGGCTTTGGGCGCTTTCATTATGGGCTCCATCCTGGCCGAAACCACACAGGCAGAAAGAATAGAACACCTTACCAAATCGGTAAAAGACTTATTTGCTGCCGTATTCTTCGTTTCTGTAGGGATGTTAATCGATCCAAAAATCCTGATCGACTATGGTTTACCGATCGTAATTATAACCTTAGCAACCATTCTAGGCAAGTTTTTAAGTTCAAGCCTTGGTGCATTACTTTCGGGTCAGCCATTGAAAACCTCTGTTCAGGCGGGAATGAGTTTGGCCCAGATCGGGGAATTTTCTTTCATCATTGCCACGTTGGGATTAACCTTAAAGGTAACGAGCGATTTTCTTTATCCCATTGCTGTGGCTGCATCAGCCATCACCACTTTTACAACCCCCTATCTGATTAAACATTCTGAATCGTTTTATAACTTCCTGAATAGAGTTTTACCAAAAAAATGGCTCGATGGAATCTCCAGATACAGCTCCAGTACTGCGGGAATGACCACACTGAGTGATTGGAAAATCCTTTTGCGTGGCTATGCTTTTAACACCGTGATCCACTCGGTAATTATCGTAGCCGTTATATTCCTGGCATCGCGTTATATTCAGCCTTTCATTGCCAATAATGTTGTAAATGGAATGAGATCGACCATCATTAGCCTGGTCGTTTCTTTCATCATCATGGCACCTTTTTTATGGGCCTTATCCATTAGGAGAATCCAGAAAACCGCTTATTCGCATTTGTGGTTAAGTAAAAAGTTTACCCGCGGACCGCTCATTGCAATTGAAGCATTTAGAATTGCATTAGGGGTATTTTTCGTAGGTTTCTTGGTATACGAATTTTTCGACACCTGGGTGGCTGCAGGAATAGCCTTGGTGCTAATGGTATTAATGATGTTTATCTTCTCTAGAAAACTTCAGGCATTTTATAATAAGCTGGAGAAACGTTTCATTTTAAACCTGAATGCGAGAGAAAACCAAAAACCAGATATTTTACCCTGGGATACGCATTTAACAGAAATAGTAGTTTCTCCGGAATCGGAAGTAGTGGGCCAAACACTTACCAGCTTAATGATTCGCGAAAAGTATGGAGTTAACATTGCCATGATTGAACGTGGGAGAACCCATATTCCAACACCAGGTAGAGATGAAAGACTATACCCGAACGACAAACTACTTTTGATTGGTGCAGATGATCAGCTGGCAGCGGTAAAAGCAATTTTAGAAGTAGATATTCCAGAAACTGAAAGCGAGAAAAACTTCCCGGATAAGGAGATGACATTGCAGAAAGTTGTAGTCAACATGGAATCTCCCGTTTACGGTTTAAGCA
The DNA here is from genome assembly GCF_048515415.1 of Pedobacter sp. N23S346. Taxonomy (NCBI): domain Bacteria; kingdom Pseudomonadati; phylum Bacteroidota; class Sphingobacteriia; order Sphingobacteriales; family Sphingobacteriaceae; genus Pedobacter; species Pedobacter sp. N23S346. The sequence goes on from NZ_JBLYEE010000004.1 coordinate 275,782, forward strand.
TCAGAAATGCAGGTATCCGTGAGAAAGCACAGGCACTAATAGTTGGAATCGAACGTGGAACAGAAAGAATTCTAAATCCATCTTCTGATTTTACTTTCGATAACGGCGACGTGATCTGGATTGTTGGGAATAATAAGAAGATTAAGGAGGTAATTTAAAGTTGGAGGTCTTAAGTTGAATCAAGCCAAAAGTTTAGCTTTGAAGATGATCCTAGAAATTAAATGAATAAAGTCGGAAGTTTTGTTGCATTAATAAGATATACTTCCAGTCTTTTTACTAATTTATCTTCTAATTCTGTTCTTTCGACAAAGATCATCATAAAAATTAATTATTGGATAAAACCTGAACAGGTGCAAAACCAGTAGTTTTTGAAAACTTCATATTATGGACAAAATTTCGCATTGCATCAGAACAATCTATATGAACAAAGTTTAATCTAGCTAAATTTTCTTGAATAAATTTACAAGATAGAATCGGCTGTGGCAAAATACGTCCCGTTGAAGGATCCAAAAGATCCGCAATAGCGTTTACATGTAAACAATCGATGGGAAGAAGTGCAAAAGTTTCTCTGGCTACCCTAATAGCACAACTGCAAACGTAATCCTGATAGAGTTCGTTAAATTTCGTAGTAGTCATTTTTTTATTAGAGAGCTTTCCGTTAGCTGTAGCTGAAAGTACATAATCCGGTATAATATCTAATGTATTTACTGATACGTTTAATGTTAAACCAATACCATTGAAAACACAACTAATTCGCGTCCCTAATTGATTGATATTGGTAAAAGGATCGAAAAAAGAAATGGCATCTTTATAAGCTGAAGATTCCTTAGCCAAAACACCTGTAGCAATTAATCTTACCGTTTTCCAATCCTCCAGATCATTATTATATTGCTGTACATTTTGGTTGAATTCTTGAAGGTCCTTTCTTATGGCTTCATCGAGTGTTGACTGAAGATTCGCCCGTTTATTATGTTCTTTACCGAGTAATTTATCAAGTATTGAAGGCTTGTATAAATGAAGCGCTACTGCAGCTACCTCCTCTCTTTTTTTTGTTTTTTTTGGCTTGACAGGTTCAGGTTCTTGTAAAAATGTATTCCAGTTTAATGTTTCACTGCAACTCTTGTGTATTGAAATCAACATTTCTAAGTAATCATTGTAGGCATTTACAGCCGCGATACTGTCATTTCTAATTTGCTCTTTTAGATATTGTTGTTGTTGTTTAGCATGCGCTCGAGCCTGCCTTTCATTTGCCCTTGCAGTTCTTTTATAAGATGCATTTGCAGATCTGATAAAGCTATTTAATGTTGCCATATTTAAGAATGAATTGTCTTACAGTTTTAGATAATTTACTAAGAGATAAAGATATAGTAGGAATTTCATTTAGTGTTACGGGAAACCGTATAGTCAATATCCAGTTGTTTGAATGATAAAACTATTAAGATACAGATGACAATCACATTGCTTTTTCAACTCCTCAACTTCCTAATTACTCAACTTCCCAGCTTTCCAATACCCCTCTATCTTCAGACTAATTTTATATATTCGTAAACCTATGAAAGTTGATATAGAAAAAAGTGAATTTCTTGATGACATGATTGAGCAATGGCAAAACGATGGCTTAATTAATGAAGAAACCGGCAATAAGCTTCGGCAAAGTTATGAAGCTAAAAATTTCGACTGGTTAAGACTTGCTCAGTATGCCTTTTGGGTGGCACTGGCCTGTGGTTTTATTGCTTTAGGATCGCTTTTGATTGATAATTCTATTCTTAACTACCTCAAACGCGTTTACAATACCCCAAATATCGTGATTGCACTGGTATCTGCAGGAATCGCGGGTTGGCTATACATTTTGGGGGTTCGAAGGAAGAAAAAGCTGCCCAATCTTAAATTTAGTAATGAAGCAATTGTGTTTTCGGCCATTTTACTCACGGCGAATGCCATTGCCTATTTTGGCAAATCGCTGGATAATGGTACTGGAAATTTCACCGTTCTGATCTTAATTTCGGTGTTTATTTATGGCGGACTTGGTTATTTTTTCAATTCAAAGTTGATCTGGATCTTTGCATTAATATCTTTAGGCGCCTGGTTTGGTACAGAAACAGGATATTTAAGCCGCTGGAACTATTATTTTCTGGGCATGAATTACCCACTCAGGTTTGTGGTGTTTGGCGCCGCGTTAACCGCATCATCTTTCATCATGAAAGCGATTCCGAAAACAAAGCAATTTTTTCAGGTTACGTACCTGGCCGGAATGGTTTATTTGTTCATTTCGCTTTGGGCTCTATCTGTTTTTGGAAACTTCGCCAGTTTGGAAGAATGGTATTCTGTTCGCCAGTTGAACTTATTTTATTGGGCATTAATTTCTGCTGCAGTTTGCGTGGCCAGCACCTTATATGGTTTAAAATACCGTGATGATATTGCAAGGGAATTTGGAATCACATTCCTTTTTGTAAATCTCTATACCCGTTATTTCGAATATTTCTGGGATAGCTGGCACAAGGCGCTTTTCTTTTCGGTATTGGCTGCATCATTTTGGCTCATTGGCAGAAAAGCAGAGAAAATATGGAATGTAGAATTTTTAAAGTAAGAATGTATACGTTATCCTTCTTAATAGAAATTGCTTCGGCCGGCTGAAGAAGCCGCCTCGCAATGACGATGAATGGAAAAAAATCTTAACGCAATCGCTATATACGCAGAGTCGTAGCGAGACGCTATAACCAGATTTAGTAATAGAGATTGCTTCCTGAAAGCTGCCTCAATGACGATCGCATATAGTTTAACACCTTAGTTTTCTTCTCCTTGAACGTCATTGCGAGAACATTCTCCGATCCTTCATCGGTAATGTTCGTGGCACAATCTCCCCTTTGTTTTTGAACTGCTCTAACCGCAATGAGGTTGACATAAAACGGAGAAAAGCTGTTTTAATGAAGATGTCGCTATATGCGCTGAGTCGTAGCGAGATGCTACAACCAGATTTTTTATGCTTTGTATGAAAACGATTTTATTTTGTCCTTGCCGGACGGGCTCTCTTCTTTGGGCAACCAAAGAAGCAAAGTTGCCGGCTCGCAATTTTTTTGTTAAAGTCAGTGGGTAGGCTAGTTCAGTGCTATCCCTAAAAATTGACCATGCCGGTCTAAAAGCGGAACGAAGAGTCAATGCTTTGGCCTTACTAGGTGGCTACAGCAATTGCTTATTAACCTTATTTTAAAACCTTTAATGTAAAAAGCGATCATTTAACCTAGCAATAAAAGTCATAGCGATACGCTACAACAAGATTTTCGTTATGAAAAAACATCAAAATTTTACACTTGATTATCGGCAACATGCTTTACTCCCCTGCAACTCCCAACTCTAAACTCCCAACTAAAGACTTTGGACTCACGACTGCAGACTAAAAACCCTTACAAAATAATAACAACCTGTTTCACGATCAAATATGCCGCGAGTACATACAGGAATATCGCAATTGATTTATTAATAATCAGGCTACTTAATGCAAATTTATCCTGAATAAAAGTGGCAAAGTGAGCATAAACATATAAGGCACCCGCAGAGCCAAAACCAGATCCGATAGCAAAAACAATCAATGATAAATAATCAGTTTCTATCCATTCATGCAAAATCACATAGTTGCCAAAAAACAACCAGAAAGGAATTTGAACCGGATTTAACACTCCAAGGATTAATCCATACAATACACTTCCACTTCGTTTATCTTCCTTTTTATTACTGGTTATCGGTACCTTTTTACGGTTGACCCAGGTAATCGTTCCCATGGTAATGAACATAAGAATCATAAAGCAGTCTACTAAAGTGCCTAACCGCACTTCACTTACCGCTTCATTGGGATTAATATCGCTCATGGCCCAACGTGCAAAACGCATCATCCCAAACGTAAAAAATATTTCTACGCAAGAAAACGACAAGATAAAATACCACACCTGGCGCATGCCTTTGTTAATGGCCAACTGCGCAACGGTGAGATTGATATTGCCAGGAGGAATGTAGCCCATGGCGTTAAGTATAATGCCTATAAAAAAGGTTAGGAAAAGCATTGCCGAAATTATGGATTTAAATTCAAATGCGTTGCTAAATATTTACCTGTGTAAGAAGTTTTCTCTTTAATCAAATCTTCAGGCAAGCCTTCAAAAACCAATTTACCTCCACCATCACCACCTTCAGGCCCAATATCAATAACCCAATCTGCACATTTAATCATGTCCATATTGTGTTCAATTACCAAAATGGTATTCCCCTGCTCTATCAAAGTATTGAGCGCTTTCAACAACTTTTTAATATCATGGAAGTGCAAACCAGTGGTTGGCTCATCGAAAATAAATAACGTTTTATTGGCATTATTTCCTTTAATCAGGAATGAAGCAAGCTTAATCCGTTGTGCCTCTCCTCCCGATAAGGTATTTGATGATTGCCCCAAATGAACATAGCCTAAACCAACATCAACCAATGGATTTAACTTATTTAAAATTTTCTGTTCATCTGCAAAGAAATCGACAGCTTCATCGATGGTCATATCCAGAATTTCAGAAACATTTTTCTCCTTATAAGTAACGTCTAAAACCTGTTGTTTAAACCGTTTCCCTCCACAAGCCTCACAAGGCAAGTAGATATCGGCCATGAATTGCATTTCAATCTTCACTTCACCCTCACCCTGACAAACATCGCAACGGCCACCTTCCACATTAAAAGAAAATGCAGCAGGTTTTAGGCCAGCAGCTTTTGCCGAGGCCAAACCTGAAAACAGCGCACGGATATCATCCCAGGCTTTAACATAAGTAACGGGATTCGAACGACTGGAACGCCCGATCGGATTCTGATCCACCATCTCCACGGCACTCACCAAATCAGTATTTCCAAAAATACCATCATAAGCACCCGTTTGCTCACCTGCATAATTACCAATGGCTTTCTGCAAAGCAGGATAAAGAATTTTCTTCACCAAACTGGTTTTACCAGAGCCTGAAACACCACTCACTGCAGTGAAAACCCCCAAAGGAAACTTCACATCAATATTCTGAAGATTATTTTCGCGGGCACCTTTAATCAGAATATGATCTTTCCATTTACGTCGCTTTTCTGGTATGGCAATCTTTTCAATACCTGCTAAATATCGGCCAGTTAAACTATTGGTGTCTTTTAAAATTTCCTCATAATTTCCGCTGAACACGAGGTTACCACCATGCGTACCCGCTTCTGGGCCGATGTCGATAATATAATCAGCCGCACGCATCATTTCTTCTTCGTGTTCTACTACGATAACTGTATTACCTACATTTCTTAAGGATATTAAAACCTCTATTAATTTGTTGGTATCGCGGGGATGGAGTCCGATACTGGGCTCATCCAACACATAGATGGATCCCACCAGGCTACTGCCTAAAGAGGTTGCTAAGTTTATTCGTTGAGACTCCCCTCCAGATAACGTATTCGACAAACGATTCAGCGTTAAATAACCCAAACCAACATTGTTCAGGTAAAGAAAACGATTATCAATTTCAGCCAGCAAACGTTTCGCAATTTTCGCATCATTTACACTGAGCTTTAAATCATTAAAGAAAACCAAAGCTTTAGCCAATGGCATCAAAACGATATCGATAATAGATTTCTCTGCGATCTTAACATAGGATGCATCTTTACGTAAACGAGATCCCTGACAATCCGGGCAAGTCGTTTTTCCGCGGTAACGCGATAACATAACCCGATATTGAATTTTATAAGTTTGTTCTTCCAATTCCTTAAAAAAGGCATCGAGGCCGGAAAAGTGTTTATTACCTGTCCACAGCAACCGTTGTTCTTTAGCCGTTAACTGACTATAAGGCCTGTGGATTGGAAATTCAAATTTTGGGGCTACTTTAACAAAATTCTGCAACCACACGCTCATTTTCTCTCCCCTCCAGGGTGCAATGGCATTGTCGTAAACACTTTTGCTTTTATCAGGAATCACCAAATCTTCGTCGATTCCGATTACATTCCCATAACCTTCGCAACGTTTACAGGCTCCGTATGGATTATTAAAAGAGAAAAAATTAGGTGTTGGCTCTTCAAAACGGATTCCATCCAGTTCAAACCGATCACTGAAATGTTTAGTGTTCCCTTCGGCCTCCACATAACAATCACCCTTACCTTCAAAGAATGCCGTTTGTGCAGAATCTGCAAGTCGGCTTAACGTTTCTTCTTCCTGATTAACTACAATCCGATCGATGAGAATCTGCACCGTTTTATCATCAGTTAATTCTGCATCCTTAAAGTCGGCATCATCAAGCACTGATTCGATTTTCAAAACTTTCTCATCAATCAACACCCTTAAAAAGCCTTTCTGCAATAAGATGGCAAGTTCTTCTTTAATGGTTCTGTTGTTATGCGGATAGAGCGGACAAAAAATAGTTACCGTGGTATCTTCGGGCATGGCGCCCACGTAGTCTACCACAGAACTTACCGAATCTTTTTTTACTTCTTTACCTGATACCGGAGATATTGTTTTTCCGATCCGCGAGAAAAGTAACTTCAAATAATCATAAATTTCTGTTGACGTGCCTACCGTTGAGCGGGGGTTGGAAGTAATTACCTTTTGTTCTATCGCTATAGCAGGCGCAATCCCTTTAATATAATCTACATCTGGTTTATTCATCCTACCCATAAACTGACGGGCATAAGATGATAAACTTTCTACGTAACGGCGTTGTCCCTCAGCATATAAAGTATCAAATGCTAGCGAAGATTTCCCCGAACCAGACATGCCTGTAACCACCACCAATTTATTTTTCGGAATAGCAACATCAATGTTCTTAAGGTTGTGCACACGGGCACCTTTAATGATTATATTTTTATGCGGATCTTTTTCGGCCTCTTTTTTGCTCATGTATAGTTAAGAATATATTATAAAACCCCGGAAAGTAATTTGGGTTTTGAGATGATACAAAAATAGGGTACTAAGACGGTTAATTTATTTTTTAACATTTTATTTTTTGCATTTTGATAAAAAAATAACTTTCTTTGGATATTAACGACCTCAAAAACCAAACTAACTCAATAAAAAAACATAGGAGATAAGCTATAGAAATTAAACATCTACAAATTAATTTTTAGCAAACAGTACGGGATTTAGTGTAGGTAAACCTATGAATTTACAATCATATAACGATCAGGACCTCGTAAAGGTATATATTACTGGGAACGAAAACGGATTGCAGGAACTTTTACGAAGACATAAAAGCAAGATTTATACTTCTATCTATTTATTGGTTAAAGACCAATATCTGGCGGAAGATATTTTTCAGGATACTTTTATCAAAGTAATTAATACGCTGCGATCAGGAAGATATAACGAAGAAGGTAAGTTTTTACCTTGGGTAATGCGCATTGCACATAACCTTGTTATCGATTATTTTAGAAAAGAAAAAAGAACACCAATCATCACCAGTTCTGATGGAATGGATGTCTTCAATATGCTACAGTTTTATGACGAGAGCGCTGAAGAGAAAATGCTTCGCGATCAAACCCATAAAGATTTAAAGGAAATGATTCATTTATTACCTGATGAGCAAAAAGAAGTGCTTTTAATGCGCCATTATGCAGATTTAAGTTTCAAAGAAATAGCTGATTTAACCGATGTAAGCATCAATACTGCATTAGGACGCATGCGTTACGCTTTGAGCAATCTTAGAAAAATGCTCAAAACGAAAGAGATGACATACAAAGGGTAGCGTAAATGTTACAGTTTTTGTAGTAGGGTATAAAATAAAGCATCTGAACTATCGTTAAGTTTATAAACTTATCACATTTCGTTGCTTATGACAAAAACTTCTACATCAAACACTAGTGTAAATTTACCTATTCAAAACATGTTTCAGCCTAAAACTGACATCGAATCTGACGCAGAAATTAGCTTATTTTATGATCAAATAAAAGGTAAGCTGGATCGCTTAACGAAAAACCCTCAGGATGAAACCATCCGGAAGATTTTAGCTTACAGCAGCAAGAAGTAAAAATTACATGAGTTAAAAAAGGCTGTCCTACAAGTGTAGGGCAGCCTTTTTCGTTTACTATTCAGAACTGTTTTGCTAAATAATACCTCATTTTTGATGCATTGATTCAACGTCTAAGATGTCCCGATTTTTACAATTGAAAAAACAAAAAGTCTTACCTTTGCCTTAGTGTAATTTTAACACGAAGCAAAATGAATAAAAATCTTCTTCCACTAACGCTGGGTGGTTTGGGTATCGGAATAACAGAGTTTGTAATGATGGGGTTGCTGCCCGATATTGCAAAAGATTTAACGGTGACTATACCAAAAGCTGGCCATCTGATTTCTGCATATGCACTAGGTGTTGTAATTGGTGCGCCTTTATTGATCATGATTGCTGGGAAATATCCACCTAAAAAAATACTCATCGCACTGATGGTCATGTTTACGGCATTCAATGCTTTTTCAGCTTTTGCACCAAGTTTCAATACCTTATTTATTGCCAGGTTATTATCTGGTTTACCACATGGTGCCTTTTTCGGTGTCGGTTCTGTAGTGGCTAGTCGCATTGCACAAAAAGGGAAAGAAGCACAAGCCGTTTCTTTGATGTTTATGGGTTTAACCATTGCCAATATTGTTGGCGTTCCACTGGGTACATATATTGGCCATAATTTCTCCTGGAGGATTTCTTTCGCGGTGGTGGTTGCCGTTGGACTGATTACTTTATTGAGTCTTAAATTATGGCTACCCGCTTTAGAGGCTGCTAAAAATCGCGATTTGAAAGCTGAACTCAGTTTCTTCAAAAAGAGGGAAGCCTGGATTATAATTTTGATGATCTCCATCGGTACCGGTGGTTTATTTACCTGGTACAGTTATATTGCACCACTCATGACGGATGTAGCTGGCTTTTCACCAGAAGCGGTAACCTATATCCTGATGCTTGCTGGTTTAGGCATGATGGCAGGAAATTTTATAGGCGGCTTACTGGCGGATAAATATTCACCAGCCAAAGCTTCAGCCGTATTACTATTGGCAATGGTGGTTGCCTTAACCATTGTGCATTTTGTTTCGGCAAACCAGGTACTGGCGCTCGTAATGACATTTATCACTGGTGCAGTTGCGTTTTCACTGGCCGCACCAATCCAGATGCTGATGATTCAATCGGCCAAAGGTTCTGAAATGCTGGCCGCATCTGCAAGTCAGGCGAGTTTTAACATTGGAAATGCTTTAGGTGCATTCTTCGGAGGGTTACCTTTAGTTTATGGTTTTGATTATACTTCACCTGCTTATGTCGGCGCAGCAATGGCACTGATTGGTGCTTTCTTCGCCTTTTGGCTGATTAAAAGTAAATCAGGCAAAGCTGTGATTACCACAGAGCAAAAGTATGCTATAATGCATTAATCTTTTCTTGAATCATTATACATAGCAAAGATAAATGGTATCTCAGCGATTTGCTTGTTATATTTGCCCATGCTAAAAAAAGAACGTTATAAACTTTTTGTAGAACATTTCTCGGCCAAACAGCCAGATGCAGAAACAGAATTACATTACAACAATCCGTACCAGTTATTGGTAGCGGTAATTCTTTCTGCACAATGTACCGATAAGCGGGTAAATATGGTTACACCTGCCCTATTTCAGCGTTTTCCAAATGCAAAAGCATTGGCAGAAGTTACTCCAGATATCGTTTTTGATTACATCAAAAGTATCAGTTATCCAAATAACAAGGCAAAACACCTGGTTGGCATGGCCAATATTTTAGTTAACGAGTTTAATGATATAGTTCCTTCGGGGATAGATGACCTGCAAAAAATGCCAGGTGTTGGTCGCAAAACGGCAAATGTAATTGCTTCAGTGATTTATAATGCACCAGCGATGGCTGTAGATACGCATGTATTTCGTGTGTCCAACCGATTGGGATTAACGAACGGAAAAACACCTTTAGCGGTAGAAAAAGACTTAGTTAAGAATTTACCAAAACACGATATCCATATAGCGCACCACTGGCTCATTCTTCATGGCCGGTACGTTTGCTTGGCCAGAAGCCCGAAATGTGAAGTATGTGAAATTACCTATATGTGCAGGTATTTTGAACGATTAACCGCTCAAAAAGGACGTGATCTACTTAAAATAAAAATAATTTAATTTTACTATTGACATTAGCTAAAAAACCATTAACTTAGCTAAATATTTTAGCAATACAAGTTATTAACACGAGCATATTTTGCCGACAATTCAATTATATTTACGGAATCAAATCATAAACAAATGGCAAGCGCAAATCCTGATAAATTAAAAGCATTACAATTAACCCTAGATAAATTAGAAAAATCTTATGGTAAAGGCACCATAATGAAACTTGGCGATACCGCTATTGAACCGATTGATTTTATTTCTACAGGCTCAATCAGTTTGGATATTGCCTTGGGCATTGGTGGTATTCCAAAAGGAAGAGTAATCGAGATCTATGGTCCGGAATCTTCTGGTAAAACAACTTTGGCTACCCATATTATTGCAGAGGCACAGAAAAAAGGTGGCATAGCAGCATTTATTGATGCAGAGCATGCTTTCGATCAGTTTTATGCAAAAAAATTAGGCGTTGATACAGATAACCTGTTAATTTCTCAACCAGATAATGGTGAGCAGGCATTGGAAATTGCCGATAACTTAATCCGCTCTGGTGCTATTGATGTGATTGTGATTGACTCTGTTGCAGCATTGGTTCCTAAAAGTGAGATTGAAGGTGAAATGGGCGACAGTAAAATGGGATTACACGCCCGTTTAATGAGTCAGGCCTTACGTAAATTAACCGGAACGATCTCCAAAACCGGATGTTGCTGTATTTTCATCAACCAGTTACGTGATAAGATTGGGGTAATGTTTGGTAATCCAGAAACAACAACTGGTGGTAACGCTTTGAAATTCTACGCTTCTGTTCGTTTGGATATCCGCAGGATTTCTCAAATCAAAGATTCAGACGAAGTTTCTGGTAACCGTGTAAAAGTTAAAATCGTTAAAAATAAAGTAGCTCCTCCATTCCGAATCGCTGAATTTGATGTGATGTTTGGTGAAGGAATTTCGAAAAACGGTGAAATCGTAGATTTAGGTGTTGACTTTGGAATTATCAAAAAAGCCGGTTCATGGTATTCTTACGGTGACACCAAATTAGGACAAGGTAGAGATGCAGTGAAACAACTGCTAAGTGATAACCCAGAATTAGCAGATGAACTTGAAATTAAGATTAAAGCTGAAGTTACAGGTGAGAAATTAGCTGAAAAATAATCTCTAATAAAATTTTCATACAAAAAGGTGCTGCAAATAATTTACAGCGCCTTTTGTTGTTAAATGCAAAACTTAGTTTTGGCTAAATATTGCGTTAAAATCTTTGGTTACATATACGATAACCAATAATGCCGAGATAATTAAGGCACCTAAAATGATCACTCCCCAACTTCCATTCAGCTTATTTTTATCTTTTCTGATCAGGTAATATAAAATTCCGATAAGTGGTATTGCGCAAACAATCCAAAATATCAATGATGCTCCAGTCATATTTATAAATTCAATTTAATTATTCTTACTTGGAAGCTTAGGATTGCAATTGTGTTGTTTAGCTAATCCTTTTCCTAACGCTCTAACCACCTCACCCATCTAAACCTCTAACCCCCTAACCTATCTAAACCCCTAACCTTCTACCCCCCCTTAACCCCTCTATCCTAAAACTCCATTCTCGCCATCGGCGATACTTCCTGTCCTACAAAATCTTTAACTAAAAACTTCTGGTAACCAGCAATAGCAATCATTCCGGCATTATCAGTACAATATTGAAAGGCAGGAATGTATACCTTCCATCCAAGCGCATCAGCAGTTTCCTGTAATCCATTTCTCAAGCCGGAGTTTGCAGAAACGCCGCCAGCAATGGCTACTTCATTAATGCCATATTGTTTAGCCGCTTTCTTTAACTTGTTTAGCAAAATTTGCACAATGCTGTGTTGAACAGATGCACAAATATCATCTAAATTTTCGGCAATAAAGTTTGGGTTTTCCTTTTCCTGCTTTCTTATGAAGTAGAGAATGGATGTTTTAAATCCACTAAAGCTGAAATTGAGTTCTGCAATCTGTGGTTCAGCAAATTTAAAAGCTGTAGGATTACCCAATTTCGCATGCTGATCAATTAATGGTCCGCCGGGGTAAGGAAGCTGCAAAATTTTTGCCGTTTTATCAAAAGCTTCTCCTGCTGCGTCATCAAGCGTTTCACCCACAATTTCCATGTCGAAATAATCTTTCACCAGCACAATCTGTGTATGCCCGCCAGAAACAGTAAGGCATAAAAATGGAAAGTTTGGTTTTGGATCGTCAATGAAATGGGCCAGGATATGGGCATGCATATGATTGACAGAAATTAATGGTACATTTAACGCAAGTGCAAAAGATTTCGCAAAGGATACCCCTACTAATAGGGAACCTAGCAAACCTGGCCCACGTGTAAAGGCAACAGCATTTATGTCCTGTTTTGTAACCTTTGCATTCTTTAATGCCTGCTCAATAGTTGGAACAATATTTTGTTGATGTACTCTGGATGCCAATTCGGGGATTACGCCACCATAATTTTCATGAATAGTTTGGTTTGCAATAACATTGGCCGTAATTTTGCCGTTGTTACATATAGCGACTGAAGTATCATCGCAAGAGGACTCGATAGCAAGTATAACAGACAAATTATTTAAATTTTAAGCTGCAAAATTATTAAAAAACTATTTAAAATACTCCTTTGGGTAATTGCATCAATAATTTTGCTGCTTGCGCTTATTATTTTCTCATTACAGTTTAAGCCCGTTCAGACTTATGTTGCTCAGAAAGTAGCATCATATTTATCTAAAGAGCTGAAAACTACTATCACTATTAAAAGCCTTTATATCAAGCCTTTCAAATCTGTTGTGCTCGAAAATCTGGTTGTGCTCGATCTACAAAAAGACACTTTATTGCGCACGCCTCAGTTCATGGTCGACATCAATCAATTATCTATTAATAATAAAACGATTGATATTAATACCATTCAGATTAATAATGGGCAATTTTTCCTAAAGGATTTCAAAGATAAGTCTTCTAATCTCGATTTCATCATAGACTACTTCGATTCTGGTAAACCTAAGGTAAAGAAAAAGAAAAGTAAACCTTATGATGTGAAGTTAGGCCGGCTTATTTTAAACCAATTTGCTTTTCGCTATACTAACTATGCTGCTAAAGATACTACTCAAGGCAAAACGGTAAACTTTGATAACGTTGATGTTAAAGCTTTAAGCGGGATATTTGAGGGGCTTGACATGAAAAATCACCTTCTTAAAACCAATGTTAAAAACCTGACCTTAAAAGAAAAAAGTGGTTTTTACCTTAAGAATTTAACGGCAGAAACCACCCTGGATAGTAATGCTATAGAATTGAAAAACTTGCTCTTAGTTACGAATAATAGCCACCTGACGAATTACTATCAAATGAAATATAAATCTCTCAAAGATTTTAATCATTATGTAGATAATGTGAGGATGAAAGCAGTTTTCAAAGATAGCCACCTCTCTTCCAAAGACATTGCTTTTTTTACGCCAGAACTCAATGATGTGAAACTGGAACTGGATATAGATGGTCAGATTACAGGCCTGGTGAATAACATCAGGGCAAAAAAGCTATCTATAAAAGCAGGGAAAGCCACTTATATTAAAGGAGATTTCATTCTTAAGGGACTTCCAAAATGGCGGGAAACCTTCATGGATATGAAAATTGAAATGGCCGGGACGAACAAAACCGATCTTGATGCAATTCTTGCTGGCATTACCAATAGCAAGAAAAAGGTTATTCCGAAGATTGTAAATAAGTTTGGCAACATCAATTTCAATGGTAGTTTTACGGGTTTCCAAAATGATTTTATTGCTTATGGAGAGTTTAAAACGAAGTTGGGCCGAATCGTTTCTGATGTAAATATGAAGATCGATAAAAATGACATCCCATCTTACACGGGTAATGTTAAAACATTCGATTTCAATATTGGCAATCTTATCGATGAAAAATCTTTAGGAAAAATTACTTCTTCACTTTACGTAAAAGGTCGCGGAAAAGAACTTAAAAATCTCACGGAAAAAATTAATGGTGATATAGATTATATCGACTTCAATGGTTACAGATATAGTAACGTGAAGATTGATGGGACTTTTGACAAAAAGTATTTCGATGGAAAATTAAGCATCAATGATCGGAATGTTAAACTCGTTTTTGATGGTGGTGTTAATCTAAATCCAAAACTGCCGGTCTTTAACTTCAATGCAACGATTTCGAAAGCTAAATTAAAGGCCTTGAAATTAATGAAAGATTCTTTAATGGTTGATGCCAGGTTCAGTACGAATTTCTCCGGAACGAATCTGAATAATATAAAAGGTAGTCTGTTGATTGAAAAAATTAGATTACAAAATCCGAAGGGAATATACAATGTGGATTCGGTACAACTGATGGCCGAAGGCACTGGTATTAACAGAAACCTGAATATTAAATCTGACATTTTAGATGCCAGTATTTCTGGCGAATACGACCTTAACTCTATTGCTTCTTATTATAAAGCAATAGCGAAAACGTACATCCCATCGCTTAAAGCAGACATTATAAAATATAACAATCAAATATTTAAGTTCGATCTGCGGATTAAAAAGTTTGAGCCACTGGCTCAGTTTATTGCTCCCGGACTAGAAATGGAGGAGGGCGCTACCGTGCTTGGCGATTTCGATTCGAGGAATAATACCGCCACACTTACTGGATTTGTTAAAAAACTGAAATACAATGGCATTGTGGTAAACAATATCATCCTGGATGAAAACACCACTAAAGAACAACTTCAGTTAATTATCACTTCAGATCGTGTTCAGTTAAATGATAGTTTATTTATTAAAGACGTCAACGTTTCAAACATTCTCCGCAATGATAGTCTGGCTTTTAACATCAAGATGTCTAATTCTGACGAAGTTAATCAACTGGATTTGAACGGACTCGTTGAGTTTACCAAAAACCAAGATACCACTGCCAGGTTAAGCTTATTACCCTCAATTTTAAAAATAAATAGTGAGGAATGGCGGATTCAGGAGAAAGTTAGAATTGTGCTGAACAATGGCAAAACACAGATCAGCAACTTTGATTTAACAAACGGCAACCAGCAATTAACCATTGATGGTTTACTATCGGATGATCCTAAAGACTTGCTTGAAGTTGGATTTAAAAACTTCAGGTTAAAAACACTAAATCCCTTCACAAAAGGCTTCGGCGTAAAACTTGATGGAAATGTAAATGGAGATACAAAGCTCTATGGTATCTTAAAGGCTCCAAGGGCTACCGATAATCTAAAAATCGACTCCCTCAACTTTAACGATATCTACATCGGTACGCTTAGTGATACTTCATCTTTTAACAGCGAGACAAATAAAGTTAACATCTTTACCAGGATCATTGCAGATAACACAGAGACTTTTAAACTTACAGGAAATCTGGATTTGAATGAGAAACTGATCGATATGGATGTGAAGATGAACGACAGCAAGCTTACCATCCTGGAGCCTTTCGTAAAAACATTAGTGTCTAATTTGAAAGGAAATATTTCTGCAGATTTGAGTGTTAAAGGCCCATTGGATAAGCCTGCTATTAATGGATCACTGGCATTAGACGAGGGACAGTTAACAGTTAATTACCTTAAAACAACCTATGTTATTACCGATAAGGTGAATATCGAAAACAGCGTTGTTAATCTTAAGGATTTCAAGTTACGAGATTTGGAAGGTCATCTAGCAAGTGCAGAAGGTTCGGTGGATTTGAATAACCTTAACGATCCAACGTTGGCTATCGAGGTTAAGGCCACAGATTTTATGGCGCTTAATACCACCTCGAAAGATAATTCAGTTTATTTTGGGAAAGCGTATGGTACAGGCGTATTCAGGTTTAATGGCCCTACCAGTAAGATGAAGATTGATATCAAAGCAAGAACTGGAAACGGAACGGTTTTCAACCTGCCTTTAAACAGTTCCGAAACGGTTTCAGATAAAGATTTCATCAATTTCATTAGTCGCGATTCGAGCAAGGTAGTGAAGAAAACAACCAGCTTCGATGGTTTAACATTAACTTTCAAACTTACGATAGATCCGAACACAACTGCCAATATTTTCACCACTTTAGGTAACTTGAGTGGAAAGGGTAATGCAGAATTAAACCTGAATATTAACAGTTTGGGCGATTTCGAGATGTCTGGCGATTATATTATTGAAACCGGTAGTTTCGATTTTACCGCACAAGAAGTAATTAACAAGAAATTTGAAATCAGGCAAGGTGGTACCATCCGTTGGACGGGTAACCCTACTGCTGCACAAATTAACCTAAAAGCGATTTATGCATTGAGAGCAAACTTAAATGAACTCTTTAAAGCAGCCAACCGTGATGCGAGTAGTTTGGCTAACCAGCGGGTAGATACTGAAGTTGAAATGGGACTGACAGGCCTCCTGCTACAGCCGGAAATTAAACTTGATATTAATTTCCCGTCACAACCCTCAATTAAAGAACAGCTGCAGACATACTTAAGCGATCAGAATAACCTTAACTTACAAGCCTTTAGTTTAATTATCAGACGGAGTTTTGCTTCTGGAAACGGCGGCGAATCTATCGGAAATCAATTAAGTTCTACCGCCACAAGTACGGCTACAGAACTAGTATTCAATCAGTTTAATAATGTATTATCATCGTTAAACCTGAACTTTGTAGATTTAAATGTCCGCTCATTGAACGAAGCCAACGCCTCTTTCAAATTATTTAATAATAGGTTGATCATCAATGCTGGTATCGTCGACAGAAACAGTGTAAATGATTTTAATGTGATCGACTTTTCTAACGACAATGTAGGTAGAGAGGTTGAAGCACTCTTTTTAATCAGAAAAGACGGAAGTTTAACCGTAAAAGCAGCTAACAAACCACCCACACAACAAAGTATCTTCTTAAATAGTGGGATTAGTCAGACTGCAAATGTGACTTCTTTTGGTTTGGTATATACTCAACAGTTCGATACTTTTAAAGAGTTTATTCAGAAAATTTCTGGCTCTTACAGAAGAAACTTAAAACGGAAACAAAGCGAAACACCTGTTAAAACGAATAAATCTATTAGTAAGGAAGTGATTATCAATCAAAGCAAGGGGAATCCGAGGAAGTAAACGGAGGAATCGTTGGTCGTTTTTCGTCTATCATTTGTAGTTTGGGTTCACATCCGGTTATCGTCATTGCGAGGAGGCTCCTTCAGCCGACGAAGCAATCTTACAACGATCGCTATATGAGTTAAGACTTATCTAGACGCTAACACCCAGATTTTTTATACCTTTTATTACAACGATTTTATTTCGTCCTGGCCGGACGGGCTCTCTTCTTTGGGCAACCAAAGAAGCAAAGTTGCCGGCTCGCAATTATTCATTAGTATTTATATTTTTAATGGTATTCATGAGGGCTGCGCCGTTTTTCTGTTAAAGTCAGTAGGCAGGCTGGGACAGTGCCATCCCGAAAAATTGACCATGCCGGTCTAAGAGCAAAACGAAGAAACAGTGGTCTGGCTTTGCTGGGCGGTTATAGCGATTGTCATTTCGCTAATTTATTAACCTCGGCACTATCTCCGTCATTGCACGAAGCAATCTTAATGCAATCGCTATATACATGTAGTCGTAGCGAAATGCTACAACCAGTTTTTTAAAAGATATTCTCGACACGTCGTCATTGCGAGGCACGAAGCAATCTTAATACGATCGCGATATGCGTTGAGTCCTAGCAAGACGATACAGCCAGATTTTTTATGCTTTTTATTAAAACAATTTTATTTTGTCCTGGCCGGACGGGCTCTCTTCTTTGGGCAACCAAAGAAGCAAAGTTGCCGGCTCGCAATTATTCTGTTAAAGTCAGTAGGCAGGCTGGGACAGTGCCATCCCGAAAAATTGACCATGCCGGTCTAAGAGCAAAACGAAGAAACAGTGGTTTGGTCTTACCGGGTTGCTATAGCAATCCGCTATTCCTATAATTCATTAACTTATGCATTCCCTCCGTCCTTGGAGGCAAGAAGCAATCTTAATACGATCGCGATATGCGTTGAGTCGTAGCAAGACGCTACAACCAGATTTTGGTTATAGCGATCACTCCATGCATCACGCTAAACAAACATTAATATATTACTATTCCAACCTAAGTACGCTATCCGGCCTAGCAGGATTTCGCCGAAGAGCACATTGAAATTCTTGCACAAACTTACCTGCTCCGAATGGCCAAGGAAATATGCAGCGAGGGCGGGTTTATGTAAGGGCTAAGCCTCATATTTCCGCTTTAAGAATTTTGATGCTGCTATTCAAGAAAGGATGCAAGCCTTGGCTTTTGTTTCTTTTTGCCAAGAAAAAGAAAAAAGCCCGTCTGGCTAAGACAAAGAAGATTGTTATTAATTTCTAATCAAAAAGATTTTATCTCGTCCTGGTCGGAAGGGCTCTCTTCTTTGGACAACCAAAGAAGCAAAGTTGCCGGCTCGCAATTATTCATTAGTATTTATATTTTTAATGGTATTCATGAGGGCTGCGCCGTTTTTCTGTTAAAGTCAGTAGGCAGGCTGGGACAGTGCCATCCCGAAAAATTGACCATGCTGGTCTAAGAGCAAAACGAAGAAACAGTTTTTGGCTTAGCTGGGTGGCTATAGCGATCGCCATTTCTATAATTGCATTACCTTCCGTCCTTGGAGTAACAAAGCAATCTTAATGCGATTGCCATATGCATTGAGTCATAGCAAGACGCTACAACCATATTTCCTCAACAAAAAAAGCCAGTAGCTAAACTACTGGCCGTATCTTTTTTATCATTTTCAAACTCCCAATTCCCAATCCAACTGTCAAACACAAACTGGAAATTGTTAACTGAAAACTGAACTATCCTTTCATAATCGAATGGCCCATTTTATCACGTTTTGTTTTCAAATAACGCTCATTGTGTACATTGCTTTCAATTTCAATCGGAATATTTTCAAATACTTCCAAACCATAGCCAATCAGGCCTGCTCTCTTAGTTGGGTTGTTGCTCATTAAACGCATTTTGGTAATGCCTTCAGATCTCAATATTTGAGCACCTACGCCATAATCGCGTTCATCGCCTTTGAAACCGAGTTTAATATTCGCCTCTACGGTATCAAAACCAGCATCCTGTAAGTTATACGAACGAAGTTTATTGATCAGTCCAATACCTCTACCTTCTTGATTCATATACACTACAATTCCCTTTCCTTCTTTCTGAATCATTTCCAAAGCTTTATGAAGTTGAGGTCCACAATCGCAGCGGCATGATCCGAAGATATCGCCAGTAACACAAGAGCTGTGTACACGGGCAAGAACCGGCTCATCAGCACTCCACTCACCTTTTGAAATTGCCAAATGTGTTGCATTATTATCCAACTGAGTATAAGCAGTCATTTTGAAATCGCCCCACTCTGTTGGTAAATCGATGGTTACTTCTTTTTTAATTAAACTATCAATATTTAACCTGTAAGCGATTAAATCTTCAATAGAAATTATTTTCAGCTGGTGCTGTTCTGCAATTTTGAATAGATCAGGGAGTCTGGCCATTTCGCCATCTTCCTTCAAAATTTCTACTAAAAGACCAGCAGGTTTCATTCCAGCCAAACGGGCTAAATCTACCCCTGCTTCTGTATGACCTGCACGGCGGATTACGCCACCATCTTTGGCAATAAGTGGAAAAATATGTCCTGGTCTTCCTAATTCTTCAGGAGTGGTTTTAGGATTTACCAAAGCCAGCATTGTTTTTGATCGGTCGCTTGCTGAGATTCCGGTAGTACAACCATAGCCAACAAGATCTACAGAAACGGTGAAATTGGTTTCGTAGGCTGCTGTATTTTTACCAACCATTAAATCGAGGTTCAATTCTTTACAACGCTCTTCAGTAAGCGGTGCACAAATTAATCCCCTTCCATAGGTGGCCATAAAGTTAATTACCTCAGGCGTTGCATTCTCCGCAGCGGTTAAAAAATCCCCTTCATTCTCCCGGTTTTCATCATCAACTACGATAATCACTTTGCCTGCTTTAATATCAGCAATGGCTTCCTCTATGGTATTTAGTTTTGTTTGCATTTGTTCAAGGCATATTTATCTAGCCAAATCATGTTATTTATAATTGGCTAAGATAACATGTAACAGCTTTTGCCATCACAAAGGTACAACCTTAATAGACAAAAAAAATCTTCGAAATATCATTTATAAGTAAAGGATATTGGCTGCTATTTTTGCTTAATGCGGAACAATTTAAAGAAAAGCTGTTTGTAATAATTGATGTCAAATAAGGCCGAGTCTACCGTAGCTTTATAGGTAAGAAATGCCGCGAGTGGCGACAACACAATCACCGCAATCCACATCGCAACAATTGGATTGGTAGAACCTTCTCTGGCAGATTTTTCTGCAACAGTGGTAATGATATGATAGATCAAGAAAAATGAAATCGCGATTACCACCGGCAAACCCATACCGCCTTTCCTGATGATTGCCCCAAGTGGCGCACCAATAAAAAACAACAGGATACAAGAAGCAGCCAAAGTAAACTTCCTTTGATACTCTATCCTGGTGAAAATATATTCGCCAACCAAATCGGTATGACGTGGAGCCGTGTTTGACAGGTTTTGGATCATCCCCGATACAATGTTTGAAGCGTTGTCTAAACTGGTCTTTTTCGATCCATTCGGAATATCCTTTACAATATTGTCGCTGATGACTTTTGGTGTAACTTTTAATTTGGAATACCCTTTTGCTGAATTAAATTGTTTGAAATTCGATGATGCCATTCGTACAGCATATTGGCCTAAGGTATCCAGCAGTTTAGATAACGAATCTCCTTTTTTACTGATTCCCCTTAAATTGAGCATCGGTGTACTGTTTCCAAAAGCATTGGGGTCGGTCCGGTTCATATCGAAAGATTCCAGGCTAAATCTTGGCTCAGTTTCTTTAAAACGCGTTCTATTTAAAATCTGGCGTGGATTATAGGCCCCGCTGGTACTCGCCTGTTCTTCATATTGTACGCCATCCTTTAATTTAAGGAGCAGGTACTTGCCATCCGAAGTTTTATTCATTTCGCCTTCCCTGGCCATAATAACCTTCGGAATCCCGTTGGTACCCCTGTGATCATAAATCAAAATGCCACTCAGTTTCCCATTTTCATCTTTTGAATCTACCCGGATGGAGAAATTTGGAATACTATTATTGAAAACACCTGGTTTAATTAGAAACGATAGTTTTTTATTCCGGATATCATAAAGCAACGAACTGAATTTCAGGTTCGCTTTAGGCAGCATGTAGTTAGAGAATAGAAATGAACTGATGGTAAGCAAAATGATCACCACAAACAAGGGCCTCATGGCTTTCTGAAGGGAAATACCTGCAGATTTAATGGCAACCAGCTCATAATTTTCGCCGAGGGTACCAAAAGTCATGATAGAGGAAAGCAATACCGAAAGTGGTAATGCCATGGCCACATTGGCGGCAGAGGCATAATACATCAATTCTAAAATCGTGTACCATTCAAACCCCTTACCGATTAAATCATCGATCCACTTGAATAAGAAAAACATCAAAAGAATAAACATCACTACAAAAAATGTGGCGAGGAATGGCTTAATGAATGCTTTTATAAGAAGAAGATGTATTTTTTTCACCTCACAAAGGTAAGCAATACGGTTTTAAACTAGGCACCTAAAACGCTAATCAAATAGTCAATTTGATTATCCCAGATTAATTTTTTCTCTGCTAACAGATCATCTGTTGTGAAATCGGTGATGGAAAGCGCTACGTCATTGGTAAGCTCATCCTGAACAATTTCCATCTCAAAATAACACTGAGGTTCGTCGTCCAGCCACTTGAATTTAACTAATTTGTTCTCTTTGATCGAAACCAACTTGGCTTTTAGTTGTTCATCATCCCAGGTAAATGTATAAACCTGATCGCGGAAATTTACATCATCGGCAAACCATTGCGACAAGCCATTTGGCTCACTGATAAAGCTATACAAAATTCGTGGTGACGATTTAACCTCGTACTCAAGTGTAAATTTTTTCTTCTCTGCCATGTTAATTCATTACCAGAATAAATCCGGAGCTATTTTTTTTTATTTATTTTTCTAAAGAAAGGTAATTTATTCTATATTTGCAACTCCAAAAAATAACCAACTAAATATTTGATAATATACACAAATATTTCAACCCGGCGGGGTAGCTCAGATGGTTAGAGCGCAGGATTCATAACCCTGAGGTCGGCAGTTCGATCCTGCTCCCCGCTACTGATTAAAAGCTCATCGAAAGATGAGCTTTTTTTTGTTATAGACCTATATAACAAATTACATTATATTTAATTTAACAATACTTAATGTAGAAAAGTATAAAGAAGCTACTTTTAAGTTTTTAAAGCGATTAAAACTTAAATTATATGTAGATTTCTTTTACTATTAGGCTTACAAATGATCTTAAATATTTAGCGGTATGGAAACAGAAATTAAATTGCAATACGGAAAAAAGCCTGATAAATTCAAACAAGATTATTGGGAAATGAGCCCGGAGCTTCAGGAAGAATACAAAAAATGGCAGGAAATAAATATTAGAGAAAATATATTTTCACGCAATCAGCCATTGGTTTACCGAAGAGCTTCGGATAACAAAATGATAGCAGAATATAATGACGGTAGAATAGAACTGATTGATTAGATGGCTGAAATAATTGTGATTGCCGGACCACCAGGAATTGGTAAAACCTCAGCATCAGAAACTATTTTAGTAAATGGCGAACTATATCTCAATCAAGATTATTTTTATCTAAAGTATAGAGAGCAAAATAATTCCGACCCTGACCAAGCTGGGAGTAATAAATTTAAAAAAGAAATATTTGAGGTTTTAGATACCGATAAGAATTTTGGTTATGAAACCAATCTGGGATTTAACTGGAAGTATGAAGATTTAAAACAAATAATTGCCTATAAACCAAAAAACCGCATTCAGTTACATTTATTCTTTACGGAAGATGTAAATTTATGCTGGAGTAGGGCAGATAAAAGATTTAATGCTGGAGGGCATTTTGTTTCTGACAAAACAATATTCCAAATGTACCACAACACATTTACATTACTAAAATCAAATTTGGAATTATTTAATAGATTATACCTCTATGATGTTAAACCTATTGGAGGTCCTGATTTAATACTTTCCGTTGAACATACAGGAAGGTTTCTTTTTAAAGAAAAGCAGATGCCAAATTGGGCCGCAAAAAATATCCTACCCTTTCTTGAGGAGAGGTTATCTAAACTGAAGTAAGATATAATTCCTGAACCGAATCAAGACCTATCCGCTAAAAAGAGAAGAAAATAAATTGCTTCAAAATAAAGGTTTTAACGGTGGGAACTTTTCAATATCTAACCATAAACAATAATACGACTTCCTTAAAAACGAATTGCAACCAAAAAGCGAATAAAAATCCTCTATATAATTATTCTACAACGCAATTCCTACTCTTAAAAAGATTTATCAAATTTCCAATTCCTGCAAATCAGCCAAGAAAAAGTTCGAAATTTATCCAGTAACGGCTACTGATTAAAAGCTCATCGAACGATGAGCTTTTTTTGTTATATGCCTATGATTATATTTGCTTTTGATCTTAGCCGGACGCTAAGACTAGATGAGGATAATAGCTTTGATACAAACCCAATCCAAACAATAAAATGATCAAACTTATAATATAAAACAACGCAGGTGAACGAATCTATCGATCATTCCTCAGCTGATTTCAAACTACTATCTATTTATCACTAAGCTATTATCAAACTATTGGTTAAAAAAACTGTTATTCACCCATCTAAGAGTTTTGATTTGAACCTCAACAAAAAATGAGTCCATTTAAATAAAATCTGATACACCAATAATCGCTTATTAACAATAATTGAGCTGATAATGGGAATTAAGATGAATGATTTGGGATCATGAAACTAAATTGAAATCAAAATTTCTTCAGGTTCCAAACTATTTATTAAATCATCATCTATTAAAAAATTAAAGAAATGAGACTATTTTTATTTTGTGCTATTTTTTGCTTAGCCACTCCTTTTTACACAAAGGCGCAGGGAACTGCCGATATTGTACAAACACTGGAACAAAAATATAATTGGTCTAGAGCCAAGGTTATACAAGAAAGCGTCACTATTAATGGTCCTTCGGAAATGTTTACCCGGATTCTGTCTGATAAGCGCGCTTTTGACATTTCAACTTTTTCTTATTTAAGCTCATACCTGGGTAAGTATTTTGATAAAGTTTATGGCACTGATATATTAAACTCAGCAGAAAAAACAGCCGTAAATACAACACCCGAACAAAAAGCTGCATGTGCTAAAGAAATTTCCAAAATCAAGGGCAAGTTACATATCACCTTAAATGCAAATGGTTATAAATTAACAGATAATAGCTACGAACTCAGCATGACAACCTTAACCACAATAGGAGAATTTCTGAATCCTGAAAGAGGCGTTGGAGTTGCGTTAGGATGGAGACCAATTGCGAATAAAGTTGCTATAACTATTAATACGCTAAACAAAACCGGGCAACCTCTAGTGAAGTGGAGCAAAGACTTTAGCACTTGTACAATAGATCTGCCTATAGTAGGAGACACTAATTATTCGAGTATAATCTTAGCGGGTTTGAAAAAGGGCGGAAAAATTTAGCATAACTGTTCTGATACGTTGTTGATAAGCTTGTAGGAGATTTATACCTTGCCATGGGAAAACAAAACTCAGGCAATAGAATCATTTAAAAAAGCCCTGACGCTAAAAGAAATTCCGGAAACAAAAGAAAAGTTAAAAACCTTGTTGCAAGAAAAGAAATAAACGATATATCATAGGGCTTAGCAAAAATGTTAAGCCCTATCGTTTTGCATCTTACCGGGTGGCAACTACCAGCCGAAACGGAGTACATACTTTGGAGCGAAAGATTTGGGCACTTAGCATTTTAAAAATCTTTTTTCTTTCTATACAGCCCCTCAACTTTATTAGCTATCGCTTTCTCAAAATTAACCACAGCTTCACAATTCACATAAAGGTTAGACCTATTGAAGCTTAACTTTATTGATTAAAAGCTATCGAAAGATGGGCTTTTTTTTTGTTTAAGGGGTAGTTTGTTTGCACATGTGGCAGGCTTGTTAGCAAGGGCATGTTTTTTTTATAAATCTTAAATTATTTAAACTGGCAAATGGAATAGCTGAACTGCAAGCATCACTTCACGGCCTCGGTCCCCATTAAGATGAAAACGATAGTTAAACCAGTTCTCATCTGACTTACCAACGAATCTCAGGTAATTAGTGTGCTTTTTGGTACTTTCCTCTATTTTTGACAAAACTGCTGAAATGTCTTTTTGCCTTGCAAAAATCACTACTGATGCTTTGGTGTCTCTCCAGGTAAGATAAGCCAATAATTGGTCAATTGTCATGAGATAATTCTTCTCCCCGCTCCAGAATTTACATTCAGCAATAAAAACTACCGCGCTATCATATCGCAGCTGTATATCCGTTTTCCCGGATTTATTAAAGGTTTCTCCACTTGCACTACCAAACTCAAAATTTGGATCTAGAGTCATTAGAATGTGATCTCTCAAATCCTCCTCTCCCTTATCTTTATAAACGCTAGGCATCCTTTCGAAATTTCGTCCGACATCATTAATCAATTTTAAAATTTTATGGTATGTAGGATTGTCTAATGTTGGTTCTGGCTTGTAGCCATGTTCATAAACTACTGGTTTCAAAACGATCTTTTCTCGAAGTTCAGGCTTAGGAACGGCAAAGGTAGCTGAAACATTTTCCTTTTTCCTCAGAGGCACGCCGAGCGAGGAGAGTAGACTTTTTTTACTAAGAATCTTGCCTTTTCTTTCGTCGAAAACTGATCTAATTTGTCTTTTTAAGGAACTGTTAAAACTTTCGACATCAGCAATTAAGCCGTTATAATTTGAATGGAGACCATTAACTTCCGCATGAAATTTTTGATTAAGTTCCTCTGAATCATTACGAAAATTAATAAATTCAACTAGGATAGAATCACCTTTAATTTCAAAATCTCCGCTTCCGCCAAAATAAAATGTGGTTGCAGGGCTATATTTGAGTAAGCCGATATTCCCAGAAACGGCGATGAAAAATTGTATAACTTCCTTTTTGTAACTCTTGCCCTGATACACGTGAAAGTCCCCAGGAAAATATTCCGCAGGTATGTCAGCTTCATAACTATCAGCAGATACCTGATCAAAATGGATTTGAGGAGGATTTATTTTATGTTTGGCTTCAATATGTTCGATATAATCGTTCTCATTCACATTCAATATAAAATCTTCCCGTTCACCTTCGATGGTTGTTTTGATTGCGTTATGCACTTTTTCGAAAACTTCAGAAATTCTACCCCCATGAAAAATAGTTGATGTGCGCCTGCTATACATGTGATACCCTATTTATTTTCAACTTTAAGTTTAGCCAGTTTTTTGATTTTCTTTATATAGGGCTCCCAGTTTTTCAAATCATTATTTGGGTTATTGCTATCACTATAAAACCAAATTCGGGTGATTTCTCCAGAATCATCCCTTTCTATACTATCAGATTCATCGGCCAATTCATGCAAAAGCTTCTCTGATAAACCCTTGTAGAAGGAACTTATCTTTTGAATTTCCTCAACTGTGGATGAATTGAAGGCGGTATGATCTTTCTTATGCCAACCTAGCGGCATGTATTCTCTATTAAATGCGTACCATCCCATTTTTGGGATGAAAGCTATCCCATAAGGGAAATTAATTCGAAAGAAGTCGGTAAGAGCCATGATTTTGATTTTACGTTTAACACAAATGTAAAAATGATAACAGCGAAGTAAATAGGTGTTGATAACTATTTAATTACCAACCTTTAATTTGGATCAGAGCTTGGGAATAACAAAGTAACTGGCTTGTCGGCCTTTATCAATTTCAATACTTACATATATCCTCCTACCATAGCTTGTCATTAAGCCAATTCCGAAAACAATTACAACTTTTTCTTTTTTCTATACTGTCCCTCAATCTTATTCTTCAATAATTTCGCAAAATTAACTACCGCTTCACAATGTTCAAAAAGGGTCGAACTTCCGCGGATTGACTCTACTGATTAAAAGCTCATCGAAAGATGGGCTTTTTTGGTTAAAGGGTTTTATTTTATGCACACGCGGCACGTATGCGCTAGCGAGTGAAGTAGAAAGTTACAAGAAGGTAATACAATAAAATTCTCTTGTCAGGAATTTATTGTTTAATATTGATCATTCATTGCCTTAGTCAAATAAAATTAACAATTTTTTACTATTCGAAATCTAGATATTTAGTTTTGAGTTATCGCCAAAAAATTCTCATTGTTGTTGTTATATCACTTGCAATTACGGTGGTTTTGTTTTTCTGCCTATCTCCGGAAGAGCGAAATTTTATTAATTTTTTAGCTATTATCGGGTTTATATTGTCTATTGTTGGGTTAATAATAGCTTATATACAAATACTTTCAATTAAAGAAATTGCAATAAATACCCAAAACAAAATCAATGAAAATATTACATTGAATAATAACATCATAATGCTTTCAGATTTATCTCGTAAGGCAGCAATGGTAGATGAAATTCAAGGCTATTTAAGAGATGATAAAATAGAAATGTGTATTTTAAGAATGAAGGATTTAAAAGTTATACTAAATAGTTTGAAAAACCAAGAACAATATAATTCACTTGTATCCAAAAGAGAATTTAAAACAGTTTTTGAAAATTTTAATATTGATTTGGATAATTTTCAAACCTTTCAACTTAAAGCAAAAGGTAAAATAGACAGATCTATCATAAGTAAAAACCTTGAATTGTTGTCTACAATATTCTTAAGTGTTGAGGTAAAATTAAAAACCACAAATCATGATTCCTGAAAAACTTAGAAAACTTATAGAGCTGTTGTTATCAAGAACAATTGCTAAGACTGCAATCTGGACTAAAGGGAGTGCAGAAAATCAATTTAAGTTATCTGTCTCTGAAGGTATGGCTATCACAATAACTTTTTGGCATGCAGATGCCAGAGAGCCGGACATGTTTGTTATTATTGTCTACAATGTCAATGGCGATCCAATAGAAACGTTTAACACGTTTCAAGATGAATCTTCACCACAAGATTTTGAATTATTAAGACAGCTGTATAAAGCAGCTAGTGACCAATATTATAAGGTTGAGGAAACTATGGATGCCTTAATTGCCTATCTCAATGGTCAAGAAATTATTGGTGAAGCAGAAAAAACACCAAATAATGATGATTTGCCATTTTAATAATGCAACATTTCGAAAATTATATAAATATCAACTGTTATTATTTGAGAATAGATTAAATAAGACTATCTAATTTCATGACCAGTAAATAGGTTTTTGCATCTTATCAATTATCTTTTATATACTAAGATTATTTCAAACAATTCATCATATTTGATGATATCCACATTTCGGTGCTTTGGCGGAATAACTAAAATGTATCTTGCTTTATTTCACGTTCACAAATATTTTTATTTCATGCTAGTGTGCGCGTGTGCACATTTGACCAGCCCCCCTCACCCCACCCCCGGCAACCCAAACCCCTCATACTCCTCAACAATTTCTTGCGCAGAAGCAATCTCACCTTCCAAAACAGAAAGTTGATGGCGGAGTAAAATCTGTTGATGAAGGCCACAAGATTTAAGTTTTTCTAAACACCTCACTTCGAGCACACCCACATAAGGGTTAGCCACTTTACCTTTCAAATTTGTTTTCAATTCGTTAAGCAAACGCCAAAGGTTACGGTTGTTGGCATAAGTTTCTTCCATTCGCGAGAGTTTCTCACGGATGATTTCATGTTGCTGTGCTGCGCGTTTCTGGTTGTAGGCCAGCTTTTTCAGCATGGCCACTAAAGCTTTCTGATCATTTAAGCTAATGCTTTCGGTTGCCTGGATCTCGGCCGAATTGTTCATCAAAATTTCAATAGTACTTAACATGCTTAATTCTTTAGGATTAAGCTCGCGCAAACCTTTTTCATGTAAACTGCCTGTGGTTTTGTTACTCCCAATCAGTTTAGCCATGTCTGTTTGTGATAAGCCGATTTGATCTCTCAATTTTTTCATATTGCGGAATTTTAATCCAAGGTACACGATTTTCGAAACAAAATTATTCGAAACATTTTTTTGTTTCGAATAATTTTGTTTCGAAATCTAGAAACATTTTTTAAAGAAACTATTTTTTGTTTCGAGATAAATGGTTTCCAATCTCACTTTTAAGAATGCCAGATGCTTTTTGAATCATATTTATTTGGAAAGCATTAACAGCAATGAACAATTCAGGTTGGTTTTTAAAGTAAAATCATTTTTTTAACGTAAATAAAATCATACAATTTAAATGTCGAAATATTTATATTTTAAAAAGTTTATTTGCTACTATTAGGAATATTTTTTATTACAAAATAAATTTTTAAACATGAATTATTCAGTATCAACATTAACGGCAGTTGCAGATTGCGACACCGTTCTGGCCCTTATCGAAAAGGAGCGGAAAGATTTATCTTTCAGGAAACTTTCTTTAGAACGCCAACAAGAAAATTATGCCACTACCACCATTGAGGTATCATCAGAAATTGAGGTAATTAATGCAGAACTTGCAGCGGTTAACACTGTAGTGGCTACCTTACCAGATGGCGACACGAAAGATGACAACATTAAGCGGCAGAAAAAATTAGAATACAATCTCTTTCTGTTAACCAACCGTAAGGCCAATTATGGCGCCATCGCCCTGCTAGAGAAAGAATTTAGTATTGCCCGTGTAATACAAGAATTAGCGGAAGCCGATGCATTTACCATAGCAGTAATTGCCCGTAGATCGAGTATCTAAAATTACCTTGTTATTGTCACATCCCATATGTACGACGATCTTCAAATAACAATCAGCTTAAAAAATAATCATCCCTAGATTTTTTTTATTACAGCGTTTGCAAACCTACCTGTTCGGTTTAGTACAATAACATATCATTCCCTTAATTAAAATTTCATACATAATATTCCTGGTCAGGTGGTGGCCCCACATTTTCAATTTTCTCTTAAAATTGAGTTATTGGTAGTTTGCAGCGACCAGGATATTTCATTTAGCAGTTAAGGGAAAGCTTAAATTAACAGCTTAAACACCTTTAAAGGAATGTACTATCACTACATCACCCGTTATTGCTACTAAAAAAAATTAGGTTCCATTTAACTGCCATTCTTCGAAAATATTTTGTGAATTAAATTTTTGTATCTACATTGCCATCGCGAAGTATTAAATAATAATTTTTTCACCCTATCAGAGTTTCATCACAACAATTCTTTTAACAATATTCCCGATCGAGAGGCAGCCCCTCATTTCAATTTTCTCTGAAAAGAGTTATTTGGTACTTCGCAGCGATCGGGATACTTTATTTAACGGTTATGCGAAGTACCAAAAGTAAAAACCCAAACCCACAGCTCCCTGTTCAGGTAGAAGCTGTAAATGAATTCCGGAAATTGATCGAAACTTATTTCGAAATGAGGAGTCTATCAGATGTTAACCGATTACTTAACGAACTGCTGCGTGCTGCCACCGGGCCAGATCCCCGTTCAGGCAAACACAAACCCATTGCCATTGCCAATGCACTTTATCACGTAAACAACATTATCAGCCTGCTTAACGCAGCAAAACCTTTGGTAAAAGAAGAGTATTTTAAGCATTACAACAAAAACCTGGAATATAACCCGCAGTCTGTTGCCAATTTTGATCTCCCGCAGTTGTCTGAATTGTTGTACTATGGTTTAAATGCCTATATTTTTCAGGAAGATGGTTATGAAGGCACCACCCTAAACTTTTCTGCCGAAATTACCAACGCCTATAAAATGATTGGTGATTGGCTGGCAGATTGCAATGCCTGGAACACAGCTTTTAAACAAAGGATTCAAATCAATTAATTTGAGTCGCTGTATCACCAACTAATAAGTTATGGCAACCGCTACACCCTTCCTTTTTTAAGGAAGGGTGCCTGTAAAGCGGGTGGTTAATTGGTTAAGAGCCCCTATCCGCCTATCGGCACCTTTCCCCGGATGGGAAAGGGCGCTGTAAAAAATTATTCACCGCAGCTAGTGGGTTAAAATAGGTCGGTATAAAATTATTTACTTGAATCGTTTTTCGTCTTTCGTTGATCGTTTTGAACTTCTGTAAAAAGATCCTGAATCAAGTTCAGGATGACGAGTGTGTTAACCCACCGTTCCTGCAAACGCTCCTTAATGCAGAAATAAATCTTATAAATCTAAGTCTGCATCCTGCTATTACCACCCTGTTTTCCGGCCTGGGAAATGATGGAAGGAGAAAACGTTTAAAGCTTCGACTCTAAACTTTCAAACCACCACAACCCAAGGCAGCGCGTTCTCTCCCGATTCTTCATCGGGTGCTTGTGCTGCCGAAATAAAGCTTTAACGAATTTATCCGACATCAGGTCCAAGCCTTGAGTTTTTTGTTACTTTTTTGATCAAGCAAAAAAGTAAGAGCCCTTCGGCGGCCAGCCGAGGCAAGCCAAGCGTAGCGGGAAAAACAGCCCCTATCCGCCTATCGGCACCTTTCCCCGGATGGGAAAGGGCGCTGGAAAAAATTATTCATCGCAGCTAGCGACTTAAAAAATCATTAAGAATAAAACATAGGTCCTGAATCAAGTTCAGGATGACGAGTGTGTTAACCCACCGCTCCTGCACTTCCTTACGTAGAATAAACCTTATAAATCTAAGTCTGCATCCTGCTATTACCACCCTGCTTTCCGGCCTGGGAAATGATGGAAGGAGAAAACGTTTAAAGCTTCGACTCTAAACTTTCAAACCACCACAACCCAAGGCAGCGCGTTCTCTCCCGATTCTTCATCGGGTGCTTGTGCTGGCGAAATTAAGCTTTAACGAATTTATCCGACATCAGATCCAAGCCTTGAGTTTTTTGTTACTTTTTTGATCAAGCAAAAAAGTAAGAGCCCTTCGGCGGCCAGCCGAGGCAGGCCAAGCGTAGCGGGAAAAACAGCCCCTATCCGCCTATCGGCACCTTTCCCCGGATGGGAAAGGGCGCTGGAAAAAATTATTCATCGCAGCTAGTGGGTTAAAATAGGTCGGTATAAAATTATTTACTTGAATCGTTTTTCGTCTTTCGTTGATCGTTTTGAACTTCTGTAAAAAGATCCTGAATCAAGTTCAGGAAGACGACCGTGTTAACCCACCGTTCCTGCGAACGCTCCTTAATGCAGAAATAAATCTTATAAATCTAAGTCTGCATCCTGCTATTGCCACCCTGCTCTCCGGCCTGGGAAATGATGGAAGGAGAAAACGTTTAAAGCTTAGACTCTAAACTTTCAAACCACCACTACCCAAGGCAGCGCGTTCTCTCCCGATTCTTCATCGGGTGCTTGTGCTGCCGAAATAAAGCTTTAACGAATTTATCCGACATCAGATCCAAGCCTTGAGTTTTTTGTTACTTTTTTGATCAAGCAAAAAAGTAAGAGCCCTTCGGCGGCCAGCCGAGGCAAGCCAAGCGCAGCGATAAGAAATGGCCCTTATCTATCTAACGATATTTATATTTACGAAAAAGCTATTTGATAAGGACTCTTTAAGGCTATTTGAAAGGTTTCATCGCCCGATGGTTTGCTTTTCTTTTTCTATATCTCTGTAGCCGTAAGAACCTTCGAAAACATGCTGTCCATCCCTGGTGATCATTATATTCCCGTTAAGCTTATTAAGTGAGGCATAAGCATCAATCAAGCTGTCAAGTTTTGTTGGGATGGATTGGGCGGCTGCACTGGAAAAGATTAAAAAGAATAAGAAGTAAGTTAATAAGGGTTTCATGAGGATATAATATGAAGTTCGAGATGGTTTAAGACGAATAATTTTATAAAGGGTTACAAGGTTGCAATTATTTTATGTTCGGCATTAAACTTTAGCACTAAATAGATTCGAAATTATCGATCTATGGTATGTTCGTTCTGTGTGCCTAAATTTATCCTTAATAAGCTTAACTATAAGGAGCATTCCATCGAAACAAATTCTGAGTTTATCGGTTGATATCTTAAAGATTAAAATCATGAAAGCCATCTGGAACAATCAAGTCTTAGCAGAGAGTAACGATACAATTGTAATTGAAAACAATCATTATTTTCCTGCCGCTTCTATAAAAGAAGAATTTTTTCAGGCTTCCGGCAAACACACCACTTGCCCATGGAAAGGCGAAGCATCTTATTACACATTGGTAGTAGATGGTCAAAAAAACGAAGACGCTGCCTGGTACTATCCAAATCCAAAAGACGCTGCCAAGGAGATAAAACATTATGTTGCTTTTTGGAAAGGCGTAAAAGTTGAATAAATTTTGCTGTTTTACAATAGCAGTCTATTCCTATAAGTTGCAGGTACAACGAATGCCTTGTTGTAAACTGACGAAATTCTTCCGCGCTCCCAGCCTTTGAAATTTCGTAAGTTGATCTGACTTATGAAGTTTTGGTGGACTTTGTGGTGGGGAAACTTCGTCAGTCTCAAATGTAATAAGGCATTCTATACAATACTTCAGAAATCTGTAATTGCTTTGTTGTAGTTATTAATAAATATTTCTTCACTATGAAACAGCAAATGCCTGAAATAAAATTTACAACAGATTATGCTTTGATTTTAAATAAAATCAAAGATTTAGATCCTTTGCAATACGCAAAGACCAGAAATTTTGTAAATGGTGCAGTGAGCTACCTTTCACCATATATTTCCAGGGGAGTGATCAGCCTGAAGCAAATTCAACAAGAAGTATTTAGAAAAGGACTTGGATTAGAAATAACCGAAAAATTTTCACAAGAACTGGCCTGGCGCGAATATTATCAGCGCATTTGGCAGGAGAAAAAAGACCGCATCTGGGATGATCTTAACCAACCGCAACCTGATATTGTAGAACATGATATGATATCATCAATCGCAGAAGCCAAAACGGGCATAATCGCAATTGATAACGGGATTAATGATTTGTATCGGTCGGGTTATATGCACAATCACCTCAGAATGTATGTGGCATCTATGGTTTGTAACATCGGCAAAACCCATTGGAAAACACCATCAAAGTGGTTATATTATCATTTATTAGATGGAGATATGGCGAGTAATAACGCCAGCTGGCAATGGGTAGCTGCGGCATTTGCTTCCAAGAAATACTATTGTAATCAGGAGAATATCAATAAGTATACATTAAGTAATCAGCAGGATACTTTTTTGGATAAAACTTATGAAGAACTCCCTTTAATGCCAATCCCTGATGAATTAAAAGACAGAACTCGCCTACAGTTAAAAACTTTCCTGCCAGAAACGGCTTTACCCAAAATAGACGCAAACCGACCAACCATTATTTACAACAGCTATAATCTTGATCCTACATGGAGAAAAGATGATCTGGCCAACCGGATTTTATTGTTAGAACCCACTCACTTTTCTCAATACCCTGTGGGTGAAAATGTGATCAATTTTATAATCGGGCTATCTAAAAACATTCCGGGAGTCCAAATTTTTACTGGTGAGGTATCAGATTTATTATCGCTACATCAGGATAGTAACCTATTAGCTGGCGAAATTTTTATCTCAAAAGAACATCCGGCATTTGGCCATTATCCCGGCATTAAAGATATTTATGAATGGATGTTCCCAGAGGTTACAGGTGCATTTCCATCCTTCTTTAAATACTGGAAACTTTGCAGGCCATACCTGGAAAAATTATGATCAGATGCGCTAAACCAATACGGCATTTATTCTATTGAGATAAAAAGTAGTAAGCCTTGTCTATACGATATCCCTATACATCCAGCCCCGTAACCTGCAACTTGTAACCCGCAACCCATATCCTACTCCCATCCCTCAATATGATGAAAAAGAAATACAAAACATTAAGGCTAGTTCTGGGTGATCAGCTTAACCTGAAACATTCCTGGTTTGCTCAGGCGACACCAGATACGCTTCATGTATTGATGGAAGTAAAAACAGAAACCGATTACGTTTGGCACCATATCCAAAAGGCCTGTGCTTTTTTTGCTGCGATGGAAAATTTTGCAGAAACGCTTAATAGTACCGCATTTGAAACCTTATATATTCGCCTTGATGATGCAGAGAACAAACAAAACTTTTCTGATAACCTGGCTGAAATCATCAGGAAATTTGGTATTGAGGAATTTCATTATCAATTGCCCGATGAATATAGGCTGGATCAGGAACTGAACCATTTTTGTAGCACGCTCCAGATTTCATCCCGCTCGTTCGATACAGAGCATTTTTATACCAGCAGAACAGAACTCGGTGATTTCTTTTCCGGAAAGAAAGAATTACTGATGGAAAGCTTTTACCGGGCAATGCGCTTAAAGCATCATCTACTCCTTGATGATACGGATGATCCACAAGGGGGGAAATGGAATTTTGATACAGAAAACCGGAAAAAACTTCCTAAGAACCATAAACCGAATCCTCCTTTGTTATTGGCTAATGATGTGAGGAAACAATTTGAAAGAATCAGGGCTTCAGAAATTGTGACCATTGGTAACATTAATCCCGAGTACCTGCCATGGCCGATTGACAGAGATCAATCGTTAAAACTGCTGCATTATTTCTGCGAAAACTGCCTGCCATTGTTCGGAACCTTTCAGGATGCCATGCACACGCAGGAGTGGTCAATTTATCATTCCCGCCTTTCGTTTAGCATGAATACCAAACTAATTTCGCCGATTGAAGTGGTAAACACTTCGATTGACTACTGGAGAAAAAACAAAAAATCGATATCCCTAAACCAGATTGAAGGTTTTGTAAGGCAGATTTTAGGATGGCGGGAATACATGAGGGGCATTTACTGGATGAAGATGCCCGAATTCGAAAACCTGAACTACTTTAATTACCAGAGAAAACTTCCACAGTTCTACTGGACGGGTGAGACTAACATGAATTGCTTAAAACATTCGATCGCGCAATCGCTGGAATTTTCATATGCTCATCACATTCAACGCTTAATGATCACCGGGAATTTTGCATTGCTTGCAGGGATAAATCCTGATGAGGTTGATTTCTGGTATTTGGGGATCTATATTGATGCCATCCAATGGGTAGAAATTACCAATACCAGGGGCATGAGTCAATATGCAGATGGAGGGATTATCGGCTCAAAACCTTACACGGCAACGGCCAACTACATTCACAAGATGAGCAACTACTGCGATAGCTGTAAATATGATCGCAGTGATAAAATCGGAGAAAATTCATGCCCTTTTAACAGCCTGTATTGGGACTTTCATGACAGGCATCGGGAAAAGCTTCAGCGTAACCACAGGCTTTCTATGGTTTATCGGATTTGGGATAAAATGGACCCGGAACTAAAATCATCAGTTTTGAACCGGGCAAATCATTGCTTAAATAATTTAGATAAGTTGTAATATCATATTGATCCTGATGCATTTGACAAACCGATCTGGTTGCACCTTTTCTGCTAATTCATTTAGGAAACATCTTCAAGGCCTTTGAACAAATGTCTATATAACCGGATATTATATGTGCTTGAAAAATTATGGTTGTACTTTTTACGAATTTAAGAAAGGTAACTAACGGTCAAAACGTTGATCTTGTTGCCATTCACCTTAGCTTTCCTCATTATTTACCATTTTTTTGATGCTTAAAGTGATTTCAAGGCCTAGTGTATCAGATAACTTTTGAAGCGTAATCAAGGTGGGGCTGCCTCTTCCCGACTCAAATTTCTTGATTGCTCCAATGGCCACGCCAGAAAGGTCTGATAAGGTTTCCTGTGTAACTTTTAAAGAATTCCGTCGTAATTTGATGGCTTCGATAATTGCTGTAAAGTACATTATAATGCTCTATTTTAGGCAAAAAAAAGATTTTCATTCTTAAATAACATAGTAAAGTATATTAAAATAAACTATCAAATACTCTTAAATCATTCAAAATGACAATCATTATCCTATCTAAACCATTATTCTTTTGACTTACATCGATCAAGGAACCAGCCATGCATGAAACATACATTCTGAAAGAAACCATATTAGTTACATCTAAATGGTAAAATGACAACTTTCGCTAATTTCTGCAAATCAGACAAAAAGGTTCTATATTTTCTCAATAAAGGCTATTTAAGGAAACAACATATACCAGTTGTTTCCTTTTTTGGTGATCACAAGAATCTGTTAATCATATTCTTAATAAACGACTAAGTGATAAATAATGTCGTTTCTATTATTAGGTAATATTATTATATGCCATTAAAAAAGTAATCCAACTTTAACAGCAAGGCCGTAATAGCGATTTCTCGTTATTGATGGCTCATCTTTGATGGATTGATCACTGTAACCTAGGCTTCCTAGCATTGCCATTTTTGAACCTACTTTGAATTTATATCCTCCTCCAAGGTTGAACATTTGGCCTTTGCTGAAATTATCATCAATTTTCAAACCAGTCCCTGCGTCGCCATAAGCAAAGAATGTATTATTGTCGTTTTTAAAATAATACCTAACGTCTAAAAATAACTGGAAAAAATTATTATTTGTAAAATAATTATCATTATCCGTGTAATTTTCTAAACCTACACCTGCCCCAACTGATATTTTATTAGTAAAAAATACGCCATTGATATTCCTTAAACTGAGGGAATAAGCACCCGTTGTTCCGCCATCATATCTATTTGGACTAACCTGAATATCATAAGTATGATTCCCAACTGTATAACCCAATTCGGTAAGGTTAAAATATCCTTTTTCTTGTTTGGTAATCGTTTGAGCATAAAGCAGATTTGATGCAACCAGCGCAAATCCAAATAATAATAGTTTTCTTTTCATAGTTATTTATTCTTTCATTTTGAAGTTTAACCTTATTGACCTCCATTGGTTATCCCATTTAACGGCTCCTATAATCGTACCTTTATCAACATTATAAGACTTGGCAAGTTTATCCGTTATAAGTGATCTAGCTGCCTGACCGATGTCAAAGGCTAACTTACTAGGATCTGTCGAAAGTTTTATCTCCACCATTCTAAAATCTAATGGAATATCAATCATGTCTGTATTATATTCTCGAAGCTCTTGTGGAGACACGATTGTATATAAATTATAGTCACCATTTAGATATGTCGTTTTACTAATGCCCCCAACGTATGATTTTGGCATGTTCTCCATATCATTAATCGAAAGGTATTTCACCTCACCGTTACCATTTAATGGATAGATTGGAAATTTGTAGTTACTTGCATTAGGACTTATCAACGTGCCACTAGATGGTGCAGACTTGGTTAATACATCTTTTAATTTAGCCCAGCCAGCATTTATGGCGAATTTAAATTTACTTGAAGGTATATCCACATCTTCAAGATTATTTATCGGCAAAAGTCCTCCAGGAATAGTAACGGTAAATATTTCATTATCGCCACGTTTCATATACCAACCATATAAATTATAACGCTTAGCATAGCTATTATTACTTCCCCACATTGGCACACCATAGAATGGGTCTTCTGTTGGATTAATTAAGAATGGTTGACCAATTGATGGTGCAAAATCATTACTAGGTAACCCTATTTTTTCTACACCAATTGGGGCTTTATAAGAAATATAATCCCATCCGGCTCTGATTTCTTGTGCATCCGTTTTGTTCCACCAAAACCATCCCTTTTTTTGACACTTAACTTTTATCCCAAGTGTTTTGATAACTCCATAATTCCTGTTATACATCAGTGCACTCATACGATATTTGTTATTAAAGTTATTATATCGTGTTGAATTATCAAAAAATGTTTGAAGGATGCTCCCGAAACCTGTTCTGAACTCTATTGGATAATCAATATTATTGTTATACGCTGGATCAGCAGCAGGCTGCGTCCCCATAATTAAATTATCTAAAAAGTAACTTTGACGGTTAGCAATCGGAAGTTCATCAGGTGTTGAGGGTGGCGTTACTCCATTATTATCAGCATCAACTAAATCTGGGAATACAAGCGGATCTAAAACAGCGTCAGAAGGGAAAACAGTTACTTCAGGTTGAGGCAAGTCTTCCTCTACAAATGAATCTACGAAATAGACACTTTGATTGAGTAACCTTACATCACTATATTGCGTGCTCTGTACTTGAACCGCATCCATTAAAATTGGTGTAGCTTGATCTTCAAGCCTTACAGTATAATCGTTCTGTAAAGCAATATCGGCAAACACATTATTCAAAGCGGCGTAATTATTTGCATTTGTAAAAAAGGTTCCATAAGGGGGTAACCTTATAAATTATATTATCTACCTGAATTTCTCCTTCGACATTTAACATTGATTGAAAGACCTGATCGTCAACAATCTCTGTCATTACCTCATCATAGGTTGGAGCAACTTCTTCCCAAGCACCTTGATTCTGGTTGACATTAGACTTTGGTGCCGGCTTTAAAGAAGCTTGCAAGGATGCTTTTCTAGCCATCATTAATGGCGAAGTTGCTTTAATCGATAATGACGTTTTACTTATTAATGTTGATTCATGGTGAAAAAGGGAAATAAATTCAGGAAAGCTGTTTTTAATATTTGACGGTAATACCTTCCTATTAGCTTTTCTCATTTCAGAGTACAAATTGTCAAAGGTCTTTTTAGACATGGAAAGCCTATCTTTAGCCCCAGCTTCAATTCCATCTGAAATGTCTACTGTTTTTTCTTTTTTACAACTTTGAATTGTTAGTCCAATGAGAGCGCATAAGAGCAATAAAGCCCTTAGGAATTTAAATTTTGTTTTGTTCATGATTAGCGTTATTAATTGTTTAAAAAAAGTTTCTGGTGTTGAATGTGACGACTGAAAGAATTTGAGTTCCAAGGTCAGGATCAGAGGTTTCATTTAGCGGATTAGCGCAAAGAACTCTTAAACAATAAGGATAGATTTTGAGAGTTGAGAGATTATACATTTACAATGATTAGATTGCCCAAAGAAGCATCAAAAATGTTACATAGTTTTTTTTCTTACACCAACCCCGTAGTATTTTACACGAAACCCTAGCGTTTTTTTACTCGAACATACTATAAGTTTAACTTAAATTTCTGTTTCTAAACCAAAGTTAAATAAGTTAAAATACGGCTAACTTTTGCCAAAACTGATTAACCGACTACAATGCTTTCTTACTAATTTAGTACCATCAGCATCACTACTGATAAAACCTTAACCAGATATAGAATAACCTTAAACATTTCACTCATTCCTGAAAAGAAGGTGATCTTTAAGCGAATACAAGTGGATTAACGACATGCATTCCAGAGGGAAATGGAATGTGAAACCAGCTAAAAACCTGATCTAAAAAATGAAGAAATTAACAGTTGCATTGGTATTAATAGTTGCAATGGCAACAGCATCTGCTCAGCAACAAGACTATCCCATCCAGCCGGTTGCCTTTACGAAAGTACATGTACACGATAATTTCTGGCAGCCAAAAATGGAGATTAATGCCAACGTTACCATCCCCTATGTAATTGCGCAATGCAAAGCCAATGGCCGGATGGACAATTTTTTACGCGCTGGCAAAAAATTAAGTGGCGACAAAATGAGCGAGTTTCCATTTGATGATACTGACGTTTACAAAGCGATTGAAGGTGCATCTTACTCCATTCAAAATAAAGCAAACCCTAAACTAGAAGCTTATATAGATACATTGATTGCCATTATTGGAGCTGCACAAGAACCGGATGGTTATTTATTTACCTTCAGAACCGTAAATGCGAAACAACCTCATGAATGGATCGGATCTAAACGCTGGGAGAAGGAAGAAATTCTGAGCCATGAACTTTATAATGCCGGGCACCTGTACGAGGCTGCAGTTGCGCATTACCAGGCAACAGGCAAAAAAACCTTATTAAATATTGCCATTAAGAATGCAGATCTTTTAGTTAAAACTTTCGGCCCTGGCAAAATAGAAGAATATCCCGGCCACCAGATTGTAGAAATTGGCCTTTCTAAAATGTACCGCGTTACAGCCAATAAAAAATATCTCGACCTGGCTAAGTTCTTTTTAGATGTTCGCGGACCAAAGGGAGATGCTTACAACCAGGCAGATAAAAAAGTGGTAGACCAGCATACTGCCGTTGGCCATGCCGTGCGGGCAGCTTATATGTATACCGGAATGGCAGATATTGCAGCGCTAACCGGCGATACGAAATACCTTGCAGCTATTGATGATATATGGGGAGATGTGGTAAATAAGAAACTTTATATTACAGGTGGCATTGGCGCAACAGGTGCTGGCGAAGCTTTTGGCGAGGCTTATCAACTACCAAACATGTCTGCCTATGCAGAAACCTGTGCAGCCATTGGGAATGTTTATTGGAATGAAAGGATGTTTTTGCTACATGGCGATTCAAAATATATTGATGTGCTGGAACGAACCTTATACAATGGTTTATTATCGGGTGTTTCTTTAAGCGGCGACCGATTTTTCTATCCTAATCCTTTAGCCTCCATGTTTCAACACCAGCGCAGCGCCTGGATCAGTTGTGCCTGCTGCATCAGTAACATGGCCAGGTTCTTACCTTCTTTACCTGGCTACGTGTATGCACAGGATAAAAATGATCTTTACGTTAATTTATTCATGGGCAATACCAGTAAAATTGCGCTTGATGCTACCAATGTAGAAATTACACAAACCACCGAATACCCATGGAAAGGTGAGGTGGCTATTAATGTCAATCCGGAAAAAACGGCTGATTTCACTTTAAAAATCCGCATCCCGGGCTGGGCGAATCAGGAAGCTTCTCCAGGCGATTTATATGCCTTTATGAATAAGAAAACCCTCCCAGTTACCATTTCAATAAACGGAAAGGCGACGAACTTTATCACGGATAAGGGTTATGCCTTATTAACCAGAAAATGGAAAAAAGGTGACTTGGTTTTGTTGAATCTTCCGCTGGAAACTGATAAAGTTATTGCGAACAAGAGTGTAAAAGATGATTTATCCCGTTTTGTTTTGGAACGTGGTCCGATGGTTTACTGCCTTGAAGGACCTGACAATAAAGATAGTCTGGTGCAGAACATTATGATCGATAAAAATGCCATCGCCACTGCACAATACGATCCGAACCTTTTAAACGGCGTTGGCGTAATCAATATTGCCGGGCAAAGTACCAAAAGACAATTAAACAGCGACAGCCTTTTAGTGGTGAATCAAAATGTAAAAGCCATTCCTTATTATGCATGGGCAAACCGCGGACCAAGTGAGATGACTGTTTGGATTCCGTATGAACAATCGGCCGCCAGACCAAAACCTGCTCCAACCATTGCCAGCAAGAGTACCGTATCTGCATCATTAAAAAATAAGAGGATGTTCTCTGCCATTAAAGACCAGTATGAATCGGCCGATTCTAAAGACACCAATTTCCCTTACCTACACTGGTGGCCTGCAAAAGATACCAAGGAATTTATCCAGTATGATTTTGATGCTGCGCAAACCGTAAGTGAATCTAAAATTTATTGGTATGATGATAGTCCCTGGGGTGGATGCCGGATTCCTGCATCCTACAAATTGTTGTATAAAAAAGGAGATCAGTGGTTACCTGTCGAAGCAACTTCCCCATACGAAATCAGCAAAGACAAATTCAATTTACTTCATTTCAAACCAGTAAATACAACCGCTTTACGAATGGAAATTCAACTCCCGAAAGAGCATGCAACCGGCGTGCACGAGTGGGCCGTTAAATAATAAATATTGGTCTATTTTTTTCTCGAAAAACTCCCGTTTTCAATTCTGTGAACGGGAGTTTTTTCGTTTTAAAGCACCATGGTATTTTATCAAAAAAAAGTAAAACCCTATCAAAAATAAATCAATAACCCACTATTAATCAAACTACTAATACAAAATAAGGCAAAATTGGATGATTATTTATTAAAGTTTCCATTCTCAATTTCAATCTTTTATCCAGAGAAAAATTTTCGATCAACTGAATAAGTTGTTTTTTATTGTGGATAGGTTAAAAAACGATTCAAATCAGGTAAAATCTTCGTCATATTTAAGTCATTACAAAGGTAAATTTATAATCGTTAACCTAACGTTTAAACTAATCAATAAGCTAATGAAATTGAACTCTACTTGGAGGCGAGGTAAATTACTCGGCATCATACTATTCCTTTTGCTGCCCTTTATTACCCTGGCACAAACCAGAATTACCGGTACGGTAACCGACGGAAAAAACGAGCCCATACCCGGGGCATCTATCAAACAAAAGGGAACTACAAACGGAACTTCATCTGATAACACAGGGGTATTCTCGCTTACGCTAAAAGAAGGATCGCCCATGCTCACCATCAGTATTGTGGGCTATAAAACGAAGGAAATTTCATCAACCGGGAAAACAAATATTAAGGTAGAACTAGCAGAAGATGATAACGCTTTAGATGAGGTAGTGGCCATTGGTTACCAGAACATCCAGCGGAAAAATACGGCAGGCGCCATTTCATCAGTTAAGGGAAAAGATTTTGAAAACACGCCTTATTCTACTTTCGACGCCATGTTGCAAGGTAGAGTTGCAGGCTTAACCATTTTAAGTACATCAGGCGAACCTGGCGGAAATAATATTGTGAGCATTCGTGGAGCAAGCAATGTAAATTTTGGGCAAACCAGTTCTCCTTTATATGTTATTGATGGGGTAATTTACGATGTAAATGATATTGGTTCTGCTTACGGTAGCAGTCCGCTCCAGGCCATTAATCCGAATGATATTGAATCTGTAGATGTTTTGAAAGATGCATCTGCTTCGGCAGTATATGGTGCACGCGCCGCTAATGGGGTAATTATTGTGAAAACAAAACGTGCCATTGCCGGTGCGCCGCCACAAATCAGGGTTTCGAGCTATTTCGGAATCGCAAATAAGCCTGCGCTAAAGCCTATTCAAACCGGAGCAGCAGAAAGACGGTTAAAAATGGGTTTACTTTATGGAGGCAATGCTGAATATGATCGACTGAGAAACCTGAACATGATGCTTACCGATAG
Source organism: Pedobacter sp. N23S346 (assembly GCF_048515415.1). Lineage (NCBI taxonomy): Bacteria > Pseudomonadati > Bacteroidota > Sphingobacteriia > Sphingobacteriales > Sphingobacteriaceae > Pedobacter > Pedobacter sp. N23S346. The sequence goes on from NZ_JBLYEE010000004.1 coordinate 319,892, forward strand.
TTTGAATAGCGCATTTAATAACAATACCGATTGGCAGGGCCTGTTTCTTCAAACCGGGAATATCAGTAATGTAGATGCCAGTATTGCCGGGGCAACCGATAAGTACTCTTACAGGTTCTCCTTTAACCGTTATTATGAAGAAGGCGTAATGAAAGGTTACGACATCACCAGGATAACCCCCAGCCTGTTTTTTCAGGTAAATCCAACCAAAAAATTACTGGTACAAACCAATTTATTTGTAGGCTTAACTAAGGCGAAACATGGAATAGGTGACCCTAATAGAAGCAGGTATCCGTTTACAACGTGGGGTTTTCCCTCATCTTTCTGGAGTATTGGCCAAACTGAACAAGAACTATACAGTGGCAGATACGATGAACTTAGGGATGACGACAAGAACACCAGTTTAAATGGAAACACCATGGCGCAATATACCATTTTGCCGGGTTTGAACCTGAAAAGTACCATCTCTTATAACATTACGAATAATACCCGCAGCTTTTTTATGCCCAGCTTATTAAGTGAAAGCGGACAAAATGAGGCTACCGGCTATATTTACCAAACCAACCGCTGGGAGCTGGAGAACACTTTAAACTATACGAAATCGCTAAAAAGCGGGCATAACTTTAATGTAGTGGTGCTCCAGGGGATGGAAAAAAACGTGTTAAATAATACCAGGAGTTCTAGTATAGGGAATGCTGACGCTGTTAAAACGGTTGCCGGCATCGCTTCTGGTCCAAATTTATTTGTGAGTAATGAGATTCAGGAGCGCTCACGTTTATCGTGGATGGGGAGTTTTGTTTATGACTACAAGGGAAAATATCTGCTTCAAGCCGTATATCGTACCGATGGATCATCCAGATATAGCGCAGATAGCAGATGGGGCTCCTTTCCATCCGTTTCAGTGGGTTGGAATGCGTCAGAAGAAAGTTTCTTCACGCCTGTGAAAAATGTAGTTTCTTATTTAAAATTCAGGGCCAGTTATGGTATTACTGGAAATGATCCCGGTGCTTATTACGCCCAATATCAATCATTAATTGCTGATGCTAATTATCCTACATCTGTATTGGGTAACGGTCAACAAGGCACACAAACCACTTATAATGGTACGCAGGTACTCTATCCTGATTATTATGGTGCGGCTTCGGCAGCTTCCATCAGTTGGGAAAGAAGTCCGCAATTTAATGCAGGGATAGATTTGGGTTTATTGAAAGACAGGATTACCTTAACGGCTGATTATTATATCCGTGATTCAAAAGCAAAGGTATTTCAAATCGGTGTACCGCTAACCACAGGCTACTCTCAAACCTCTAATAACTATGTAGATTTACGCAATACCGGGGTTGAATTTACACTAACTACCCGAAACCTGGCACCAACGTCAAAATTCCAGTGGACCACTAATTTCAATATTGCCTATAACGATAATTACATTACCAAGCTGCCAAATGGCGGAAGAGATTTCACCTTTGGGCCGCCCTGGTTGCAACAAACGTTAAGTGTAGGCGAGCCATTGTTCACCTTCAAGGTTTGGGATGTAAACAGAATTTATTCTACTGATGCCGATGTTCCGATAGATCCGAAAACGGGTAAAAGAATTACGCATTTTGGTGGTGCGCAATATGCCGCCGGCGACCCGGCAAGAGTAGATCAAAATGGCGATTACAACATCGATTATAACGATTATGTATCCATTGGAAATCCAAATCCAAATATTACCGGCGGGATGTTAAACTCCTTTTCTTATAAAGGATTTTCGCTCGATGTACTGTTGACCTTTATTTCTGGCCGGAGCTTGCGGAATGGTTATTTATCAGATAAACTTCAGGATGCTGGCACCAATGACCCCTATTTATTTTGGGGTCCGCGTTCTGGCCCGGCTTCTAACTTCAATGTGGCAGATTTCTGGTCTAAACCTGGCGACATTGCAAAATACCCCGGCCTGATTACCAACAGTGTTGATAAATGGCACATTGGCCAGAGCACTTACATTGAAGATGCAAGCTTTCTACGGATTAAAAACATCAGATTGGGTTACATGTTGCCTCAGAAATTCACAAAAAAAATCGGATTAAGTATGGTTAGATTTTATGGCGTAATGGATAACGTAAAAGTTTGGTCCAGATCTACTGTACCTGATCCAGAAGCCGTAGAAGTAACAGGCTACTCGGGCGGGAATGATTATCCAATCCCTAAAAAGTATACGTTCGGCTTTGATTTAACCTTTTAACCCTACAACAATGAAAAAACTTACGATATATATCTGCTGTGCCATTGGAATAAGCATGATCACCTCCTGTAAAAAATTCTTGGATGAGGCACCTATCAGCGTTTCTACCGATTTAACCTTCTGGAAAAAGGAAAGCGATGCCGATAAAGCCGTTGCAGGCGGTTATGCACTATTGAGAAAAACATTAAATAAAGCCGAAGGAATTGGTTTTTATGCCTACGGTGATTTACCGACTGATGAATTTTCGGCAGCTGCCAGTAATAGATTTAGTGAGATTGCCCAAATGCAATGGTCTATTCCTATAGCCAGCGGAGAAACCTGGGACAGAATGATGCAAATGAGAAGGTACGATACATTTTACAGTGCAATTGATCAGGCAAACCGATGCATCAAATTTATTCCCACCATTGGCGATGATAAATTTGCTTCGACCATATCTAAAAACAATCTCCTGGGCGAAGCTTATTTTTTAAGAGCGTTTAACTATTTCTACATGACCAGAATCTGGGGTGATGTACCTTTGGTAACAGCATCTGTTAATGTGCTGGATGCTGTGGATATACCCCGCACCAAAGCTGCCGAAGTTTTAGCACAATGCATCAGCGATGCGAATACTGCAATAAACTTATTAAGCTGGGATTATACCAATGCAAACAACCGTGCTGTAAGAGCAAATAAAGGTGCTGCCCTGGCGCTATTGGCTCATATTTATGCCTGGCAAGGCGATTATCAGAATTGTAATTTAACTGCTGATAAAATCCTGAGCCAAAACTTTTATCAGTACGTAAACCGTGATAACTACTTAAATATTTTTAAAGGTAAATCCAGCGAAGGGATTTTCGAAATCGCACAGAGTGATGAAAATGAAGGTAACTCATTTAATATTGCCTATTACACTTTAAAAAACCCCTATTTAACAACCAATACCGGAACTGCCATATTTACGCTTAATGTTAACACCTTAACTACCTTATTTGATACACCTACAGATAAGCGATTGACGGCGGCATTTGCATTGACTAATTCTACCGATCCTATTTGCATTAAGTATTCCAACATTACTTATGTTAACGGGCAAAATGTAATTAATGCCGTATCCAGAAACAACATTATCATTTTCAGGCTTGCTGATATCGCTTTGCTCAAAGCCGAAGCGCTTGCCGCCTTAAATCAGTTTGACCAGGCCAGATCTGCTTTAAATGAAGTTCGTGCCACCGCGGGTTTAGGCGCCTGGTCAGGCACAAACGCTAATTTATTCGAAGGCATAATCGACGAACGTGGAAGGGAACTTTTCTTAGAAGGACATCGCTATTACGATTTGGTAAGACTCGGTAAAAAAACCGGAATCATGAAGTTTGGTGCTGAAAAAATGAATAAAAGTGATTTTGATGCTGGTAAATACTATTGGCCTTTAGATCCGGCATTGATGAACATTAACAAAAAATTGACTCAAACTCCATTCTGGAGCTCAAAGATGTAAATGATGAAAAATAAACTTCTGTACTTTATAATATTCAGCCTGGGGCTGGCATATTTTACCAGTTGCAAAAAGAGTGAATATTTAACCGATGGTGGTCTTAGTGAAGCAAAAACACCGCTCACTACTTATGATTACCTGAAACAACACAAGTATCATTTATTCGATACGCTGATTATGGTAATTGATCATTATAACATGAAAGATGAAGTGAATGGCGCAGCAACTTTCTTTGCACCAACCAATTATTCCATTAATAATTACATCAGGGTAAAACGAGATTCTGTTCGTAAAATTGATGAAAATAACACGTACACGCTCACTGATATGTATAAGGATATCAAAGCAGATTCTTTGCGCATGTACCTGTCAAAATCGCGGATAGAATTAACTTCCACGCCATTGCAGCCTTTAGTGGTTGCTAATGCTGCAAATACACAAACTGCGGTACAACGTATTTTACAGCCCAAGCCTGGTGAATCATGGTCTTCGGCCCCGATTTATTACCTCTATTACATTAAAGTCAGGGGTGGGCTCGATCCTCCAAATGCGACTCCCGTACCCAACGATCCGAATATCGATTTACGGGCACAATGCCAAACCACCGGGATTGAACCATCTTCAGGCGGCATGTTACATGTGTTAAACAACAACCATACATTCATCAGATTCTAACCAGGAATTGCAACAGCAACAATCATGAAAAAAAGATTTATCATTTCATCTCTATCTGCATTGGCTCTGGTGGGCATCTTTTTTAGCTGCAAAAAAGTAACTCCAGGCTTTATCAGTGATTATATGTACTACAGCCCTAACCCACTCATCGCAACACAGGGAAATGTGGTCAATTCTAAAGCGCTGGAATTAGATGGCTCTACCGGCCCTGTGAAGGTTAAACTATTGGCAGTCAGGAATTCGAATACAGGTCAGCCTGCGCCAGATATGCTCAAGGAATTTACCATTAAACAATTTTTGGGTCAGATTACCAGTGCAGATTCAACAGTGGCCCTTGTGAATCAGAAAATTGTATTGAAACCTGCCCTCCCACTGGAAGTGAGCGAAGTAGGCGGACGGATAACACTTTCACAAGCCACGGCAAATGTAGCTACGGGAAATTATGTGATCGATGTTCAGGTAACCAACGTTAAAGGAACCCGCGACATTTTAAATGCCTGCAAAATTCAATTGCTTCCTAAAGCGCATTTTGCTTTGGATGCAGGTGCTTTTTTTACCACTTCCGATCCTGATACGGAAACAGGTTTTAGCGGTCAGTCGCCACTTCCTGTAACTGTTTCTTATGATAGCAAAGGCACGAATAAAATCCGTTTTGTGTTTTTAGATAAAAATGGTGTAGCCTTTAATCCATCTGCCGGGCAAGTGGTTACCAGGGGCGACCGGGGAAATTTTTCACAAATGAATCCTTATTTCCCTTTGGTTAGAACCACCGCTGCATTAGAATGGGATTTTATTGATCTCCCTAACGGTTTCCCGATTAAAGATGGCAACAACGGAACCGGAAATTATTACAGAATCCCAGCGAGGTTTACAGTTGAAAACAGGAATGTAAATCCCGTATTCTTTGGTTTTAAAGCATTATCAGCAGGCAGTTACACCGTAACTATTCAAATCCCTGCTATTACTAAAAAGCCATAATGGTTAGTTTAGTGTTGAAGCCCAGATCGGATTATTCCGATGCTGGGTTTTTTATTGAATATCTATTTCCGTCTTTGCGAGAAGGCTTCTTCAGCCGCCGAAGCAATCTTAATACGATCGCTATATACATTGAGTCATAGCGAGAAGCTACAAGCAGATTTTTTTACTCTTCAAAGTTAAATGATTTTATCTTGTCCTGGCCGGACGGGCCTTTTTTCTTTTGACAGCAAAAGAAACAAAACTGCCGGCTCGCAATTTTTCTGTTAAAGTCAGTGGGTAGGCTTGGTCAGTGCCATCCCAAAAAATTGACCATGCCGGTCTAAGAGCAGAACGAGGAAACAGTGGTTTGGCTTTGCTGGGTGGTTATAGCGATCGCCATTTTGCTAATTTATTAACATCTGCACCATCTCCGTCATTGCTTAGGAACGAATCAATCTTAAAGCCATCACTCCATGCATCATGCTAAACAAACTTTAAAACCACCGCTTCATTTACCTAAGTACGCTATCCGGCCTAGCAGAATTTCGCCGAAGAGCACATTGAAATTCTTGCACTTACTTTCCTATTCCGAATGACCAAGGAAATATGCAGCGAGGGCGGGTTTAAGTAAGGGCTAAGCCTCATATTTCTGCTTTAAGAATTTCGATGCTGCTATTCAAGAAAGGATGCAAGCCTTGACTTTTGTTTCTTTTTGCCAAGAAAAAGAAAGAAGCCCGTCTGGCTAAGACTAGGAAGAGTCGTAGCGAGATGCTACAACCTGATTTTCAACCTAACCTACCGTCATATCGCTTTACATTTCCCCGCTAACCATAACGCCTCATCCTCACTTAACCCTGGCTTCAATCGCTCATAAACCATTTGATTATAGGCATTCAACCAATTAATCTGTTCAGGAAGTAACCATTCGGCAACCACAATCGAGGTATCAATGTAAGCCAATGTTACCGTTTCAAACTGAAGGAATTCTCCAAAATAAGTAGTTTCTGCCGGAACTGTTAACACCAGGTTTTCAATCCTGACCCCATGTCTACCCGGCCGGTAAATCCCTGGTTCGATAGAAGTAATCATTCCCGGATCAACCGCAACTGCAGCATTAGAGGGTCCAATATTTTGTGGCCCCTCATGCACGTTCAGGTAATATCCCACACCGTGGCCTGTACCATGTCCGTAATTAATACCTTGCTGCCAGAGCTGCTGTCGACAAATTCCATCGATCTGATAACCCCGCGTTCCTTTCGGAAACTTAGCTGCAGAACCAAATATCATTGCTGAAAGCACCAATGTATAATCCATCTTTTCCTCTTCCGTCGTTTCGCCTAATGGAACTGTTCGGGTAATATCGGTCGTTCCGTAAAAATAATGACCACCTGAATCAAGCAGGAAAAGACCCTTAGGAAGTAATTCAAGATTACTTTTTTCATCCGGACAATAATGTGGAAGCGCTGCATGTGGGCCATAACCTGCAATCGAAGCAAAACTAATCCCCGCAAAAGTTTTACCAAGCTCCCGAAATTCCTTCACCTTTTGAGAAGCAGAAAGTTCAGTAATTTCTATTTTACCAATATTTTCTTCCAACCATTTAAAAAACCTCGTGAGCGCAATACCATCACTTACCATCGCCGCCCTTGTATTTTTTATTTCAATTTCGTTTTTAATTGATTTCAAAAAAACTACCGGATTGGTTTCCTTAATTATGCGTACCGTTGAAGATAACTGCGTTAAGAATTTATAGCAAGTCCGCTTTCCATCAAGCAAAATGGTACAGTTTGCTAATCCCTGAATATCAGCGCTAATGTTTTGGTAGTGTTTTATGGTTCCTCCTCTTTCAGCCAGCAAATTCAAATCATCAGGCGATAATTTTCCATCATTGATATATAATGCCACTTCATCCGCAGTAATTAAAGCATAGCAAAGCACCACCGGGTTATAACTCACATCATTCCCACGGATATTGAAAAGCCAGGCCAGATCATCCAAACTAGAGATCACGTGAATATCAGTTTTAGCTTTCTGCATCTCCAACCGAAGATCAACAAGTTTACTTTTGAAATCTTGGCCGCAGTCTTCCTCTGGTAATAAAGTAGCAAGATCATTTGGTAGCGCTGGTCTGTTTTCCCATATTTCCGTTAGCAAATCCAAATCCTGGATCGCAAACTGTTTTACGGATAAAGCTTGTTTAATTTCTTCGCCCAAAACCATCGACATTAGCTGATAATCGAAGGCCACTATAGATCTGGCAGGTAATTGCTCATCTAACCAGCCAATATATTCAGGGGTGTGCTGAACTTTCAATTTCACCAGTTCATATCCGCTACCTTCAAGTTGTTGGTTAGCTTGTTCGAAATAACGGAAATCGGCCCACAAGCCTGCAAATTTTTGTGTAATCACCAATGTTCCGGCAGAACCTGTAAATCCAGATGCAAATTGGATACACTTGTATCGATCTGGCACGTACTCGCTCATGTGTGGATCAGACGATGGAATGATATAAGCATCAATCCCAACCGCCATCATTTTAGCCCGAATGGCGGATAATTTTTCCTGGTAGGTCATATCAATTTAATAAGCGTTGTTTCTAATTTCTTCCACTTCATCAATCTCAATCGCCAGTGGTTTTCCTAACAATTGCAGACCATCATTAGTCATCGCATAATTGTTTTCTAAACGGATTCCACTGAAATCTTTGAATTTCTCTACCGCATCATAATTAATAAAGGATTCAAATCTGCGTTCAGATTTCCATAAATCAATCAGTTCAGGAATCATATAAATTCCTGGCTCAATGGTAAACACATAACCAGGTTCCAGCTCCTTTCCCAGTCTCAACGATTTCAAGCCAAACAGCTCCGTTTCTTTCTTCAGGTTTTCATTATAACCTACATATTTTTCGCCAAGATCTTCCATATCGTGTACATCAAGCCCCATCATGTGGCCCGTACCGCATTGAAAAAACAATGCATGCGCACCTGCAGCTACTGCTTCGTCTACATCACCCTTCATTAAACCCATCGCTTTCATTCCCTCTGCCAAACCTTTACAGGCGGCAAAATGAACATCAATATATCTTGCATTTGGTGTAGAAGCGGCTTCTGCTCGTTGAAGTGCAGACTGGACAATGGAGTACACCTCACGTTGCCTGCTGTCGAATTTTTTCCCAACCGGGAAAGTTCTGGTCAGATCTCCGCAATAACCAAGTTCGGTTTCCATCCCAGAATCATTTAGCACGAGCTGTCCTTCCTGCATCACGTTTCCGTGAAAATGGTTATGTAAAATTTGACCATTAATGGTTAGAATAATTGGATAAGCCAGATTTCCACCTGTTCTCTGTGCTTCACCATGAATTAAGGCTGCAACCTCTTCCTCTTTCATTCCCGGCTTGGTTTTGCGCATGGCCAGCAAATGCATATCAATTGTATGATTAACGGCCTTTTCAATCTCCGTAATTTCTAATGCTGATTTTATGGAGCGTTGTGTTGCAACTGCTTTGATGAATGGCACTGATGCAGCCTGTTGTAGGCTATCAACGCGAAGATTTAACAACTGAGCCAGTTTAATTTTATTATCTGCACGATAAGGCGGCAAAAAGTGAATCTTTCTGTTTTTTGAAATCGCCTGATTAATATAAGTAAAAACTTCACTAAAGGGCTGAAGTTGTGAGATGCCTGCCAGATTTGCTTTTTCCTGGATGGTTTGTTGTCTGCCCATCCAAACGATATCATCAATACTCATTTCATTCCCAAAAATGATTTCGCGATTTTCATCGATATCAATCACCGCCACCAGGCCCGGATGTGCAATACCGAAATAATATAAGAATGTGCTATCCTGCCTGAAACTGTAGGTATTGTCGGCATAGTTCATCGGACTTTCTTCATTGCCAAAGAAAAGAAGTAAGCCAGATTTTAACTGCTCAGCTAACGCTGCCCTTCTCTCCACATATACACTTGTTTGAAACATCTGCTTTATTTTGTAGTGATGAATAATAAAATTTGATCAAAAGTAATAAAAGCGATAAAAAATGTCGGCTCATTTAGGTCACAATCTCAAAGAGGATAAGATAATGCATCATAGGGTGAAAATCAGTAAAGACTGATCCCCGGAATTACACCAAATTAGCGTATGGATAAAATGGAATTGAAAAAGAGCAGCTACCCCAAGAGTATTGGATACATTATTGCCAATGAGGGGGCAGAACGCTTTAGCTTTTATGGCATGCGTTCTATTTTAGCCACCTTTTTGGTGTTTCACTTTTTTAATCCAACCATGAATCCTCTTTTGCAGATTACTGCAGAAGCCAAGGCAAATGAAACCACACATTTTTTTGTATCGCTTGCTTATGCGCTTCCATTTGTTGGCGGCCTGGTGGCGGATTGGTTTTTCGGAAAATATAAAGTGATCATTTATGTGTCAATAGTTTACTGTATTGGGCATTTGTGTCTGGCTTTATTTGATCATGATTTGGAAAAATTTAAATACGGATTAATTTTAATTGCCATCGGTGCCGGAGGAATTAAATCGTGTGTATCTGCAAATCTTGGTGATCAGTTTACAGTCGGCAACAAACACCTGATGTCGAAAGTTTATGGTTGGTTTTACTTCAGCATCAACGCTGGTTCTGTCTTGTCTACTATTGTAATTCCATTGGTTTACGACCGTTATGGCGCCAAATGGGCATTTGGAATCCCCGGAATTTTAATGGCGCTTGCCACCGTGATATTCTTTTTGGGCAGAAAAACGTACATCAATATTCCGCCATCGGGCGTGAATAAAAATAACTTTGTTTTCATATCCATTTATGCGCTCATCAATTGGCGATCAAAGAAGAAAAAACAATCGCTGCTGGATGTAGCAAAAGAAAAGTTTGATCACCAGAAAGTGGAAGACGTTAAAACTGTTTATAATGTTCTGGCTGTATTCGCATTCATTCCGATTTTTTGGGCCCTATGGGATCAGAATTTATCAGAGTGGGTATTACAAGCTACAAAGATGGACCGTCATATCCTGGGTATAAACCTTCTTCCAGAGCAGATCCAGACGGTAAATCCTTTCTTCTTGCTGGTCTTTATTCCCATATTTAACTATTGGCTATATCCTTTTTTGGATAGAAAAGGATTAAAAACTACCCCGCTGCGCAGAATAGGCGCTGGTTTGGTCCTTACCGCTATATCTTTTGTGATCATTGCATTAATTCAAACCAGTATTGATGGCGGCGCAACTCCTGCTATTGGATGGCAGGTTCTGGCTTATGCTATTCTTGCTGCCGCAGAAGTTCTGGTATCCATTACCGGACTGGAATATGCCTATACGCAGGCTAGTAAATCAATGAAAAGTACCATGATTGCGATCTGGTTACTCACCACAGCGCTAGGAAATCTTTTCACAGCCCTGGTAAACAGGAGTATTTCTAATGGTGGTTTCTTTGCTCAATTTAAAGGCGCAGATTATTACTGGTTCTTCATCGGCCTGCTTTGTTTCTTTATCCTAATTTATCTTTTTGTTTCTCCGAGGATTAAAGAAAGACAGGAAACCGATTCTACATCACCCATTCTACCTGAATTAAATTAGCAGATATGATCAAGTCCTTTTCTAAAATCCAAAAACAATATTATTGTACAATTTTTACTGTTACAACTCTTTTTATTACTTTAAGCGCTACCGCCCAGGAACAAAAAAGCAATGCAAAACCCTTGGTTACCAACCTGGAGCAGCTGTTGATTACCCGTCCGCCAGATTCACTGGGCTATCCCAAATTTTATGAAAAATATACAGATGCATTTGGTATTCCGGTGGTTTCATCGGCGAAAGTTTCTGATGCCGCACTATTAGTGGCCCGCGATATCATCAATTATATGTTAGTGAAAAGACCTGATATTCGCAGTGCGATGATGAGCATGAAAGCCCGTCTATCCATCATGGCCTGGTCTGAAATGCAAACGGATCTGCCGGAATATAGTAACTGGAAAAAACCAGCGCTTTCTGATGGCAGACTCACGCCAACGGAAAGAGAAAATTATAATAAACCAGGGGGAATAGCCAGCTTAACGGATAAAGGATATTGGAATCAAAGAGCCCGCGGAATGGGTGGGATTCAAACTTCGTGTGCAGAAGAAAATCTTTTAGGCTTCCCAGGAACGAAGTATTATGGTGAAAATATTATGGTGCATGAGTGGAGCCACAATGTGATGTCTGCCTTGCGGAAAGCCGATCCTGAACTTTACAAGCAAATTGATGTAGCTTACCAAGCTGCAAAACAAAAGGGAATGTATAAAGGCCAGTATGCTATTAATACCGTTGCTGAGTATTGGGCAGAAGGTAGTCAGTGGTGGTTTTGGTCAAACTACGAGTTTAATGATGGTACTGTAAGTGTGCAAACACCTGATGATTTGAAGGCTTATGACCCGACGCTATATCATATTCTCTCACAGGTTTATGCCGGGCATCATATTCCAGCGGATATTTATTATGGGAAAAATATTCCTTTTGGAGGACCGACAGTGAAGCATTAAGTGATGGTTTTGCATTAACAATGGTTGATGCGGCCGTCTTCCTGAACTTGACTCAGGATCTATCCTTTATTATTATTAATTTTTTAAGTCGCTAGTTGCGAATCTAAATTCTCGTCGTAGCGTCTCGCTAAGACCTTAACGAGTCCTGATTAAATAGTCTTTTCGTCAATATAATTATTTTGATAGATAAGGGCCATTTGTTATCGCTGCGCTGGCTTGCCTCGGCTGGCCGCCGAAGGGCTTTCTTCTTTTTCTTAACAAAAAGAAGCAAAAGTCAAGGCTTGGATCTGATGTCGGATAAATTCGTTAAAGCTTAATTTCGGCAGCACAAGCACCCGATGAAGAATCGGGAGAGAACGCGCTGCCTTAGGTTGTAGGGGTATGAAAGATTGTGGAAGAAGCTTTAAACGTTTTCTACTTCCATCATTTCCTAGGCCGGAGAGCAAGGTGGAAAAGCAGGATGCAGAATTAGATCTATCAGATTTATTTTACGTTAAGAAGCGTTTGCATGAACGGGGGGTTAACACGGTCGTCATCCTGAACTTGATTCACTGTTGTCCGGTAAAACTTTTTGAACAAATTTTTACCGGACAGCCTAATCACAAATGGCTGCAATATTCCTTAACCAAAAGAATATTTTGCAGGATATGGAAGCTATGAGCGGTTTAAAATATTAAAACCTCTGAAAATGATAGTTTTTTACCGGACAGCCGAATTAGTGCAAGATTTTTAGGAAACCTATAAAACAATGGGCTTACCTTTTAAAAATGAGATAAAAACAGCTTTTTTAGCTTGATTTAAAGGATTTAATGGATCGTTTAAACTTTAACCGGACAACAGTGAACTTGATTCAGGAACTATGTTTTATTATTATTGATTTTTTAAGTCACTAGCTGCGAAGAATGCTTTTTCCACTCGTCCTTTCCCATCCGGGGAAAGGTGCCGATAGGCGGATAGGGCATTATTTCCTTTGAAAAACCTTAAATCCTTCAAAAGCACCATACCCGACAATATCACCATAAGTAGCATGATATACCCCAACTTCCAAAACCCCATCCGCCAAATCATCCCGCTTCATCGGACTTCCCGGAAGGTTTACCCAATTCCTCCCATCACTACTTCCCCTTAAGAAAAATGTATTTCCGGCACGCTGGATTTGTAAATGTCTGTAAAAATCCCATTTCGATGAATTATTTGATTGTATTCTCCCCTTTGCACCCAAATTAGTAATAATGTTACCAACTCCCCAACCGGGCATGATGCCGTTTTGAATCAGATTTTCATTGCTTCCCGGTAGTTTGACCATGATCCCCGCCTCACTTGCACCATAAGCCTTTTTCTGTGCCAGGCCAAGTAGATCTGAAAGCATGACTTCAGCGACAAAATCTCCTTTCACATTGTTGTATACAAATGGACCTGTTGAAGCCGAGCCATCCCATAACGTATTATGTGAAATCATCTTTAGCACACCTGATTGCTGAATAAGTGTGTCTGCCGTCCCCATGAAACCATCCCAAGAGGTTCCGGCCAATCCATCTTTTGTTCCAGGGATGGACTGAGCTGTTCCACTTTGTCTTTTAATGGTGAATAGCGAGGAATCTGTTTTTGCAGTAAAAGTAGAAGAAGGCTCCGTTACATTCCCGAAATTATCTTTCACTTTAAGTATGTACTCATAATTACTTCCTGGCTTCACCGAAAAATCTATAAAATCAGCAGTTTGATTCCACCTTGCACTATTTGGATTATTAACTTCTGTAAAAAAATATTCGAAAACATTGCCGGGTAATTCAGGCTGATGAGCAACCATGGAAACCATACTTGGCGTGATAGCAGACGGATTTGAAGCAAAGCTTGCTTTTACATGCCTGATACTTTGTGTACGTTTCCAAAAACTAAATTCTTCACTTCGCGCAAGTTCATCTAAACCAGTATTATAAATTAAAACAGAAGAGATTGCGGTTTGACCTCCTGATGTTTCAAGCAGAATCTGCTGATCTTTTTGGGCGTTTGAATGTGATAAATTAGTAGTCAATTTCCCGTCTACAAAAACCTGAAACTTTCCATTTGCATAGTTGCAAATTACCTGCTGCCACCTGCCTGTTCCTGCGAGATTTACATTTTTCCCTACTCCAAAACAAAAATTAGCCTTTGAATCTTTAGTCGTCAAAACAGAAAAAACAGCACTGAAAGGCTTAGTGAAGTTGATTGCTTTGGCAATTTCATCATTTAAAAGAAGCCTTGCTCCATCACTTAATACGACAGCAATTTTCCCAGATACATCAGCTACTTCCACACCACCTTTTATATTCAGTTTACCCAATGCGATGCCATGGTTTTCCCAGTTTTTTAATTTTCCATATTCCAGATTTTTGGCGTCAACGTACAAATCCGTATTGTTATTTATTCCTTTAGCGTAGGTAGTGGTTATCTCCTCAACACTTAAAGGCTTATCATAAATTTTCAGCGAGGCAAGTGCTCCGGAAAACCCTGCACTTCCATCTTCATTCTCCCCGACAATAAAGCGGGATAGTTTTTTAACAAACAGCATTCTTCGATCCGCACGATCCAGTTTACCATCTACATAAATCCGCTCTAAAGTCCCGTCGAAAACCATCACAATATAGTGCCATTGGCTTGACTTCGGAACTTCTTTATACCCCAAATCTGCCCAACCAAGATGAACGGCTGCACCAGCATTTTTGCTCGAGCCGTAACCTACTGAAACATTTGTTAGATTATCACCTCCCCTATTTGTCCACGAAACAATGGTTTCTTCCTTATCAATTTCCGGATTAAGCACCCACATGCTCACACTATAGCTACTATTTCCCAATAAAGATTGCGGCGCTAGGCTGGAAGACAATAAACGTTCCTTTCCAGAGAACAATAATGCTTTTTTTCCCTCAATCATTGCCACAATCGGCTTGCCTGTTCCGGCTGCAGAAAATGTACCTGCCAGTTTCCCGCCATTTGGAATACTTTCAATGGCTGATCCAATACGAAGTTTACTGAAATTCAAATCAACCAATAAACCTTTCGATTCAAAACGTTGCAAAGATTCCCATTTTTTGACTTTGGTATTCATCACCGGATGATATGCTGCATCATCAAAAACTTTAACATTCCAGATCGCCTTATTCAGTCCAGGATATTCTGTTTGCAAAACGGTTGTACGTAAATATCTCGCCTTCACATTTCCAAAATCAATCATCGGACTTCCGTGTTGCGTATTGCGACTTCTATCTGCATACAGTTTCCATGTTTTTCCGTCGAGAGAATATTCGATTTTATACTGATAATACCAGGTGGCGTATTCGAATTGGGTGTGTACACTTCGAACGTGATGAACCTTGCCTAAATCTATGCGCAACCAGGAAGGCCCGATGTTATTTTTCGGTTTCCAGAGCGTTCCGTTGTTATCATCCACCGCGTACTCCGCTTTAAAATCCTGATCGTAAACAGATGAGGCCGTCACCGTTTTCCCTAAAGCAAAGTTCTCATGTGGATTTACGTTTTTCGCCAGATAACCAACGCCCTCATGAGTCGGCACCAGTTTAAGGATATTCCCTTTCTCATCAAAAACAATTTTATCCGTCGCCACTTGTCTGTGATAACCACCATCATTGTGTGGATTATTGTGGCGGTGATAGATTAAATAAAAATCATCGCCCTGCTGCAATACAGATTGATGACCCGGGCCATGCACTGTTCCATCGGCATTGGTAGCCAAAATCGGGTTTTCAATTGCGTATTTAAAAGGGCCCATTGGGTTGGTTGCCGTTGCATATTGCACTCGATACGTTCCATCTTCACAATAACCAGATGAATAGGTGAGGTAATAGATTCCTTTTCTTTTGAATACAAATGGTGCCTCGAAAAAATCTTTAGCATCTGTATTGGGAATTTGAGCCAATTTAGCAAACGATTTCATATCTGCATTGAGCAAGCCAACCCCGCAGCCATGATTTGGATAAATGCCCCAGGTTCCCCAGTACATATAATATTTCCCGTCATCATCTTTAAAAGTCTGGCCATCTAATGTAATTACATTTGGCACCAGAAAGTTAGGAACAATTGGTTTACCCGGAGCCAATAAGGGTGTCCACGGCCCGACTGGCGTAGTAGAAGATGCGCCGAAGATTTCTACTGGCTGACAATAATAAAGGTAATATTTCCCGTCAGGACCCAATGTTGCATCTGGCGCCCAATAATGGTGGGTAGTTGGCCAGTTCATATCCTGCATCGTCCAGTTCACAAAATCTTTTGAAGTCCACACCTGCGATGGTCCAAAGCCTCCACCATTCCCATCGGTAGTGGCATAGATATAATAAGTATCTCCAAATTTCTTTACCGTTGGATCTGCAAAATAACCCGGAATAATCGGATTACCATTTCCTTTTTTCAGGTGTTCGGATTGAGCCAATACAGATTGACAAAAACCGCTCAAAATTGAAAGAAACAAGAAACTGAGCAAAGAATTTTTCATAATTATTGATTTGATCCCGCTTCGGAGCGATTAAATTGGTTCCGGCTAACCTGCAGCAATATGCACTACTATTTTGTTGGCGAAACCAGGTTTACATTTGGTGTTTCGGCGTGTAGAAGATGCTTGATAAAGAAGTCTCTTTTCCGTCTTCGCCCGTAAACACCACCATCACTATGGCCCATTCCCGGAATGCTCAGTATATCGAAATCTTTATTAGCCTTAATTAAGGCATCGGCCAGGCGATAAGTAGATTCTGGTGGTACATTTTCATCTGCTTCGCCAACAATCAGGAATAAATTACCCTGTAGTTTTGCCGCATTGGTAATATTAGATTGTGCGCCGTAATGTTCTCCAACCGGATAACCCATCCATTGTTCGTTCCACCATTGCTTATCGATGCGATTATCATGGCAGCCACAGGCAGAAACCGCAGCTTTATAAAATTCGGGATGAAAAAGTAGCGCCCCAGTTGAGTTTTGGCCACCCGCAGAAGTGCCGTATACACCAATTTTATTAATGTCGGCATTAGTATATTTTTTAGCCATGGCTTTCATCCATAAAATCCGGTCTTCGAAACCCGCATCGGCCAGGTTATGCCAGCAAACATCATGAAATGCTTTTGATCGGTTGGCCGTTCCCATGCCATCCATTTGCACCACAATGAAACCCAGTTCTGCCAGGCTTTGCATTTCACTCGCTGGCAGGAAAATTTTGGGCACAAAGCTATCCTGCGGACCGGCATAAATATATTCTATGATTGGATAGGTTTTGTTCAGATCCATATTAGAAGGCCTGCAAATTATGCCCCAGATATCAGTAGAGCCATCTCTACCCTTTGTTACAAAAACTTCTGGCAACTTCACCCCGGTTTTTAAAAATGTTGCCGCATCGCCATGCTCAATTTCTTGCAAAGTTTTTGTACTTGCAGTAAGTTTTAATTTAGTAACCGGCGGAATGTTAACCTGCGAATAGGTATCAACATAATATTTCCGGTCGGGTGAAAAGGTAAGGGTATGATTGCCGATCTCTGGCGTTAAGTTGACTAATCCCTTCCCATCAAAACCGATCCGGTAATAATGGATAAAATAGGGATCTTCATTTTTATTCATGCCACTGGCTTTAAACCAAACCTGGCGTTTTACCACATCCACACTATCAATATCGCGAACCACCCAATTGCCTTTGGTAATCAGTTGTTGTTTACCCGAAATGCCATTTACAAGATAAAGGTGTTGCCAGCCATCCTGCTCACTGGTGTATAAAATTTCGTTTGTTTTAGGGAGATAGCGAGTATAAATTCTATTTTCGTAAATGAAGGTTTTTGTTTTTTCATCAATGATATTTTTGGTCTTGCCCGTTTGTACATCTACCTCAATTACCCTGAACCGCTGGTGACCGCGATCTGCTTTTTCATAAGAATAGTATCGGTTATCACGCCAGTGTAATGGCTGCGGATCGAAAAAATCAGTGGGTTCTACATCAACTTTTTTCGAAGTTTTAGTTGTTAAATTAAAAACATAAGGCTGATAAGCGGTAAAATCATCACCAGGTTGAGCATATTCCCGAGATTTTAATTCGCCTCTTGTGGTTCCTGGAACGGAGCTTAAAACGTAATGAACTTTCTTTGTTTCCTTCGGATCAATTTTATAAGCCACCACCGTTTTACTATCCGGCGACCATTCAAAATTCCCGTAGGGTTTATCTGCAGAACCGTCTTTACTTATTGGCGTTTCAGCTTTCGTTGCCACATCAATCAAGATCAGATTGCCTCCACGAATTTCCATTTCGCTTTTTCCATCGGGTGATAAGCGAACCGTTCTGCTCCCCTCCCAACGAGAGCGTTTTCGCTGCAAAGGCGTTTTCGGATTATATTTAAAAATTGTGGTATCGGTAGTAGCTGCGATGCTATAATCCTTCAGATTTACCTGATACCATTGATTTTGAGTTTTTAACTTTAAGGTATTTTGATCTGCAAAATAAAGTTCGGTAAACTGCAAACGCATGGCAGATTGCTTTTTACCACTGATGGCCTCTATTTTCTGTGCCAGCTTTTCTGCATCGAAGGCGGGCTTGCGATTTCCAGAAGCCACATCAACATAAATATATTCGCAGTTTTTATCTGGTAGATTTTTCTTGTACCAAAATGCTGATCCATCTTTTTTCCAAAATGGAACAATATCATTATTGGTGGGGATGTTGCGGATAGCGGTATCTAATTTATTTGCCCGCTGATAGGCCTGAACAATATCCGCGGCACTGGGTGCGTAGGAAGTTTGTTGAGCTAAAACAGTAAGAGAAGTGATAGTAAAAAAAGAGGTAACGGCGAATTTTTGGATCAGGGAATTCATTTTCATTTTGCAATGTTAAGCTGTAAATATAATTCAACAAGTGCTTAAATTCCCTTTGTATTTTGATGCATAACACGAATATTTTAACCTACTTTACTCCTTTCTTTTTCTTTTATTTCTCGGTGTTTAAACGCCTGATCAGATAATATACCGGGATACCAATTAACGTGATGATTAATCCCGGCCAGGTAAATTTGGGTTTAAAAATGATGAGAAGAATACAAAATGCTAACCCCATTAAAATGTAAATGATCGGCAAAACAGGATAACCGAAGGCTTTGTAAGGTCTTGCAGCATCGGGCCGTTTTTTGCGAAGAATGAAAATCCCAAAAATGGTGAGCATATAAAAGCCCACTACCACGAAGGAAATCATATCCAGCAAATCTCCGTATTTCCCGCTTAAACACCACAAACAAGCAAAAACGCATTGAATCCACAAGCCAAAACCCGGAACGGCATTTTTGTTGAGTTGAGCAACTTTTTTAAAGAATAAACCATCTTTTCCCATCGAATAGTAAACCCTTGCACCTGCCATAATCAATCCGTTATTGCACCCGAAAGTGGAGACCATAATCATTACGGCGATAATCATCGTTCCGGCGGTGCCGAAAATATGGCTTGCCGCAGAAACGGCCACCCGGTCTTTATCCGCATAGGCGATATCGTGCAAACTCAATACCCCGGTGTACATCACATTGGTTAAGAGATAAAGCACCGTTACGATGATGGTACCTAAAGCTAAACTCAGCCCAATATTACGTGCCGGATTTTTAATTTCCCCTGCAATGAATGTTACATTATGCCAAGAATCGCTACTAAAGATTGAACCCACCATTGCCGCAGCAATGGCACCAAAAGCGGCTAGAGTTGTGTATGGCGAGATCATTCCATCAGCATTTAATAACCCTAAATGCCACATATTTTCCCAGTTTGCTTTCCAGATTCCTTTATCGAGAAAATACAGTCCGAATCCAATCAAACCAAAAAGACTAAGCAACTTCGCTACTGTAAAGGTAGTTTGAATTGCTTTTCCTGCATTTACTCCTCGGCTATTTACATAAGTGAGCAATATAATAACGGCAATGGCCAGCAGTTGTGCAGGTGATATGGTAAAAAAACCTAAATCTACCGCAACACGGTCTTCACTAAAAGACGGCAACAAATAGGCTGTGAATTTGGCAAATGCCACGCCAACTGCTGCTATTGTTGCCGTTTGAATCACCGTGAAAAAACTCCAGCCATATAGAAAACTAACCAGTGGATTATAGGCTTCTTTCAGGTAAATATATTGCCCGCCAGCCTTTGGAAACATTGCGCTTAGTTCGCCATAACTTAAAGCTGCGGTTAGGGTCATGAACCCTGTAATCAACCAAACCACCAAGAGCCATCCTGCACTTCCCACATTTCGGGTGATATCTGCACTCACGATAAAAATTCCAGATCCAATCATGCTGCCAGCAACTAACATCGTTGCATCTAACAATTTAAGTGAGGGTTTAAAGTGTTTAGTTTCTTCTTTCATAAATTTAGTATCTTGATTTTGTGGTTCAGAATTGATTAAGGTTTAGACGTTTTGTCGTAGAACTTCCATGTAGTGGTAAAATCTCTTGTAAGTGGCTGATTGATTAAAGTTGCCCTGATCATTTCAACAGGAATAAGATTTTCTTTAATTACAGCATCATGAAATTGTTTAAAACTCATTTTGCCACCATCAACAAGTTCATTCTTTAAAGCAAAAAGCTGCAGGCCTCCCGTAAGGTAAGCCACCTGGTATAGCGGACTATAATTGCCTTGAAACGAACGACGAACTTCACCTTCTGCATTTGCACGTTCGTGCCCAACACGATCAACCAGAAAATCGATACTTTGCTGTGGTGTCCATTTCCCCAAATGATAGTTTAGCGAAAACAAGATTCTTGCGCATCGGTGCATGCGCCAAAACAACATTCCCATTTTTTCTTCTGGTGTTTTGGCAAAACCTTTATCGTATAGCAAAAGCTCCCAATATAAAGACCAACCTTCGATACTAAAAGGTGTTTTAAAAGGATCACGGTAGCTCTTATATCGGTTGTTGATATAATATTCATAATGATGGCCAGGTAAAAGCTCATGCTGAACGGTACCTCTTGAAAAATATGGATTATTCCCCCTCATGCTCATCAGCTTATCCTCTTCTTCCATAGTATTAGTTGGGTACGAAATACTAATTTCTCTTCCTCCGGTAAAAAAAGGATTTACCAGTTGTCGTTCTGAAGACATCATAACCATACCCCAGGTCTCTTCCGCCAATGCCGGAATATCAATTAGATCGTTAGCCTTAATAAACTTAAGTGCATCATCCTGTAATTTCACAATTAATTCAGGTTGTTTACCTAGTGGCACATAGCTATTTTTTATTTTTTCCTGTGCTTTTTTCCAATCTTTCCCAAAGCCCATTTCAACTGAAGCTTTTAACAGTTCAGCATCACAAAATTTAAATTCTTTTTCAGCAAGCTCGATGAGTTCCTTTGGGGTATAAGGAATCAGCTCTGCATTTAACTGTCTGATCAATTCATCACGCCCAATTGGCAAGCCTTTTATACCCAGCTTATCATGATTGGCAGCCATCAAACTATCTTGTTTAGCTGAAAATTGTTTAGCATAATTATCTAAAGCAAGATCAACTTTTTCATAAGGTTTAGGTACCCACCAGGTAAAAGTAGGTTCGTAATTCATGTAAAACTGATAAAATCCTTTTAAACGATGCTTTAAACTAATGGCAATATTAGATGCGGTTTTTAGCTGATCTAAACTAAGTTTGGTTGTTTTATTTAAATCTGAAGATGCCGAATCAATCATCTTTACTGTAGCGTTCAGTTCGGCGGCTATAAGAGCCCCATCCTTGTAAGTACCCCTTCTTCTAAGATTTTCCAGGCTGTAAATGTTATCTGCAAAAGGAAAGTACTTTCCCAGCGACTTATAACTTTTTTCTTCCTGATCAAGCAGAAAAACAGAAGCTTCAATTTGTTTCTTTAAAAGTATATAATCTACTTTTCCGTATATACTAAAGGTATTAAAACCTGCAGATTTTAGTTTTAGCAGATAGTCGTTATTAATTTCTTGCAAACGCTTACGCTGAACAGGACATTTAACAGTTGTGAGCGGCGCAGCATAGTAGCCGCCTGCCGAATAAGGATAATAAAAATCGTTAATGGCATCCACATCTCGTTGGTAACCTACAATTAGGGTCCCCATTTCGCTGGTTTGTTCGTAAAGGACAGCATTGGGGCTTTGGGCACTCAGCCGCGAGGATAGAAACATGCTAAAACATATAAAAAAAAGAGTGCCAAAAAGTAGGCTATTACGCATAGTAAATTGTTTAAATTGGAACAATAGCAATTAACTCCGATTAAAAAAATCAGATCATTTTATTAGAAAAAAAATGACTTGTGAACCTTACGCTCCCATGTAACTTACCCTGCTTACTGTATTATAGGTATCTACATAAGCTCTTGGCGACTGACCAATAATGCTTTTAAAAACCCGGTTGAAATTAGTAATGCTATTGAAGCCAGCTTTATAGGCTACGCCCGATATGCAGTCAGTTTTCTCTCCGGAAATTAAACTTTTACAAGCATCATTAATTCTTACCTCGTTCAGAAATGACACAAAAGTATGACCGGTATGTTTTTTGAAATATCTACAGAAGGCCTGAGGCGTCATAAATGCAACATTTGCCACATCTTCCAACGTAATCTGACTGTTGTAATTTTCTGTAATGTAACCGATGATTTTACTCAACCGCATGCCTTCATTTTCACTAACATTTGACGAATATAAATCAGAACATAATGGAATGGTGTCGTCGCCAATGGATTGTAAAGCCACCATCAGTTTAACAAATGCAAAAAGTAAATCGGTACCAGATGCCTCGTGAACGGCAACCATTTTACTTAATATTTCTTCAGTATGCATAAAGGGCACCTTGAAGCCATGTTTGTTTTTTGCTAGAAAAGAATTGGCCATCTTCATCTCCGGAAGAGAAAATAGTGGACCTAAGGTTCCGTTTGAATTAAAATAAACAGAATAAGCGGCAACAGATCGTTCACTTTTAGTTTCAAAATATTCCGGATTGCTTTTAAACAAATGTGGAAGTTTTGCGCCGATCACAAATATATCGCCAGGTCTGAAAGCGTGCATATCACTTCCAGCGATTAGCGTCCCCTCACCCCGTTCAATGTAAGTGATCTGCCACTCATCATGTCTGTGCAGATACTGATAAAAATAAGGCAATTCTACGTGCTCAGAAATGACACTCTTGTCATCAGGCACAAGCATGGTAAATGGCAATACTTTCATATCTCGGTTTGGTTGGTTTGTTGGTTGTTGATTACGATTCAATATAAGGATATTAACTATAAAAATTCAAAAAAACCTTTATTAGGTTAAAATCCTGCTACAATGCGATAATATTCAACAAATCTACGCCTTGAATTTTTATTCTTAAGTAATATTGAAAGTAAGCTGAATAAGCAAATTCAAACAAAACATTAATTTGGTTAGCGAAAATTAAGGTATGATTAATTTATATTAAGATTTGTCATATTGAGCTTATCGAAACACCGTTAAGGATATTTTTTATAAGCCATTCAACAGGCTACTAATGACAGCAAGGGACGAACTTCGCTATTACCACCCTGCTCTCCGGCCTAGGAGATGATGGAAGGAGAAAACGTTAAAGCTTCTGTAAAAACTTTCGCACCACCACTACCCAAGGCAGCGCGTACTCCGCGATTCTTTATCGCGGCTTGTGCTGCCGCCATAAAGCTTCAACGAATTTATCCGACATCAGTTCCAAGCCTTGATTTTTTTGTTACTTTTTTGATCAAGCAAAAAAGTAGGAGCCTTTCGGCGGCCAGCCGAGGCAAGTTAGAGCGATAGCTTTGAGGTCGTAACGAGACGCTACGACCAGTCCAAAATTTTATTCATCATCTGAAAGGAGATCAAAGGAATACCTCCACAAAATCATAGAAATTAATTATGACACTTTGATGTATGTATCTGCAATTACTCGGAACAGAAAATTATTCAACTTTTTAATTTTAAAGTTGAAATTAAATCAATTATCAAATAACAATGTTTTTATATTTTACGATTAGCTTCTTTTATAAAATAAAAAGCATTATCTTTTTATTTTTGTAAAACATTTCTACTGTATCAACTGGAGAAATAACTTTACCACAATTATAAAATACTGATTGTAAGAGTGCTTTCTCCGCATTTTCTCATCAGTAATATTTTAAAGAATTTTAAAACAACATATTATGTATACTACATATCATTTAACATCAGCACAGGAAGTAAGCACTGACATTTTAGATGCAATCAAGGCTACTTTTAAATCCAAGCCTATCACTATTATTGTAGAAGAGGATAATAATGATCATGAACTTACCACCGACATGAAAATTGTTTTGGATGAACGCTTGCAAGAAGATGAGAGCTCCTATCTTACTGCTGAAGAGTCTATCCTTCAACTCAATAAAAAATATGATTTATAAAATCATCGTTTCGCCGAGAGCTCAAAAGGAAATAGAAAACGCTATTGATTACTATGCTTTATATAGTATCGATGCTCCAGTTCATTTTATTTCGGCTCTTAAAGATGCTTATAATTCATTATTAAAAAATCCATTTCTGAGAGTACGCTATAAAAATATCCGTGCTTTAGGGATTAAAAAATTTCCCTATGCCTTATATTTTATAATTAACGAAGACAATAATTCAATCAGGATACTATCTTGCTTTCACAACAAAAGAAACCCAAATAACAGACCAAAGTATTAAAGTCATCATTTCTAAAGCTTCTGCATTAAAAATGATCCCATTATCTATTTGCCGAAAATGATTCCACCGCCATTTCCAGTTTTTCTTCTGCTATAATCTGACTGACCAATAAACCTGTTGCAGGCCCAAGACTCAATCCCATCATCCCATGACCAGTGGCAATAATCAAGTTTTTTCGGTGAGTGCTGCGGCCAATATAGGGTAATCCATCAGGTGATGATGGTCTGAATCCATACCAGATCTCTTTTTCATTCGGAAGAGCAGGGTTCAAGTCAGGGAAATATTTAGGTACAGATTCCACAATTCCCTTCACCCGCTGCATGTTTACCGTTGTATTAATCTTATCTAACTCCATCGTTCCACCATAGCGAATGCTGCCATTCATAGGTGTAATAGCCACTCTCGCTTCGCAAAGTAAAGCCGGAATGGTTAAGCGTTGCTGCGGCTCTGGCTCCATAAAAGAATAACCTTTTCCTGGCATCAGTGAGATATTCAAATCAGCCATTTTAGCAACCGCTGGCGACCATGACCCTGTGGCAATCACATATTGATCAGCTTCCCAGGCCGTAGCACCAGTAAACACTTTCGTAATTTTATTCCCTTCTGATTCGATTTTGTCTACTTCTTTCCCACTAACCAACGAAACACCATTACTTCTCAGATAAGTGAGTAAAGCATTCATCAGCTTCCCCGGATAAAGGTGTGCATCACATCGGTAATGAACGGCGCCGAGTACATCAAGATTTAAATTTGGTTGCAGTGCCTTACATTCTGCCGCACTTAAAACAGCCATATCCAGCCCAAGGGCCTTGGCTTTATCAGCCAGGTGCGCTTCTTCTTCACCAGCCTGTTCGGTTTTGTAGAAAGCTAAAATGCCATTATTGGTGAGTTCGAAATTGAAATCTGGTTCTTTTGATAAATCTTCGTAAAGCTTTTTGCTCAATAATGATAAATCACGAAGGGGTTCTGCAGATTGAGTCACATGCTTTTCTGTAGCGTGTTTCATGAATTTCAGCCCCCAGCCAATGAGGCTTGGGTTTAAAGATGGGCGAACGTAAAAAGGACTTTTACTATTAAACATCCAGCGGATCCCCTTACTCAACATTCCAGGCGCAGCCAATGGAATAAAATGACTAGGTACAATCATACCTGCGTTTCCGAATGAGCAATTATCACTTAAATCGCCTTTATCCAGAACTGTTACTTCAAATCCTTTTTTTTGAAGATAATATGCAGACGTAAGTCCAACAATTCCTCCACCTATAACTAATACTTTCGACATTATATTTTCCTATTCTATAAAAATCAACGACTAAATCACCTGAAATCCATATGCATAAGGATCATCTTCGGCATCAATTTTAATCGTGTTATAACCAAAAACTTTTGCCCAACCTTCCACACTAGGTATAATAGCCTTAAAACCAGCCAATTCAATTTCTTCTTCTACCCTTCCGGTAAACTTGCTACCGATAAAACTTTCGTGGATAAAATCTTCTCCTTTTTTGAGCTTTCCTTTTGCGTGCCATTGCGCCATACGGGCAGATGTACCAGTACCACATGGTGAACGATCAATCGCTTTATCTCCATAAAAAACGGCATTTCTCGCGGTAGAAGTCGGATCTAAAGTTGTTCCTGTCCAAAGCACATGACTACAACCATTAATGGTAGCATCTTGTGGATGAACAAAAGTATATTTCTCGTTAATGCGTTTCCTGATGGCTTGACTCCAGGTAATTAATTGCGAAGCCGTATAATTTTCCAGGCCTGGGAAGTTGGTCTGCGGATCAACAATTGCATAAAAATTTCCGCCATAAGCCACATCGAAAGTAAGTGTTCCCAGGTCTGGGCATTCTACTTCGAGGTTTTCTGCAGCGAGGTAGGAAGCCACATTTTTTAACTTAACGGATTTAACCTTTTTTCCTTCTTGCTTGTACTCAATCTCAACCAAACCAGCTGGTGCTTCCATCCTGATTACACCTGGAATTTTCGGCTGGATCAGCCCTTCTTCTATCGCAATAGTGATGGTGCCGATGGTACCATGACCACACATAGGCAAACAACCACTGGTTTCGATAAACAGCACAGCCACATCGTTTGCAGGATCATGTGGCGGATAAAGGATGCTGCCCGACATCATATCATGCCCCCTGGGCTCGAACATTAATCCCGTTCTGATCCAATCAAACTCCCTTAAAAAGTGTTGTCGTTTTTCACTCATGTTAGCACCCACCAGTTGTGGTCCACCGCCAGCTACCAACCTCACCGGATTTCCGCAAGTATGTGCATCTATACAAAAAAAGGTTTTACTCATATGTCTTTCGTAAATTGCTGATTAATCATTCTAAAAATACCCGCCGGGTTACCATCTTTCAACTCCTCTGGTAGCAATTCCTGTTCCCAATCCTGGTAAGCAAGCGGACGCACAAACCGATAAATTGCAGTAGATCCCACAGAAGTATATCGACTGTCATTTGTTGCCGGAAATGGTCCACCATGCTGCATTGCGGCACAAACTTCTACACCTGTTGGTACACCATTGAGAATAATCCGCCCGGTTTTATCTGTTAATTTATGAATCAGCGATTGATATTGACTAAGTTCATTTTTATCAGCCATTAGGGTAACGGTAAGTTGTCCCTGCAATACAGAAATCACTTCTTCCAATTCCTGTTGATCTTTTGCCACCACTAAAAGTGAATATGGGCCAAAAATTTCTTCATGGAGTGTAGGATTTTTGATAAAGCTCGCTGCATCAACCTGTGCTACTTTCGCTTCAGATTGGTTTTGCAAATCTGCATTTTTCACTGCTGAAACCGCAAGCAATTCAACTCCTGCTTCTGTAATGATGTTTCCGGAAAGCTTTGCATAGTTTTTAGCAATCCCTTCTGTAAGCATTGTTGCAGACGGAACAACAGCAATTGCTGCAGATAGCGTTTCCTTAAATTTTTCTAATCCCGGTGCAGCAATGGCAAGCATCAAACCTGGGTTGGTACAAAACTGACCTGCACCTAAGGTAATGGATGCCGCGTATTTTTTTGCCAGTTCTTCCGCTTGGTTTTCAATCGCCTCTGGAAGAAATATGATCGGATTAATACTTCCCATTTCAGCAAAAACCGGAATAGGTTGTTTGCGTTCTTGTCCAAGTTTTACCAGGGCCATTCCTCCATGATAAGAGCCTGTAAATGTTACAGCCTTTGTTAATGGATGTAAAACCAGATCTGTTCCAACCTGGTAGGCATCATCATAAAGCAAAGAAAACACTCCTTTAGGCATGCCTGTTTTTTCTACAGCTTTAATTATCGCTTCACCAACCAAAGCACTTGTTCCATAGTGTGCAGGATGTGCCTTAACCACCACCGGGCAACCAGATGCAAGTGCAGAAGCGGTGTCTCCACCGGCAACTGAAAAAGCTAAAGGAAAATTACTGGCTCCGAAAACCACTACCGGGCCAATTGGAATCAGCATCCTGCGAATATCTGATCTAGGTAAAGGTTGTCTTTCTGGTAAAGCAGTATCAATAATGGCATCTACCCATGAACCTTCTGCAACCAGATTGGCAAAAAGCCTTAACTGGCCTGTAGTTCTCCCCAATTCACCTTGCAATCTTGGTAAAGGCAAACCACTTTCTGCTGATGCACGCGCCACTAATTCTTCGCCAATGGCTAAAATTTCATCTGCAATAGCATTTAGAAATGCAGCCTTTTTATCTTTGTTAATATTTCTATAAACTTCAAATGCCTCAGTCGCCAAAACCAAAGCCCCATTAATCTCTTTTTCGCTGGCTTTAGTAAAATCACCATCCAGCAATAAACCCGTTGCTGGGTTTACTGCCTTTAGGCTAATTTCATTACCATCTACATATTCACTGGCAACAATATTTTTTCCGTTCATATTTGTTTTTTTATTTACCCCAGCTTCCTGCAGGTAATTCCGGACGAACTGCTAATGCGTCGTTAATAATTTTTAATACGCGCTCTCTTTCTGCGCCTTCAATTGGTAAACGTGGTGCCCTAACAGCCTCTGTTCCTAATCCTGTAGCCACTTCTGCAAGTTTAATGTACTGAACAAGTTTTGGGTGAATATCCAATTCCAATACCGGCAAGAACCAACGGTAAATCGTTAAGGCTTCAGCAATGCGGTTTTCTTTAATCAAATTGAAAATCGCAACGGTTTCTCTTGGAAAGGCATCAACTAAACCAGCTACCCATCCATCGGCACCCATTACAATACTTTCCATTGCTAATGGATCTACACCTGTGAAGATTTTGAAACGATCGCCAAAGCGATTAATTAATCTCGTTACGTTAGAAACATCTCTTGTAGATTCTTTAATGGCTTGTACGTTTGGATACTTTGTAAGTACCTCAAACATATCCAGAGTTACTTCGATTTTATAATCGACAGGGTTGTTATAAATCATAATCGGCAATTCGGTAGATTCTGCAATGGCACCAAAAAATGCTAAAGTTTCATCTGGCGATGCATAGTAACGCATTGGAGGCAACAACATTAATCCCTGGGCGCCTAATGATTCTGCTTTTTTAGCAACTTCAATTCCTTTTTTAGTGGTAGATTCTGAGATGTTTAATAAAACAGGCACACGACCATTTACCACTTCTAGCGTGTGAGATAATAATCCGAATTTTTCATCATCTGTAAGTACACTTGCTTCTCCTAAAGATCCGCCCAGAATGATACCATTTGCACCAGCCTCTAATTGTGCCTCGATATTTAAATCAAAAGCTGCAAAATCTAATTCATCATTTGCTGTAAATTTTGTGGTTACAGCCGGGAAAACCCCTGTCCATTTTATTGCCATTTTATGTCTAATTTTATATATGTTATTTTTAATTACTAACTGAACATTATTCAAAGCTTTAAAGCCACGGATGGCGTCTCTTTACTTAGATGTTCCTGATTATTTTCAAAGTTACGGCATAGCTTCAGGGTAAAATTATTGGATTTTAACCGATACCAACTATAAATACACCATTTGAGTTTAAATTTATTTCTTAGTTTTTACGTCCAGATAATACATCGATTCTATTGCTGCTTCCGTTAGTAAAGCATTTTGCCCGGATAATAATTTTGAATGCTTCCATTCTCCCGAAGGAACGATTTTCAATGTTTTAACATCTTCTTTCTTAAGCACTAAAGGCAAATTAAATCCGGTTACGCAATTCGTGTAGCGATAAAATACTTCACCATTTTTAATGTAATATTCAAAAACCGGAACTTGTGTGGTTCTTAAATATTGATCCAAAACTTTAGCATAATTATAACCTGCCGTTTTTGAAAAGTAATTTTCTATTTGCACAGTGGTTACCGTTTGATGATAGAAAGTTTTATTTAAACCCCTTAATATGGACCTGAAAAGTTCATCATTATTCATACTATGCCTGATGGCATGCAGCATATTCCCACCTTTTGGGTACATGTCTCCACTGCCCTGAGCATTTACACCATATGCAGGTATAATCGGACTATCATTCCGAATACCCTTTCTAATACCATAATTATATTCGTTCCCGGCTTGCTTACCGAAAATGTAATCAACAAAAAGGGTTTCACTGTAATTTGTAAAACCTTCGTGCACCCACATATCTGCCAGATCTTTTGTGGTAATATTATTGCCAAACCATTCGTGTCCACTTTCGTGAATGATGATAAAATCCCATTTTATGCCCCATCCATTGCCAGACATATCCCTGCCTAAATAGCCAAACTTGTACTTATTGCCATAAGAAACTGCAGATTGATGTTCCATTCCGGTGTGAGAAGCATCAATTAATTGATAACCATCTTCGTAAAATGGATACGGACCAAACCAGTGCTCAAAACTTTTCAGCATTTTATGTACCTGGTCTGGCATATAGGTTTTTGCCTTATTTAAATTATAATCCAACACCCAATAATTAACATCCAGCTTTCCTTTTTCGCCAGGATATTCTTCCTTAAAATTAACATAATTACCGATGTAAGGAATAATGCAATAGTTGCTGATGGCATTTTGTACATTATATTTATAAGTTACGGTGCCATCATTATTATTTTTCTTAAGTACCAATCTTCCATTTCCCACACCTACAAGTGTATCTGGAATAGTCATGGTTAATGATGCACCTAAATCGGGTTCATCGCTTTGATGATCTTTGTTAGGATACCAAACCGATGCACCTAAACCTTGGCAGGCAACCGTCATCCATGGCCGCGATAAAGAATCTGTGGTGAAGATAAATCCACCATCCCATGGGGCTCGTTTAGCCTGGTGTACCGAGCCGTGATAAAAAATCTTCACACGGTTTAATGCTGTAATTTTTTGAGCAGGAACATGCGCATACCAAACACTTCCAACATGTTCGAATGTTAATTTTAATTTTCCATTGTACCAGATGCTATCGATAATAAGCGGTTCCTGAAGATCGATTTGCATGCGCGTTTTCCCATCATTAGCTTTTACTACTTTATACATAATTTCGTTAGCACCGGCTATCGTTTTATTAATGTAATCTGGTTTAAAAGCAAGCTCATAACGCTGAACATCCCACCAGGTTCTTTCTGCATTTAAGCTCCCCCTAAGGGTATCAGCCAAAGAATATGTTCGCGCTTTAATCTGCGCAAAAGCAGTAAAATTACCGAACAATATGATTAGGAAAAGAATACAATGAGTCGAATTTTTCATCATGTGAGAATTAAACAAACTATGGTGATGGGTTTGCTAATACGAAGATGACTAAAGCAGTCTTTAATAAATAATTTTTGAATCAATCGGATAAAATACGGGATGAATCAGCCAATTATTGGCAATAACTATGGTACGAAAATCACTTAAAATATATCAATACGTTGGAATTCGGGTTAAAATACGCACAACAATTGCAAATTATAGTCATTTCTAAGCTCCATCTTTTCTGTAATTTAGTAAGCAATAAATTCGACCAAATATTAATACAGCGGAAAAATTAATCCTTCCAGAACATCTATTTAACAAACAAACTATGAACAAGAAACTCATTACCTTTCTCGTTGGTATCTTCATTTTTGGAGCCGCATTTGGAAAAGACCTCCAAATCAGTTCTCCAGATCAGAAGATAAAAATTAACATCAGTTTAGGCCAGAAAATTACCTGGAGCATTAAATACGGTGCGGAAACAATTTTGCAGCCAAGTCAGCTGGCGTTGTTGCTAAAAAATAACATTCAACTTGGGGTAAATCCGATTCTGATCGATCAAAAGCAAAGTCAGCACCAGGAAATATTAACAGCAGAAATTCCGGTAAAAAGCAAAAAGGTAAACAACAACTACAATGAACTGAAGCTAAATTTTAAAGGGAATTATAGTATTTATTTCAGGGTATATGATGATGGTGTAGCCTATCGGTTTGAAACAACACTCGGTAAGCAAACATTAGAAGTTGAAAATGAAATTGCAGATTTCGATTTTGGATCGAACAATCGTGTATTCTGGCCCCAGGAAAGTGATCCAAATTTTCTTTCCCATTTCGAAAGTTTGTATAAAGACTCTACCTTAAATGCCTTCAGCAGTAAGCAACATGCAGCTTTACCCATGCTGGTTTATGCTCAATCTGGAATTAAAATGTTGGTTAGCGAAGCTGATCTTTATGATTATCCCAATATGTTTTTATTTGGTACAGGGAGTGAGAAACTTACTGCCGGTTATCCAAAAAACATTGCAGAAAGCACACCAGTACGAGATCGTGATATCAAAATTACCAGACTGGAAAGTCATATTGCAAAAACCTCAGGGCAGCGTAAGTTCCCATGGAGAAGTATCGCGATATGCCCGGAGGATAAAGATTTACTCGTAACCAACCTCACTTATAAGCTATCAAGCCCAGCTGTTATCAATGATCTAAAATGGATTAAACCAGGTAAGGTGGCCTGGGATTGGTGGAATGATAACAATATTTATGGTGTCGATTTTAAATCTGGCATCAACACCAAAACCTACAAATACTACATCGATTTTGCAGCTAAATTCGGCCTGGAATATATCATGTTGGATGAAGGCTGGACAAAAACAACTACCGACCTGACGCATACCACAGCGGATATCGACTTACAGGAAATCATCGACTATGGTAAATCAAAAAATGTAGGCGTTTGGCTCTGGACTTTATGGGGACCGCTGGATAAGGATATGGATAATATCTTATCGCAATATAAAAAGTGGGGAGCAGTTGGAATTAAAGTTGATTTTATGGCCAGAGCAGATCAATATATGGTGAACTTTTATGAGCGGGTAGCGGCAACTGCGGCGAAATATCAGTTAATGGTTGATTTGCACGGTGCTTACAAACCAGTCGGACTGAACCATAAATATCCAAATGTGCTGAGTTATGAAGGTGTACGTGGAGCTGAAAACAACAAATGGAGTGCAGAGATTACCCCAACCCACAATGTTACTTTACCATTTATCAGGATGGCTGCAGGGCCGATGGATTATACGCCAGGTGCGATGATTAATGCCAATAAAAAGAACTTCAATATCGTTTTTAGTGAACCCATGAGTATGGGTACGAGGGCACACCAGGTGGCGATGTATGTGATGTACGAAAGTCCGTTACAGATGCTGGCTGATAACCCATCTAATTATTTGAAAGATCCTTTATGTACATCGTTCATTTCTAAAATCCCAACAGTTTGGGATGAAACTGTTGCACTTGATGGTAAGGTTGGTGAATATGCATTAATCGCCCGTAAAAAAGACGATAAATGGTACATCTCCGGAATGACCGATTGGAATGCAAGAACGTTGAATCAAAAACTTTCTTTCCTCGATGGCAAGTCTTATCAGATGGAAATTTTAAGTGATGGCATAAATGCTGATAAACACGCCGCTGATTATCAAATCACCTCATTAAAAGTGACCAAAGCAGATAAAATCGAGATCAAAATGGAAAAAGGTGGTGGTTGGTGCGCCATCTTAACGCCAATTGATTAATTGAATTAAGAACTACAGCGTTATCTATCGGAACAACAACGTGATGATATCAAATTGCATAAAATAGGTCTTAGCGAAATGCTAAGACCTATTTTCAGATTTCTCTACAGTATCTATCGGTCGTATGTCCCACCGACCGAAATAATGAATTCGCATTTATGCAATAAGAGGCGAATGTTTTACGATGATCAACTTGCGAAGTTTTGGTGGCCTTTGTTGTGGGAAATACTTCGAAAGTTTTATGGTACTCTCATCAAAACTTACGAAATTCTTCGGCGCACAGGCTTTTGAAATTTCGTAAGTTGATAAATTATAATTTTTAGACAGCTTATAAGCTTACACTTTTATATTTTATTTTTGAATCAACACTTCAGTTGTCCCGGTTTTAGAAAGATTAATCAGCGTAGCACCCCTTTCTTTTTTACCTGCCGTTTTAATTTCATAAGTACCCACATTCGGTAGTTTTGCAGGTTGCGCAATTCTAATCACTGCGGCCGGCGTGTATTGATCTGCTTTTTCCAACATCAAACGTACTTCACCCGTTGAAATGTTATAGCTTACTGATTCAATTTTACCAGCGTCTAATGAAATCCAAAGTCCAATTGGAGCAAGGTAAACTGATGATTTAGCTGCAGTAGTGATGTCGACATTAACACTATTTTTCTCCTTCTTCAGGTTTCCACCAAAAGCCAGCCAGCCAAATTCAGGATGCTCCAGAATATAAGATGAAGTATTTACCGCATAGCCAAAAAAACCAGACCCATAATCACCTGTGATGCCATCGTTTTTAAGCGTTGAAGGATAAGCATGAAATGCCGCAGGCGCAAATCCATCCTGAGTAATGTTAGAAATAGAACCCAGCAATCCACCGTAACCTGCGCGCAAGAGATAAAAATCATTTGGATTTTTGCGATAATCCATCAATACCGGAATTGAATTCAAGGCAGAGCCGTAATGATGAATCATCCGTTCAATGCGCTGAAGTTTACCTCCATATAAAAAATCCCAGTAACGGCGGGCATTCCCATTGTAAGCCCAATGCGGCATCACAGGCATATAAGCTAAAATGGCATCAAGCGTTATCTTGGCTTTATCTTCATAACCAAAATAGTTCGACCATACATACACTTCTTCCTGCCCGGTAGAATCCCATGGCATTTCGCTGCCAAAAGGATATTCCAGCGACCGCCAGTGATCAGCACGCTTTTTCATGGCTTCCGATAGTTTGTTGGCTTCATCACTCAAACCTTCATTTTTTAAGTCGGTTAAAATCAGGTAGAATATGGTTCCCTCCATCTGTCCGAACTGTGCGTAATATGGCGCAATATTAACCATTGCCATTCCGGTTTCAGCAGCATCAATTAAATGTTGTTTCCAGGTACCTTGTGCTACTAAGCCCGTGTAGTTTCGAGCCAAACGATACATCATCCAATGCGCAGCTGCAACGTGTGGATAATTATAAGACCTTCCTAAATTATTTGCTTCCTTACTTGGCCATGCAGACCAGGTTTTGAAATTGATGTCTTTTGCATAAGTATTTTTCGGCATCGAATCTGGCTCGTAAAAGAATAAACTCTTTTTCACTCCATATTTCTGCGGACCATCTTTAAGCTGGATATTTCCAAACATCACCGTATCTACAAATTTTTGTAATTTATCTATTTCCGTTTTATCCGGATTCACCAACTGTTTCATAATGGCGCCCAACCACGATCCAGCCCCGCCCTCATCGCTTAAACCTGCAATCCATGCCCTGTTATCCTGCACCACTTGTTGCTGCTTTTCATTATCATAAGTAATTACCGATGGCGAACGTTTAAAAACATCATGAGGTTGATCAAACCACTGTTTCGTTGTTAAGAAATTTCCATAACTGGCGATGACCTTACTTTCTGATTCGATAATTTTATAATTCACGGTTTGTTCCAGTCCATCATCATAAACAATGGTTAACCTGGCCCTACCCCAGCTATTGCCTTTAACAGAGTAGTTTTTCCATCCATTCTTTGTGACACCTGAAGCACTTATTGTTAATGCCTTATCTGGAAAAGCAGTTATTGATTTAATTTTCTTTGTATAGTTTACATATAATTTAGCATTTACATCCTTTGGCAATACATACCCGGGAATAGAAATGGATACTGGTCGCTTATTCTGAATCAGTTTGCTTTCTATATCTTTTGCAGTGCCCGAAAGCATAAATTGCAAAGCATAAGTTTTAGTTTCATTTGGTTTTAAAATGGTGGATGTAGGTACATTCCATTGATCTGCATTTTTCCACTCATTTTCGGCATAAGCTTTACTGTAAACCATCCACTCGTAAAAACCTTCGAAAGCAATTCCCCTTGGCGTACGATCATCATTTAATGGATTATAAGCCTCAAAGGGTGTATTCCCAACCGGAGCCACGATTAATGATGGCGCTTGCCCGCTTAACCTCGTCACTTGCAGGTAGCCAGCATCTCGTCCGATATAAGGATCATAAAAAACATTTTTAGCGTGGGTTTGTTCCAGAGTTCTTCCTTCCAGAATATTATCGAAAATCATCGGAATCCCCAGTGCACCAATTTCTACATTGGCAGCTGTTTTATTTTTAATTTCGAATTTTAAAGTAAGTTTACCTTCACTCATCTCCCAGCTGCGTATAATTTGTAATGGAATATCTGCTGGTAATGTGGCTGCCAGATCTGCTGATGCAAGGACTTTCCCCTTTACAGCTATTGCTTTAACAGGCATTCTTTTGGCTGCAGTGCTATAACTTTTCCAGGAAGCATCATTTCCACTTCTGATTTTTAGATTGATATCACCCAAATGGTACAAACCATCCGAACTTCTAACTTTTAAACTATCACTAGGTGTGAAATCGAAATCTTTAATATTTTTTGGCTGAAGGCCGGCCACCGTTTGAGATGACTTTACTAGTTTTAGATTAAATGCTCCTGCATCGTAAGCCGCTAAACCATTCTCTATGCCTAATGTAGATGGTTTCTTTGCCAAATTTACCCAAGGCGATTGTGCACTGGCAATCTCAGAAAATAGAAAAAATGAAATTGTAAAAATTAAATTTTGCAATAGTAGCCTTTTATAATTGAAGGGCATTTTAAGCTTGATATTCATGGTTACAGCGTTTAAAAACTAATGATGATTGTAGTAAATCAAAAATAGTCTTTAAAACAGAAAGGGTTAATCTTCCATGTCAATTTAGATAAAATTGGTAAAGTATCAGCTTAATTATGGTAAACCAGAGAATAAAGGATACTGATAAGAATGGTCACTTTGAAGTATATGTGACTTTTAGAAAATATTGGATCGTCTGTTTGAAAAATGTATGTTAAAAAAGTTTTCGGAATAATAATTTTAAGAATGATGAAGATGATTTTTTTTCTTGCATACCAGGTTGAAATTTACTACCAAGATCGGGGTAAATTTCGCTACCATATAGAATTACTGGCTTTTTATCTCCAAAATTACGATAATTTTCCACCTCAAAAAGACCAAAATGAGATATAACAAAGTTTTTCATAGCTATTTAATTAAAAAATCAACTTAATATCTTGCATAAACAAAAAAAGTTAACTAGAATAAAAGATTCAGACTAATAAAGAGACAATACACTTTAGAAAAACTAATAATAACTAAATATAGCCATTCAAAAACTTAAAAATATGAAAAATAGTTCTGTAGCTGAATTATTACCATATACAGATGGGTAACGTCACTACAAATTCTATTCTCTTTTAAAAATCAAAGTCTTAACAATTATCTTCAACAACATTAAAAGGCAATTAGAATCACCTTAAACGGATAATTAAATTCACTATATTCGCGGTATTAATCATATGAGCTTAGCAAACCACTCCATCTTTCCGAAGATTTTTACGATTTTACGAAAGAAGCAGTTCGTTTTCGCCATATATGTCCTTTTGGCAATTATCGCTGGCACAAAACAGTATCTTCATCATTCGTACAATAATTACCTGATCTTCAAATATGTTTATTGGCACACTGTTGATATGCAAAATTTGTATAGCAATTATGCCGAATACGGCGATAGCAATCACTACGGAATAATTTTCTCTCTACTCATTGCTCCCTTCGCATTATTGCCAGATGGTATGGCAATGATTTTATGGAATATAGCTAACGTTCTGGTTCTGCTTTGGGGCATTTACAGTTTACCCATTTCATTAAATAAGCGAACGATAGTTGCCTGGATATGTGCACACGAAACACTTACCTCTCTGTTCAGCTTTCAGTTTAACATTGCGCTAACCGGATTGATGTTACTTAGCTTTTCTTACCTCATTAAGAAGGAAGAAATAAAATCGGCTCTGATGATTGCTTTGGGCACAATGGTGAAACTATATGGGATAGTTGGTCTTGCGTTTTTCTTTTTTGCGAACAATAAATTGAAGTTCATTTTTGCTGGTATAGCCGCAATGTTGCTGCTTTTTATTTTGCCAATGGCAATCTCATCACCATCTTTTGTTATTCAATCTTACTCAGATTGGTACCATTCACTGATACATAAAAATGCGTCAAATGCTTCCTTAACTTCATTTCAAGATATCTCCATTATGGGGATGTGCAGGAGAATAAGCGGTAATGTAAATATCCCGAATGGACCTTTTTTACTCTCAGGACTAGTCTTATTTGCACTTCCCTATTTTAGGATTAGACAATACAAACATTTGGCCTTTAGATTAATGCTATTGGCATCTACGTTAATTTTCACCGTTATTTTTAGTAGTGGATCCGAATCGCCAACATATGTAATTGCATTTGCTGGCGTGGCCATTTGGTTTATTGTACAGCAGGCGCCTAAAAAAACATGGGTGATTTCACTTTTTGTGTTTGCGTTTGTATTAACAAGCCTATCTCCAACTGATATTTTGCCTAGAGCAGTAAAAGAATTTATTCGTCTATATTCGCTTAAAGCGCTACCTTGTATTGTCATCTGGCTAACCATAGTTTACCAGATGTTAAAAGAGGATTTTGAGTCTTATTCCTTGACCGACAAATGAAGAAGTTAGTTTCAATCGTAATACCGGCATATAACGAAGCTGATAATATTTTTGTGATTTGTGAAAGCCTCAAAAAAGTTTTCGCTGAAATTAATTTCAATTACGAAGTTATCCTTGTTGATGATGGCAGTTCAGATCATACCTTGAAGAAAATTCAGGATTATGTAGCAACGGCTGAAAATATTTTCTTTTTGGAATTCTCCAGAAACTTTGGTCACCAACTGGCCGTGAAAGCTGGTATGGATCATGCATTTGGCGATTGCGTCATTTCAATGGACTGCGATATGCAACATCCACCGACACTTATTCCTGAAATGCTAAAAAAATGGGAAGATGGTTATGAAGTGGTTTACACTATAAGGGAGGAAGATAAAAGCCTCTCTAAAGGAAAACGCAGTTCATCAAACCTCTTTTATAAAACGCTTAATTTATTGTCAGATATAGAACTGGAACCAGGTGCGGCTGATTTCCGCTTGTTAGATCAAAAGGTTGTTAACGTATTCAGAAATTTTCATGAAAACGAACCTTTCCTCCGCGGCCTGGTTAAATGGCTTGGATTTAAACAGCATGCTATAAAATACAATCCCGCTGCCCGTTTTTCAGGCAAAAGTAAATATACCATTAAGAAAATGTTTCGCCTCGCACTTCACGGCGTTACCTCATTCAGTATTAAACCACTTTATTCTGCTGTGTATCTTGGTTTCATATTCTCATTTGCGTCAGTTTTATACGTTCCATATGTTATTTATGCTTTCGTAAATCATGTTGAGGTTTCTGGTTGGGCATCCATGCTGATGACGATTGTTTTCTTTGGAGGCCTTCAGCTGATCATCCTGGGTATCATTGGCATTTACGTTGGTAAAATGTTCATGCAGACAAAAAACCGCCCAAATTATATTATTCGTTCAACCAATATTCAGCATCACTAATGGTTCTTTTAAGTTTTGATATTGAAGAGTTTGATATGCCTTTTGAGTATGGGAAAGATATTTCTTTCGCTGATCAAATTTCCATCTCCAGAACAGGAACCATAGCCATTTTAGATCTCCTGGATCTACACCAAATTAAAGCAACATTTTTCTGTACAGTAACTTTTGCAGAGAATATACCCGATTTAATCGAACGGATCACAAAAACTGGTCATGAATTAGCTTCACATGGCTATTATCACTCCGATTTTAAACCAGAACATCTTTTACAATCTAAGATAAAACTACAAGAACTTTCTGGCCAGGAAATAACTGGCTATCGTATGGCAAGGATGATGCCTGTTGACGAAAAGGAAATAGAAAAAGCTGGATATGGCTACAACACCTCTATCAATCCAACTTATTTGCCTGGCAGGTATAATAATTTTAATGTTTCCAGAACGCACTTCAAGAAACAAAATGTACTGCAGATTCCGGCTTCTGTAAGCCCGATGATTAGGTTTCCTTTATTCTGGCTTTCTTTTCATAATCTACCACTCGCGATGTATAAATTTCTAGCCGACTGGACTTATAAAAAAGATCATTACCTGAATATCTACTTCCACCCGTGGGAGTTTACAGATCTCGATGATTTCGATAGGTTTGGCTTTCCAGCCTATGTGAGAAAAAACACAGGGTCGAAGATGATTAAAAGAATGGATAGCTTAATCAGCTGGATGAAATCAAAAAATTATCCTTTTGGAACTTTTCAGGAATTCATTGCTACGTTATCAAATTAAAATATCCTTTTTAATACGTTTCTGCAAGCTTTAAAGCATTATAAGCATTTACAATACCACCACTTACGCAGATTTCGCTGAATAAAGCTCTTGTATTTTCGCCCTTTTCATTTTTATATTTAACCTTATGATTTACTTTGGTAACAGATTTCATAATGATATCCCTAACCTGAGCCGGGTTTAGTTTCGGATAGTAACTCAAAATTAGCGCAGCTAAACCAGAAACTACTGGCGAAGCCATACTGGTTCCATCCAAATCTTCATATTTACCATCAGGAACCGTTGAATTGATTAGAAAGCCTGGAGCAAAAACGTCCACATTGTATTTTCCATAATTAGAGAAATCTGCCTTCAAC
Organism: Pedobacter sp. N23S346; assembly: GCF_048515415.1. Lineage (NCBI taxonomy): Bacteria > Pseudomonadati > Bacteroidota > Sphingobacteriia > Sphingobacteriales > Sphingobacteriaceae > Pedobacter > Pedobacter sp. N23S346. The sequence continues at coordinate 360,469 of NZ_JBLYEE010000004.1, forward strand.
GTTTCATCATCTTTATAAGCACTTGCACCAACTTCAATCCAGTTACTCGCACTTGGGAGCTTAAATTTTGCTGAATCTACCGGAACAGCCTTAACGATTGCATTATTCATTGGCGGCCGCATACCCATGCCATTCTGCCCCATCGGCTTTGGTGGTGTGAAATCTGGTTTCGCAGGTTTCCGATGAGCCACTTTGTAAGCCTCAGCTTCCGGACTTTCAAAGTATTTATTGGGATAATTTTCTTCAACATCATTATTTTGATTGTCATTCCCTGCGGCATGCACTAACAAAACACCCTTAGATTCAGCGTATTTCACGGCTTCATCAACAACTTTTTTATCCCACTTATAAGCTTTCCCAAAACTCATATTGATTACCCTTGCACCATTGTCAACTCCATATTTGATTCCGTTGGCTACATCTTTGTCGCGTTCATCACCCGTTGGCACAACCCTGATGGCCATAATACTAACATAATTTGCTACGCCTGATATTCCGATGTTATTAGAACGATCGGCTCCAATTATTCCACTTACATGCGTTCCATGCATGGCATCTGGTCCTTTAACATCCGTGTTGCCATACTTTCTTTCACTGCTGTTTGAATAATCATCCCCAACCAATTCTGACCTCATATCATATTTTGGATTGAGATTATATTTTAACATGGCATCGTATTGTTTGTAGCCATCTTTAATACTTTTATAGAATTTCTCAAAGCTCCCATCCTCCTTAGATCCTTTTCTGATAATGTTTTTAACTTGCTCCTCAATCTCGTCATCAGCCTTATACCTTTCCACATCTTCATATGTTGGCACTTTTTTGTTACTTCCGCTAGCTACAGAATCCAGTACCTTATTAATCGCCACAAGTACGGAGAAAGTGTTACTGGCATCTTCATATTTTTTACCGAAGTCGCCAACCATCTTCTTGTATAACCTAAATTCTTCCTTTTGAGTGCTATCCAGTGGCGTTAAATTTGTTGTTGATTGATATTTAGGTGTATAGATCCTGAGTAATCTGATAAGTTCTAAATTATCAAACTCCAGATTACCTTTCTTGGAACCAATGAAATTCCAGCCATGAATGTCATCGATATAGCCATTACCATCATCGTCAATTCCATTTCCAGGAATTTCTTTGGCATTTGTCCATAACACAGATTTCAGATCATGATGTGCAGTATCTATACCGCCATCGATCACGGCTACGATGATACGTTCTTTTGGCTGCTTATCTTTTAAGATCTCCCTGTAAGCTTTTTCGGTACTGATACCGAAATATCCATTTTCAATTAAGTCGAGATTGAACCAATTAGCAGGAAGTTTTATATTTTTGTTTTGTGCAAAAACACCAATTTGTATAAAGAGAAAAAAGAAAATTAAGAATACCTTTGTTTGGTTAAAGTTGATCATATCAAGACGTACGTAATGTTACAATAATACGGTTTTATTACTTTGTCATTTGAAGAATTTACATTTTTTAACATAGAAGAGAAACTAGAGATATTTGTGAGATGGAGTTAAACTTTTATCGTTTGTCGTCTATCGTTGTTCGTTGCTGGTTTATGCGCTTTGAACTTTCAACTTAACTTTCAACCTATAACTAAATGAGGAGAAGTTTGTTTAATTCCTATATCATTAAGAGCGCAGCGAAGAATTCCTGACCCTAAGTATTACTTCCGTTAAAACACCACTAACAACTTTTTATCTAATCTGCGAGATCCCTTAAATCTGCGGGAAATAATAGTGAGGTTGCTCGTTTTTCGTCTATCCGTTTGTTTCATAGGCTGTAAAAAGATCCTGAATCAAGTTCATTGTTGTCCGGTAAACATTTTTTTTTGATAAAATAAAAGGGGTTGCTTTTGGCTTCCCCTTTTTAGTGTTGATATTTGAGTTACCACACTTAAACATTCAACATGGGCAAAAATACTTTTTTTACCGG
>NZ_JBLYEE010000005.1:0-362046 GCF_048515415.1 Pedobacter sp. N23S346
TCCGAAGCGGGATGCAAAGATAGCAAAAATTACAACCACTGCAAATGGGAAGGCAGATAAAATGAAGGGGAAATCATAAGCCACTGGGAATCATTATAGAAAAAGTTAAAATTATTAAAACTTTTTGGAAAAGAGGGTTTACGGGAGATTGGTTAGGGGGTTATAGGGTTAGAAAAAGGTTAGGGGTTAGCAGCGATGGTTAGTTTAGGATAGTTTTATGAAGTGGAACGAAAACCTGTAACGCTTAGCTTGGGGATGCCTCATGCTTTGGCATGACCGTGGGGGATAATACGGAAAGTATTTGCAACTATGTTAAGCGATCGCATTAGCCAACTAACAAGGCCAAACCACTGTTTCTTCGTTCTGCGCCTAGACCGGCATGGTCAATTTTTCGGGATGGCACTGACCTAGCTCACTTACTGACTTTAACAGAAAAACGGCGCAGCACTCATGAATACCATTGAAAATATAAAAACTATATGAATAATTGCGAGCCGGCACTTTTGTGTTTTCACATGTGTTTATTAGTTATTTTGTGTTCAAGCTAGCTCCGCTGGTCTTTTGGTGCCAAAAGAAAATAAGCCCATCCGGCTAGGACAAGATCATTTAAATAGGCTATAAAAATAGATTTTTTTCATAGTCTGGGACTATTTTAAGCTTCACCAGAAAGGCAAATACTTAATTAATATTGTCCGGTACTTAACAAGACCAAAGTACATGCTTCTACAGGTTCGATATTATGCTGATCCAGCAGTTTTTCTAACTCATAATTTTCTGTACCAGGATTGAAAATAACCCGCTTTGGTTTAGTTTCCAATATATAATCGTGGTACTGCGGTTGCAGCGCCGGGCCTATATATAAGGTAATCGTATCAATATCCTGATGGATTTCGCCTGGCTTCTCAATTTCTACTCCTGCAACTTCACCTTTTTTGATTCCAACATTAACAATTTCATGATTGAAACGCGTTAACATATGAGCAGCTTTATAAGAATATCTGGATGGATCCGGAGATGCACCAATTATTAATGTTTTTTTCATGGTCTTATTTTTTCAATACGATCAGTTTAGAACTTAGCTAATAATGCAATTTGACCCGCATGATAGGCATGATGTTGTGCCAATCCACTCAATAACTCTCTTTTAGTTATCGATTTACCTAAAATTACATTTGGTGCCTCATTTATTTCATCATCCCACTGGTTTACATCAATAGATTCACAATACCTGATTAATTCTTCGTTTGCTATTTTAAAATCGAAAATTATTTTCTCCCAAGCTTGCGGTGTCTGATGATCCGCAGAAGGCCAATCGCCCATTACTGGTTCATTCGCTAAATTGCCCATTAAACGTGAAGTAACTTCTTCTGTCCAGGCGGTTAAATGAAGCGCAATTTCTGCAATGGAATGGGCATTTGGTATAAAAAAGTTAAAGGCATTTTCCGGCTTTACGTTATTCAATACTTGCATCACATGGTTTCCATGCCACGCATCTCCATTAAAAGCCTTCTTAATTTCGTTAGTAATATCAAACATAATAAAACAACAATGCTGAAAGTAGAAAGTTTTAAGCTGTTGCTAAGATGGCATTTGCACAATTGATTCCATCTATAGCTGCTGAAATAATTCCGCCAGCATAACCAGCACCTTCAGCGCAGGGATATAATCCTTTGATCTGAGGATGTTGAAAGCTTTCTTTATCCCTCGGGATACGAACTGGTGAAGATGTTCTACTCTCCACACCAACTAAAATCGCTTCATTTGTATAATAGCCTTTCATCTTTTTCCCGAATACGGGCAATGCGGCCTTCAAACTTTCTGAAACAAAGCCAGGCAAAATATTATCCAGCATCACACTTTTTGTACCAGGCAAATAGGAGTTTTTGGGTAGGTCTATCGACAGTTTATTATGAACGAAATCAATCATCCGCTGTGCGGGAGCGACCAAATTTCCTCCACCTGCTTCAAAAGCAAGTTTTTCTATTTCAGACTGAAAATTCAACATTCTCAACGGATCATAGCCCTGAACATCGTTTAATGTAACTTGTACAACTGTGCCAGAGTTGGCAAATGGATTATTCCGTTTCGACGGAGACCAGCCATTAACCACAATTTCATTATCGCCAGTTGCACAAGGCGCAATGATTCCGCCCGGGCACATGCAAAAAGAAAATACGCCACGGGCGCCAACTTGCTCTACCAAGCTGTAATACGCAGGAGGAAGAAACTCAGATCTCGTATCGCAATGGTATTGAGCAGAATCAATAATTTCCTGAGGATGTTCTATCCTTACCCCTAAAGCAAATGGTTTTGCCTCGATTAATATATTTTTACTATTCAGCAATTCGTATACATCTCTGGCAGAATGACCAGTAGCCAGGATAATATGATCTGCGAATAATTTATCTTCAAAATTAATTTCTACTCCCTTTACTTTTCCGAATTCTATTAAAATATCAGTCATCTGACTATCGAACATCACCTCCCCACCTGCATTTAGGATGGTATCTTTAATGGCGGTAATAATATGGGGTAACTTATTTGTTCCAATATGCGGACGGGCATCGATTAAAATATCTTTTTCTGCGCCATGGTCTACAAATGCCTGAAGTACTTTATTAATGTCGCCACGTTTATTAGACCGGGTATATAGTTTTCCGTCAGAATAGGTACCTGCCCCACCCTCTCCATAGCAATAGTTAGATTCGGTATTTACTATGCCTTGTTTATTAATGGCCGCTAAATCTCTTCGACGCTGCTTAACGTCTTTGCCTCGTTCGATGATGATTGGCTTTAACCCATTTTCAATACACTGCAAAGCAGCAAATAATCCTGCCGGACCTGCCCCAACGATAATTACAGGCTTTGCATCACTCACATTTGGATAATTGATTGTATTGATTTCTGGCACCGGAACTTCATCCACAAAAACTTTAACCTGTAAACGAAAAATAACTTTTCTGGATCTTGCATCAATCGACCGCTTTAAAACATCATATGCTTTGATACGATCTTCATCTAGTTTTAATGCTTCGGCAAGTTTGGTTTTTATTACTTCAGACTGCTCTACCTCATGTGGGAGCAACGTAATTTCAATATCTTTTTGCATAAGTCAGTCAGGTTTTTATCCTGAATTGGCACAAATGTAAATAGAAATTCTAATATTTGAATAACAACTTCAGTTTGCTACTTATCGTTCATTTGGTAAAACTTTATATGAGATGTATGGTTGATTAAAATACACTCAAATTGTAATCATATTTATAAAAATTAGTTCATTCCAACTCCTTTATTGTGAGCGCTACTAAATATTTTCTCTTTAATTCAGTTTCTCAAATGATTGATATGACCTGGATAAATCTGCCTAAACGTATTGAATAATAGCAAAACAATCTAAATGCGACATAATTCACATACAAGTTGTCAGTTTTTAGACTAAATTGTAACAAAGGAACAGATTTTGTGATCTGATTATTAAATTGAAATATTATCAGTTTGACAACATAAGACAAAAACCATAAAAATGAAAAGATTAGTATTCGGAATTTTAGCTGCTGTAATTGCAGTTACCTCTTTGAGCTCATGCGGATATAACAGCATGGTTAAACTTGATGAGAACGTAAAATCAAAATGGGGAACGGTACAAACCCAATATCAAAGACGTGCAGATTTGATTCCAAACCTGGTAAGCACGGTTAAAGGTGCAGCTAAATTTGAGCAGGGAACTTTGACCGCTGTAGTTGAGGCTCGTGCAAAAGCCACACAGATGACAGTTAATGCTGATGATTTAACACCAGAAAACATTCAGAAATACCAGGCAGCACAAGGGCAGTTAAGCCAGGCATTGGGTAAATTATTATCGATTACCGAGGCTTATCCAGAGTTAAGGGCTACTCAACAATTCAGCGATTTATCTGCTCAGTTAGAAAGTACTGAAAATAGAATCACGGTTGCCCGTAAAGATTTTAATGATGCTGTTCAGGCCTATAATGGAAAGATCAGATCGTTTCCAACGAACTTAACATCTGGCATGTTTGGTTTTAAACCAAAAGGATACTTTGAGGCTGATGCCACTGCAAAAGATGCTCCAAAAGTAGAATTCTAATTCCTCAACAATAACATTTAAGGGTAGTGTATGTTTAATCTAATGATAAGCATGCATTACCCTTTTTACTTCAATTAAAACAAAATCATGTCGTTATTTTCAGATATTGAACAAGATAAAATAGCTCAGGCAATTTCAGATGCAGAAAAAGCAACATCTGGTGAGCTAAGAATTGCCATTGACAAACATTGCGAAGGTGATCCTTACGAAAAAGCAACAGATTATTTCTCCAAACTGAACATGGATAAAACATCATTGAAAAATGGTGTATTAATTTATCTTGCTCATGCAGATCATAAATTTGCCATTATTGGCGACTCTGGAATAAATAGGGTTGTACCTGCTGATTTTTGGGAAACCACCAAAATTGCAATGACGGCTCATTTTGCAAAAGGTAACTTAGCAGATGGAATTATTGCAGGTGTGGCACTGGCCGGTGAAAAGTTAGCCTTGTTCTTCCCTCCTCAAAAAGGTGACATCAATGAATTACCGAATGATATAGTATTTATGGATAAACCCGAAAATAAATAAACAATGAAAAAATTATTCCTTTTTTCGCTCCTCAGTTGCTTTTTTACTTTTGGTTTTGCGCAAGATTTTCCAGCTAAACCGACTACACTTGTTAGTGATTATGCCAATGTTTTATCTGCCGATCAAAAACAGGCATTGGAAACAAAGCTGGTAACTTTTAACGATTCATCTTCAACACAAATCGCGATTGCTATATTAAAATCTGTTGGGGATTATGACATCAATGAATACGCGGTAGAATTAGGCCGGAAATGGGGCGTAGGTCAGCAAGGCAACAACAACGGCATTATGATCGTTGTTGCTGTTGGCGATAGAAAAATCTCTATACAAACGGGTTATGGTCTTGAGGGAGCTTTGCCCGATATCTATGCCAAACGAATTATAGACAATGACATTAAGCCAAATTTTAAGGCCGGAAACTATTATGCCGGATTAGATGCCGGTACAACCTCAATCATTAAATACACCAAAGGCGAATATAAGAATGATAGCCCAAAAGCATCCTCTTCAAAAAAAGGTGGATTTGGCAGTATCTTCATCGTGATCATTATTGTTGTGGTAATCATTATCGTTATGCGCAAAGGCGGTGGTGGCGGTGGCAACAGTGTAATTGGTGGTCGTGGCGCATCTAATGCATTGTTCTGGGCGATGCTTTTCGGAAGCGGCGGTGGTCGTGGAGGAAATAGTGGCTGGGGAGGCGGCGGTGGTTCTTCTGGTGGCGGTGGATTTGGAGGATTTGGTGGCGGAAGTTTCGGCGGTGGCGGATCTAGCGGAAGCTGGTAGTAGAAAGTCGTTGAGCGTTGTTCGTTTGACGTTTGGATAGAATCTATATGTTTATCAATTTTTTTTTTAAGTAAACAATATCGCTCACCATTTTAAAATATAACATTACAAAAGATGTATAGGAAAGATTTGATTACAGCTGAGATTCAAAAGTTAGCGGAAATCCTGGCCCGCATTATGGGATTAAAACTAGAAGGGAAACTGAAAGACGCCCAAAATATTTTTGATGAAACCATGGAAAGGAGTTTTCTGCTTCCAGTTAATATTTTGGAAAGTGAAGACCTTTCCATTTTCGAAAGTTGGCTGGACACCTGTAATCTTCCTCCAGAGAAGCTTGATTCCTTCAGCGAGTTTCTTTATTACGAACTTGGCACCAGTGCAGAAAGAAATCAAGCTATTGCACCAAAACTCAATTTAGTTTATCAGTTTTTAGCAGATAAACACAAGATTGTACATTTGGTAAATTTACATCGCCAAAAAACTATCCAGCAATACGTCTAGCTATATTTTTTGAGCGATAATTATAATTCAATATCAGGAACACATGATTATAGAAAAGTGGCAAAAACTTGCCTCTAAATATTTAGTGAAAGCGCAATGGGCTACCCTGAGGGTAGATGAGGTAAAGCTTCCAACCGGCATAGTTAAAGATGATTATTTTGTTTTAGAATACCCAAACTGGGCGACAGCTGTTGCCTTAACCGAAGAAGGTAAAATCATTATGGTACGCCAATATCGTCATGCTGCAGACATTGTATCTCTGGAAGTTCCTGGAGGTGTGATAGATGGGGATGAAGGTCCGGAGGCTGGCGTAAAAAGAGAGTTGCTGGAAGAAACAGGATACACCTTCAAAACCTGTAAACTGGTGGCCGAGCTTTATCCAAATCCTGCTACATCAAATAATAAAACCTTTACTTATGTTTTAACAGGAGGTATTAAAACCCACGAGCAGCATTTAGATGAACATGAAATTTTGAATGTTGAAGAATATACCATCGAAGAGGTAAAGCAATTATTAAAGGAGAATAAAATTGCGCAGTGTATTCACGTTGCTGCATTACACTATGGTTTGGTGGAATTGGAAAGAATGGGTAATTGCTAATTGGTTTTTATTTTTAATCTCCTAAGACATTTAAGAAAAGCTTCGCAGAATAGCTAAAACATGAAACAAAAAGTCCTGATTTGAAAATTCAAATCAGGACTTTTTGTTTTCCAAGAATTGGGATAGCAAGCGATTTTTTAACCTTATACCCTAAACCTTTATTAGCTCATTTTTAATTTTTTCTGAATATCGTGTACGTAAGCTTTGAATTTTTTGTCTGTATCGATTAAATCTTCAACAGTTTGGCAAGCATAAATTACGGTACTGTGATCTCGGCCACCAAAGAAAGCACCAATAGTTTTTAATGATGATTTGGTATGGCTTTTAGACAAATACATAGAGATTTGACGGGCCTGTACAATTTCGCGTTTACGGGTTTGAGATTTAACCATATCTACCGGTACTTCGAAATACTCACAAACCAACTTCTGAATGTATTCCATCGAAATTTCTTTCGTTGTATTTTTTATAAAGTTCTTCAACATCTGTTTAGCTAACGCTAAATCGATCTCTTTCTTATTTAAGGTAGCTTGCGCCAATAGTGAAACCATGGCACCCTCTAGCTCACGAACATTGTTATCAATATTGTGCGCTACATATTCTACTACTTCACCTGGCAACTCAATACCATCTGCATACATTTTCTTTCTCAAGATTGCAATACGCGTTTCTAAATCAGGAATCTGTAAATCTGCAGATAAACCCCATTTAAAACGACTCAATAAACGCTCTTCCAAACCAGCCAAATCTTTTGGCGCTTTATCAGATGTTAAAATAACCTGTTTACCTGATTGATGTAAATGGTTAAAAATATGGAAGAAAATATCCTGAGTTTTTTCTTTACCAGCGAAATTGTGTACATCATCCATAATGATCACATCCATTGCCTGATAGAAATTAACAAAATCGTTAATAGTATTGTTTTTTAACGAGTCTACAAACTGCTGGCAGAATTTTTCACAGCTTACATAGATTACCAGTTTATCTGGCATGCTGCGTTTAATTTCATTACCAATTGCCTGTGCAAGATGAGTTTTACCTAAACCTACACCGCCATAAATCATTAACGGGTTAAATGAGGTACCACCTGGTTTAGCAGCTACAGCGTAACCAGCAGAACGGGCTAAACGATTGCAATCTCCCTCTATGTAGTTTTCAAAAGTGTAATTAGCGTTTAATTGTGGATCAACATTTAATTTTTTTAATCCAGGGATGATGAAAGGATTTTTAATGTCTTTATTGATGGAAACTGGAATTGGCATTGATTGTACCTTGGCCTCTGCTCCGTTTCCATTTGAGGGCATATTTGTGGTATAAGGATTACCGCTATTTGATGATTTATCAACAACGATATTATATTCTAACCTGCCGTCCTCTCCAAGTTGTTTTTTTACTGTCTTACGTAGCAAGCCTACGTAGTGTTCTTCAAGCCATTCGTAAAAGAACAAACTTGGCACTTGTATGGTTAAAACCTTACCTTCTAATTTAAGGGCTGTGATAGGCTCGAACCAAGTTTTGAAACTTTGGGTCGGGATGTTATCCTTAATAATTTGAAGACAGTTCTTCCACACTTCTGTACAAGTTTTTTCCATTGCGATTTCTATAATTTATTGATTACTAGGGCCATTTGGACTATACTGGATGGTCCGTTTCGGGATTACGAATATTGAGAAAATTATCAACATTTTAAACAAAAACTTCAAATAAATCGTAACGCGCTGAAAGGTAATACCCTAACCTAGTTAACCTCAATTTTTTATGTTGATAACTATTTACTAACATTGTTTATCCACATTTAGCTCTAAAAGAAGCTGACGTTATCTCTCAGGTCGAATTGACGTGAAATGAGCAAATTCTAAGCCACCTTTAAATCATATTTATTAAATTTTGTAGTTTTTATCTTTCAGTAAATTCAAACTACTGATTATCAAGCACTGATGTAATTACAATTATTCTATTCATTTTTAGCAGCGCTAGTCAACGCCAAAATTTTCCCATCAAGCAATTAATTCATACCTGTCGATAAAGCAAATTTGCTACCTGTATTCACCAAAGGTTTTACGCATCACATCAGAAATTTCTCCCAATGTTGCATATTTTTCTACCGCATCTATAATGAGCGGCATCAAATTTTGATTGCCATTTGTACCATCTTCCAGCAAATTTAGCGCCTTTTGAACGGCGATGTTATCTCTGTTACTTTTTAGATGTATCAACTTATCGGTTTGGAGTTTTCGAATGGAATCATCAATATTGAAGACTTCCGTTATCCCCTCCTCCCGTTGGGTAAACTTATTTACCCCAACAGAAACCCGCTCCCCGGTTTCTATTTCTTTCTGATATTGATAAGCGGAATTTGCGATCTCATTTTGCATATAATCACTTTCGATGGCATTAACCGATCCACCCATCGCATCTATCTTATCAATATATAGCCAGGCTGCAGCCTCGACCTCATCTGTTAAATTTTCCACAAAAAAAGAACCAGCCAAGGGATCCACGGTATCGGTTACACCACTTTCAAACCCAATAATCTGTTGTGTGCGTAATGCTATTTTTGCTGCAGCTTCCGTTGGTAAAGAAAGGGCCTCGTCATAACCATTGGTATGTAGCGACTGTGTGCCGCCCAGCACCGCTGCCATTGCCTGGTTTGTTACTCTGATTACATTATTAAGCGGTTGTTGGGCGGTTAGTGTTGAACCGCCGGTTTGTGTATGAAAGCGGAGCATTTGCGCCTTCTCGTCTGAAGCGCCAAGTTCTTTTGTAATTTTTGCCCACATTCTTCTAGCCGCCCTGAATTTCGCAATCTCTTCAAAAAAGTTGTTATGGCAATTAAAGAAGAATGAAAGCCGTTTGGCAAAAACATTAATCTCGAGCCCCTTATCTATTGCTGCTTTAAGATAAGTTTTTCCATTTGCCAAAGTAAAGGCGAGCTCCTGTACCGCACTTGACCCGGCTTCGCGAATGTGATAACCAGAAATGGATATCGTATTCCATCTTGGAACTTCCTGACTGCAAAATTCAAAAATATCTGTAATTAAACGCATTGATTGCTTGGGTGGATAAATATAGGTTCCCCTTGCAGCGTATTCCTTAAGGATATCATTCTGAATGGTTCCTGAGATCTGCCTTAAGTCTGCTCCCTGTTTTTTAGCCAGCGCAATATACATGGCTAGTAAAATAGAAGCAGTTGCATTTATCGTCATAGAGGTAGTGATATCTTTTAGCTGGATTCCATCAAAAAGTATTTCCAGATCCTTTAATGAATCGATGGCTACACCAACTTTCCCAACTTCTCCATCGGCCATTTCATGATCAGAATCATAACCAATTTGTGTGGGTAAATCAAAAGCTACAGATAAACCGGTAGTTCCCTGTGCCAATAAATAATGATAGCGTTTATTCGATTCTTCGGCTGTTGAAAAGCCTGCATACTGCCGCATGGTCCACAAACGGCCGCGATACATATCTTTCTGAATGCCCCTGGTAAAAGGGTATTCCCCTGGTTTTTCCTCAAGTGGCTTTGCAGAAGTGTAAAGTTCTTTAATTTCGATCCCGGATGTAGTGGTATGTTTCATAGGAAATTGGGTTATTGGTTAAGAATAAATGGTTAGCAGTTTAGACGGTTAGGGGTTTAGTCCATTAGTTGGTCTTTTAATGATTTTAGAACTAACAGGAAAGAAAACGAACTAAAGGATTTGAAGTGATTATAACCCTGTCAATGATAACTTCATTCTTTACGCCTAACATTGCACCCAGCTATTTGCCCTACTCAAGTCATCTAACCTTCTAACCAATTCTAAACCCCTAACCTTTTTCTAAATATCTCCACATCTTACATCGTTATTAAAACAATCGCTGAATGTCTTTTTTCACCAACTCAATAGTTAAATCATAAGGATTTTCATCGATGCTGGCCATGTGTGTTAAAATCGCTTTGCTTAATTCTATGCCATTAGCATCTGCCGGCAAACCACCAACAGCATTATTTATCATGGCAATGGTATCATCCTTTAACTTTCGAACAACATTCCAGGTAATACTATCCACATACAATTGTTGTGTAATGTTATGTTGATATTCTGATTTTACTTCATTTAATATCCCTGCCTGAAGGGTTGAAATCCCGATTCCCTGCTGATGTAAACGCACCAGGAGATTTGCAGGATTAATCCGGTCTGTAAAAATGATCAACCGCTCATGCGCTTGTAAGCGTAAAGGTAAAAGGTGTGCCCTGCTTTCCTTATTTAATTCTATTTCCTTTAAGTTAAAAAACCGCTGTATATCAACTTTTAAAATGTAATATACGCCCATTAAGGCGATAAAAATGCCTGCAAATAATATAACTATATCAGTTAAAATCTGTTGGATGTTCATAGGTATTGTTTAAATACGGTAATTTCTCGAACCGCTGAAAGCAAAAATGTGCATTATTATTTATATTTGTAACAGATAAAATTTAAATAGATATGAGCACAACAGTTGATACAACATTTGCACCGGTTACTTTCTCTGAGGGAGCGTCTAAAGAACTATATAAATTAAAAGATCAGCAGGAAATTGGCGAGGATTATGGTTTACGCGTTGGGGTTGAAGGCGGTGGTTGCGCAGGAATGAATTATATTTTAGGTTTCGACCAGAAGAAAGAAGGTGATCAGGAATTTTTTATCGATGGTATTAAAGTTTTTATGAACAAAGCACATCAAATGTACTTAATGGGCATGATGATCGATTGGCAAGATGGCTTAAATTCTCGTGGTTTTACCTTTGTAAACCCTAATGCAACCAGCACTTGCGGTTGCGGCACGAGTTTCTCTGCATAAAAAATATATTATTGTAACATAAAGTATAGTCCCGATGTCTAAACATCGGGACTTTTTTTATTTTTACAAATAGAGGTTAAAGGCAAAAGGTATAGGGTTTAAGGCTAAACCATCTTCATACTCTTTACTCAGTACTTACTACTCGATACTTATTTAAATGAATTATACAGAAAATATCAGACTGGCATTAGAATCCATTAAGGGTAATCGTTTACGTACTATGCTTACTGCCTTGATTATTGCTATCGGACTAATGGCACTGGTTGGAATTCTGACCACTCTTGATGCGGTAAAGAAAAGTATGACTGATGCCTTCAGTAGTATGGGTGCCAATTCATTTACGATTAGAAACCGTGGTACTGGGATCAGGATCGGAAATGGTAAAAGGCCTAAACCTTTCAAATCCATTCGTTATGAAGATGCAATTAAGTTTAAAGACAGTTTAAATGCACCTGCAACTGTTGCAGTTAGTGTTGTTGCAAGTGGTGGTTCTACAGTTAAATATGGTAATTTAAAAACCAACCCAAACATTAATGTGCAAGGCATTGATGAAAATGGTTTGGCATCTCAAGGATTAAATCTCTCTGAAGGAAGAAATTTTGGTGCTTCGGAAGTAAAGATGGGAAGCAATGTATGCATCGTTGGTGGCGAGGTGGTGACCAGACTTTTCAAGGATACCGACCCTATGGATAAGTTAATTAACGTAGGAAATAACCGTTTCAAAATTGTTGGTATTTTAGAGAAAAAAGGTTCGAGCATGGGTTTTAGTGGAGACAGAGCCGTTTATGTACCCTTGCTAAAAGCAAAGCAGATTAATGCAAATGCCAATCCATCTTACACCATTACCGTTATGGTATCTGATAATAACGACCAGGAAAATGTAATTGGTGAATCAACAGCTTTATTTAGAAACATACGGAAGGTAAAGATTAACGATACAAATAATTTTGAAATTACTAAAAGTGACGCCATTGCACAAACGCTATTTGAGAACCTGGCTTTTGTTGCTGTTGGCGGAATAGCAATTGGAATTATTACCTTAATTGGTGCATCAATTGGTTTAATGAATATTATGCTGGTTTCTGTAACTGAGCGAACAAGGGAAATTGGAATTAGAAAAGCCATTGGTGCCAACCCAAAAGTAATTCGCCGGCAATTTCTAATAGAGGCCGTTGTGATTTGTTTAATGGGTGGTGCATTGGGAATATTTTTAGGAATTGTACTGGGCAATATCATATCGCTCGCCATGGGTGGTGCATTCCTTATCCCTTGGGCATTTATTTTGGGCGGATTTGTACTATGCGTTGGTGTAGGAATTCTTTCTGGCTATTATCCTGCTAAAAAAGCATCAAGATTAGATCCTGTTGAGGCTTTAAGGTACGAGTAAGTTCAAGCAATTTTTATCAATAACTGGAGTTCAATAATTGATTTACTGTTTTTACACCCTGGTCTGCAACCACCCATCTGAAAGATTATCGTGTGGGTACCATTAATTTGTAAAGATATTTTTTCCGCTCTTTGCCGCGGAGGCATGGTACTTTGGAGCGCCAAAGTACCCAAAGCGCTTTGTCAATCCAGCTATAGGCCTTTTACAACATCCCGCACACATCAAAAAAACAGCGGTCACTTCGTTTTGTGTTCAATATTCTTTCACTTCGAACCTTCATTTATGAACACAAAACCACTGCATTTAAGGTTTGTTAGTGCAATACTATACTATTGTACAATTGTTTTTTTGATTTCTCCGGCCCTTGGGATTGACGGCGTTCTTCGGTAAGGCTTATGCTTTATTAAAGTTGGTTAGCAAAATGCATAGAAAATCACGCTTGGAAGATGTGTCCACACGATATTTCTTTTGAGGGGTGCCTAAAGGGCGAGGTATTAAAAAAAATCGTTTAATGGTATTTAACGCATATTATTAAAGAACTCTCAGATCAACAGCAAGCTTAAATTGGAAGAATATCTTAAATAAGAACATTATTTAATTGATGCTGACTCAATAACTGCTGCATCAACGGGGTATATAAACTTTCCTCCAGGGCAGCCGCATGTTTCAGATGATGCATATCACTTCCAATGAAATCAACAAGATGATATTCTACCATTTCTTCTGCTGCTTTTTTTGCGCCTGATCCGTAATAACCAGTTAAGGCAATAGAATTCATCTGAAGCAAACAACCTGTTTCTCTGATTTGATGTAAATTTTCGATCGAACTATAAAAATATGGATAGCGCTCTGGATGGGCCAATACGGGCTGAAATCCGGCATCCTGAATAATTTTGATAAAATCCAACAAATTTGGTGGCGCATTGATGTAGGAAAGTTCAAAGAGCAAATATTCCTTCCCAAATGTTAAAACTTCTTTCTGTCTGACTTTCTTTTCCAGTGTTTCATCAAGATAATATTCAGCGGCAGCATCTACTTCCAGATCAATTTGAACATCGCTAAGGCCCTTTCTCAAAATATCAAGTCCACGATTAATCGTATCTGGTGTATTCCTGAAATAATCTGCCATAATATGAGGCGTAGCAATCAGTTTTTTAAAACCTAAGGCTTTAAAACGTTTCGCTAATTGAATAGAATCGTTCAAAGTTTGCGCACCATCATCTATCCCTGGGATTATATGCGAATGCATATCTATTCCAATATTGGAGAAATTAAATTCAGGTACTATCTTCTTTTTCTTAAATAATCCGAACATCACAATAGTTCTTAATTTATTTCTTTGGGGAGATTTGACGCTTCTGCAGATGAGGCTAATTTAGAGGAATAGATTTTACCGAGCAAACTATTTAAATCTACACTTAAATCAAATTGCAAATCCTCATGCAACTTTTTGTATTTATTAATGGTTACGGCTACCGTTTTTAAGTAAAATGTCGAAAATAAAATCATATAATCCCGATAACCAAGCGTAGATTTTCTATAATCGAACGGAACCATATTTAAGATAAAAATTTTCAGTTCAACTTCACCAATCGGGTCTTTGGTTACCTTGTAAAAATGATTTACTGAGGTGATCATCTTTCGAACTTTAACCAGTGCTTCTTTGGCATTTAGCTTTTTCAAATCAAACACCTGCTCTTCTACATCCGCTTTAATCTGTTCTTTCCGATGCTCCAGATCAGATTCATCTTCCAACAATTTATAATGAAGGTGTTCGGTAAGCACTTTATCTTTTGCTATTAAACGCAATAACAGCCTGTCTTTTTCCTTTACAGGCAGATCTGTTATCGCATTTTTTAAATCTTTGTGCTCCGATAGTTTCATTTAAAAAGGGTTAGCCTTGATGTATTTTTCCCACTCCCAGGCCGATCGCATCATCTCATTAATATCAAGCGATGCTTTCCAACCTAATTCCTCATTAGACTTAGTTACATCACCATAAATCTGAACGATATCACCTGCTCTTCTTGGTCCGAGGTTATAATCAAGTTTCTCTCTATTAACATTTTCAAAGGCAGAAATGATTTCCAAAACTGAAGATCCTTTTCCTGTTCCGATATTGAAAACATCATAATTTGAAGAATTATCTTTTTTCTCTAATTTTTTTATTGCGGCCACATGTGCTTTTGCCAAATCTACTACATGAATATAATCACGGATTGCAGAACCATCGGGAGTGTCGTAATCATTACCGTACACAGTAATCGGACCGCGTTTTCCAATAGCAGACTGCGTAATAAAAGGAACCAGATTAGCTGGAACACCATTCGGTAATTCACCTATTAAAGCGGTTTCGTGTGCACCTACTGGATTAAAATAACGCAATGCGATAACATTTAAATCTGGTGTTACTGCTGCAGTTTCAGCCAAAATTTCTTCTGCAACCTGCTTGGTGTTTCCATATGGAGATTCTGCCTTTTTTACAGGAGCAGCCTCCGTAACTGGTAAGCTATCTGGTTGCCCATAAACGGTACATGAAGATGAAAACACAAAGTCTATCTTCCTGTTAAAGGATGTTAAAAGGTTAATCAAACCGAAAAAATTATTTTTATAATATTTTAAAGGTTTTTCAACAGACTCTCCAACAGCTTTTGATGCTGCAAAATGAATAATCCCGGTAACATCAGTCTGGGCTGCTGCAAATTCTTTTACAGCATGTTCATCCTGAAGATCAATCTCATTAAAATCAAACCACTTACCTGTAATTGTATGCAACTGGGTTAAAATTTTAATGTTTGAATTGGATAAGTTATCAACAATAACAACCTCGTAGCCTGCATTGTGTAACTCTACAACGGTGTGCGAACCTATATATCCTGTTCCACCGGTAACTAATATTTTTGACATCTTAACGGTTAAATGTGGTAAAATCTTTATGGTCTATTTTTTCTAAAGCTTCAGCTGGTAAAGATTTGAAATACTCATAAGTAATTCTCAAACCTTCTGCTCGCCCTACTTTTGGTTCCCATCCTAAAATTTCACGGGCTTTGGTTATATCCGGGCGTCTTTGCTTTGGATCATCCTGAGGGAGGTCTCTATATACTATTTTCTGAGAAGTACCAGTAAGTTTAATGATCTCCTCGCAAAACTGCTTAATGGTAATCTCATCCGGGTTGCCAACATTTACCGGCTGAGCATAATCACTCATCAATAAACGGAAGATTCCTTCAATCAAATCGTCTACATAACAGAAAGATCGGGTTTGGCTGCCATCGCCAAATACAGTTAAATCTTCACCCCTTAAAGCCTGGCCAATAAAAGCAGGTAAAACACGACCATCATTAAGTCGCATTCTTGGTCCGTAGGTATTGAAGATTCTTATAATTCTGGTTTCTACACCATGAAAGGTATGATAGGCCATGGTGATGGCTTCCTGAAAACGTTTTGCCTCATCGTAAACACCTCGAGGGCCAACGGGATTTACATTTCCCCAGTATTCTTCTGGTTGCGGATTCACACTTGGATCTCCATAAACTTCAGATGTAGATGCGATCAGCATTCTGGCGCCTTTATTTCTGGCTAAACCCAAAAGGTTGTGTGTGCCCAATGAACCTACTTTCAAGGTTTGAATTGGAATTTTCAGGTAGTCAATCGGACTAGCCGGAGAAGCAAAATGAAGAATATAATCAAGCTTGCCGGGAACATGTACAAATTTTGAAACATCATGATTGTAAAACTCGAAGTTCTCCAATTTAAAAAGGTGCTCAATATTGGCCAAATCACCAGTGATCAGGTTATCCATTCCAATTACATGATAATCCTCTTTCACAAAACGATCACAAAGATGAGAGCCTAAAAATCCGGCTGCACCTGTGATTAAAATTCTTTTTTGACCCCCTAAATCTCCTGAAGGAGATTTTTCCGTACTTTCGTTCATATTCTTTTTAAAATATTACTATTTTCAATATACTTTTAATTGCCCCTTCCCTTAGGAAACTAGGGGGCTAATAATCTTCTTCCTATACTGTTATAATAATAGCCAAGATCGATCATTTTTTGCAAATCATACAAATTACGACCATCGAAAATCACTTTATTTTTTAATACTTTATCTATTTTTTCGAAATCCGGATTACGGAATACCGACCATTCAGTTGCGATTAACAACGCATCAGCATTTTCGAGTGCCTCATATTGGTTTTTCGCATATTTAACCTGATCTCCAATAATACCTTCTACATTTTGCATCGCTTCAGGATCAAATACCGTAACAGTTGCGCCATTTTCAATTAAAGCATTGATGATGTATAATGCCGGAGCTTCACGAATATCATCAGTCTCAGGCTTAAACGCCAGTCCCCAAAGGGCAAAATGCTTTCCTTTAATATCGTTTTTATAATATTTCAAAACTTTATCTACCAGAATAGTTTTTTGTCGTTCGTTAACTTCCATCACCGATTTTAAAATCTGAAAATCGTACTGATAATCATCAGAGGATTTAGCTAAAGCCTGAACATCTTTTGGGAAACAAGAGCCTCCGTAGCCGATACCAGGAAAAAGAAAACGTTTACCAATCCGATCGTCAGATCCGATTCCTTTTCTTACGGCATCTACATCGGCACCTACCAATTCACAAAGGTTTGCCACCTCATTCATGAAGGTAATTTTTGTTGCCAAAAATGAGTTTGCCGCATATTTCGTTAATTCGGAAGAACGTTCATCCATAAATAAAATCGGATTACCCTGGCGAACATAAGGCCCGTACAGTTCTGACATTAGTTTTTTAGCTTTCTCGCTTTTGGTACCTAATACCACGCGATCAGGCTTCATAAAGTCATCTACCGCGACGCCTTCTCTTAAAAACTCCGGATTGGAAACCACATCTACTTCAATTGAAGTATGCTCCTGAAAAACAGCTTTAACTTTATCTGCTGTACCTACCGGCACTGTAGATTTATTTACAATCACTTTATATTCTGTAATCAGCTTGGAAATATCTTTTGCGGCACCAAGAATGTAAGACAAATCAGCAGCACCATCCCCACCCGGAGGTGTTGGTAGCGCCATGAAAATGATTTGCGCATCTTTCACAGCATCAGCAAGATTGGTGGTAAAAGTTAATCTTCCTTGTGCGATATTTCTATGAAAAAGCAGATCCAGTCCTGGCTCATATATCGGCACTTCGCCGTCCTGCATTTTCTTTACTTTACTTTCATTTATATCAACACAGATGACATCGTTTCCAGTTTCTGCTAAACAAGTTCCGGTAACTAAACCTACGTATCCGGTACCAATAACGGCTATTTTCATATATTCTTGAGCTTTTTAAATATATTCGTTTTATCTTGGCACGAAGATATGAAATTACACTTATGCTTTTGCTTTACACAGTCGGAATTCAGGTTTACTCACTAATAATAAGGATATTTTCACTCTTTAACCCTAAAGCTAAACTGTTCATCGAAGGGCGTAAAGATATTTTTGAACAAATCGCAAAGCGGATAGATGCTACGCAAAAACACATCTGGTTTCATTTTGCATCCTTAGGTGAATTTGAGCAGGGCAGACCTGTTTTAGAAAAACTAAAAGAAGAATACCCTCAAAAGAAAATTGTAGTTACTTTCTTCTCGCCCTCAGGATATGGAATCAGAAAAAATTATGCGCTGGCCGATGTATTTTACCTTCCCATAGATGCTAAAAGCAATTCCAAACGCTTTATTGATGCCATAAATCCAGAAATGGCCATATTTACAAAATATGAATTCTGGCATTACTACTTTAAAGAACTTCATGATCGTGCCATTCCTCTATATGTAATTTCGGGTATTTTCAGACCTAGCCAGGCTTTTTTTAAATGGTATGGTGGATTTTACCGGAACATTTTATCCTGCGTTACGCATTTCTTTGTCCAAAATACGGAAAGCGAAACTTTATTGAAATCTATTGGAATAAATCAGGTAACCCTCAACGGTGATACCCGTTTTGACCGGGTTTTTGAAAACGCGCAGGCACCTAGACAATTAGATTTGATTGAGCAATTTATAGGAAATTCACCCACGCTAATATGTGGCAGCACCTGGCCTGAAGATGAAAAACTATTATCGGCTTTGCCGGAGAAATACCCAGACTGGAAGTTTATCATTGCACCACATGAAATTCATGATAGTCACATCGAAAGTATAGAAAAACAGTTTCCAGTTGGCAGTTTACGGTTTTCCGCTTACACACCTTCCATCAAACATCTTCCATCAAACATTCTTATTATCGACAACATTGGCATGCTTTCGTCTTTGTATCAGTATGGAAAAGTAGCCTATATTGGCGGTGGCTTTGGTGCCGGAATTCATAATACGCTAGAGGCTGCAGCATTTGGTTTACCTGTAATTTTTGGCCCTAAGCATGATAAATTTCAGGAAGCAAAAGATTTAATTGCTTTTGGTGCAGCAAAGACCATTGTTACAGAAGTTGAGCTTATTAAAGCTTTTGAAGAATTAATGGGTAATGAAAATGCTGCAAACGCAGCAAAGAAATATGTAGAAGATAAAAAAGGTGCTACAGATCAGATCATTTCGATGATTACGAAATAAGATCAGCCTTCACAATTTCATCAACAATTTCTGAGATTTCCTGATCTATCGAAACCACAAAAACGTCTGGCTCATTACTTTGTGGCTCTTCCAGTGTTTCAAACTGGCTTTCCAGTAAACTTGATGGCATATATTGGTGAGATCTTTTAGAAATCCGATCGTAAATTAGTTCAAAACTTCCTTGTAAGTATACAAAACGGATGGAATCATTTTCTTTTCGCAACAAATCGCGATATGCTTTTTTAAGTGCAGAACAAGCTATGATACAACTTGTTCCTTCTTCTACATGTTTATGACCAACCTTCGCAATCAGGGCTAACCAATCTTGCCGATCTGCATCGGTAAGTGGAATACCTGCAGCCATTTTATCTACATTTCTTTGAGAATGTAAGTTATCACCATCGATAAATTCTGCATGGATAGCCGGAGCAAGAGCGCGACCAATAGCGGTTTTGCCACTTCCTGAAACGCCCATTAAAATAATAAAATTTGCCATTTAATGTTATTTTATCATATCAGCTAGAGCCTCTATAAACACCGGACTATCGTTTAAACTTTCTACCAACTGCACATGTTCGCCACCAAGTGCTCTAAATTCTTCATGGTATTCTACTGTAATTTCATAAAGTGTTTCCAAGCAATCCGCTACAAAAGCAGGACTAAAAACCAACAAACGTTTTTTACCTTCTGCCGCTAACTTCTTCAACACATCGGTAGTGTAGGGTTGTACCCAAGGTTCTTTTCCTAAACGCGATTGAAAGCAAACTGTATATTGATCTCTCGTTAAATTTAATTCTTTCGCAATTAAGCGGGCAGTATCATGTCCCTGAGCAGAGTAACAAAACTTATTCGTATCGTTTAAAGTCTGGCAACAATCTGCTGTCTTTAAACAATAACTTCCGGTATGATCGCATTTTAAAAGCTGACGTTCTGGTAATCCATGGAAGCTAAAAAGTACATGATCAAAATTTTCTACCTGATGTTTTCTTGCATTTTCCGCAAAAACCTTAATCATCAGCTCATTATCATGAAAGGAATTTACAAATGAAATTGGCGGTACAGTTTGCCATTTACTTACCAGCTCCATCACCAATTGCATTACTGAACCAGAACTGGCAGAAGCATATTGTGGAAACATTGGAATTACCTGGATACTTTCTACCAAGCCTGCTTTAAGATTAGATAATGCAGAGGCAATGGATGGACTTTGATAACGCATGGCCAGCTCTACATGGTAATCATCACCTAATCTTTCCTGCAACATTTTAGCTTGCAAACGACTGTAATAAAGCAAAGGAGATCCATTTTCATTCCAGATTTCTTTATACAATTTTGCTGTTTTGGGGCTCCGGAAAGGAACAATAATTCCTTTAACCAATAGTGTTCTGTTCAATTTAGGAATATCAATCACCCGTTCATCCATCAAAAACTGATCAAGATATTTTCTAACGTCTGGTGTTTCCGGACTATCAGGTGTTCCTAAATTTACAAGTAAAATTCCCTTTTTGCTCATTGATAAAAATATGTTTCGTTGCGCAAATATCGCGTTTTTAGTTCCAAGTAGTGAGTACCAAGTATCAAGATTTGGTAAAAAGCTATGCTTTTGTTTTATACAGTTGCCACCAGGGCGTGCCTGGTTTTTGATGATGCTCTAAATGATACCCGAAAAAATAACAGGTAAAGAAAGCTAATAAATGATTTTTTTGAAGTGTTGAGGAATGGTATTCGTTGTCATGTTCTCCCTTATGGGGAAGATAAGTTCCGAAATAAAACAATTGGAAAGTGCTTAATAGCGCCGGCGATACCCAAAACAGCAAAAGATTTTTCTGCTCAACCCAAATTTGTAAAACATTAAAAGCTACAGCCATAATCACCAATTGAATGATGGTTACATAATTGAGCATAAACCTTAAATACCACTTCCAAAAACCATGAGGGGCAAAATCCGGATCTTCTTCCGTGTGCACATGACTATGGTGTTTATGGTGTTTGGAATATAAACGATTATAAAAAAAGCCTGCGTATAGGAATACAGAAAGGTAGCCAATGAAATTATTAATCGTTTTATTCGGTGAGATTGTACCATGCATGGCATCATGGGCAGTAATAAACAAGCCCGTGTAAAGATGCATTTGAACGAAAATCATCAGGTAAACCAGCGGATTACTCCAGGCAAAATTCCAGCGCAAAAGGAAAAAAAGTGAAGTAAACCATAGGGTAATTACCACTAATGCAACCAGAATTCCTAAATATGCGTGATTTGTTTTCAAATGAATAATATTAAATGCTTACAATAGAGATAAACAGTTAATGCTAAAAAAGGTTACAAAAAGAAAAGAGTTAAAATTGCTCTAAAGCAACTTTTACTTTCTCCATTAGCCACATTGGTGTTGAAGTAGCACCACAGATTCCAACTTTATCGTTTGCTGCAAACCAACTCAAATCCAGTTCTTCAATATTTGAAATGAAGTATGATTGATCGTTGAATTTTTTACATACATCGTAAAGCACTTTTCCGTTGGATGATTTCTTGCCTGAAACAAAAATAATCCTGTCATAATGACTCACGAAATTTTCCAGCTCCTGGTATCGGTTAGATACTTGCCTGCAAATGGTATCATTTGCTTTTACCTCATAACCGCGACTCAATAATTCGTCTTTAATGTGATAGAATTTGTCAGTGCTTTTTGTAGTTTGGCTGTAAAGGGTAAACTTCGAAGGCAATTCTACGTGATCGAGCTCTGCTAAATCCTGAAAAACAATAGCTTTTCCATCTGTTTGCCCTTGCAAGCCAATCACTTCTGCGTGTCCATGCTTACCAAAAATCAAGATCTGCTCATCATCATCGTGAGAGTTTTTGATTCTGTTCTGCAATTTTAACACCACAGGGCAAGAAGCATCAATCAAGGTAAGGTTATTTTCTAATGCCAATTGATAAGTGGAAGGTGCCTCGCCATGTGCCCTGATTAAAACTTTCTCGTTTCGCAAGTCTTGCAGAACTTCATGATCGATAATTTTTAATCCGCGTTTGGTTAAGCGTTCAACCTCTTCATCATTATGAACAATATCACCCAGACAATATAAATAACCTTCGTTATCTAAAATATCTTCGGCCATTTCGATAGCGTAAACCACACCAAAGCAAAACCCTGATGATTTATCTATATTGACTTGTAAGTTTAAATTGCTCATTATTTTTTTAGGATTAGTTATTTATCGTCATAATGTCCCTTTGCAGAAATTATAAATACTGTTATAATCTCTTCATCGATTCTTTAGACTAACCTATCTTTTTTATTTATCTGTCTTGACCAGTATCCAGAAAATTCGAATTTTAATTTCTCTGGTTTACTGATTCAGGATGAATACTTAATTCAATAAAAATCTTCTGAAGTTTTTTCGTTGAAGCTTTATCTCCAGATTTTTGAATGAAAGCCAGATGTTTTTTGGCCTGGTCGGTAATTTCTATAAAATACTTTCCCATATATTCTGAACGTCCTTAATTCTGGTAACATGTCCATTTTTAACATCCTCTACACCTTTTTTTATTTCATCTGCAAATTCAGAAGTATAATTACTTTCTTTCCTGAAAGTAACATTTAAAACATTTAGTACCGCTTCTATAGCTACAAGCTGCTTTTTGTTTTTAGGTTGTACAATCAGTGTTTCCATAATTTAATCTTTAAAATTACGTCACAAAATTACGCAAAAATATTTGTTCCGGTTGTCATGTACAAGACAACAAAAAATACCAATTGAGAGATAAACATAGCCGCTCCGATATATTTTTGTTGTTTAAGGTCTAAGGCATAGTAAAACTTTAATAATATAATAGATACGATAAACCATGCGATGTAGTTCTGAAGTGGAATTTCATGCCAATCCCACTGCCAATAATCAAATTTCATAGCAACCGGCTCCATAAAAAAATCAAAAGTAATGAGCATCAGCGCACCGGTTAATGAGGCTAAAATGCTGTTTCTTATTTTGAAACTCTTCACCATCTGGCCGATACTAAAAATTAAGATTACCCAATTAATACCCATTAGAAGTGGCACAGCGGCAATTTTATAGCCCAAAGTATCACCATAATAATAGCGTCCAAAAATTTTGCCCGTATGTACACCTAATACCTCTACCAGCCAGCCGCATAGAAAAACACCGCACACGAATAATAAAAGTCGCTTAACATCGCCAACATAAGTATAAATAATGATGGCAAACATTAAAAGCAGGTGAAAAGGCACCATTTTCATAAAGTAAGGTTGCAACGCTGGAATTAAAAACCCCATTAAACCGACTACGTGAAAAATAATAATCACAGCGACTGCAATCTTGTTAACTTTTAAATTGCTTTGATCGATCTGCCCTTCCATGTGCCTGTTTTAAATATGTGTTGTGTGATGGATAAAAATGAGATCATTAAAAAGAAAAACATCTGAAACGGATGAAGAATCAAATTAATTAAAACATTCTGACCCGATAAATAGGAAATCATTATTCTGCTTAAAAAAATTAATGTTAATGGTAACACCATTAAAGAGATGTTAAAGTTTAATAATAAAACTAACGGCCCTATGGTAACCAAAAGCTGGTAAAATAGTAAGATAATCACATTACTACCAAAACCTGCAAGTAAATTCTTACTAAAGCCATTTAAACTTTCGTTCAGGTTTTTATACATCCGGCAGTAAATCAATCCGTTGCCTAGTAATGCCTCCCCATTAAATTTTTGAAGTTTTACGGCTTTCATAATCTCTACATCTTCTACTACTTTATTTCTAACATGTTCATGCCATTGATTTTCCTTGTAGTTACTGGCATTAAAAAACATGCATTGTCCGCTTGCTGCAGAAAATGCCGGATTGCCAGAAAACTTAACCAGTCTTAATGGTAACAGGTTTAATAAAATGAAATGCATTAACGGAACAGTTAACCACTCTCCCGTCGATTTCATTACCTGATTGGTAAAAATACTGAGTAAAGCCAGGTCACCCAGCTCCATCCTACTAATCAGACTATTGATAAAACCTTTTTTTATGGTTTCATCAGCATCTACAAAAAGCAAGTATTTTCCTTTTGCTAAGGCCGCCAATTGATAGCAGGCGTAATTTTTACCAAGCCAGCCTTTCGGAAGTTCGTTCCCATGCGCTACACGAAATTGAGGATTCTGAAGCGAAAAGGCAGCTACCCGCTCATAGGTTTGATCATTGCTGCTATCATCCAAAACGATAACCTCAAAGTTTTTGTAATCCTGGCTTTTTATAGATTCGAGTAATTGAAGGATATTTTCCTCTTCGTTACGAGCTGGAATTAATATCGAAACAAAATCATTATAATGTTTGGTCACTCTCGGCAACTTCGGATTGGAAAGAAAGTTGAACACCGTGACCGAAAAACGGATCACCAGAAAAATTAAAACCGCATAAATAAAAATGGTCATTCAGTAATTTGTGTTTGTTTAACAACCGATTGATCGTAATGTTTATTATAGGCGCTTTTTAATAATTGCAAACTCATGTATTCTTCGCTATCCCAATTTTGAAGATAGGTTTGCGCTGTTGGCTTCCGCCTGGAGAAATAATCAATAAACGTGGCCGCAAATACAATGTTTAATCTTTTCTGACTGGATTTAATTATTTGCATCACCCCTTTTTCAAAGGTGATATTTTTTACGTGATTAGACTGTAATTTACCTTGGGGGAAGATCAATACCAGGTTATTTTTATCATCCAGAAGTTTACTGGCATAACCTAACATGCCTATAATATCTTTCCCACTACTTTCTGCGGCAAATGCACCCAGGTACTTTAAAAAACCAACCTTATTATAGTTTTCTGCATTGACCAAAACATGAAACTGCTTTTTAAATAGTTTCTTATTGATGTAGAAAATAAAAAAACCATCCCACCAGCTAAAATGATTAGCCAAGATTAAAATTGAAGTATCTTCTTTGGTTTCAATGGTATTGTAATGAAGACTTGCAAAATCTTTCTTAATAATGAATTCGATGTACCAGGAAAAAAAGCGATAAATGAATGTATTTTTTCGAGGATGGTACATGTTGGGAAATTGCAAAAAAATGAGGTGAATTGCAAATCTAGCCTCAATGATAAACGAAAATAATCAAATCCTCACCTCGTTGAAGAGATTCATGCGTTTGGAATAGCGGTTATTAACCACAGACACAAAGAGAAGGCACGAAGAAACACAGAGAAAATGTTAGGGTAAATGCTTTAAGTTGATGGTTAAGGAAGGAAAAATAAAATACAAACCTCAGACTGTGCTTTTGAAAGACCCAGTGCCTTTACGATTAAACAAGAAACTTAAAAATCACTTTTAACCAAGTAATTGGCTCCACAACTAGAAAATAATCCCCTTAGATCAATTCTGTTTCAGACTAATACTAGCTTAGATAAACCCGATCTTCTTCGCCTTCCACATCCATAATCACATCAACGTGTTCTTTTAAAACGGTTGCCAGTTCCAAACCAACAAAATCTGTAGCAATTGGGAAAATTTTATGGCTTCTATCTACCAGCACTACGGTACGAATTTTTTTATGTGGTGTGTTTAGGAAAACGCCCAGACCATATGCCAGCGTTTTGCCACTATTCAGCACATCATCAATAATGATAATGACTTTGTTCTTCCAATAACTTTCATCTAAATCTGTAGTTGCAATGAGTTTGCTGCTTTCCTTCTGAAGATCAATACGTAAAAGCGTAAGCTTAAAACCAGATATCTTTTTCAAAACCTTTTCCAAACGAACAGCCAGTTTATATCCACGGTCCCAAATACCCGCAAGCACTACCTCTTTCTCATTCAAGTTATCTTCCAGGATTTGATACGCGATTCGATCGATCTTCTGTTGAATCTGTTTCTTATTAAGTATGAGGATTTGCGATGTCATTGTATTAAAAGGATTGAATACAAAAAGAACGATTTTAAGGATGAAATTCAAACTATTTGAAAAATAATTTCGATTGCTTGCAACGTTTCCGTTCTACCTGCGTCTAATCAATAACCAAAAACAAAATTATGAAAAACCTGATTAGAATATCTGCTATCTTATTTATTGCCTTCTCCGCCTATACAGCAAAGGCTCAGGATAGCAAAAGCTTCCCGGTAAAAAACTTTAAGAGTGTTGGCATCAGCAGCGGAATAGATTTATACCTTACTCAAGGCAATAGCGAAGGTGTTGTAATTAAATCTGACAGCGAAACATTGAAAAATATTCTTGTAGAACAAAATGGAAATGATATCAGCATCAAGTTTAAAGATGGAATTAAATGGAGCAGCATGTTTAAAAACCGTGTAATCAAGGCCTATGTAAATTATAAAACATTAAATGAAATTGCAGCATCGGGCGGCTCAGACGTGTTTACTCAAAATCAAATCAAAACCGATAAGCTGGCTATCCATGCTTCGGGTGGATCGGATTTAAAATTAACCGTGGCAAGTAATGATTTAACTGTTCAATCTAGCGGTGGCAGCGATGTTAGCCTAAAAGGAAAAGCAACAAATATGAGTATTCAATCTAGCGGCGGCAGCGATGTTAATGCCTTTGAATTAATTACTGATTATGCAAAAGTACAAGCTTCAGGAGGATCTGATGTAAATATATACGTGAATAAAGGATTGGAAGCTTCGGCAAGTGGCGGTGGCGATGTGAGCTACAAAGGAGATGCAGCATTACACAAAACATCGAGTTCAAAAAGCGGAGATGTGCATCACGTCAATTAAGAACTTTAGTTTAGTTAATGATAAATTCGCCGCTTTGTGGATGCAAAGCGGCTTATTTTTTATGCTTGTTTGAGAAAATTTAAGTACAGAGCTTGATCAATTAGAAATCACTATAACCTTACACCTCCTACCTATTATTTTACCTTTTTATAGGGATAATAAACGAAATTTGCGCCTTCAGGTACGACCACAAATACACACATAAAGTCTTCGGGTCTTTTGTAAACCTTTAAAAACGGTTCCTTTTTCTCTTTGGTAATGATTCCCTTTTCTACAAACTCTTCCAAAGTAGAAGCTTGAATAGACCAATCCGTATTTAATTCTTCTTTATTTAAAATCATTTCACCGATGCTAACCTGGTGTTGGTGGGCAATAAAAATGGGGTGAGCAGAAATGCCTTCCACCATGATTTCAATCCCTACTTCTTTAATCGCATCAGCATAAAATTCCAAATCCTTTTCTAAACTTACTAAAGGACTTTCTTGTTTTTTCTGCGGTTCTCCGCTATCTTCTGGCGTTGCGCCTAATAATTCTTCTCTATCCATCTTAATGCTTGTATTTTTGAATGAGTGATTGATTGAATGTTGACAAGTAAATTACACATTCAATCATGCTCTAATGCTATCCTTTAATTTCAACAATACTACATTTTCTACATGTTGCGTATGCGGAAACATATCTACGGGCTTGATACGAACTACTTCATATTTTTCGTCTAATAGTTCTAAATCCCTGGCCTGTGTTGCTGCATTACAGCTTACATATACAATTTTCTCTGATTCCATTTCCAGCAAACGTTGTACTACATCAGCATGCATACCTGCTCTCGGGGGATCAGTAATCACCACATCTGGTTTACCATGTTTGGTGATGAAATCAGCAGTAAGAATATCTTTCATGTCACCAGCATAAAAAAGCGTATTGTCAATTCCATTTAATGCAGAATTGAACTTTGCATCTTCGATAGCTGTTGGTACATATTCTACCCCTACAACTTGCTTTACATTTTTCGCTACGAAATTAGCGATGGTACCAGCACCGGTATATAAATCATAAACCAGTTCATCACCTTTAAATTCTGCAAAATCTCTGGTGATTTTATACAATTCAAAAGCTTGTTCAGAATTCGTCTGATAAAAAGATTTTACACCAATTTTGAAACGGATTCCGTCCATTTCTTCAAAAATATGGTCACGGCCTGAAAATACATGAACATCCTGATCGAAAATTGTATCGTTTTTCTTTTGATTAATGATATACAATAATGAAGTAATCTGTGGAAATTCTGCTTTCAAAAAGCTCATCAATCCTTCTAGCTGCTCTAGCTCAGGATAAGCAAAAACAACAGCAATCATTACTTCGCCTGTAGATGAGGTACGAATAATCAGGTTGCGCAATACGCCTTCATGGTTTCGTAAATCATAGAATGATAATTGATGATCTAAAGCATATTTCCGAACTGCATTTCTAATTGAATTTGATGGTTCATCTTGCAAATAGCAATGCTCAATATCCAGAATTTTATCAAATCGCAATGGAACATGAAAGCCTAAAGCATTCATATCAAAATCTTCATCACGATCGATATCAGTTCTATCTAACCAGCGTTTATTTGAAAACGTAAATTCTAATTTATTGCGATAGTATCTGTTTTTAACCGACCCTAAGATAGGTTCTGTATTTGAAGTATCTATTTTACCAAGACGCTGTAAGGCGGCCTCAACATTTTTTTGTTTAAACTTTAATTGAGAGTCGTAGCCCATGTGCTGCCATTTGCAGCCGCCACAGGTTCCAAAATGAGGGCAAAAGGGATCTGTACGCAATGCTGATTTTTCATGCAACTGATCAATAATTGCTTCTGCGAAGTTTTTCTTCTTCTTGGTTAACCGAACATCAACAACATCGCCAGGAACAGCTTTGTCTACAAAAATCACTAATTCATCGGCTTTGCCAACGCCTTTTCCTTCTTCAGCAATATCAATTATATGTACGTTTGGAATTATAGTTACCGTACCTGGTTTTCTTCTACTCATTATTCTGCAAATATAAGGCTAAAAGCTGAAAGACTAAAGTAGAAAGCCTAATGCTTATAGACTAAAACAGAAAGTATAAATGATGAAGTGAAAAGCTGGGGTTAGCCGTTAAGATACTGGAAAATTAAGGCAATAAAAATTTCACCGGTTGATAAAACCGTCCATAGGAAAAAAAGTTATGAAAAATTATTTTCCAAAAAACTTAAATGCAACGCCCCAAAAGCCATCTAACCAATTAAATTTTAGGTCAAATTTTTCATCTACTAGTACAGAAAACTCTAAAATTTCTTTGCTCATGATAAAAAACCTCTCTATTTATACAATAATACAAAATTCATACCCGAAACCAAAACGGTATAAGTTAACTTTACATTAATTTTATAGGAGAAAATTAGAAATGTATGTTAACTGCATCTGCTGGCTTGAAATAATTTAATTTTTAAAATTAATGAGGTCGATGATTATCGCTCTTTTGAAAGTTCTCCTTCTTTAAGATATTACCAATAGGTTTGGAAATCGTCATGTAATCTTTATTAAATATACAGACATCTGCTGTTGCGTAAGCCAAACAGTATTGTTCTGCATAGCAACATCAATGGCAGGCAAGCCATCTTCATTTTTATAAATAATAATTTCGCCGTTATGCATCTGCTATAAGTTAGTAAAATATTTTATCCTATTTTAGTGCCATGCCAAAAGCAATAGTTATCGGAGCAGGAATAGCAGGAATAGCCTCCGCTATCCGCCTGTCTGTGAAAGGTTATCAGGTTGATGTTTTTGAAGCCAGTTCAAAACCAGGTGGCAAATTAGGCGAGATCAAAATGAATGGTTTCAGGTTTGATACCGGACCAAGTCTCTTCACGATGCCTCAATATGTTGATGAACTTTTTACACTCGCCGGCAAAAACCCTAAAGACTATTTTGACTATATCAAACTGAAAGAGGTTTGTCGCTATTTTTATGAAGATGGATTAAGGTTAACTGCAAAATCAAACATCGATCTGTTCGTACAGGAAATTGAAGAGAAAACCAATTCTACTGCTAACGAAGTGCATCATTTCCTGCAAAAAAGCGCCACCATTTATGAGGTTACCCACCAGGTATTTTTAGAACGCACACTTCACAAATTAAAGAGTTACCTACATTGGGATACGCTTAAATCGGTTTTTAGGTTTTTACAGATTGATCCCTTTCGATCTCAGGCCAAAGCCAATCAGCGATTTTTTAAGGATGAAAGAATAGCACAATTATTTAACCGCTATGCCACCTATAATGGTTCAGATCCCTATCAGGCGCCGGCAACCTTAAACGTTATCCCTCATTTTGAATATCATTTCGGCGCTTTTCTCCCAAAAAACGGCATGTATGGCATTGTTACCGCATTGGTAAAGTTAGCTGAGGAATTAGGCATCAAGTTTCATTATAATCAAAAAGCAGAAGAAATACTTTATACTAATGGTTCGAAGTCAAAAATAGAAGGAGTTAAGGTTTACGATAAAATCTATAAGGCAGAAGTGGTTGTTTCTAACCTCGATATCTGGTTTACTTATAAAAACTTATTAAAAGGTATTGACGCACCGAAAAAATTGTTAAGTCAGGAACGCAGCAGCTCGGCACTGATTTTTTATTGGGGCATGGATGGAAATTATAGCGACTTAGGCCTGCATAATATTTTTTTCACTAAAGATTATAAAAATGAATTCAATGCGATTTGGAAAGAGAAAACCATTTGTGATGACCCTACGGTTTACCTCAACATTACCGCAAAACACATCAGGGGTGAATCGCCAAATGATAGCGAAAATTGGTTTGTAATGATTAATGTTCCTGCCAACAATGGCCAAAATTGGGACCTTTTAATTAAGGAGGCCAGGAAGAATATTATTAAAAAAATAAGCCGCATTTTAAACAGAAACATTGAAAAAGAGATTGTTTGTGAACAAATTCTCGATCCCAGAACCATTGAAAGTAAAACGGGTTCTTACCAGGGTTCACTCTACGGAAACAGTTCAAATAATCAGTTTGCAGCTTTTTTAAGGCATCCTAATTTCAGTTCAAAAATTGATGGCCTTTATTTTTGCGGCGGTAGTGTGCATCCGGGTGGTGGAATCCCTTTGGCCCTTCTTTCCGCTAAAATCATTGATGATAACCTCCCTGCTTAAAGCGTATTAGCTATAGCTTCCTCTAATGTTTCCACATCCAGATCGAATGCATTTACAATTACTTTGGCTTGGGTGTAAAAAGGATTGCGTTCAGTTAGTTTTTCATTGATAAAATCAAGCAACTGTACATCATCTAAATCTTTAATTAATGGTCGCTTTTGCCTGTTCTGCAATCGGGATACCAGTTGAGCAGGCTCCATCTGGAGATATACTGTCGTGCCATTGGCATTCATCCAATCCATATTATCAAAAAAACATGGTAACCCACCTCCTGTTGCCACCACACATTTTTCTGGATAACTGAAAGTTTTCAGTATTTCACTTTCATAATCACGGAAACCACTTTCACCAGATGTGGCAAAAAATTCTGCTATTGTTTTCCCTGATTGATTTACAATTTCGGTGTCCAAATCTATAACAGAGCAGCCTAAGCGGTGAGCCAGTTGCTTGGCTTTGGTACTTTTCCCGCAACCCATATAGCCAACCAGGAAGATAAGCCCCTCCGCTCCTAAAGGGGAACCTGAATTTCTATCGTTCATATATAATTTCAAATAGTTTAGTATGTGTTTTATCCCTGTAGTGCCAAAATGCTTTTCACTTCCCCCTTCAGGGATATCCGGGGGTTAGGCTAATTTCACTCGCGGATCAACGTAAGCGTAAAGAATATCGACCAATATATTGATCACCACAAAAACAAAGGCAATAAATAATATGGAACCCATTACAACTGGAAAATCCGACATTTCGAGCGCCGTAACGGTTGTTCTGCCTAAGCCATTATAGCCGAAAATATATTCTACAAAAAACGAACCCGCAAGCAAGGAAGCAAACCAGCCAGAAATAGCGGTAATCACCGGGTTCATTGCATTCTTCAACGCATGTTTATAGATGATGGCATTTCTACTTAATCCCTTTGCTTTAGCTGTACGGATATAATCTTGGGCCAGAACATCGAGCATGGCACTTCTTGTTAATTGTACAATAATCGCAAGTGGCCTTAAACCCAATGTAATCATGGGTAACCATAAATTTCTTAAGGTTAAAATTTCACCGCTAAACGGATCGTATGAATATAAACTTCCACTCATTTTTAAGCCGGTATAATCGCTAAGCATGAAGCCAAAGATCCAGGCAATAATGATTCCGGCAAAGAAAGATGGTGCAGAAATGCCGAGGATAGCAAAAGCATTTGCAGATTTATCTATCCATGTATCTTTGTAAACAGCAGATAAAACACCCAGAAAAACACCAATTACCGTAGCAAAGATCATTGCTGTTAGTGCCAGCACAAATGTGTTCGGAACCGTTTCAGATAGTATTGCGGTAACGTCTCTTTTAGTTTGGTATGAACTCCGCAAATAAGGCCATTTCAGCGCCAATACTTTTTTATCAAAACTAACTAGTTTAACAAAATGGTATTTTGCCTTTGTAGTGCTATCATGATCAAGCACACTTACAGGTGAAAGGTCATTAATATATAGCAGAAACTGAACAGGTTTCGATTTATCCAATCCAAATTCTTTACGAACGGCTTCTAATGATTGTACATCTGCACGTTGCCCCATGGTCATCCTTGCGGGATCGCCAGGTAAAATATTGAAAAGCACGAAAACCACCAACACTACACCACCCATTACCAGGAGACCATAAAGCAGCTTTTTCAGGGCATATCCAATCATTGTACATCAAAGTATTTTCTACTCAACTGATCAAAAGTAGGTACATTATGATTATGCCACTTGTTTACTATCACACCATTTTTCAACAATAAAACCCCTGGATTAGCCCGAACCATACTTTTTAAGGGTACAGCATCAGCATAAAAAACTTCTGAAAATAGGTTATTCTTTTTCACAAAAGCCTCTGCATCCTGTGCTGCGTTCGAAGTTAACAGCACCGTACGAATATTAAATTGCTGGGTTGCATTAATGGCAATTGCATTTAACTTTCCTATCGCATTTTCGTTGGTATTTTTCAAATCGTAAGCTACAATAACGAGGCTATAGTAAGGATTTTCAATTATTTCCTTCGTGTAATCCGTTCCCGATGCATCACTGATGACAAGATCTTTAATTTTCGGCTCGTAGCCTTTCTTAAGCAAACGCTTTACTGGTTCGCCTATAATTTCCCAGTTATTATCCTTCCAGATTTCAGTTTTAAGGTAATCCTTATCACTCATATCTTTTTCTTTTTTTGTTTTCTTGTTCTTAAGGTGATACATGATCTCAAATTCATCGGGCTTTTCTCCCGGAGGAATTACCATTAATGATGGGATATGAGCACCCACTTTATAAGGTAGAAAATCAATCACAGGCAATACGTTATAGGTGTATAAACCGAATCCTAGTGATACCAGCGTTACGGCAATAGCAATATTTCTTTGACTGGATGCTTTTTTAACTAAAGGCTCAATTGCATTTTTATTGATAAAAATGATCAAAATCAATACTAATAAAACGAGGTCTTTACTAAATGATTGCCACGGCGTAAGCGGAATGGCGTCTCCAAAGCAACCACAACTGGTTACCACTTTAAATGCAGCTGAAATAAATGTAAGTAACGTAAAGAATATAATCAGCAGCAATAAACCCCAGGCTACCTTCTTACTCCAAAAACCTAAAATTAATAGCGCACCCAATACAATTTCTAATGTGCAGAGCAAAATGGCTATACCAGTTGCTGCCGGACTCAGAAAATTCATGTGGAATACTTCAAAATATTCTTGCAGCTTATACCCAAATCCAAGCGGATCGTTCGCCTTTATTAATCCGGAGAAGATAAATAATGCGCCTACAAAAAATCGGGAAAAGCTTAAAAGTATATTTCTCATCAGTATTAAATCATTTTAAAATTGGTCTTCTGCTTGCAATAAATTACTTAATGCCTAACTTAATCAAAGCAAAAACAGCGTAATTAAGCATATCCTGGTAATTGGCCTTCACTCCCTCAGAAGCTAAAGTTTCTCCGTCATTATCCTCAATCTGTTTCACCCGAAAAACTTTCATTAAAATCAGATCGGTTAAAGAACTTACCCTCATATCACGCCAGGCCTCTCCATAATCGTGGTTTTTAGCGAACATCAACTCTTTGGTTTCCGTTATTTTTTCCTCGAACAAGCTTGCAACCTGTTCAAAGGGCATTTCATTTGGATCAGCTTCGCTTAGCTCTAATTGCATCATTGCAATTGCACAGTAATTAATGATTCCAATGTATTCTGACACAATGCCTTCACCAACCATGCTCACCTTTTTTTCTTCCAATGTACGGATCCGCTGTGCCTTAATAAAAATCTGATCGGTGATCGAACTTGGCCTTAAGATCCGCCAGGCCGTTCCATAATCTTTCGTTTTTTTAAGAAACAATGATCTGCAAACTGCAATTACTTCATCAAATTCTACAGCGGTATTTGTTGGTATCAAAGCCAATATTAATTAAGTTTTAGTGTATTTTTGTCGTGAAAAAACAAAAGCTAAAGATACATTTTTATAGTGAAACTCAAATCCCGAAAGGGCTTAACATGGCAGAAAAAAACTTTTTTGAACCCAAACAAAGTATAAATATTAAGGGAAGACTCCTCGATTTGAGTTCGCCAAAGGTGATGGCTATCCTGAATATTACGCCGGATTCTTTTTACAGCAAAAGCAGAACAAAATCTATTGATGAAGCGCTGGCAAAAACCGAAGCTTTTTTAAATGATGGCGCAACATTTATAGATCTTGGTGGTTATTCATCCCGACCTGGCGCTACGGATATTTCTGAAAACGAGGAAGTTGATCGCTTAATTCCTGTAATCGAATGTATCATGGAAGAGTTCCCGGAAACTGTGATCTCCATCGATACTTTTAGGGCTGCTGTTGCAAAAGACGCCATACTTGCCGGCGCACATATCATCAACGATATTTCTGCCGGAGAAATGGACGCGAACATGTTTGAAACCGTTGCCAACTTGCAAGTACCTTATATAATGATGCATATGCAGGGAACGCCGCAGACCATGCATTTAAACCCATCTTATCAGCATGTAACCCTTGAGGTGATCGACTATCTGGCAAAAAAGGTTGCTGAATTAAAAGCACTGCATGTCCACGACATCATTATCGATCCGGGATTTGGATTTGGTAAAACCATCGAACATAATTACGAATTACTGAATCAACTCAATGCTTTCAAAATATTTAAGCTTCCGGTGCTCGTTGGTTTCTCCCGGAAAGGAATGATTTATAGAGCGCTTAACACCACTGCCGACCATGCATTAAATGGCACAACCATTTTAAATACCATTGCCTTGCAAAAAGGTGCTGGTATTTTACGGGTTCATGATGTTAAAGAAGCTATTGAATGTATAGAATTGTTAAAAAGGCTAAATGGCTAATTATCTTACTTGAATTATTATCCATTAAAGACTTTAAACTTATTTTCATAAATTGCCCTAAATGAAAGGTTTTGATTTCGATTTTCTTAAAATATCTGTAACAGATGTAGTAGACATTGTGCTGGTTGCGCTGCTAATCTATTATGTTTATACCCTTATCCGCAATACCCTTGCGGTGAACCTGTTGGTAGGTATGTTCATTATTACAGTATTTTATTGGGTTGTAAAAGGTCTGCAAATGGAATTGCTTACCACCATCATAGAGAAATTTATGAGTGTGGGGATCATTGCCCTGATCGTAATCTTCCATCCCGAGATCAGAAGATTTTTACTAATGATAGGAAAAAATGCTTTCTTACAAAAAAACAAGGCTTGGTGGGGCTATCTGTTCGGAAGAAAGGAAATTGAAAGAAACAACCTTACCCGTATTAAGCCGATTATAGATGCGTGTAAAACGATGAAGAAGACCAGAACCGGTGCACTTATCGTTTTTGTTAAGTTTTATGATGAACAATTTTTTGCAAACAGCTGCGAAGTAGTGGATGCCAAAATCTCGAAACGTTTGCTGGAGAGTATCTTTCAAAAAAATAGTCCGTTGCATGATGGCGCAGTAGTGATTTCAGAAAACAAGATTAAAAGTGCCAGTTGTATTCTACCCTTAACAGATAATGATCAGTTGCCTTCGCAATTTGGATTGAGACACCGTGCTGGTATTGGTGTTTCCGAAACTACAGATGCTGTTGCAGTGATTATTTCGGAAGAAACAGGTGAAATATCATATGCCAAACAAGGCCGGGTAAGAATGAACGTATCATTCGGAGAGCTGGAGAAATTGCTTAATAAAGACTTTTAGTAAAAAGTAAGGAATAAAGAGCAAAGATTAAGGAGCAAAAGAGCAAGGAACAAAAGAATAAAGAGCAAGGAACTAAGAGCAAAAAACAAAACGTAGAATTTAGCTTAAAAAAAGAGCAAGAATTATCGACACTATGTCCTTAATCCTTGCTCTTTATTCTTTTATCATTTTCCTACTAGCAGTATTGCTCAAAAGCACCAATCAGATTGTCAGCAATCATTTGTGCTGGTCTGCCTTCTATTTGATGACGTTCTATCATGTGAACCAATTTACCATCTTTAAAAAGTGCCATTGCTGGTGATGATGGAGGAAAAGGCATCATATAACTTCTTACTTTATCTACAGCTTCTTTTTCCATACCCGCAAAAACAGTTACCAATTTATTTGGGTGTTTTTCATGAGCTGCTGCTGCTCTTGCTGCCGGACGAGCGTTAGCTGCTGCGCAACCACATACCGAATTTACAACAACTAATACAGTTCCTTCGCCCTTAATAGCCTGATCTACATCTTCTGCATTTTTTAATTCTTCAAAACCTACGTTAGTTAATTCCTTACGCATTGGCTCTACTAAATATTCTGGATACATTATCGTTAGTTTTTATTTACAATTTGAATAGTACAAAAATAAGAAAATCGGATGGCATGTGTCATCCGATTTATATTTTTAAGGTAAAATTAGCAGCCTGTTACTGGATTCCCTTAAAGAATTGATCGTAAGCAGCAGGATGTGTAATTGCTCCTACAACAACGAGGATTACCAATATAATAAATATTACACTTAAGATGGTTGCAATCATTCCGCAAATCTTACCTGCTTTTGCGTTTTTATAAGAAGATTCTGTGTAAAAGGTAGGATTTAGCTGGTATTTTTTCATATCGCCTGCTCCCAAAATCCAGGCAATAATCCCGAAAACGAGACCAAAGATACCGTAAAAACAACAGGCGGGAATTGCAACAATACCCAGAATTAGTGCAGCTGTGGCATTAGGTAGATTTTGCTGTCCCATTCCACCACCAAACTGCCCGAATGGCGGAGCTTGTTGAAATGGTGGAGGCGTTGCAAAACCAGCATTTCCAGGGTTTTCTCCTGGTGTTTCACTTTTATTTAGATTAATAGGTTGATTTTCCTGAGGTTTTTCTTGTTCTTCTGACATAATTTAGATGATAAGTTGGTGAGTGTATATTTTATAAATATAATTGATTAAGATAATTACTGCAATAGTAGCAACAGTGATTTTAATGATTTGTGCTCCAAACCTGAAATCATACCGAAGATGCACAAACATAAAAATAACCACAAATAAAAATGGAATCGTAGCTGGATATAACTTAAAAGACTCCAGGATGTTCCCTTTTAATAAGGCAATTAAGGAGCGCTGGAATCCACAACCCGGGCAATCGATACCAAAATGCGACTTAAATGGGCAGGTAAACAGGTGATGACTGAGCCAATCAAGAAAACTAGATCGTACCTCCATCAATATTGATAATTTTTACCTGACTATCTTTCCATTCTTTATATTTTTCCAAATCTTTTAAAACCTGCTTATAAACCAGGTTGAGGATAAAAATATCATCAAAAAATCCTAGAAATGGTACAAAATCCGGAATGACATCTATTGGCGATAAAAAATAAACTATTCCACCCAAAATAGCTATAATAGATCTTTTTGGAATCTCCGTATAATCGCCATTCACATAATCTTTTGCTACGCCAAACAACAATACCATCTTCTCCCAAACGCCATCTAATGCGCCTTTATTAGTAATTGCTTTACCCAAAGCATCTTTAATAGTTTTATTAGCCTTCGATTTATCGTTCAGTATTACGGTTGCCCTATTCTCAGATTTCCTGAAGAAATCCAATATTTTTCGTCTATTCAACTTCATAAGTAATGCCTTACAAATTAACGGCCAAAAGTATCGTAATTATCTTCCGCATAATTTGTAAAGCGATCCAATAATTTAACGTTTTTGTTTTCAATAGGAGTTAAGTCGTTATCTACATTATTTTTGACTGGCACATACCATTCCACAGGGTCGAAAAAATTTCTTAATGTCTGCTTTTTGAAAGCATAACCATGACGAGCGAAAATTGTGTTTTTTATTATTTGTAAATCGAGCTTGCGCAGGTTTTTCACATCATCTTCTTTGAGTAGCGTGCTAGATGCATTTATTTTGAAGATCCCTTCAGATGCACTTCTATAAAAAGTATTGGCGCCCAGGGAATCTACTGTTCCATCTTCCAGCGTATCTAAGCTTTCTACCATTTTATGATCGGTCCAATCAATATAATCCGCTTCAGTTGGCAACATCAGGTTGGAATTATAAACAAATGCTTTTTTCACTAACTTAAATTCTTTTTCCGGCCATTTAAGGGATGTCTTATAGGCATTCCATTTCCCAATCAGTGTATCACCCATGAGTGTAATTTCAAACTTCCCATCATATTTATCTGTTCCGGGCTCGTTCAGTACAAAAGAAATTTTAGTCCCATTTTCAGATATTTTACCAATCAGCGGGCGGCTGTTCCCCGAAACCACGCTCTGAGCAATTACCGTGTCTTTTGTAATTTTTTTTATATTAATATTTAGCTTCTTTACCGCTTCATTCATATCGCCTTCGTATTCAAATTCTTCGGCTGTTGCAAAATCGCCGACCCAAAAACCATAAAGTTCTTTATGAATTTCCTGTTGAGGAATCTGAATTTTCTTTGAACCGTTTTGTGCAGACTTTTTAGTGTCTTTACAAGCCATGATGGAAATGGCGATAACAGAGAGTATTAAGATCTTTTTCATTAAATGATTTTTTTTCTGATGAGCCATTCGGCGATTAACAAATTGGGTATCCAGCCTAACCATGCAATTACCTGATATAAATCCATAGGCGCCGGATGAAATAAATATACTAAAATAACTTTCCAAAGTCTCAACGTGATGGCCGAAGTGGCTAGCGCAAAACTGCGATACATCATATTTTTATGTGCTTTGATCTTTCTTTCGATAATCAGTTTGGTTGCATTTACGGTAAACCACAACCATAAAATACCTAATATGAT
Organism: Pedobacter sp. N23S346; assembly: GCF_048515415.1. Taxonomy (NCBI): domain Bacteria; kingdom Pseudomonadati; phylum Bacteroidota; class Sphingobacteriia; order Sphingobacteriales; family Sphingobacteriaceae; genus Pedobacter; species Pedobacter sp. N23S346. Next base: position 39,543 of record NZ_JBLYEE010000005.1, read on the forward strand.
AAATGAGGTTTTGGCTATTAAACCACCATTTGCAAACCAGCCAATATAGATGCCAGACGGCGCTGCAAATATTAACACAAAACTAACATACAGATAGCCAAGCGCCCGGTGTATTCTCGGATATTTAGTTAAAATTTTAGCATTAAATTGTGTGAAGCCTGCTAACAGCACAAATATTGCACTATAAACATGAACATAAAAAACAAGAAGATAAGTATTGTTCCTGATTACTTCAGTTTGTTTGATCTGGAGAAAAGCCACTTCGCTACTAGCTGGCAGATAGCGTAATGTAATCTGCAACATGAGCATAAAAAAATAACTGAAGAACAATAGCCATGCGATTTGGAAATAATTGATCGTTTTCTTCAATTTACTTTTATTAAAAAATTTAGTCAATTATTTAACTATCGCTAAAAATTCATCAATTGTTAAGATGTGGATTTTTGGAAAATCTATTTGATTTAATATTTTAAAATGATGATCATTCGTGACAAGATAATCTGCATTGCCAGATACATATGCATCAACATATTTATTATCATCAGCATCTGACAAGATTAATTTCCATTCAAAATAGATTTCTATCTTTTTAACATTTTTGAGGTTAAGCAATAACTCAGCAATGTTATTTGCTACAACAGAATTTGTCTTTTGTTCTATAATTTCAACATATTCAGAAAGAATATCATTACTAATTACGCCTTGGAAACTTCCTCCTACTAATGCATCAAAAATCGGCCTATATTTTGACTTTCTTGGAATGGAAACAAGTAACGCATTAATATCTAATATGACTTTCATTACTACTGTTTCTTCCTCAGATGATCACTTTTCCAAGATTCAATAGTTTCCTCATTAAAGTTTCGCTCATCCCAAAGCTTATCCATTTCATCAGACGCAGATTCGGCAAAATATTTTGCAAGCATCTCCTTGATATCTCTCAATTGAGCATCTGGCAAGTTATATTGAAATAATTTCAACAATTCTAATTGAATATTTGTCAATCTTCCTGTAGCTTCCATACATTATTGGTTTTAACTATCAAATATAATCAATATATATTACACAGAAACACTTTTCATCATCTCCAAAATATCATCTACATATTTCCGCTCGTTAGCTAAACGAGGCACTTTGTGTTGCCCACCCAACTTATCTTTCGCTTTTAACCAATTGTAAAATGTATTTGCCGGGGCATTGTGCACTTTGGGTCTGCACAGTGCCATGTCTTTAAAACGTTTGGCATCGTAATCTGAGTTAATTTCCCGTAAGGTATTGTCCATTACATCTATAAATTTCTCAAAATCCTCAGGTTGTTTATCAAACTCGATGATCCATTCATGTCCACCAGCTTTTTCGCCGGCAAAATAAATCGGACCAGCAGTATAATCTTTAATTTCTGCACCAGTTTCCTGACAAGCCTTTTTTAATGCCTGCTCTGCATTATCAATAATCACTTCTTCGCCGAATGCATTAATGAAGTGTTTGGTTCGGCCGGTAATTTTTATCCGGTAGGGAGACAATGAGGTAAACTGGATCGTATCGCCAATCATATAACGCCACAAACCGCCATTTGTAGAAATCACAATGGCGTAGTTTTTATGAAGTTCTACCTCTCCCAGCAACAAGGCTTTCGGATTTTCTTCACCAATATTTTCCATTGGGATAAATTCATAGAAAATACCATAATCCAACATCAGCAGCATTTCTTCTGAATTATCCTGATCCTGAATCCCGAAGAAACCTTCGGAAGCATTATAAGTTTCCAGATAATACATTTCAGATGAAGGGATGAGTTGTTTAAACTGCTCCCGGTAAGGCGCAAAATTTACGGCACCATGGATATAAACTTCCAGATTTGGCCAAACCTCTAATAAATTATTTTTGCCCGTAAGCTCTAATACTTTTTTAGCCAAGACGATGGTCCAGGTAGGCACGCCTGAAATGCTGGTTACATTTTCCTGAATAGTAGCTTCTGCCATTCTATCCATTTTGATTTCGTAATTATCCATCAAAGCGATAGACATATCAGGCGTACGGTAAAACTCTGCCCAGATGGGTAAATTTTTAATTAGCACAGCTGATAAATCACCATAAAAGCAATCTTCATTTAGCTGACTTACCTGATGGCTTCCTCCTAACACCAAACCTTTTCCGGTAAACATTTGGTTATCAGGCCGATTATTACAATAGATGGAAAGCATATCTTTGCCACCTTTGAAATGGCATTCTTCTAAAGATTCTTTCGAAACCGGAATAAATTTGCTCCTATCGCTTGTTGTTCCTGATGATTTAGCAAACCATTTAATATCTGAAGGCCATAAAATATTCTGTTCGCCAGCCAGCATTCTTTCTATGTAAGGCTTAAGGGTATCGTAATTCTGAATGGGAACACGTTCCTGATATTGTTGAGGTGTAAGGATGCTTTTGTAATCATACATCTTACCCCATTCGGTATTTTCTGCACTATCAATTAAATTATGAAACCATTCCTGCTGCACATCATGAGGATATTTCATAAAAAGCTCGATCTGATGGATCCGCTTCTTCATCAGCCAGGTAAAAATGGAATTTACAATTGCCATGCTCCGAAATTAAATATCAAATTTTTTGCGCTTCAATACAAAGTTTGAACCCAGATAAACTTTCCGAACCATTTCATTCTCTGCTAAAACCTCCGGCACACCTTGTTCAAGAATTTTCCCCTCAAAAAGCAAGTAGGCCCTATCGGTAATGGAAAGGGTTTCCTGAACGTTATGATCGGTAATTAGAATACCAATATTTTTATGCTTCAGTTTTGCTACAATACTCTGAATCTCTTCTACAGCTATTGGATCTACCCCTGCGAAAGGTTCATCTAAAAGAATAAAATTAGGATTTGCAGCTAATGCCCGGGCAATTTCAGTTCTTCTTCGCTCCCCTCCAGATAATAGATCACCCCGGTTTTTCCGAACTTTATGTAAACTAAATTCATTAATAAGCTCCTCTAGTTTATCCTTTTGTTCTTCTTTGCTGAGACTGCTCATTTCCAGAATCGCCAAAATATTATCCTCAACAGTAAGCTTTCTGAATACTGATGCTTCCTGAGCCAGATAGCCGATGCCTTTTTGCGCCCTGCGGTACATGGCATCTTGCGTAATATCTTCATCTTCTAAATAAATACGCCCCTCGTTTGGCTTAATTAAACCCACAATCATATAAAATGAAGTCGTTTTACCTGCACCATTTGGCCCCAACAAGCCTACAATTTCACCCTGGCTTACGCTGAAAGATACATCATTAACAACAGTTCGCTGTTTATATTTTTTAACCAGATTTTCGGCTCGTAATATCATTCATATTTATTTATGGAGAAAAGAACAAAGATCAAGGATTAAAGACTAAGTGGTTAAGCTTTTATCTTTGTTCCTTTATCCTTATTCTTTTATCTTAATTCCCTTTATATTTAGCTGTAGTCTTCTTTTCTCCCGCCATACATTTTCTTCAATTGTATAACAAACAGAAAATGGCACCTTTGGTTGTAAAAGATTTTGAAATTCTCCCAAGCCAAATGCAATGCATTCAAAAGTAGGCGAATTTTGTTGCTTTATATTAATTTTTAAATGATTTGCACCAACCGCCATTGCTGCTTTATCTAAATAGACCTGATTTGATACAAATACGGGAGACAAATTTTCTGGTCCGAAGGGACCCATTTGAGATAAAACCCGAAAGAATTTACCATCAATTTGCGACAATTTAATTTCCGCATCAATCTTAATCATCGGGGTGAGTAATTCTTCTGTAATAGAGGCAGAAACAATTTCCTCAAATTTATCAGCCAGGGCATCAACATTATGCTCTTGCATGGTTAAACCAGCTGCAAATTTATGTCCCCCATATTGATCCAGAAGATCAGCACATCCACTCAAGGCTTCGTACAGGTCAAACCCAACAACAGAACGGCACGAACCTGCCACATGGCCATTAGATTTAGTAAGTACTATTGTTGGCCGATAATATTTCTCTGTTAACCGAGATGCTACGATCCCAATCACACCTTTATGCCAGTTTTCATTAAAAACCACCGTAGTTTTGCGATTAATTAAAATATCGCTATCGCCGATCAAAGCCAAAGCTTCACGGGTAATATCCTGATCGTATGTTTTGCGCTCTGTGTTTTTAAGATTTATCGATTCGCTTTGCTCTAAAGAATTGCTGTCTATCTGACATAGTAACATGGCCACAGCATGTTTCGCGTGATCTATTCTGCCCGCAGCGTTAATTCTCGGGCCTAATGTAAACACCACATCTGTAATGGTATAGTTCTCCGTTTTCCCAGAAACCTCCATCAGTGCACGCAAACCCTCACATGGATTTGTATTGAGTTTTTTTAAGCCATAATAAGCTAAAATTCTATTTTCACCAACCACCGGAACAATATCTGCAGCAATGCTTACCATCACTAAATCCAGATATTGAAGATAAGATTCGCTTGGGAGACCATGCTTTTGTGCGTAAGCTTGTGCAAGTTTAAATCCAATTCCGCAACCTGCCAATTCTTTAAATGGGTATTCGCAATCTACTCGTTTCGGATCTAAAACGGCAACCGCCTTCGGAATTTCCTCACCAGGTAAATGGTGATCACAAATGATGAAATCGATGCCAAAACTGTTCGCATAATCAACTTTATCTAATGATTTGATACCACAATCTAACGCAATGATGAGTGAAAAACCATTTTCATTTGCGTAATCAATACCTGCTGTAGAAATTCCATAACCTTCAAGATAACGATCCGGAATATAATATTCTATGTTTTTGGTAAGCTGCGAGAAAAAACTATATGCGAGGGCTACAGAAGTTGTTCCATCCACATCATAGTCACCATATATCAGAATTTTTTCGTGAGTGGATAATGCCTTTTCTATTCTTTGAATGGCTTTATCCATGTCTTTCATTAGAAAAGGATCGTGTAAATGAGTCAGTTCTGGTCTGAAAAAGTATTTAGCCTGATCAAAATCGCAAATGTTTCTTTGTACTAAAATCTGAGCTAATGATCTGTCTATATTAAGTTGTTCCGCTATGTTCTTTACCGTATCATCATTACAAATTGATGTCGGCACCCATCTTTTTTCCATTATATTTGTTTCCGAACAGTAAATATACTTTTTTAATTTAAATCTACATTACCTTGCAGAAAGTCGCAAATCCAAATAACTTGTATCTTTAACTCTAAGATTTTTTATAAATGCTTTCAAGTAAATTACTTAACGAAATTAAAAAGAAATCAGAATTATTTAATTCTTTGAAGCCTTTAACACCAGAAAATCAAGCTAAGCTTGATAAGAAATTTCGCTTGGAATTTAATTTCAATTCTAACCATTTAGAGGGAAATACTCTAACGTATGGTGAAACAGAATTACTTTTGATTTTTGACCAAACGGAGGGCACACATGATTTTCGCGAGTATCAAGAAATGCAAGCACATGATTTTGCCTTAAAGATGGTGCAAGAAGAAGCAGCTGAAAAAGGTAGACCCCTACTTGAAAATTTCATTAGAGACTTAAACGCAAAACTTTTAGTTAAGCCATTTTGGAAAGATGCGATAACTGCTGATGGCCAATCGACCCGCAAAGAAATTATTCCAGGAGAATATAAAAAAACCCCAAATTCTGTAAGATTAGCCAATGGAGAAATTTTCGATTACACAGCACCTGGCGACGTGCAAAATGAAATTGCAGAATTAGTAAAGTGGTTTAATGAAAAAAGTGAAACAGAAGACCCAGTCTTTTTAGCCGCTCTTTTACATTATCGTTTTGTTAGAATCCATCCTTTTGATGATGGAAATGGGAGGACTGCAAGATTACTAATGAATTATGTTTTAGCCAAAAATAATTTACCGCTCATCGTTATTAAAAGTGCTGAAAAGAAAGATTATTTAGCCGCCTTAAATCGTGCAGATACGGGAGATTTAAATGCCTTTGTCGAATACATTGGAAATCAGTTATTATGGAGTTTGGATTTAAGTATCAAGGCTGCCAAGGGAGAAAACATTGATGAAGATGATGATTTGGACAAGGAATTGGAGTTGCTGAAGCAAGAGTTGAAAGGGATTCCTGATGAATTTGAAAGTGAAAATACACACCCTGCAATAGCCCAAATAATGCATAGAAGTATAATACCTCTATACATAGAATTAGATAGTAAATTTGACAAATTAAAAGAACTTTTTAATGATATTAAAAGTTACCTAACAATTAATTATGAAGATTCAACGGGAAGTTCTTTGGAGATTGATTTTGATAAAACAGAACTATCAGAAGTAGATTTTAGTGATTATAAAATTCATACATCATTTCTCTATTTCAAATGTTTAAAATTAAAAAAATCGACCCATGAAGTAAACATTAATTTTACCCTTGAAATCTATTTCGATGCAAACTCTTATGGAGTATTTAATGAGAACAATGGAGATATACTTATCGATAGGTCTTACGGTAAATTTCTAACGCACCAACAAATAAATAATATCTCAAAATCTGTAATGACCAAAATTATCCAAGAAATCAAATCAGCTACAAACCTTAAAAATTAATACATTTTGCAAGTTCACACCCTATTCGAAGGAACCTATTCGGTAGATGCTACCAAAAAATTTATTCCTTTCGATTCAGCCATTCATAGTTTTAAAGATAGACCAGCTTCACTGTTCATCAATGTTCAGCCTTTTTTGGTGGAACTGAAAAATGATCTAATCCTTTTTGATACGGGACTGGGTTTTAGTGATGATCATGGCGAATTGATTTTACATAAAAACATCCGCAATGCAGGATTTGATCCTACAGACGTGACAAAGGTTTTGATGTCGCATTTGCACTATGATCACTCCGGCGGGATGGTCCATAAACATGCCGATGGAAAAATGGAACTCAGCTTCCCCGATGCAGAATACGTAATTAACCGTGGTGAATGGGAAACGGCATTTAGCAGCACTTCTGATTCTTACCACACTGATATTTTTGATATTGTACAACGCAATGCACAGTTAAAATTTGTAGAGGGCGATGGCAATCTGGATGAAAGCATCGCTTATGAATTAACTGGCGCACATTGTCCGCATCACCAGGTTTTCCTATTAACGGAAGGCAACGCTAAAGTATTCTTCGGTGGCGATGTTTTACCGGAGCCAAGTGAACTGATTAAAAATTTTATTGCAAAATATGATTTCGATGGTCGCAAAGCGATGGAACTTCGTAAAGAATTTGGAAAAAGAGCCGCTGCAGAAAACTGGGAATGTTTATTTTATCACAGTAAGGAACAGGCGACGGGTTTTGTTGATGAAATTGAGGGTGGGTTTAGGGTAAGGTGAAAGGAGAAAGACTAAAGCAGAAAGCGAAAAGCCAAAATACTAAAGCTTAAGGTGAAAAACAAAACGAACGACGATCAACGAAAAATGTCTTGAAAGCGGAAAGACTAAAGCTTAAAGCAAAAAACCAAAGCGACAGACCAACGACGGAAAGCGTAAAACGAAAAACGACTTGAAAACGAAAACCTAAAACGAAAAACGATCGACGAAAAACGTCTTGAAAGCAGAAAGACTAAAGCTTAAAGCAAAAATCCAAAGCAGCAGACCAACGACGGAAAGCGTAAAACGAATAACGACTTGAAAACGAAAAACGATCGACGAAAAACGTCTTGAAAGCAGAAAGATTAAGGCTTAAAGCAAAAAACCAAAGTGACAGACCAACGACGGAAAGCGTAAAACGATCAACTAAAAACGACAAAAAAAATCCCGACAAATGCCGAGATCTTTATTATGTTAAAAATTCCTTTTTAAGGGAAATTACGATACTTATTTCTTAGCTACTAATTTCACACCGATTTCAAAGTTATCATCAATTGCTTTGTCGCCAACGCTATCGAAGAATGATTTTGAACCATAACGAATATCATATTTAGTTCTATCAACAGTAATTTTCCCTGCTAATGCAGATACAGTGCCATCAGCATTCACCGCAACTGTAGCTGGGAAAGTAACTGGTTTAGTAATTCCTTTAATTGTTAAGTTACCTGTAACCGTTAATGCAGCACCAGAACCTGCAACTTTTGTAATTACGAAAGTTGAAGTTGGGAATTTAGTTGTTCCAAAGAAATCATCTGCTTTTAAGTGACCTTCTAACTTCGCGCTACCATCTGCATCTTTAATAGAGTTCATATCGATAGTGAAAGTTCCACCAGTTACTTTTTTACCATCAACATTTAAAGTTCCTGATTGTAAAGCAATTGTTCCATTGTGAGAACCAGTTACTTTTTTACCAATCCAAGTGATGGTAGATTTTGCCGGGTCAACAGTATAAGCTACTGGTTTAACAGGGTTTTTAAAAGCTGACAATGATACTACTGCCACGAATAAAAAGATTGAAGAGATTTTTAATTTCATTTTTTGGTTTTTAAATTGTGATACAAAGATATAATTATGGTTCATCCTTTATTATTGACCTATGTTAAGTTTTTCAAAAATAATAGATTTATTCAAAATCATTCTATGGACAACAGAATATGGCCTTGGTTTAATCTAGCTTCACGTTAATTTCCCCCAAATGCTTTCGAAGCCAATTTTGCAATATCTTTAACCACCTGTGTAGGCGAATTACAATCGCAATTACTTAAACCAAGTACATAAATATCCTGGTCAGGAATGTATACCCCCATTGTTTTAAATCCAAAAATACTACCGCCATGTTCTCTGGTAGCTATTCCATCAATATCTTTTAAATGCCAGCCGTAACCATAAGTAAATGCTTCGCCATTATTTAATTTGTATTTGGTAAATGCTTTTTTAATAGTTACTGATTTAAGGAGTTCATCCTTGTTTAAGGCATTTTGCCAAAGCAGCATATCATCTATGGTAGACATTAAAGCTCCTGATGAAAAAGGAATACTAAAACTTATAGCAGTTTTATTCACATAGCCTGATGTTTTCTGCTGATAACCATAAGCCCGGTTTTTGATAATGGCCGCATCAGATGCATACCGAGAGTGCTTCATGCCAATCTTCTCAAAAATATTTTTGTTGATGTAGTTCTCATAGGTATCACCAGAAACCAATTCAATAATATATCCAAGGATTACATACCCTGAATTATTATATTCAAACTTTTCTGCGGGATTAAAATCCACAGCCTCATTTTTAAAAAAATCGACCATCTGCTTGGGAGACAGATTTTGTTGTGCAATCTGATTGAGCGATGTCATTTTAGTAAAATCCTTGATGCCCGAAGTGTGGGTAAGCAAATGATGAACCGTAATCTTATCTCCCATAGGGTAATCCGGAATGTATACTGAAATGGGTTTTTGCAAATCTATTTTACCTTGTTCAACCAACATTAAGATGGCTATGGCGGTAAATTGTTTCGTCATTGAACCCAACTGAAATACATTTTGGGGTACCATTTTAATACCTAACTCAATATTTGCATTACCGAAGGCTTTTTGGTAAACGGGTTTGCCATTTTTAGCGACCATAAAGACACCTCCGGGTCCGTTTTTGTCTTTAAAGATTTGGTTAAGTAAACTATCTACTTTAACTTCAAAGGTCTGTGCCCGACTGAAGCTAAAAGTAATGGCTGTTAATATGAATAACGTAATAATTTTTTTCATTTAAATTTTATTTGCAGTATCAGACGACATTTCTTAATCTTGGGTTACAATAGATATTGAAAATGTAATCGTCATCGGATTAATAGATACATCAATTAGGTATTCATCTGATGACTGAAGAAAAATACTTTAATTTAAAATTGACCAAATGAACAAACAGGTAAAATCAATCCGTCCCTTTATTGGTGCGAAAGATTTCAAAACGTCTAGAAATTTTTATAAGGATTTAGGATTTGAGGAAGCTACCTTAGGCGATGGGATGTCTGTTTTTAAAATGGGTGACCTGGCCTTTTATTTGCAAAATGCATATGTAAAAGATTGGGTTGATAACACCATGATCTTTATGGAAGTAGAGAACATAGAGGAATTCTATAACGAGCTTATTAAACTGGATTTACCAAACAAATATGAAAATGTAAAATTGAGTACCATCCGAAATGAAGATTGGGGAAGTGAATGTTTCCTTCATGATCCATCTGGGATATTATGGCATTTTGGAACGTTTAAATAATATGGATAAGTCATCGGATGAATATATACATCATGCAGATATCCACCCGATGAAGATCATTTAAGACAAAAAAACAGCAGTTCTATGAGAATGAATTAAATATTTTAATTTTTCAATTTTATGTTTACCGTTTCTCCATCTGTTTTAACTTCAACAAACGTTTCTAAAAAATCATTATAGTTTTTAGCATAAGCGTTTTGCTTGTAATAATCTGTTTTTCCATAAGCATTATATCCACTCCCAGTATATTCTTTAGCATTATAACTCAGATCATAATTAACGTTCGCAAACAAATAATACTTACCAGGCTTCATATTGGGGAAAGTAAATTCACCGGAACTATTGGTAATCGCTTCTAACCGCAAACGAAATGCCCGATCAGCCATGTACACATATTTATTATTTTTTGGGTTATTCTTGCTTTTATCTTTCCAAAGTTTATAATATTCTTCAAAATAAGGTGTTACCGGGAAAAGTTGAATCTTAACTTTTCCAGCTAAAATTTTCTTTGGGGGATTATTTGCCCCATAAGTACCTCTTGGGCGTGTAAAAGCTACCCCAGTTATTTTCCCTTTTCCCTCTGTTAAAGCATTTCGAGTTTGTACGGAATCGAATTTTATAGAAGGATAAGTAATAATTTCAGTAGCTTTTCTTTTAATTGCTTCCTTCTCTGCCTTTTCAGGTTCTACATATTGTGCACGAATGGAATAACAGCTTACAATTAGTGCCATTAGGCAAATCATTTTTTTCATCGTCAAAATTGTTTTATGTATCCTGACAATTACAAACCACATACCAGCCTAAAAAAGGTTCAAATTTCTGGAGAATTCATTTCCAAAAAAAAAATCTGCAAGCTTTATGAAAATGAATTCACAAAACTTGCAGATGATTTTCTAAGAGATTGCTTCGTACCTCAATGACGGAATTGGTTTTGGAAAGGAAAACCTTTAACCCTCTACCTTCTACCGTCAGCCTTGATTAAGGAACGATTTCTTCCAAATAACTTTCCACAGGTGGACAAGCACAAATTAATGAGCGATCGCCATGGCTATCATTTACTCGGCCAACTGATGGCCAGAACTTGCGTTCTAGTACATAAGGAAGTGGAAATGCAGCTGTTTGACGGCTGTAAGCATGCTCCCAATTATCAGCCGTAATCACAGCAACGGTATGCGGTGCATTTTTAAGCGGATTATCAACCTTATCGAAAGTCAAGTTTTCTACCTGAGCAATTTCATTTTTAATCGCAATTAAAGCATCACAGAAACGGTCTAACTCATGTTTAGGCTCAGACTCTGTAGGTTCAACCATTAAAGTACCTGCAACCGGGAATGATACCGTTGGGGCGTGGAAACCATAATCCATTAATCGTTTGGCAATATCTACCACCTCAATTCCAAAAGCTTTAAATGAGCGGCAATCTAAAATCATCTCGTGTGCGCAACGACCCTGAGCACCTGAATAAAGTACCGGGTAATGCTGCTCTAAACGTGCTTTCATATAATTCGCGTTTAATATCGCATATTTAGTAGCATTGGTTAAACCTTCCGAACCCATCATGGCAATATAAGCGTGAGATATAATTAAAATTGATGCTGAACCCCAAGGTGCAGATGAAACCGCAGAAATTGATTTCCCTTTATCAATATCAACCACGGCATGCCCTGGAAGGTAAGGTACTAAATGTTTCGCCACACCGATTGGGCCCATTCCAGGACCACCACCACCGTGAGGAATACAGAAAGTTTTGTGCAAGTTTAAGTGACAAACATCAGCACCAATATTAGCCGGACTGGTTAAACCAACCTGCGCATTCATGTTGGCACCATCCATGTAAACCTGTCCGCCATTAGCATGAACAGTTTCGCAAATTTCAATAATGCTTTCTTCAAAAACACCGTGGGTTGATGGATAAGTAACCATCAAACACGAAAGATTATCCTTGTGTAATTCAGCTTTCGCTTTTAAATCTTCTACATCAATGTTTCCATTTTCTAAAGATTTAACCACAACAATTTTCATATCGGCCATTGCGGCAGAAGCAGGATTGGTACCGTGAGCAGAAGCCGGAATTAAAGCCACATTACGGTGGAAATCGCCTCTATCCTGATGGTAAGCACGAATCACCATTAAACCAGCATATTCACCTTGCGCACCAGCATTTGGCTGTAAACTCATTGCGGCAAAGCCTGTAATTTCGCTTAACCATTTATCCAGCTCATTAAAAACAGAATAATAACCCAATACCTGATCGGCTGGAGCAAATGGATGAACGCGACCGAAGTGAGACCAGGTAACCGGAATCATTTCTGCAGTTGCATTTAATTTCATGGTACAGCTACCCAAAGCGATCATCGAGTGGCAAAGCGATAAATCTTTTGCTTCTAATGATTTGATATAACGCAACATTTCATGTTCTGAGTGATGCGAATTGAAAATTGGGTGTGTTAAATAAGCTGAAGTACGTTCTAAAGCTGAAGGAATAACCGTTTCTACATTTTCCACAACTTCAACCTGGTCGGCTGCGATTGCTTTAACCTTCGCAAAGATTTTAGCAATTAAAGCTACGTCAGCAAAAGTGGTAGTTTCATCAATAGAAATGGTGGCTACATTACCAACGTAGTTTAAGTTGATCTCATTATCGATACAACCCGATTGGATGCCACCTTTTAAATCACCTAAATCAAAACGAATGGTATCGAAATAAGCTGAATTTAATTGCTCAAAACCTAAGCCTTTTAACGTTGAGGCTAAACTAACTGCCAAACCATGTGTGCGTTCAGCTATCGCTTTTAATCCTTTCGGACCGTGATAAGCGGCATAAAAACCAGCCATAATAGCCAATAATGCCTGTGCGGTACAAATATTTGAAGTTGCTTTATCTCTACGGATGTGTTGCTCGCGGGTTTGCAAAGCCATACGTAAAGCATAATCACCATGGCTATCAATGGTTACCCCAATAATACGGCCAGGGATTGAACGTTTATATTCTTCTTTAGTAGCAAAAAATGCAGCATGTGGACCACCAAAACCCATCGGAATACCAAAACGTTGTGTTGTACCCACCACAATATCAGCACCCCATTCACCCGGAGGCGTTAATAAGGTTAAGCTTAAAATATCTGCAGCAACTGTTAATTTAATATTTTGATTGTGTAATTCTGAAGCAAAGTTTTTATAATCGAAAACTTCACCATTACCTGCTGGATATTGAACGATTGCACCAAAGAAATCTTCAGTAGCTACAAAATCCAAATGACTGCCAATAACTAATTCAATACCGTAAGGGTTGGCACGGGTTTTTAAAATATCAATGGTTTGCGCAAAAAGCAATTCAGAAACGAAGAACTTTTTAGCTGCCTGATTTTTACGCGTACTGTATTGCATAAACATCGCCTCAGCCGCTGCTGTACCTTCATCTAAAAGTGAGGCATTGGCAATTTCCATTCCGGTTAAATCAATCACCATCGTTTGGAAATTTAACAAAGCCTGTAAACGACCTTGCGCAATCTCTGCCTGGTATGGCGTGTATTGGGTATACCATCCTGGATTTTCAAAAACATTACGCAAAATTACTCCTGGCGTAATGGTATCATAATAACCTTGACCGATAAAGCTTTTGAAAACTTTATTTAACAATGAAGTTTGTTTTAAAGCACCAAGATATTCAGTTTCTGATTTCGCTGCTGGCAAATTAAGTGGTTGTTTTAACCTGATCGTTGCCGGAACTGTTTGTTCAATCAGCTCATCAATTGAATTAACGCCAACAACTTCCAACATTTCGGCTGTATCTGCCTCATTTGGTGCAATATGACGATTTTGAAAATCTTCCTTGTAATGGATATTTAAGCTCATGCGGTATGAATAATAAATTTCCCGCAAAGGTAACAAAAATGCAACTATTTTTAGGCATGAAAAGCGCTCCTAATCGTCATATTTTCGTAGCTAAAAAACAGATAAAATCTACGTTTTTAGTAGGATAAGCTAATTTTTTTTCATAAGTCATAGGATGAATATTAGCATCATGCTTATATTCATCCTATGACCATTAGTAAGTGACTATAGGTGTTCATATTCATCCGAAGAATATAAATTGCAATTCGAAAACATATTCAATTTTAGTAGCTTTGAAAACCATTTCAACTACCATTTAATGCCGAAAAATCAGAATAACGTTGCTTTATTAGTTCATGCCTGCGATCGATATGAATTTCTTTATCAAGGTTTTGACATCTTCTTCTCTAAAAACTGGGATTTTAAAATTCCATGCAACTGTTATTTTGCCACTGAAGTTAAGGATGCAACAGTAAATGGCTTTCAGAATATCAAATCGGGCAAAGGCGAATGGGCAGACCGGCTAACTGCTTTATTAAATAGCATGGAGGAAGAATATGTACTCTATTTTCAGGAAGATATGTGGTTGAGCAAACCAGTAAACTCAGCTTTTTTTAAACAACTCTTTGATTTTGCGAAGCAAAATAACTGTCAGCAAATAAAACTTCATAGCGCTGATGTCTACACTACATTAGAGACTCATCAATTTATAGAGGGTTTTAATCTGGCTACAATAGATAATAAATCATCTGATTTTCTAATGTCGCACCAGGTGACACTTTGGAAAAAGGATTTTTTATTGGCGCAGCTCTATAAAAAAGAACATCCTTGGCGAAATGAACGGAAAGGCACCAAACGTCTGAAAAAATTAAATCCACTGATTCATCATATTGATTATTTTTCAGAAAACGGTTCAGCGGAAATTAATCAAAATAAAAAGCCTGTTAAACGAAGCGAATACTTCGCAGTTTCGTTTAACAGTACATTAAATCATAATGCCCTTCGATTTATTGACGAGCTAAATATTGGCAAGAAACTAGAAAAAGACTATGCTGACGAGCTGCAAAATCATTATGATAATGTGCTCACTCACGATGGAAAAGCAAGACCAAAAAAAACTGACTTATTTAAACAGTTCAAAACCTGGTTTCTAAAAAGGAAAAGTTAATAGTCTTCAGCCAATCTTTCTTTTATTACTTCTGCACCCGCCAACCCTCTGCTTTATCTAACTTTAATTTGTAAGTTTTCGTAATGAAGTTGCTGTTTTTACTGGCATCTTTATCAAAAGGCTCAAAATCTGATGTTACCATTTTTAAAGAAACGGTCACTTTAGCAGTGCTTGAATTTACTTGTTCGAAATTAACTGGTTTTTCATCAGCTAAAACATAGGTAACGGCTTTAACTGTTGCCCTATCTGCATCTTGTTTTAATACCAGCGGACTAGCTTTATCCGTTAAATTAATTTGATAAACAAAGCTACTGTCTTTAGAAAGAAACTTCTTTTTTGCCTCCTTTAAATTTAATGTAACCAATCCTTTGCTTGCTAACGATTTATATTTCCCCAACTCAAACATTTCGCTTGTGCTGTTAAATTTCATTTCTCCAAACCTGAACCGGATAGTTTTATATTCTGGATTGGCTTTTAAATAATCTGTAATTACTTCGCCAGCTTCATCCTGGTTAATGGTGACTTTAGTTTTACATCCGGCGAAGCCGATTATAATAACCGACAAAATATAAATAGTAAGTTTTTTCATGATTGTATCATTTGCTTGTTAAAGGTATTTAATTTTAGTTTAACCGCAAAGGGCGGAAAGTGTTTCGAAGAGGGAGAAAAGATTAAGGGGTTTAACCGCAAAGATGCAAAGTGGTTCGCAAAGGAGGCAAAGCTAATCGTTTCAATTTTAACCACAGAGGGCACGGAGATTTTCACATAGAAACAGAGAGCAAGTTGGTTAAATGCAAAGAAAGTAAAAACCTACTACACTCCACACCTCGGTGTGGTGGTTAATAATTTGTTTTTAGCTCCCAACTTTGCGCCCTTTGCGTTTTAATCTTCCACTCTTTGCGGTTAAAAACTCATGCCTTCCGCTTCAAATACTTCAAATTTGGCAACACCATCGCCGATAAAATAATCGCCACACCAACCCATCTTAAAAGCGAGACCTGTTCTTGCAATACAAAGCCAGCCATCATAACCGCTACCGGCAATTCCGCTGCACTCAAAATAGAACTTAAGGCGGTTCCGATTTTAGGCACGCCTTCTGCATAAAATAATGGTGGAATAACCGTTCCAAAAACAGCAATGATTAAACCCCACTTCAATAAACTACCACCTAAAGCGCCATTGAAAATAAATACAGGTGGGAAAAGTATAAAAATCAAAATGCAGGCACCAGTAATCATTAAGGCACTTTTTTTCAGTGCCGGATATTCAGTTCCAATTCGGCCACTAAGCATCAAAAAACCTGCATAGCATAATGCTGCCAATAAGCCGAAACCAATTCCAGCAAGATTTAACTCATTAATACTAGTCTCCACCATTCCACTCGCCAAAACTGTTCCACCCAAAACCAACAAAATGGCGGCAAACTGAACTCCCGAAGGCTTCTTCTTAAAAATCAGAAATTCCAGCAAAATACTCATCCAGATAAATTGCATCAGCAGAATAATCGCAACGGAATTAGGAACCAGTTTTACGCATTGATAGTAAAAAACGCTGACGAAGCCTGTACAAGTTCCCGCGAGAACCATTTTCCACCAGGGCGTGATGATTTTGATTTCTTTTGCTTTATAAGCAGATGTTCTACTTTGAAAGAAAAATAAGACCCATAGAATCACAGCACCAAAAAAAGCCTGTGCACCAGTTACATCACCTAAGGTATAACCTTCATGATAAGCAAGTTTTACAAAAGTAGAAAGAATGCCAAAACTGCAGGCACCGAAAAAGACAAGGAGAATTCCTTTTAACATTAAGATAGTATCAAGTATTTAGTAGAAAGTATATAGTACGAAGTAGTTAGTATCAAGACATAAACCTCAAAATGGTGAAATAAAAAATTCCACGCAACAAGCGCTTTGGTCTTTCGGCTTTAGTCTTTCAGCTTTTTAAGAAAGTTGTTGTAAATATTTTTGAACTGTAGTTTCCAATCCTAAATAAAGTGCATCACTAATTAAGGCATGGCCAATAGAAATCTCCAACAAACCGGGGATGCTTTGAGCGAAATAATGAAGGTTATGCAAATCTAAATCGTGACCTGCATTAATGCCCAAGCCCAATTTATTTGCATGATGTGCCGCTGCAATATAATTTATAATCGCTTTTTCTCTATCCGCATAATAATTATGAGCATAAGCCTCCGTATATAACTCAATTCTATCCGTACCCGTTTCTACAGCACCTTCAACCATTTCCACAACAGGATCTACAAAAATTGAAACCCTGATGCCTTCTTTTTGAAAAACATCAACCATTTCTTTTAAGTAATCTTTATGCTTTATGGTATCCCAACCATGATTAGAGGTAATCTGACCTTCAACATCGGGTACTAAGGTAACTTGAGCTGGTTTATTTGCCAACACTAAATCAACAAATTTATCTTCCCGGCAATTCCCTTCGATATTAAATTCAGTGGCAATTACAGCTTTCAAATCATACACGTCCTGATACCTGATGTGACGCTCATCTGGCCGTGGATGTACTGTAATACCCTGCGCACCGAAACGTTCACAATCTAATGCAACTTTAACTAAATCAGGATTATTACCTCCACGACTGTTGCGAAGCGTAGCAATTTTATTGATGTTAACCGATAACTTTGTCATGCCTCAAAGATAAGGCTTTGCCTTTGTTAATCGGAAACGTTGAGGAAATTTGACTTTTTTTTGCTCATATTTGTTCAAATCAAAATGAATTTAAAGGACACAACACTATATAAACTCCTGATCGTTTTACTTGCACTGGCAAGTATCCCCGCATTGTTTGGAAGCGTAATGGAACCCGATGGCGCATTGTATGCATCGATGTCGAAAAACATCATCCTTTTCCAGGATTGGTTTAACCTTTACGGCCGCGGTAGCGACTGGCTAGACAAGCCACATTTAACTTTCTGGATCACCGCAGCATCTTTCAAAATATTCGGAATCTCTGCTTTTGCCTATAAATTACCTTCCTTTCTTTTTGGCTTACTTGGCGCCTGGTATCTGTATAAACTGGCAAAAGATATTTACGATGAAAAAATTGGATTAATCTCTTCGGTGATCTTTCTAAGTGCGCTCCACATCATCACCTCCACATTTGATGTTCGTGCGGAAATTTACATTACCACCTTTACACTGGCATCCATTTATCATTATTACAAAGCGCATCATGGCTCATTCTGGCAGATTATTACCGGTTCATTTTTTGCTGCCTGCGCAATTTTGATTAAAGGAATATTTGTGCTGATTCCTGTTTTTGCAGGTTTTATTATCTACTGGTTATTCACTAAGCAATATAAACAGTTGTGGCAGCCAAAATGGTGGATCGCAATCGTATTGATCTTTGTCTTCATCACTCCCGAACTTTATTCACTTTACACTCAATTTGATTTACATCCGGAGAAAGTTGTATTTAACAGAACAGGTGTTTCAGGTTTAAAATTCTTCTTTTGGGATAGCCAGTTTGGTCGTTTTTTTAACAACGGACCAATCAAAGGAAAAGGCGATATTTCCTTTTTCCTACACACTACGTTATGGGCATTTTTACCCTGGTCTATTTTATTTTACACCGCGGCTATCAATCTTTTCAAAAAGAAGAATAGGATTAATCTGGCGCCAGAAAGTGTAATGATCTGGGCAAGTGCCGCGGTTACTTTTTTAATATTTTCACTTTCTAAGTTCCAACTACCGCATTACATCCTGATTATTTTTCCTCAGTTTTCGATCATCACAGCACTCTATTTAAGAAAACTGGAAGGCAAAAACCTGAAGATTTTCTTTAACGTGCAAAATGCATTAGCCATTTTAGTTTTCACATTACTTTCTGCCTTAAGCATAGTTTACGGGTTCGATTATCCTTATTTAATGATCGGAATGCTATTGGTGGTTTTAGCTGGCTCATTTCTTTTTTTCAAAGGAATTAAGCTCGAAACCATTATTGCAAGAAGTGCATTTATTTCTGTTGGTTTAATGCTTTACCTTTTTATATTCTTCTATCCGGCCATATTGAAATACCAGGCGGGCAGCATTGCCGGCGAATGGTTAAAGAAAACCTATCCAACAGCAAAACCTGCCGTTTTAAATTATATAGATGCTTTTTCTTTTGATTTTTATGCGCCAGGCGAAGTAATATATCTCCATAATTATGATGATTTAAATAAAATCAAGCAAGAGCAAAACTTAGTCATTTATGTTCCTGAAGCTGAACTTCCAAGATTAAAAAGCGAATATGGTGCAGAAGTTTTAAAATCGTTCGAGTATTTCCATACCACCAAATTAACTGGCAAATTTTTAAATGCGAAAACCCGTCCTCAGGTTTTAGAACATTTCTATCTCGTTAAATTGCATTAGTATGGACGTATTCTTCCGCATCATTAAATTTGGATTAACAGGCTTACTCGGAATGGCAATTGATTTCGGGGCCACCTGGCTGTTTAAAGAAAAAATAAAGGTTAATAAATACGTGGCCAATGCCATCGGCTTTTCACTAGCAGTTACAAACAACTATTTAATTAACCGGATATGGACTTTCCAAAGCACCAACATGCACTGGGGGACAGAATTTGGTAAATTCCTGGTGGTGAGCTTGATTGGATTAGGCTTGAATACTTTTATCATTTACCTTTTCCACCAGCGTAAAAATGGAACAAATTTTTATGTGGCTAAGTTCTTTGCTATCGTAATCGTGTTCGTTTGGAATTTCCTGGCCAATATGCTGTTTACCTTTAAGTAACATTTTTGCCAATAAAGTAAAATACAACGAGCCAGATTAGTCCTTTAATCAGGAAGAATAAAAACCCGATTAAGCCAACCCGCTTAAACCATAATTTTACCTTTTCTTTGTTCATTACCTTATTGGTAAAGATAAAATATTTTCACTAAATTAGAAAGATTTTAAATAAGGAATAATGATTGCAACAAGATTTTCACACTTTGTTTTCTTTGCCTTACTCTTTTTATATTCGAATAGCTTTGCACAGCCTTTCAACAACATCGGACATTATAAAACTAACTTTTCTATCGCGTCAAACGGTACAGAAAAACTCATTGCAATCAGAAGTTTTACTAATGATAGTCAGAAGTATTTCTTATTAGTTAATCCAACAACGTTAGATACAAAAGTCGATCTGGCCAGCCATTATTCTACCAGCAGTCTACAATGGTCAAATGTATTGGCTATTTTCAAAAACAGCCCTTACATCAGATCTTTAGAAATCGCGACAGCCAAAGATTGGCAGTTGCAAAATGCAGGCATTGATCACGCTATTCCCGGCGAAAAAGGCATCGCGCTAACCATTGATTTATGTCCATCGCATAAAAGTTTAGATCGAATTATTTTCCAATCTGTTTTTGATGAATTTAATAAAACAGAACAACCTGCCCCTTTAGCAATTTCTGCTTCTGGCAAATGGATGTTAAAACATCAGGATGATTTAAACTGGCTGAAAAGCCTCGTAGATAAAAAAGAATTAAACATTACCTGGGTAAACCACTCTTATAATCATGAGGTTAATAGTTTGCCTTTGGCAGAGAACTTTTTATTAGCACCCGGAACCAATCTGGATGTTGAGGTTTTAGAAAATGAAAAGCTGATGCTTAAAAATGGGTTAACACCATCTGTATTTTTCCGCTTTCCGGGCTTGGTATCTGATAAAAGTATAGTGGATAAAATAACAGCTTACGGACTAATTCCAATTGGCAGTGATGCCTGGCTGGCAAAAGGGCAACAACCAAATGCAGGCAGCATTGTATTGATTCATGGCAACGGGAACGAAGAAATTGGCGTAAAAGATTTTATTCAATTACTCAAAAACAAGAAAGCTGATGTAAAAAACAAGCAATGGTTATTGTTCGATTTAAGGCAAGGACTAGAAAAAGAATTTGATAGATAAGATGCTATTTATGGAAAGTATCTAAATATAAATCTTCTACCTTTTTACGGGCCCAAGGCATTCTTCGCAAGAAATTTAAACTCGATTTGATACTTTGATTATTGGTGAAACAATCAATCCTGATTAAAGAACCGAGTTTTTCCCAACCATAATGAACCTGCAAATCGGTTACAATTTTTTCGAGGTTGATACCGTGTAATGGATTATTTTTTTGTACTTCCGCCATGTTACAAAGGTAAGTTAATTCACAAAATTATTAAGGAATATATTGCGCCATCCAAACTGTTGCCCCGCCACAGCTTTCATCATTAACGCGATGCTCCAACACCGTAAAATTATGCGTTGATAAAATAGATTTGTAACTTTCTGTATTTAGCGAGGCGTGATGCAAATGCTCTCCACCAATGAATCCCCAGGCCTCTCCATCTTCCGCACCAGAAGTGAACAACAGAACGCCATTCGCCTGAAGATGATCGGTAAAAACACTAAACATATTGGCTTGGTCTGTTGCTGGCAAATGAAAGAAACTGTGCCAGGCAATGATTGCATTAAACTTTTTAGCTAAATGAAGTTTGCGCATATCTTCCAACACAAAAGTGGTATCAGGAAAGTTTATTCGCGCCATGTCTAACATTTTTTCACTGGCATCTACGCCCGTTACGTTAAATCCTGAATGATTTAAATATTCTAGTATAGGCTTCCCGTTTCCACAACCTACATCCAATATTTCGGCATTCGCAGGCATCAGCCTGATCAGTTCATCGAGGTATTTTTTTTCTATTAAATCCCCATCCCGATTATTTGAAAACCAACCGGCAATTTTATCATAAACCTTATAAACATTTTTCCTTTCGCGATTTTCCATGGAAGTTAGGAGCTTACTGCCGTTGCATCGATTTCAATGAGCATCCCATTAAGTGCCAACCTTGAAACCGGAATTAATGTATTCACCGGAAATTTCAAATCGGGCCATATTCTGGTAGATTCTTCAATTAAAATTTCATGTTTTTCATCATCGTAGTCTACAACCAGCGTAGTTAATTTGGCGATTTGATTCATTTTCAGACCCTTGCTTGCCAATGCAATTTCAATATTCTCAAACACGATCTTAACCTGTATCCTGAAATCATCACTTAAAACCCCATCCGTTCTGCTCCCACCCTGCCCTGCAACAAAAACCAATAAATCAGTTGCTGACACCGTTGCTACATGAGAGTAGGCATGATTACGCGGGTCATAAATATCTGCCGGATTGCTTATTTCTAAATGATTATTTTCCATGCTGATCAAATTTAAGCAGCGAATTTATTCATTTCGAAACCTAGAAATGTAGCCTAATTGCAATAAACAAAAATGGTTTATTTTAAAAAAAATGTCACACCTTGCCGCCGAATAACACCTAAAATTTAAGGCATTTCAGCAAGCTTAGTGTGACAAATTGAAAAGGGAGTTTATGAAAAATCTCTTTATTTTTTAAATCTGTATTAATTATTTATTACCATTTACACCCCGGTCTGCAACCACCCTCCGATCCATCGGAGGGAATGGCGATCGTAATTCTCCTCTTTCAGAGGGGTGCCCAAAGGGCGGGGTGGTAAAAAAACAATAAATCGATCAAATATTATTAATCGATCTCAACTTATTATGTTTAATTTGTTCCAGCGGTCCAGATGTTATTGTCTGGGTTGCTATCCGGTAAAACTTTGTTTGGATCTAATGTTACGGAAACAATTTCTTCCGTTGTTGGATAACGAACCGACCAGGTTGAATTTTTCATCCAAACATCAACAGGAAGTTTAATGATATCCGTTTTACCACTTTTTGTTTTTACCTCAAGAATAATAGGCATTGGCATTTTTTCCAAGTTTAATACTTTGATGGTGTAAGCGGTAAGCTTTCCATCGGTTTTAACCTCCTGAACAGCACCGATTGCCTGATCCATTTTCCAGCTATTCAAAAACCAGCTTCTCCAAAACCAGGCTAAATCTTCCCCCGCACCGTTTTCCATTGAACGGAAAAAATCATATGGTGTTGGATGTTTGAATGCCCAGTTTTTGATGTATTGACGAAAGGCATAATCAAAACGGTCTTCACCTAAAATCTGGTTTCTCAAAATATCAAGACCCCAGCCTGGTTTGGCATATAAATTAATCCCAATATTTGCTTCGGTCATTCCATCAGGCATGAGCATGATGTTTTCAAATTTAGGGTTACCAATTACCTGCTTGCCAATAGCATTCATATTGGCATCACGCTTGGCATATTCTCCCTTGTTAAAGTTTTTAGATGAAATACCATTGATAAAAGTATTAAAACCCTCATCCATCCAACCGAACTTGCGCTCATTAGATCCAACAATCATCGGGAACCAGGTATGACCAAATTCATGATCAATTACCCCCCAGGCACTCCCTTTTTTAGCTTTCCACCCACAAAATACGATACCAGGATATTCCATGCCACCAATATTGGTAGCCACATTAACAGCCATTGGGTAAGGGTATTCAAACCATTTTGTAGAATAATGTTCGATCGTTGTTTTTACATACTCAACACCTCTTCCATAAGCGTCTGCACCATTGCTTTCTACAGGATGTGCAGAAACAGCTAACGATTTTTTACCGCTTGGCAAATTAATACGCGCAGCATCTAAAACGAAAGCTTTTGATGATGCCCATGCGGCATCACGTGCATTAATAATTTTGTACTTCCAGGTTAATTTATCTTTCGCAGGACGAGATTTAGGGTCAGTAACTTCAGCTTCTGAACGGATGTGTACGGTTTCATCACTATTTTTTGCAGCATTCCACCTTTTTAATTGTTCGGGTGTAAAAACTTCAGCAGGATTTAATAACTCGCCAGACCCCATCACGATGTGACTTGCAGGTGCTGTAATTGCAAAATTAATATCTCCATATTCACAATAAAATTCACCACCACCCCAATAAGGCAATGTGTTCCAGCCAATTACATCATCATAAACACACATACGTGGAAACCATTGAGCAATTGCGAAAATTTCTCCGTTTTTGGTGGTCAGGTGTCCGGTTCTATCTGATCCTTCTTTAGGCACTACATAAGAATAATCTATCTTAACCGTAATTACATCGCCATTTGCAGCTAAAGGTTGATCCAAACGGATTTGCATCCTCGTATCTTCCACCAGAGAAGTGAACTTTACTGCGCCTGCTTTTTTAGAGACACTTATATTTTTAATTTCATAGCCGCCAGAGAATTTTTCGCCCTGGGCACCATATCGGCTTTGCGAAGGCGTAATCTGCTTGCCACGGGAATCTTCTTTAAATGTATTCTGATCCAGTTGTAGCCATAAGTAAGGCAACTGATCCGGACTATTATTCTTATAGGTTAAGGTAACTGAGCCCGTTACTAAATTTTGGGTTTCATCAAGATTAGCGGTGATATTATAATCTACCCGGTTCTGCCAGTATTTTACACCTGGAGCGCCATTTGCAGAACGAAATTCGTTTCCATTTTGAGTGTAGAACAATGGTCCGAAAGCATCGGCCGGATTGTAATTTGATACCGGAGCAGCCTGTTGCGCAAAAGCAGAGAATGCAGAAGCACAACTAAGTGCGCACAAAGCGACTAGTTTGGTTATTTTCATGTGAATAAGTTGTATTACGGATGTAAATATAAAAAATAAGCACATATGACTACATATGTGCTTATAATGTTACCCCTGAAATATTAGATTAAATTAATTTACCTTCAATTTTGGTAAATCTTGTAGTTTTTTCTGCTGTGGTGTAAGTTTTTGCCAGGCAACGAATGCCCTCGAGATATAATAACTATAGCGATAAGGTCTTTCTGCTTTTACCAGCTCAACCGAAGGGCGATAAATGATCATAAAGTTCTTCAGCTCTTCGCCTTGCAGTTTGGTTAACTCTGTAACCGCTTTCTCGCTAAAGTTTGCATCGATTTCTTCGAGATACATATCTTTTTCTTCAAGCTCTGCTTCTTTGCGTTGCTGCCTTTTATATTTTCCGTATCCTAGGTTTAAATTTAAGCCTCCAACTTTATCGGTCATTCTTTTTCTCTGCAGGTTTCCGCCTGTATTTAACAAAGTATATTTTTCTGCAAGTGGATCTTTTGCGTCTGTAATCTGGCTGTTCATTCTCACCCCTCTCACATCTACATCTGCCAAACTATTAGATTTTACCGGCAAATAGATCGTTCTGTTCAGCAGGTTGGTTAAGTATAAGGTATCGGTGTGATAACCAACCGCAGAAAATTCAATTAAATCGCCAACCGTAGCCGGAATTGTGTATTTACCATCGGTACTGGTAGTGGTTGTTTTCTTACTATTCAGGTTTCGAACTGAAACACCTGGTAATGATATTGTTTTTTTAGAATAATCGAATACGGTACCTGTAGTTACGGTTTGCGCAAACACGCCAAAAGGCAGGGCGAGGAGAAAGAAAATAATCAGCTTATACATAGGTCAAAAGTAATTGAGTAAAGAGTCTAAAGTCTGTATTTAACAAACTTTAACATTAGAACAACTGAGTTAAGCTAGTGTTTGATTATAATGTAATTCATCAAAGGAAATAAGGATCGCATTGCCATCCTTTTCTATAATCGGGCGTTTAATCGCACTGGTATTTTCTACAAGGTATGCAATGGCTTTTTCCTGGTTATCTATAGCAGTTTGTTCCTCTTTCGTTAATTTTTTCCAGGTTAAACCCTTACGGTTTAATACGGTTTCCCAACCAAAAGTATCACACCATTTATTTAATTTTTCCGGCGTAATTCCTTTTTTCTTGAAATCGTGAAACTCGAAATCGACATGGTGCGCTTTTAACCAGTCGAGTGATTTTTTTACTGTATTGCAGTTGGGAATTCCGTAAACGATCATGTGAATATTGAATTAGTGAGTGAGTGAATTAGTGAGTGAATGAATTTTTTTGTGCTCAAAGATAATAAGTGAATAATGAAATACTCTTATTTATACCTTTATATCCATTAAACGGAGAAATCTTACGTTCATCACATTTTTTTAACTATCCATCACATTTTAAATCGCAAATAAATAAGTCTTTGTAGCATTGCAGTATATAACACACCAATATGTACGTTTTATCAGAAAATTTTACGCCTTCAAAAACTAAAAGTATTAACCAGCTGGAATTCTGGATTTCTACTACACTTTACATCCTCGCTATAATCAGCATTTGCTCGCAAACCACTTATGGATCTGGCAACGACCAGCGGTTTTCTGATCAGTTGATAGATTTCTCTGTGATGAAAAATTTCTTCCTACCCGAATTATTTAAGATTAGCACTTTATACATCAGTTTTCTGCTTTTTAATTTTTGCTTCATGCCGCAGCTGGCGCGGAAAAATAACATTACGTTAAATGTGATATTATCAATTTTAGTGACTGCCTTTTCGGTGGTCACCTGGATGGTTGCCAATACCTACTCACAAGCCTATCGTCTGGTTGAATTCGATGATATCGATAATGCCTATGGGGTATTTTTTGGCGAAGCTTTTTATTATATTTTCTTTCTCTACCTGCTCTTTTGTATTTATTCCTTCTTTAACGAACAAGGGATAGTACTTTTAAACAAGATTAATTTATTAAAGCGTTACCACAAAAATATCATTCAGGAGATCTTTACCGTTACCAGGATCTGGTTAATATCGCTAATGGCTTTAACGGTTATGCTCTCAGGCACCTTCAATTATGAATTCCTGCTTTTTTGGTTTGTAGGCCCGCCCATCAATATTATTGTATGTTTCCTTTCTATTTATCACCTTATTCCGATGCTAAGAAAAGAGCAGAAGGGTTTCGGACGATATTTCTGGGGAAACGTAGCGCTAGCCGTTCCTATTGTACTTATTCTCCTCTTATCACTCATCACCTTTACAAGAGGTGGCCCCGCATTACCAATTGCCTTAATTTTAACCTCAATTAGCTTAATCTGTATCACCACCCCTGCCGCCTGGTATATTTATAAAAATAAATTTGAAAAGCTTACCGAAATTCAAATGCTTAAAACAGAACTCGGAAAATCTGATGCCAATTTAAACTTCTTGAAATCGCAGATTAACCCACATTTCCTGTTTAACGCATTAAATACGTTATTCGGAACGGCCTTGCAGGAAAATGCCGAAAGAACGGGAGAAGGGATTCAGAAACTTGGCGATATGATGCGATTTATGCTCCATGAAAATACGCAGGATAAAATTTCACTTACCCGTGAGGTAGAATACCTTAATAATTACATCGATCTGCAGAAATTACGAACATCCCGCTCTGCGGATATTAAAATTGATACTCATATTGAGGAACAGATTAACAACCTGCAAATCACACCGATGCTGCTGATTCCTTTTATCGAAAATGCCTTTAAACATGGGATCAGTTTACAACAGCCATCTTACATCAAAATTACGCTGCAAACAAAAGAAAGCACTTTGTATTTCGATATTAGCAATAGCATTTATACAAAGGCAGATCATGATCCTGAAAAACTTAAAAGTGGTATTGGCCTGGAAAATGTAAAGCAAAGGCTCTCCTTACTTTACTATGGAAAACATGAACTGATTATCCGCGAAAGCGCAAAAGAATTTTTTGTTCATCTAACCTTACAATTGGATTAATCTAATCCTTATATTGCTGCTTTGAATAATTAAAAGATGATTGCTATTGCCATAGATGATGAACCCATTGCGCTGGATATTGTAAAATCACATGCGGCAAAGGTTCCCTTTTTAGATCTTGTAGAAATGTTTACAGATGCTTTTCTGGCAATCAGCTTTTTGCAGCAAAATAAAGTTGACCTAATTTTTCTAGACATTAAAATGCCCGACATTAGCGGCATCGATTTCCTTAAAAGTTTAAGCAATCCACCGATGGTTGTTTTCACCACCGCCTATACAGAACATGCCGTGCAAAGTTTTGAGCTCGATGCGATCGATTATTTACTAAAGCCTTTTTCCCTCGCCCGTTTTTTAAAGGCTTGTAATAAGGCTCAGGAACTTTATAACCTGAGAAACCAAAAGCCGGAAACTAAAGCAACGCACATTTTCATCAAAGATGGTTACGAACAAATTAAAGTAGAATTGGCCGATATCCTTTATGTTGAGGCCTCTGGAAACTATACGCAGATACACTTGAAAGAGAAATTGCTGAGCTCCAGAATAACCATTAACGATTTGGCAGAATTACTGCCGAAGAAAGATTTTATCAGGTGCCACAGGGCCTTTATTGTTGCTAAAAACCGAATCTCTAAGTTCGACCGCAATCAAATCTGGATAGGAGAAAAAATTATCCCGGTAGGTGCAACTTATAGCGGCATCCAGTTAACGTGATTAAAACTTACAACCGTTAAACATTTATGTTTCCAACATTCAAAGCTTAGCGTTATCTTTGCCCCATGTCAACACAATTAAAAAATCTTTCAGATTTCTCTCACACTACTGTACCTAATGGTGCAAACTATAAATTCGGAATTATTGTAGCCGAATGGAATGCAGAAATTACTGGTGCGTTATACAATGGTGCTTTAAAAACTTTAATAGAGAATGGTGTAAAAGAAGAAAACATTGTTTCTTTACCTGTTCCGGGAAGTTTCGAGTTAACTGTTGGTGCTGAAATATTATTGAGTAAGAGAAATGATATCGATGCGGTGATCTGTTTGGGTTGTGTGATTCAGGGCGATACTAAACATTTCGATTTTATTTGTGATGCAGTAGCGCAGGGGGTAACAAATGTTGGTATAAAATATAGTAAGCCCGTTATTTTTGGTGTATTAACTACAAATAATTTAGAACAAGCTCAGGATCGTGCTGGCGGTAAGCATGGCAATAAAGGAGATGAAGCTGCAATTACCGCGATTAAAATGGCCGATTTATCTGCAAACATTTAAATTGTATTTCGTAAACTATTTGTACCTTAGCTCATTAAATTAACCATCTAATGAAAAAAGTAGCCATCTTACTCTTGGCGGTGTTTAGCACCATTACCATTTTAGAATCTTGTTCTTCTAAACTTTGTCCGGCTTATAGCTCTTATCCCGAAGGCAAACGTAGAAGGAACTAACCTACAAAACTTTTCAATTTTCATTTTTACGTCATTTGCAGAACATTATCTTCAATGCAACTGTTGTGCCTATAAACAATACTTACTATGACTTG
Organism: Pedobacter sp. N23S346; assembly: GCF_048515415.1. Classification (NCBI taxonomy): domain Bacteria; kingdom Pseudomonadati; phylum Bacteroidota; class Sphingobacteriia; order Sphingobacteriales; family Sphingobacteriaceae; genus Pedobacter; species Pedobacter sp. N23S346. Next base: position 68,784 of record NZ_JBLYEE010000005.1, read on the forward strand.
GGTTAATTTAACATCGCTGGATCAGTTAAACGAAATAAAAAATGCAGATGGCTACAGCTTGATATTTAAGCACAGTACTCGTTGCTCTATTTCAATGATGGCAAAAAGAAATTTCGAATTTAACTGGGAAGTGATTCCAGTGGATACAAAACTTTACTTTTTAGATTTGATCAGCTATCGCGAAATCTCAAATTCAGTTGCTGAGGTTTTTAACGTGGCACACCAATCTCCACAAATTTTATTGATTAAAAATGGCGACTGTGTTCTGGAAGCATCACATAGTGATATTTCTGCAGATGAAGTTGCAGAAGTAATTGCTGCTTAAAAATATTTTTATTTAACGATAAAAAAAGAGGACGTGAAAATTTAATTTTCACGTCCTCTTTTTTTGCTTAATTTATTGATTAAACGTTTTGAATTTCAAGCACCCTGGAAGTTCTTTCTCTGGTTGTTTTGCTAAGTGTAGCATCATTAGCCAGTTCTTTTCCATAGGTAGGAATCATTTCTTTGATTTTATTCTGCCACTCGTCAGTTGCTAAATCTTCTTTAAAACAACGTGCCAGCAACTCAAGCATAATAGAAACTGCAGTTGATGCGCCTGGCGATGCGCCAAGTAAAGCGGCAATGGAACCATCTTCTGCACTAACCACTTCGGTACCAAATTCCAGCACTCCACCTTTTTTCTCATCCTTTTTAATCACTTGCACCCTTTGTCCGGCATATTCCAGTTCCCAGTCTTTTAATTCTGCTGTAGGTAAATATTCTTTCAAAGCTTCCAGCCTATCTTCCGGAGATTGTCTCACCTGCTCAATAAGGTACTTCGTTAAATCTAAGTTGTGTAATCCTGCCGAAATCATCGGGCGGATATTATTAAACTTAATTGATTTTGGAAGATCCAGAAATGATCCGTTTTTAAGGAATTTTGTAGAGAAACCTGCATAAGGGCCAAAAAGCAATGCTTGTTTACCATTAATCATTCTGGTATCTAAATGCGGAACAGACATTGGTGGTGCACCAACTGCCGCCTTGCCATAAACCTTTGCATGGTGTTTGGCAATAATTTCATCATTGGTACATTTTAACCATTGGCCACTTACAGGAAATCCTCCGAAACCATTACCTTCCGGAATTCCAGATTTTTCTAATAATGGTAATGAACCTCCACCCGCACCAATAAATATGAATTTGGCTACGCGCTTACGGGTTTCCTTCGTCTCTAAATCTTTAACTTTAATGATCCAGTTACCATCTTTATTTTTCTTTAAATCACGGATTTCATGATTGAAATAAAGATTTACATTTTTTTGTTCCTTCAGGTGGTTGAATATATCACGGGTTAGAGAACCAAAATTAACATCAGTTCCTAAATCCATTTTTGTAGCGGCAATCTTTTCGTCTTTTTTGCGCCCATCCATAATTAAAGGAGCCCAGGCATCGATTACTTTTGCATCTTCTGTATATTCCATCTCGCTGAACAAATTGCATTTCTGCAATGCATCATAGCGTTTTCTAAGATATTCTACATTCTTCTTACCCCAAACAAAACTCATATGAGGAATCTTACGGATGAAGTTTGCAGGATTTGAAACCAATCCTTTTTCAATAAGATAAGCCCAAAATTGTTTTGATACCTCGAAATGCTCAGCAATCTGAACTGCTTTCTTCGTTTCAACGGTACCATCAGCCTTTTCTGGCGTATAGTTTAATTCGCAAAAAGCAGAATGACCTGTTCCCGCGTTATTCCAGGCATCAGAACTTTCAGCTGCAGCAATATCTAGTCTTTCGTAAATTTCTATACTTAAATCAGGCTCTAACTCTTTTAATAAAACACCAAGGGTTGCGCTCATAATACCTGCGCCAATTAGGATCACATCTGCGTCAGTTTTGCCAACTGTCTTTTTCTTTTTAGTCATTTTATATTAAAGGAGTTACAAATTTAGAATCATTTTAAACATACAACGAATTATGATGGATTAAAACCTGGAAATAATAAACATTTCCATGCTATAAACCAATAGCACCACACAAAGTTTAAACCAAATATTGCTTTCAATACGCATAACATTAAAAACGACATTAAAGCAACATTAAAAACTTAAAATAGCACTCATAAATTTTCATTTGGTTAAAGTATTTTCAGATAAACCTACTGTATGATTGAAGCTAAAGGTAAATCCGGCATAAAACGTTCGCCTAAAATTATAAATTTTATGGCTAAAAATTATCATTTGGGTAGGATAATGAAATAAAACCGACAGAAATGTGAAATTCTGTAACTCGCGCTTACCTCCATTTTAACTTTATTGATTTTACAACTTTAAGCGCTTAAACCATTACTTTAGCTTATTATGAAAATAAGAAATTTAACGCTTCTGATAATATTCATTTTTCTGGCCAGCTGTGGAGGCGAAAAAACTGATCAGATGATGCTCGAACTTGATCAGGTAAAACTCAATGAAAATTTAAATTATGATAAAATTGTTTTCTATAAGTATGCAAAGCTCGCCATTCGGTCTGCCGCGATTCAGGATACAACTTTGCCCGAATACCAAAAGTTTTCCAGACAAGCAAAAAGTACATTACGCACCTTAAAATCTATTGATCCAAATAGCAAAGAACAGATTTCTATTCTGGAGGCACTGAGACTTTACAAGGAATATCGTTCGGTAAAAGATTTTGTTAAGACAACTGATGAAGACGTCTTTCCTACCTTAGTAGATGGGATTATTGCCATGCAAACCGGTAAAATATCAGCAAAAAGTTTTTACCCCGACGAGAATAAAGTTAATAACCAAAACATTGAACACGCTGCTTTAAGTGTTGCAGTGTTAACTACCAGAGATCTGGGTCAGCCCATTGCACTTTACGAATGTTCTAAAACAGCACCAGAAAAACTAGAGGATGGTGAAATTAAAACACTGCTCGAGTTTATAAGGGGATTTCTTTTCTTCAGCAATAACTTATACTATCTATCAGAAGATGGCCTGACCAGAAACATCAAGTGGCTGGATAAAAACCAACAAATTGCCCTCCCTTATACTAAAGCATTTTTCGGCTGGAGGAATTTAAGTGATGAACAAACGCATCTTGCCTTTCATGGCATGAACTATCTTTTCAGAGGTTTTGACAGGATGCGCATGACCAGGAAAATTGACGAGGAAAGATCATTGGAAGATTTTGATCTCTTTTTGAAAGATATGAACACTCTTGGTCTGCAGAACGAGATTACGTGGGCAATAGATAGTTATCTGAATCTAAAAAGGGAAAATCCGGAAAAGGCTATTCAGGCACTAGAAAAACTCAGCAAAAGCAATCTGTTATCTGATGATGAACGGGAAGCAATTCAGAAAACAATCGATTATCAGAAAAACAGGGATACTGATGCTGCTTTAAAAAATGTGTATGACATAGCTTTTCTCACGAAGATCGGAACCAAATATATGGTTGCCATTTTTGCAAAAATTGATTGGGAAAGCGTGATGCTTGAGAATAATATTCCACACGCTAAAGAAATTGTTTCCGGAATAAAAAAAGTTAAGCAACTTTCTAACGCAGTGAGCAGTTATACTTCAAAGGCAAAAGGAAGCACGAAAACATTGAAGGAAACAGGCGGACAGTTTTTGGACCGGGCAAAAGATTTATTAAAATAGCAAACAACCTTTATCTCTTTTTATAGCGCAGCACTTTATAACCCATTGTTTTATTACAAGCGCCAAACATTTTAACCTTCTAAATTTTGCCGTGGATTGTTTAACTTTGCGCTATGATTGATTTACCAGTAGTACCTGCTGTAACTGAAGTTAAACGTAAACCGGATTGGTTACGTGTTAAATTGCCTGTAGGCAAAGAATATGCTCAAGTGCGCAGTTTGGTTGATACACATAAGCTCCATACCATTTGCGAAAGTGGTAACTGTCCGAATATGGGCGAATGCTGGGGTGCAGGCACTGCAACATTCATGATTCTTGGAAATATTTGTACCAGAAGTTGCTCATTCTGTGCCGTAGCAACCGGCCGGCCGTTAGCTGTTGATGTTGATGAACCCAACCGAATTGCCGATTCTGTAAGATTAATGGGCGTTAAACATTGCGTTATTACATCAGTAGATCGTGATGATTTGAAAGATGGTGGTTCAATTATATGGGCAGAAACGCTACAAGCCATTCGCAGAGAAAGCCCGGTTACTACATTGGAAACCTTAATTCCAGATTTTAAAGGCCAATGGGATAACTTATATCGCGTATTGGAAGAACGTCCTGAAGTCGTTTCGCACAATATGGAAACGGTTAAACGCTTAACCAGACAGGTAAGGATACAGGCAAAATACGACAGAAGCCTTGAAGCTTTAAAAAGGATTTCTGAATTCGGATTAAGAACTAAAACAGGCATCATGCTTGGATTAGGAGAAACCGACGAGGATATTTTCGAAGCAATGGATGATCTTGTTGCAAATGGTGTACACATTCTTACTTTAGGTCAGTATTTACAGCCAACCCGTAATCATCATCCGGTTATCGACTGGATTCATCCTGATCAGTTTGCCATGTATAAAGAAGTTGGCTTATCGAAAGGATTAAAATACGTGGAAAGCGGGCCTTTAGTGCGTTCATCTTATCACGCAGAGAAACATCTTTTCCCTATTGAAGGAATAGCTTAAAGCTTTATCTTACAGAAGATTTAAAAATGTTTTAAAAATAGCACTCCTACAGGGAATGTGTTTTCAAAACATTTTTTTGCTTTATGTGTTCAGTATTGTATCTTAGTAATCGAAGTGACTGCACTAAAAAAACCTACTCTAACCGAACCTGAACTCGTTCTCGCACTGCAATCGAAAGATTCTACGGTGTTAAAAACATTGTACAGCATGTATTCTTCGGCACTTTATGGTGTAATTTCCAGAATTATTACCCATACAGAACTGGCGGAAGATGTACTGCAGGAAACCTTTGTAAAAATATGGCAATCTGCTGAGCATTACGACAACTCTAAAGGAAGGTTGTTTACGTGGATGATGAATATCGCCCGCAATTTATCCATTGATAAATTACGTTCTAAAGATTTTAAAAATTCACTCAAAAACCAAGATATAGAAAATAACGTAAGTTTCGTTGATGAACAAAACAAGGTAACCTTTAATCCAGATGTACTTGGGATAAAGCAGCTTGTTGAAAATCTAAAGCCGGATTTACAAGCCGTTCTTGATTTAGTTTATTACAAAGGCTACACTCATGTGGAAGCCGCAGAAAAGTTAGATCTGCCATTGGGTACGGTGAAAACCCGCATTCGTTTGGCCATTATTGAATTGAGGAGGAGTTTTAATTAAGCGTGGAAAATTTAAAAGCATATATCGAATCTGGAGTACTTGAACTGTACGTTTTGGGAGATTTATCGCCCGAAGAAACGTTACACGTAAAGGAACTGGCATCGCAACATCAGGAAATTCGGGATGAACTGGCCGCTATTGAGTACGCGATGGAAGAATTTGCTATGCAAAATGCAGTACAACCTTCTGAAGATGTTGAAACAAAGTTATTTGAAAAATTAGGGATTAATATAGATGAAGAAGCTAACTTAGTTTCTGATCAGCCACTGCCAGTAGAACCAAAAATTATTAGGTTTGATAACAGTGATGGTAAAGTGAGAAGCTTACGTTATGCACTTGTTGCTTGTGTAGCACTTTTAATAATCAGTACGGCTGCCTTATTTATTACTTATAGCAAACTAACTGATGCGCATGATCAAATTGCAAGCCTGAATTTAGATAAAGAGAAATTTGCTGGAGTTGTTAGCAAACTAGAATATAACAACCGTGGATTAAACAATCTGGTTGAAATGAACGACAGTAAAGATTGGGCAACCGTAAGGATGCAAGGCCAGGCGATTAGCCCACAATCAAAGATGAATGTTTATTGGAATAAAAAAGATAAAAGTGTTTTAATCAATTATCTGGCAATGGATCTACCCAAAGCAGATGCCAAACATGAATATCAGCTTTGGGCTTTGGTAAATGGAAAACCAGTAAGCCTGGGTGTATTTGGCAAAACGGATTCAACCTCCAGAGAGGCTTTATTAAAGATGCAAACCATACAAGAAGCACAGGCTTTTGCTGTAACACTTGAACCAATGGGCGGAAGTGTAAATCCAACAATGGAAAAACTAACTGTAATGGGTGGTGTTTAGAATAAAAGGTATTTAAAAATAAAACCCCCGATAGCTTGAAAACTATCGGGGGTTTTTTATTGGTTTATTATTTTTGTGCGTATTTCACTTCTTCGTAAGGCTGAACTAAAACCCAACCTTCGCCAAAAAATTCCAGTTGAAATGATTCACCACTGCCTCTTCCGATAAATGAACCAAAAGTAAGGTTAGTTTTAATGTTAGGAGATAAATTTTCTGACCATGCTACTGTAGCATTCGGATCGGTGTAAACCGGCTGATTGGCACTCACCCTTAATAAGATAGGTTCGCCGTGAGTGGTAATTGCAATGTAACCACTTCCAGATAACTTCACCTGAAAAAGACCTCCACTCATCATTCCCGCAACACTTTTTAGCATTTTAATTTCATTTTTGATGGTGTCTTCAAGTGCTAAAACATCATTACCATTTACAAAAACAGATTCGTTTTGAAGTTTGATAATTTTAACCTTCTTACCTTCGTCTGCTAAGTAAAGTTTGCCAGTTCCAGAGGCATGCATTAATGATGTACCTTCTCCGGAAATGGCTTTTTTTAACAATCCGCCCAATCCCTTACTTAACAGGCCTTCGCGCTTAAAGTCAACATTGCCAATATAAGCAACCATTGAACCTGCTTTAGCCATAATTTTCTGGTTTCTCAGGTTTACTTCGAGTAGCGCTGGTTTTTCTAATTCAAAAAAGTCATTTTCATTTGGATCTTCTGCAGATTCATGAATGAGTTCCTTTAAGGTATACTCTTTTTTAGTTTCCATAATTTAGTGATATTGTTTTTCGGTTTTGACAATCCTAATCAATTCCTAAGCCAAACACAGCAAAAAATATTTTACTTTTTATCAAAACGTCTGTGAATGAGATAGTCGATACTCTTATTATGACCATTTAAATATTCTCAAAAGGGGTTTTACCAGATAGCCGGTCGAAATTATTTTTATTAAAAAAAACATAGAAGAAGGTGATTTAATAAAATAACAGCAATAATTGAATAGTTTTGAAAACAGTGGTGAAGGCCTTACCAGAAAAATATTTTTAACGGTTAAGAATACAGAATGGAAGTTGCCTACAGTAGTTTTTGTATTGTGGTGGAAATTCCGCTGGCAACTTGAGATGCTGTTACCACGATCTGATTTTTAGCCAATTCATCGCCAGTTTGCCCATGCACAAAGCAGCCTAAAATGGCGGTATCAAGCGATGGATACCCTTGAGCAACAAATGCCGCGATTACTCCTGTTAGTACATCCCCCATTCCACCTTGTGCCATGGCCGGATTACCAGTGGGATTAATATATACTTTCCCTTCAGCAGAGCAAATAAATGTAAATTGATTTTTAAGCACAATCACTATTTTCAGTCGCTTCGCTTGCGCGCTTGCTGTTTGCAATCTATCCCACCAACTATCATGATCCCCAAAAAGTCTGTCGAACTCTTTCATGTGGGGAGTTAAAATAGAATAATGCGGAAGTTTAGCTAACAAATCTCGCCTTTCTGCCAATAAATTGAGGCCATCAGCATCAATAATTAAGGATTGGTTGGCAACGATTAAGCTTTCCAGCAAATGCTCATTCTCAGTAGATATCCCCAAACCCGGACCAATAGCAATGGCCTGGTATTTACTTTGGTCTTCAATTCTGGTGTATTCATCACGTGGCAAAGCCATTACCTCGGGAAGCGTGGTGTTGAGTGCAATTAATCCACTTTGCGGAATGCAGGCAGTTGTTAGCCCTGCACCGGTATATAAACAAGCCATTGAGGCTAACAAGGCTGCGCCCATCGTATTCGTATTTCCGGCAATAATTAAAGCGTGTCCATAGGTACCCTTATGGCTAAATAACTTTCTAGGCTTTAAGATTTTTTTAACATCTATTTCTTCCACGAGATAAAAATCAGTGCTTTGCTTCACAATGAAATCTTCATCTAACCCAATCTCTACGACTTCAAACTGCAAAGTTGCTTCAGCTGATTCTGGCATAAAAAAATTAATTTTCGGCCGCTGAAAACAAATCGTTTTAAAAGCCTTTACACCATTATAGTCATTCGGTAATTTTCCTTCTGCGAAAAAACCTGTTGGTACATCTACCGCGTAAACTTTCTTTCTTGATTTATTAATTAGACTGGCCAGTTCCGCATACGCTCCTGCTAAGGGTTTATTTAATCCTGACCCTAAAATAGCGTCTATAATGATATCAGATTTAATACCTTTTAAATCGGCAGCATGATTTATGATAACTTTCTTACATCGGGATTCTTCCAACCGCTGCAAATTGATGGTAAAATCTGCGCTTTGTTTACTGCTAAAATTGACGATGTAAACCTTAATATTGAAATACCCATTACTGAATAAAAGATGCGCAATGGCTAATCCATCTCCTCCGTTATTTCCTTTTCCACAAAAAATAGCGATACTTTTTTGGGTATCAAATTCATCTCTCAGAAAGCATTGCACGAAAGCACGAGCAGCTTTTTCCATTAAATCAATAGAGGCGATTGGTTTATTTATAATGGTAAATTCATCAGCTTCGCGCATTTGCACTGAAGTAAGTAGAGTCTGCATAGCACTAAGTTAGGATTAAAGTATAATAAAGATTTGTTTATTAAACTGAGTTGGATAATATTTGCTTCCTTTTATACCTTGGTCTGCGACCACCTTCCGATGCATTGGAGGGAATTAAGATCGCCATTCCCTTCCTTTGGACTATCATTTGGACATAATTAATTTGTAAAGGTCTTTTATCCGCTCTTTGCCGCGGAGGCATGGTAATTTTTCACAGTTAATATTGTTTTTAGCGGTGTTCAAGAATGCTGCGCATTTTGGAGCGCCAAAGTACCCAAAGCGCTTTGTCAATCCAACTAGGGGCCTTTCACAAATCCCACACACATCAAAAAAACAGAGGCACTTCGTTTTGTGTTCAATACCTTTTAAAATTGAACCCGCATTAATGAACACAAAACCACTACGTTTAAGGTTTGTTAGTGCTATTTATACTATTGTACAACTGTTTTTTTGATTTCTCCGGCCCTTAGGATTGACGGCACTCTTCGGTATAACCTATGTTTTTATTAAAGTCAGTTAGCATAATGCATAAAACTATACCCAATACGATAGCGAAAGAAGGATGGTACGATCGCTATTCCCTTCCTTTGGAGGGGTGCCCAAAGGGCGGGGTGGTTAAAACACAAATAGACCGTTTAAATGATATTTTAATGCATATTATTACTCAAACTCGGGTTTTATTGTTTGGGGATAGCTATAACAACGCCTTATTTTTTTGGCTAAGACCCATTCTCATAACTAAAATTATATATCTTTAAAATCAGGATACTTATTAAGTGAATAACGTTTTTTATTAAAATTATGCCAATTGAATCATGTCTGAAAAAATAATCATTGGGGTAATCGACTGTAGTAAGTTTTCTATTTATCGCGACTGGGTTTTATCTTATAATAATCGGGTAGAAGTAATCCAGTTGGGTTATAAACTAGATAACTTTGAAGAAATTAAGAAATGTCAGGGTATTGTATTAACTGGTGGAGAAGATGTTCATCCACGATTCTACCATCACCCGGAATATTATCCTTATTGCCATGCTGATGATGTTGACGAACTTCGTGATGAATTTGAATTTAAAGTTTTAGCTTACACAGAAGAAAATCAGATCCCGGTTTTAGGCATTTGCCGTGGAATCCAGGTTGGAAATGTATTTTTTGGTGGCACTTTAATTCCTAATATTGCAACATGGGGTAAATTCGACCACTCTAAAATGCCAGATAAAAGCGACCGATATCATGAAATTCTGATCAATCCAAGTTCATGGCTTAAACAAATTGTACATACCGATCGCGGTTTAGTGAATAGCAATCATCATCAAAGTACAGATAAAATAGGGAAAGGTTTGGTAGTGAGCGCCATCTCTCCCGATGGAATTGCAGAAGCGATAGAACGGCTTGAACCATCTGGCAAATCATTTCTCCTATTTGTGCAATGGCACCCTGAACGTTTAAATAATCAGCAAGGTGTATTTAGCAAGAACCTGCATGATGCATTCATAAATGCAATAATTTAACCATACATCATTTAATCGTAATACCAGAAGTACTAAATCGACTTAGTTATGCTACTAACTGATGATTAGTAATCGTAATCACAACAAGTTCCAAATTTTTAATAAATTGCAGACTATACTTTTTCAATTAGTCTATAGTTAAATATTTAATGAGAAAACTATTCCTTTTGTTATCCTGCTGTATTTTTACGGCCAACAGCTATGCACAAACACTGGTAAACGAAACCGAAATCGGCGATGCTGAAACTGCTATTTCACAGGCTCAAATTGCCATTATTCCCGAGCCAGTTTCTTTAATGAAAAAAGCCGGGAGTTTTACTTTACCCGAAAATGTAAGTATTCAGGCCACTAAAGGTGAGGGATTACAACAGTCTGTTGCATTCCTATCTGAAAGAATTACCACTGCAACCGGCAAGTTTGTGAGTACGGTTTCAAGTGCTAATCACCCGACGATCAAATTGATTCTCAATACACAGAATGACCCAAAATTGGGCTTAGAGGGATATAAATTAAATGTAAATACAACACAAATTGTGATTACTGCGAATAAACCCGCAGGCATTTTCTGGGGTGTTCAGTCATTAATACAACTTTTTCCGGCAGCTATAGAAAGTAAAGAACTGGTAGATAACGTAAAGTGGAAATTGCCTTGCGTTGATGTGGTTGATTATCCAAAACTAGGCTGGCGAGGATTGATGTTTGATGTCGCCCGTCACTTTTTCACAAAAAACGAGGTAAAGCAATTCATTGATAACATGGTTCGCTATAAATTTAATCTGTTGCATTTTCACTTAACGGATGATGAAGGCTGGAGAATCGAAATTAAAGGCCTGCCTAAATTAACCGAAGTTGGTGCATGGAGCGTTAAAAAGACTGGCACTTTTGGTGACTTCATTCCGCCTACCGCTGATGAACCACGTAATTATGGTGGTTTTTACACACAGGAAGATATTAAAGAACTAGTACAATATGCACAAGAGCGTTTTGTAAACATCATGCCTGAGATTGACGTTCCAGGGCATAGTTTAGCGGCGATTGCTGCTTACCCTGAATTATCTTGTACGCCAGATGCCGTAAATTACAAAGTGCGTTCTGGCGAGAAGATTATGGACTGGAGCCGTGGCGCACCTCCCCTTGCCTTGGTAGACAATACACTTTGTCCGGCAAATGAAAAGGTTTATGTGTTCCTTGATTCTGTGATTACACAAGTTGCTAAGCTTTTTCCGTTCGAATATATTCATATGGGTGGCGATGAAGCAGCACATAATTTCTGGGAAAAGAATGATCAGGTAAAAGCACTGATGCAGCGTGAAGGGTTGAAAACAATCCCCCAGGTACAGGCTTATTTTGAAAAACGTATAGAGCAAATCGTGGTTTCTAAAGGCAAGAAATTTATGGCCTGGGATGAAATTCTGGAAGGAGGCGCTTCACCTACTGCCTCTGTAATGAGTTGGAGAGGTTTAAAATATGGCATTCAGGCTTCAAAGGATCAACATAATGTGGTGATGAGTCCGACTGATTTTGCCTATTTAGATTACATGCAGGCCGATCCGATCACGGAACCGAAGGTCTATGCCTCACTACGTTTAAATAAAACCTATCAGTTTAATCCAATACCTGCCGGCGCAGATCCCAAATATATTATCGGTGGCCAAGCCAATCTCTGGACGGAACAAATTTTTACCTTCCGCCAAGTACAATATATGGTATGGCCACGTGCCTTTGCCATTTCTGAAGCTATATGGAGTCCTATTGAAAAGAAAAACTGGACGAGTTTCATTAACCGTACAGAAGAGCATTTCAAAAGATTAGATTTAGCTGAAGTGAAATATTCACCTGCTATCTATGACCCAATCTTTACGGTAAAACGCAGTGCGGATAAACAATTGATGATTGAGTTAACACCGGAAATTGATGGTCTGGATATTTACTACAGCTTCGACAATTCTACACCAGATCGTTTTTACCCTAAATATACAACGGCACTTACTCCTCCAAAAGACGCCAGCATGCTTCGCGTAATTACATACAAAGGCAAACAACCAATTGGAAGACTAATCAGCATGCCAATTGCTGAATTACAAAAGAGAGCAAAATAATGGGGAAAGAAATTGAAAGAAAGTTTATCCTAAATCGTGAGGAATGGGAACAATTGGTAAAGCCTGTTGGGAAACATTTAAGGCAAGGTTACATCTCTAAGGATCCAAAGAAAACCATCCGCGTGCGAATTGCTGAAACACAAGCCTGGCTAACGATAAAAGGCATAACCGTAGGCGCATCCCGATTAGAATATGAATATGAAATCCCATTAGAAGAAGCAAAAGAATTGCTTGATAATTTTTGTGAATCAGAACTGGAAAAGATCAGATATGAAATTGAATACCATGGAAAAACCTGGGAGGTAGATGTATTCTCAGGTGATAACGAAGGATTGATTGTAGCAGAAATTGAACTTTTATCAGAAGATGAAGATTTCGAACGCCCTATCTGGGTTGATGTAGAAGTTACCGCTGATCAACGATACTACAATTCAAATTTAACTACTTATCCTTTCAAAGCCTGGGGGATTAGATAAATTTTTAATTTCTTAATAGAAATTACTTTGGAGGTATGAAGCAATCTAATGTAATCGCAACGTTTAGTCGTAGCGAGACGCTACAACTAGTTTTTTACTCTTCGTAGTTATAAAGAATTTATACCCATTTTCGTCTTTGCGAGAAGGCTTCTTCAGCCGACGAAGCAATCTTAATGCGATCGCTATCTACGTTTAGTCGTAGCGAGGCGTTACAACCAGGTGAGATACGATGCAACTCTTTTCCTTAATCAATATCATAAATGAGATAGCCTCAATCGGTGAAAAATCGATTGAGGCTATAATGGAAAATAAAAACGTCTATTATGAATGCAGTTCCTCTACATTCTATTTAATTGATTTTAAGGAAATATCAAATACAAGTGGTGTAAAAGGATTGATTGGACCACCACCGTTTTCTCCATAACCTAATTTGGAAGGAATGATAATTTTGATTTTACCACCCACACCAATTAACTGTACACCTTCAATAAATCCAGGAGCCAATTGACCTAAAACTAACGGACGGGCAGAATACTGTGCCATTGGCGAATAAATCCCAGCATCTTTTGCAATTTTAGCATCCGAAGTATCAAATACATTGATTTTTCCATCGGCTTTTTTATTGGTGAACTGACCAGTATAATCAACCATAATCGTATCTGTTAAGGTAGCGCGTTGAGCATTTCCTGGCGCTTCGATTATATATTGCAGGCCTGATGCTGTTGTTTGTGTTTTCAGGCTATTATCAGCAATGTACTTTGAAATCTTTGAGGCTTCGTTCGCCTTATTTTTAGCGATTAAAACTTTATATTCCTCTTCAAAAAATGACCTTTTCTTTTTTTCAAAGGTAGAATCTGCCTCATTTGCAGCTTTGTGTAAAACCTTTTCAATTTTGATAGTAAAAGTAGAGAAGTTATCTTTTGCACCTGTTGGTTTAGGCTGACCAGAATATTTGGCCATAGAATCTAAATTCAATTTAAAAACTGCACTATCTCCTTCACCTAGTAACTTCAACGCAGAAGCTAAATCTCCTTTAAACATCGATTTACCAATAGGGAAAAATGCCGGACGTTCGTTGTCATAGGTATTTACCAAAGTAGAATCTCCACCTTTAGTTTCAATGATCTGAATACCGTTTAGCTTTACAAAATCGCCCTCCTGGATTTTCGCCTTTCCTTCGCTATTGTAAATTTTGTAGGTCATATCGCCCTCGCCTTTTTCAAACCTATTACAGGCAGATAAGCCTAAAGCTGCTGCCAATAAAATAATAACCCCTTTTTTCATTTTCTATATGCCGTAATTGAACAAAAAAAAAGTGTTGCTCAATTGGAACAACACTTTTTTCTATTTTAAATTTATTTTTTAATTGCTGCTGCAGCAGGTGCTTTTTTGATATCAGTAATCTCGATATCGAAAACAATTGGATTGTAAGGCATGATCCCTACTTGTGGAGCACCTTGCTCACCATATCCTAGTTTAGAAGGAATGATTGCCGTAATTTTCCCACCTTTACCTACTAATTGTAATGCTTCAGTAAAACCTGGTATGGTTCCGCCTAAAGCCATTTTAGTTGGGCCATATGGTCTGCCAGCCTGGAATTTATTTTCCGCTTTCGCAATTTTTTCATCACTGGTATCAAATACCTTGTATTTACCTTTAGTATCTTTTTTAGCCAATCTACCCGTGTAGTTTAACGTAACAGTATCACCTAATTGTGCACGTTCTGCGCTTCCTGGCGCAGTAATGATGTATTGCAAACCGCTAGCAGATGTTTGTGTTTTTAGATTGTTATCAGCAACGTAAGCCTTGATTTTACCATCTTCAGCGCCTTTCTTTTTCTCAGCTGTAGCTTTGAAGTCAGCCTGGAAGAATTCACCTGCTCTTTTGTTAAAAGTAGAATCAGCTTCGCCAGCATTCTTTTTGAAAACTTTCTCTACTTTGATGGTGAAAGTGATGTATTTATCATTTTTGAATTGCTCTGGTTTAGGCTGTTTGCTGTAAAAAGCCATGGTATCCAAATTAACTTTAAATGTTGCGCTATCACCTTCTCCAAATAAGGTTAATACATCATTCATATCACCAGCATACATTTTCTTCTGAACAGGAAAAACTTGTGGATTTTCGTTGTCATAAGTACTTCCTAATACTGAATCTTTATCATTTTTCTGAATGAAGTTCATCTTAATGATATCTCCTTCTTTGATTTTCTCTTTACCTTCAGAATGGTGAACGGTATACAATAAACCACCAGCACCTTTTTTCTCTTTGTTACAAGCCGCTAAACCTAATGTAGCTGCTACAAGAACAATTATTCCTTTTTTCATTTTGTATTTAAACTTTATTTAATTTGGTTATTTGCTTTACGCAATTAATTGGTTTTTATATTCTTCTAAAATGGATTTAAATTCATTTACCACTTCATTTAAAGGCTTCTCTGATACGCCGCCTGCAGCATTTCTATGTCCACCACCGCTGAAATATTTTTTACAAATCTCATTTGCAGGAAAATCTCCGGTAGACCTTACTGAAAGTTTCACCTTATCTGTACGCTCAATAATTAAAGCTGCCAGACGGATTCCATTGATAGAAAGTGCATAATTTACCACACCCTCTGTATCGCCTGTGGTACTGCTAAAGCGGGCAAGTTCTTCTTTAGTTACCGATATTATAGCGGTATTGTATTCTCTGATGACTTCCAACTTGTTAGACAAGCAATAGCCTAAGAAGCGTAAACGATCTTCACTTGCATTATCGTAAACCAGTTGATGAATTTTCCAGTGTTCTGCACCTAGATCAATCAGATCGGCTGCGATTCTATATACATTAGATGTGGCAGACTGAAAACGGAATGAGCCAGAATCTGTCATAATTCCAGTATATAAACAGGCAGCAACATCTTTATTAATGCCAGCTTTATCTTCCAGTTGATTTGCAATGAAATCATACACCAGTTGTGCCGCTGCACATGCATTAATATCCCAATGGCGATAATCATCAAAATCTTCAGGCTCTAAATGATGATCGATCATCACTTTTTTTGCACCTGCAGCTCTTACCAATTCTCCTAATTCATTAATGCGACTAAGCGTATTGAAGTCCAGACAAAAAATCAAGGCTGCTTCATCGACTAGTTTGGCTGCTTTTTCCTGCTCCTCTGTAAAGATAATCACGTCAGAATTATTTGGCATCCAATGTAAAAAGGTTGGATAATCTGTCGGCGTAATTACTTTGACATGATGACCTTTTTGGATTAAGTATCCATATAAACCTAGTGAGGAGCCCATTGCATCACCATCTGGTTTATGATGCGTGGTGATAACAATTCGCTGTGGCGTAGCCAGTAAAGATTTTAACTCAGGTAGTGTAAGCATATATTTTTTGCGTTGCAAAGCTAAGGATTTTTAGTATAGGATTAAAGGATTTTAAGATTAGCCAGATCATATATCATAAATAAGATTTTATGTCACTTTACCAGATCACATAAATGCTAAGCGTAGCAGGATCTTATACAAGGCTGTTGGTTATTCATCAATTAAAACGTAGTTTTGCAGCAAATTGATATTCAAACACAATGAGCACTAACAGAACTTTTACCATGATCAAGCCTGATGCAGTTGCAAACGGCCATATCGGATCAATCTTAAATGACATTACCAATGCGGGTTTTAAAATCATTGCATTAAAATATACTAAGTTAACTGATGAAACTGCTGGCCAATTCTACGCAGTTCACGCTGAGCGTCCTTTCTATAAAGATTTAGTAAGCTTCATGTCTTCAGGACCAATTGTTGCCGCTATCCTGGAAAAAGATAATGCAATCGAAGATTTCAGAAAATTAATCGGTGCAACTAATCCAGCTGAAGCTGCTGAAGGTACTATCCGTCAGAAATATGCTAAATCTATTGATGCGAATGCAGTGCATGGTTCAGATTCTGATGAAAATGCGGAAATTGAAGGCAACTTCTTCTTCAAAGCTGATGAGCGTTTTTAATTGCTAATCAAAAACATTTTTTTTTAAAACCTCGATATGTTCGGGGTTTTATTGTTTTATCAATTTTGTATCTTTCGAACTTAAAATATTCAAACATCCAAATCGTTGTAATAACACACCTTAATAATAAATGAAAACAATTCTCTTAGCGGCATGCCTTTCAACAGCTACAATTGCATCATACGCTCAAAAAAAACCTGTAGCTAAAAAGCCAGTCACTAAAAAAACGATTACCACCACTACAACCAGAACCACCACAATTGTGTCTGGTTTAAGATCGCCATTAGATTCAACCAGTTACGCTTTTGGTACATCCATTGGTTCTGGATTAAAATCTACCGGATTAACAACACTTAATTATGAAGTACTTTTAAAAGGTTTAAAGGATTCATTTACGGGTGGAAAAGTACTTTTAACGCAAGCACAAGCTCAGGAAGTAATCAATGGGGCAATGTCGAAAGCATCAGCAGTAAAAAATAAAGCAGAAGCTGCAGCAAATAAAATTAAATACGGACCAATTATGAAAGAAGGACAAGATTTCTTAGACGAGAACAAAAAACGTGCTGGTGTACAAACTACTGCCAGTGGGCTACAGTATGAAGTGTTAACTGCCGGAACAGGTGTTAAACCAGTGGCTACCGATTCGGTATTGGTACATTACAAAGGAACTTTATTGAACGGAAAACAGTTTGACAGTTCTTACGATCGTGGCGAACCCATTAGCTTTCCATTAAACCGTGTAATTCCAGGTTGGACAGAAGGTGTGCAATTAATGCCAGCAGGATCAAAGTATAAATTCTTTATTCCTTACCAATTGGCTTACGGAGAGCGTGGTGCAGGAGCAGATATTCCACCATATAGCACTTTGATTTTTGAAGTAGAATTGCTTAAAGTTAACGGCAAATAAGCTTTTATTAAAACATTCTTTACGCTTCGATGTTAGCTATTAAAAAATTAGCATCATATGAAAAGAATATTTCCAATAGCACTAATTGCATTTTTATGCACTACCTTAAGCAGTTGTGAACTGGTGGGAGGTATATTTAAAGCTGGACTTTGGTCTGGTATAATTGTAGTAGTAATTGTAGTTGCACTACTGATCTGGATCCTGTCGAAAATATTTGGCGGAAGAAGGTAAAATAAAAAAGGGTTAATTTTTCTTCAAAAATTAACCCTTTTTTGTACCTGAATATTTACAGAAATACCATTTCATTAATAACAATACTGCCAGCGTGTTCATTCAGCTTTTGGATAATTCCCTGGCGAACCATTACCAGTTCATTTTTTATTACTGATGATTCTATTCTGATGAATAACTTCTTATCCTTAATATAAATCTGAGTAGTTCTGTTTGCGATGGCTGTGCCCATAATTTCTGGCCAGATCGCCAGAATGGAAGTCTCATCAAATTTTCGGCGTAAACGGTATACATCCAGCATCTTGCTGATGGCATCCTTCATCGTTATATCATTCGGTTTACGCATGGCTTATTTGTCCCTCCTTAACTTCAAACAAAGTTACATCAACTTGTATTTTTTCAAAAACTGATTTCACTCTTTCTTTCCCCGTATCAGTGATAAATATTTGTCCGAAATCTTGGTGGGATACCATTTGCATTAATTTTTGCACGCGGTGATCATCCAGTTTATCAAATATATCATCGAGCAGCAGCAAAGGTTTAAAACCCTTATTTTTTGCCAGATAAGCATATTGAGCAAGTTTCAAAGCTATTAGAAAAGACTTCTGTTGTCCTTGCGAGCCGAACTTCTTCAACGGCATTTCACTAATTTCGAAGGCAAGCTCATCTTTATGAATCCCCGTTGTGGTACGCTCCAGCACCCGATCTTTTTCTACCGATTTTTTCAGCAAAGTTTCGAAAGGGAAATCAATCAGCTGTGATTGATAATTTAAAGAGACCACTTCTTTGTTTTCGGTAAGGTAAAGATAATATTCATTGAAGAGCGGAATAAACTCATCCATAAATGCCTTTCTGATGGCAAAAATTTTATTTCCGGCGATGACCAGTTGCTCGTCTAAAATCTCCAATAAGGTTGGATCATATTTTCTGGTGATCGCAATTT
Source organism: Pedobacter sp. N23S346 (assembly GCF_048515415.1). Lineage (NCBI taxonomy): Bacteria > Pseudomonadati > Bacteroidota > Sphingobacteriia > Sphingobacteriales > Sphingobacteriaceae > Pedobacter > Pedobacter sp. N23S346. The sequence goes on from NZ_JBLYEE010000005.1 coordinate 87,687, forward strand.
GCTTTAGAAAAGCATTTCTATTAAGAAGAATCCGGTTATAAGTAATCAACTGATCTAGGTAATGTGAATCCGTTTGAGAAATCACGTTATCAATAAACTTTCTCCGCTCTTCACTGCCTTCCATGATTAAGTTAACATCGTAAGGCGATACCATCACTACAGGAAACAGGCCAATATGATCGGCGAGTTTTTCATACTCCTTTTTATTGCGTTTAAATTGTTTTTTTTGATTTCGCTTAACACCGCAGGTAATTTTATCATTGCGTTCGTTTCGATCGAAATCGCCCTGAATCATGAAAAGATCCGATCCGGTTTTTATTTGTTGCCCATCAATGGGATTAAAATAGCTTTTGCAAAGGCATAAATAATGAATTGCATCGAGCATATTTGTTTTACCAGACCCGTTATTACCTGTAAAAACGTTTACAGTGTCAGAAAATTGGAGATCTGCATCACAATAATTTTTAAAATTTAGAAGCGTAATATTCTTTAACCACATAAATATGGCGCAATTTACCGTTTTTTAACCTCTAAATAACTAATGTTTAATTAAATACTTCTAAATAAAGATTGATACTTTGATTGAAAAATGTATTTTTGCAATCTTAAATTTTTTAAACAAACATGTCTACAATAGATAACCAAACTACTCAACCTATCAAAAAAGGTTCATTTTTACAGGAAAATAACAAGAGCTTGCTATTTATTGCCGGCGCTGTTGTTTTATTAATTGGTGTATATTTTTGGTATCAAAATGTGTACTTAAAAGGTCGTGCTGAAGAAGCTGCAAGCAAAATGTTTAAATCTGAATCATATGTTGGCATCGATTCATTGTCCAACAAAGCGGTTAAGGGCGAAGGCGGTTATCCTGGTTTAGAGCAAATTGCTAAAGAATACGACAATACAAAATCTGCTAATTTAGCTAACCTTTATTTAGGTGGGATTTATCTACGTAAAGGTGAGTATAAACAAGCAATTGATGCATTAGGAAAATATAGTGCTACGGGTAGCCCGGTTGCAGATCCATTAGCTTTAGGCTTATTGGGCGATGCTTACAGCGAATTGAAAGATTACAAACAAGCAGCTACTTACTACAAAAAAGCTTCAGATAAGGCAAGCAAATTTACTTCACCAATGTTCCTTAAGAAATTAGGATTGGTAAACGAAAATCTTAAAGATTTTGGTGCCGCTGTTGATGCTTATACTAAAATTAAAACACAATATCCTGAAAGTGCTGAAGCCCAAATGGTAGATGCTTATCTTGCAAGAGCTCAGGCGCAAGTTAAATAATAAACTTGTACGAAATTATAAAGTATTGGAGACCATCGAAAGATGGTCTTTTTTTGTGTAAGAATATTTTGAATGGTCTGTGAGCCACAGCGCATGGGATGTACAGCACAAGTAACCTGTGTATATGCCTATTTATTAAAAGCCGTCATGGTATGTGCAGGTCCAACGGTTACATAACTTTTAATGAGCTCAACGCTTTTATCAATCAGCGCAGGAAGTTCAGGTTGTTCATTTTTATCAAACAACCCTAATACAAAATCTATTTGTCTTCCTTTTGGATAATCATTTCCAATTCCAAAGCGTAACCGGGCATAGTTTTGCCCGCCACAAACTTCTTCTATACTTTTTAAACCATTATGGCCAGCACTTGAGCCCTGAAGTTTCAAACGCAGTTTACCCAATGGCAGCGCCAGGTCATCTACAATTACCAATACGTTTTCCGGGGCGATCTTTAGCTCCTTCATCCAGTAGTTTACAGCTTTTCCACTCAGGTTCATAAATGTGGTTGGTTTGATCACATGAAGTTTTTTCCCTTTGAAACTTACTTCAGCATAATAAGCCAAACGAATATTATCAAAACTCCCACCCAAGCCTTTCACCAGTTCATCAGCAATATCAAATCCAATATTATGTCTGGTATGTGCATAATCCGGACCAATATTACCCAAGCCAACTATAAGATATTTCATAGCGGCAAAGGTAGAAAAAAAGGTTGAGGGCGGAAAGGGAGAGGGTAGAAAGGCGGAAAGCGGAAAGGAAAAAGCTTAAAGACTAAAGACCAAAGCGAAAAGACTAAAAAGCGATCCTGCCTTCGAAGCAATCTTCTCAAAGATCGTCATGCTGATCCGATAGCTATCGGATTTAGTCCAGCACCTATCTGGATAAGACCCTGAAACAAGTTCAGGAGGACGAGTCTTAATCAGCGCATCGTCACTACGAGATGGCATTTCCAGCCTTCGAAGCAATCTCCTCAAAATCGTCATGCTGAATTTAGTTCAGCACCTATCTGGATAAGATACTAAAACAAGTTCAGGAGGACGAGTCTGAATCAGCTAATCGTCAATTGCGAGAAGGCTTTTTCAGCCTTCGAAGCAATCTCCTCAAAATCGTCATGCTGAATTTAGTTCAGCACCTACCTGAATAAGACCCTGAAACAAGTTCAGGAGGACGAGTCTGAATCAGCTAATCGTCAATTGCGAGAAGGCTTTTTCAGCCTTCGAAGCAATCTCCTCAAAATCGTCATGCTGAATTTAGTTCAGCACCTATCAGGATAAGATCCTGAAACAAGTTCAAGAGGACGAGTCTTATCAGCTCATCGCCAGTAATGACGACTGTTTGAGGAAAGACAAAAGCTGAAAGACTTTGCTGATCCTGAAAATCCTTAATTCCTAAAAATCCTGATCACAAAAAAACGGCTTGAATAAATCCGAGCCGTTCCTTCTAATCAAGTTATTCTGATTATTTTTTACCTTTAGCAGCTTCAGTTTCTGCTTGCTTCAATGCTCTACTCATTCCTACAGACACGATTGTATCTTCTGGAGTATTTGTAATTACATATCCATCACCTTCGATATCACGAACGCGAACCAAACTACCAACTTCTAATTTAGCAATGCTCACTTCAACGCTTTGTGGCATTTTATTTGGCAACGCCTTAACACGAAGTTTACGTAATTTCTGAACCATTTTACCCCCCATTTTAACACCTGGAGAAGTTCCTGTTAGTTTAACCGGGATTTCCATAACGATTTCTTTTTCATCAAATAATTGAAGAAAATCGATGTGCATTAAAATATCAGTTAATGGATGAAATTGAGTGTCTTTTACGATAGCTTTAGTTTTTGTACCGTTAACATCAAGCTCAACGAAGTTTACTTCAGCAGTATAAATTACATCTCTCAAATCTGAAATTACAACAGCGAAATGTTGTTGTTCTTTTCCACCGTACAATACCGCCGGAACTTTACCTTCGTAACGAAGTTCCTTGGCATCGCGTTTCCCTACGTTCTCTCTTGGAGAACCGCTAATTGCGATTGTTTTCATTTTATTTATATTTATTTATTAGTAGTAAGTATTTAGTATCAAGTATCAAGACCTTAAGCCATAAACTATTAACCTCCAACTTTTTTAAACTCTCTTTTTGTTCAGCTTTAAGTCGTTTTGCCCTTTTAAACGCCTATCGCAATACGCTTAACGCTATACTCTAAACAAGTCGCTAATTGAACCATGTTCGTTTACATTGGCAATTGCCCTAGCAAATAAACTAGCCGTACTTAGCACCCTGATTTTTTCACTTTCCATTCTCAATGGAATGGTATCTGTAACGATCAACTCTGTTAATACAGAATTTTCTACTGTTTCTATAGCTTTGCCAGATAATACCGCATGTGTACAAACTGCCCTTACACTTGCCGCACCGTTCTCCATAATTAAAGCCGCAGCTTTAGATAAAGTTCCCGCAGTGTCGCAGATATCATCTATTAATACTACATCCTGTCCGGTTACATCACCAATAATCGACATTGATTCGATTTCATTGGCACGTTTACGGCGTTTATCACAGATAATTACTTCAGCATTAAAAAACTTTGCAAAAGTACGCGCTCTATACGAGCCACCCATATCTGGCGATGCAATAGTAAGGTTTGGCAGATTTAAGCTTTTGATATAAGGCACAAAAATAACCGATCCATCTAAGTGATCTACCGGAATATCAAAGAAACCCTGAATCTGAGCAGCGTGCAAATCCATTGTCATGATGCGGTGAATACCCGCAGATTTCAATAAGTTTGCTACCAATTTAGCGCCGATTGCTACACGGGGTTTATCTTTTCTATCCTGACGGGCTAAACCATAATAAGGAACAACTGCTGTAATATAATGTGCCGATGCTCTTTTAGCAGCATCAACCATTAACAAAAGCTCCATTAAGTTATCGCTGGGCTGACAAGTAGATTGGATTAAGAAAACATCGCAGCCGCGGATTGATTCGTCAAAAGAAGGTTGGAATTCTCCATCGCTAAATTTGTGGATTGTAACATCTCCGAGTGCCTTGCCATAATTTTCAGCAATTTTCAGCGATAATCCTCTAGAACCTGTTCCGGAAAACAATTTTACCGGGTTAAACTGCAATGGCATAATCCGCGTAGTTTACGGTTAAAAAAAATCGGATCATGTTATTTAAAAACACGATCCGATGATAAATTTGTTGTCCGACCTGGATTCGAACCAAGACAAACAGTACCAAAAACTGTCGTACTACCCTTATACTATCGGACAAACTTTCTCGAGGTAACCCCTCGAAAGGGAATGCAAATGTAGGAAGCTTATTTGAAATATGCAAGAGTGATTTTAAAATATTTTTAATTTCTTTCCTGCTCTTCCGTTTTGCATTGCAAAGATAAAAAAATCATCATATGCTGTGCAACATTTTATTTTTTTCTACGACATTTTTAATCGAGAACCACCTAAATCATTTATTATCAAAGACTAAATTTTCACTATGAATTATCCGAAGATCAACACCATTGGCGGTTGGCTATGTTTTATCATTGCTGCAACCACTTATATCCTAACTTTAGATCAATCTGTAAGCTTCTGGGATTGCGGCGAATTTATTGCGTCGGCTTATAGACTAGAGGTTGTTCACCAACCTGGTGCTCCAATGGTTTCGATGATTCAGCGGTTATTTTCTACACTTGCTTTTGGCGATAAAACCAAAGTTGCTTATTTCATTAATATTTCTTCAGCACTGGCAAGCGCCGGAACCATCATGTTTTTATTCTGGACCATTACGGCTTTAGCAAAAAAGACAATCGTTAAAAAGAATGAAATCCTCACGAATCAAAACATCATTAGCATTATTGGCGCTGGTTTAGTTGGCGCATTGGCCTATGCCTTCTCTGATAGTTTTTGGTTTTCTGCAGTGGAGGCAGAAGTTTATGCCCTGTCTTCGCTTTGCACCGCTGTAGTTTTTTGGGGGATTTTGAAATGGGAATCGCAGGCTGATGAACCAAAAGCAGATCGTTGGCTCCTTTTTGTGGCCTACATTATGGGAATTTCCATCGGCATCCACATTTTAAACCTTTTAACTATTCCGGCAATTGTTTTTGTTTATTACTTTAAGAAAGTAGCCTCACCAGATTGGAAAGGCATTCTAAAAGCTTTCATTATTTCGATTATGGCATTGGCTGTTGTGCAATTTGGCATTATTCAATACCTCGTTTCTATCGCCGCAAACTTCGATTATTTCTTTGTAAATACGTTGGGCTTTGGCTTCAGAACTGGCATCATATGCTTTGCCATCTTATTTATTTCTGGTTTAGTCTACGGCATCAGGTATTCGATCCTTAAAAACAAAAGGGTTCTCAACCTGATTATGCTCTTTACGGTGTTGCTCGTTTTCGGATATAGCTCATTTGCTTTACTCATCATCAGGGCACAGGCAAAACCGAATCTCAACAATTACAATGTAGATAATGTATATTCCTTTTCCAGATATGTAGGCAGAGATCAATATGGCGACCGCCCTTTGTTATTCGGGGAAAACTACAACTCCCAAAAAATCGACATCAAAGAAACCGGAGAAATTTTCCGCAAAGGCGAAAAAAATTACGAGCGGGCAGGTAAAAAGTCTGCTTATGTTTTCGCAGATAAAACGCCTTTGCCAAGAATGTATAGTGATAAACCTGAGCACATCAGATTTTACAAAAATTATATGGGTTTTGATGATGAGCATCAACCATCGCTCACCGATAACCTAAAATATCTATTTTCCTTTCAGGCGGGACAAATGTATGTCCGCTATTTTATGTGGAACTTTGTGGGCAGGCAAGATAATGAAGATGGGCAGCATGGCGGAACTGATGGCGCTTGGTTAAGTGGGATAAAACCAATTGATGCCATTCGCTTAGGTGAGCAAAAAAATCTCCCTCCTTCTATTATCGAAAACAAAGCTTATAATCGCTTCTTCTTTTTACCACTCATTATCGGATTAATCGGAGCCATTTGGCACTTCAAAAGAAATCAAAAAGATGCAGGAATTATTGGGTTGCTATTTGTTTTTACCGGCGTTGCGATCGTAATTTACTTAAACTCCGTTCCGGTAGAGCCCCGGGAAAGGGATTATGCTTACGTTGGCTCTTTTTATGCTTTCGCCATTTGGATTGGCTTAGGTGTTTTTGGGTTGAAGGAATGGTTTTTCGAAAAATTTACCCCTCGGCGTGCAGGCATTTTCGCATCAGCCTTAGCTTTATTTGCCGCGCCAATGATTATGGCTAATCAAGGTTGGGATGATCACGATCGGTCTGACAGTTCTGTTGCCAAAGATATGTCTGTGAATTACCTGAAGGCCTGTGCGCCAAACGCTATCTTGTTTACCTATGGCGATAACGATACTTATCCGGTTTGGTATGCACAGGAAGTTGAAAATATCCGTCCGGATGTGCGGGTAGTTAACCTGAGTTTGTTTACTGCAGACTGGTACATCGACGGGATGCGCAGAAAACAGAATCAATCGGCACCGCTTCCTATTACTTTAAAACATGAGCAATATGTGGAAGGCACGAGAGACATCATGTACTTTCAGGATTATAAAATTGCACAGCATGTGGAGCTGCAGCAGATTCTGGATGTGCTTTTATCAGATCACGATGAAGATAAGGCAACAATGAGTGATGGTTCGAAATACAATATTTTGCCTACGAAGAATCTGAAATTGACGGTAAATCCTCAGCAAGTGCTTGATACCGGAACCGTTCCTAAAGAAGATGCCGGAAAAATTGCAGATAGTATTCAATGGACATTTAATCAGGAATATGTAACCAAGGGAACATTGGCTTTATTCGACATACTGGCGCACAACAATTGGGAACGCCCGATCTATTTTACAGGAGCAATGCCAACCGAGCAATATATTGGGCTTGACAAATATCTTTACACAGAAGGACTGAACAGAAGGTTGCTTCCGCTCAAACCAGATCTAACTTCGGATAACCCGGAACCTTTAAACCTGAAGCCGATGTATAATAACCTGGTGAATACCTATGGTTACGGCAATATCAAAAATGCGCATCATTTAGGTCGGCAATCGGCTGATGATGTGGCTATGTTTTCAAATATGTTTGCCAGTTTATTAAGTGGATTAATCGATGAAGGAGATATGGTTAAAAGCAAAAAAGTGGCCGCTAAGTATTTTGATATGATCCCGGATCAGTTTTACACGCCCAGACAAGCGATGAGCACTTTTTATTTTACAGAGGGTTTATACCGGATAAACGATTTAAAGCGTGCAAATGAACTGATTAACAAATCAACAAATTATTTTGATAAGGAGTTGATTCATCTGGCTGATGTATCTGAAAGTAAAGGCTATCTGGCTTCCGAGCAAAATGTTAGAATCTACATGAGTGTGATGAGCCAGATGATTAAATTGACTGAAACCTTTAAGCAAAGAGAACTAAGCAAAAAGATTGAAAACAAATACTTGATCCTTTTAAATCGCTTTTCGCCATTTGTGGCTGGCTAGCCACTAAATATTCAAATCTCTACCTGTAAACAGATCTCTATTTTTGTTTACAGGTTTTGCGGTTTGGATACGATTTTAAAAAATATAATTAAGCATGAGTAATCGCTTAATTTGGTTAAGAATTGTTAAATCAATCTAAAAATTTACCAGTTTTATCGTCTAGAATAGTTAATTTCGGCTGCATTTTCATGTAAAACAATTTTTAATATCATTAAAAGAACCAATGAATTATTCTAAAGTCAATAATATAGTCGGCTGGATCTGCTTTCTAATTGCAACAATAACTTACGTTTTAACTCTTGAGCCTTCTGCAAGCTTCTGGGATTGCGGCGAATTTATAGCTTCAGCGTTCAGAATGCAGGTTGTACATCAACCCGGCGCTCCACTATTTTTAATGCTTCAACGCTTTTTCTCCATCTTCGCCTTTGGCGAGGTAACCAAAATTGCTTACTGGATGAACGTTGGCTCGGCAGTATCAAGTGGTGCAACTATCCTATTCTTGTTCTGGACCATCACGGCATTGGCTAAAAAAACATTGGTTAAAGCTGGCGAAGAAATTTCTAAAAGCGACTTGATCAGCATTATTGGTGCTGGAGCAGTGGGTGCTTTGGCTTATACATTTTCTGATAGTTTTTGGTTTTCGGCAGTAGAATCTGAGGTTTATGCACAATCTTCCCTATTTACTGCAATTGTATTCTGGGCAATTTTGAAATGGGAATCTCATGCAGATGAACCCCGGGCAGACCGTTGGTTATTGTTCATTGCTTATATTATGGGTTTATCAATCGGAATCCACTTATTAAACTTACTAACAATCCCGGCAATTGCCTTTATTTATTATTTCAAAAGAACTGGCAAAGCCACCACGGCAGGCATTTTCAAAACCCTTGTTGCAGGTATCTTAATTTTAGCGGTAATCCAATATGGAATTATCCAGTACCTGGTCTCGTTTGGTGCATATTTTGATTTATTCTTCGTCAATACCTTAGGCCTTGGTTTCGGAACTGGTGTTTTGTTTTTTGCCATCATTGTAATTGGCTTATTGGTTTGGGGAATCAGATACTCCATTAAACACCAGAAAAAATTATTAAACCTGGGTTTGATTTCTACAGTATTGATCATTTTCGGTTATGCTTCTTTCTCGATGATCATCATCAGGGCAAAAGCTGATCCTAACTTAAATAACAGTGCACCGAAAGATGCTTTCTCTTTCTTAAGCTACTTAAACCGCGAGCAGTATGGCGACAGACCTTTGGGTTACGGGCCTAACTACAACTCGGAACGTGTGGGTCTTAAAGAGGGTGGAAAAACAATCTGGAGAAAAGGTGCCGATAAATATGAGAAAGCCGGTACAAAAACCGATTATGAATACAATAACAACACCTTGTTGCCTCGTATGTATAGCGATGATGCCCGTCATGCTTCTTTCTACAAAGAATGGATGCACCTGGATGATGCAAAAAAACCGAACGTAGTAGACAATGTTGGCTTCTTATTTAGTTACCAGATTGGCTACATGTATATGCGCTATTTTGGCTGGAACTTTATTGGTCGCCAGAATGACGAACAAGGCCAGGGAAGTGGTTATGAAGGCGAATGGTTAAGCGGAATCAAAGCCTTTGATTCATGGAAAATTGGCGATCAGAGTCACTTGCCTCCATCTACAGTAGATAACAATGCTTACAATCGTTTCTTCTTTCTGCCTTTAATTATTGGTTTGTTGGGTGCCATCTGGCACTTTCAACGCAATCAAAAAGATGCAGGTGTGGTTGCCTTGTTATTCTTCTTTACGGGTATTGCCATTGTTTTATACCTCAATCAAAAACCTTTAGAACCGCGTGAGCGTGATTATGCTTATGTAGGATCGTTTTATGCCTTTGCGATATGGATCGGTCTCGGCGTGCTCGCCATTCGGGAATGGGTACTCAAGAAGCTAACCCCAACTGTTGGTGCTATTACCGCTACCGTAATTGGTTTACTGGTTGCTCCGGTAATTATGGCAGAGCAAGGCTGGGATGATCACGACCGTTCGACTAAAATGGTTGCCCATGATATTGCATTGGATTATTTAGAATCCTGTGCACCAAATGCAATTTTGTTCACCTATGGTGATAATGATACTTATCCACTCTGGTATATTCAGGAGGTTGAAAATGTTCGTCCTGATGTGCGGATTGTGAATTTAAGTTTGTTCGATACGGATTGGTATATTAATGGTTTAAGACAGAAACAAAATGAATCTGATCCATTGCCAATCACAATGAAACCTGAACAATATGTTCAAGGAGAAAGAGATGTAATGCCTTTCGATGATTATAAAATCGCTGGCAGCGTTGAACTTAAAAACATTGTAGAATTGTTGTTATCGAATGATGAAAATGATAAAGTTGCGATGCAGGATGGTACGAAATCTAACTTCCTGCCAACTAAAAACTTTAAAATCACCATTGATCCGCAACAGGTCATCAGTACAGGAACGGTTTCGGCAGCCGATGCGGCGAAGATTACTCCTGAAATGGACTGGACTTTCAACAAAGGATATGTAACCAAAGGTACTTTAGCCATGCTGGATATTCTTGCACACAACAACTGGAAACGTCCGATTTACTTTGCTTCTACCGTACCTTCTGAGCAATACAATGGCTTAGATAAGTATTTATACAGTGAAGGATTGGCTTTACGCTTAGTACCATTTAAGGCTGATACAACTGCGAACGAAGAAAGAGCAGAACAGTTGAATACCCCAGTATTGTACAATAACGTAATGAATAAGTTTAAATGGGGTAACATGAAAACGGCTACCTATTTAGATCCTCAATCATCTGATGATACCTTTATTTTCACTAATATCTTCAGCAATTTAGCCGGAAGCTTAATTAAGGAAGGTAAGAATGCAGAAGCGAAAAAAGTGGTAGATAAATATTATGATGTAATGCCGCAACGTTTCTTCGGAATCCGTACAGTAGTAGTGAAATACTACATGGCAGAAAATCTTTATAAGCTTGGTGAAACGGCGAGGGCAAATGAGATTTTAACTCAATCTGGAGATTATATCAATAAAGAACTAATTTTCTTAAGTGATATTTCACAATCAAAAGGATCATTAACGGGTTCGCAGAATATTCAAACTGGTTTGTACTATTTAGATAGAATGATCAAAGCCAGTAAAGCTGCCGGACAAGAGAAGGTAAGTACACAATTGGAGAAGATATTTGCTTCTTTAGAAGCTAAATTCTCTGGTTATTACGGCCAGCAAGGACCAGCACAATAATCCCATCTTAAAACGATATCAAAGCAGCTGCATTCATTTGTAGCTGCTTTTTTTATGCCATCAACTTACGAAGTCTCAAAGGCCTAGAGCGCGGAAGGACTTCGCAAATTTTAAAGATGAAGCAAAACTGAACTCAATTAAGACTGACGAAGTTTCCCCTACACACCACCCGACTAAACTTCGTAAGTCGACCAACTTGCGAAGTCTCAAAGGCCGGGAGCGCGGAAGGACTTCGCAAGTTTTAAAGATGAAGCAAAACTAAAAACTCAATTGAGACTGACGAAGTTTCCCCTACACACCACCCGACTAAACTTCGTAAGTCGACCAAATTGCGAAGTCTCAAAGGCCGGGAGTGCAGAAAGACTTCGCAAGTTTTAAAGATGAAGCAAAACTGAAAACTCAATTGAGACCGACGAAGTTTCCACTACACACCACCCAACTAAACTTCTTAAGTCGACCAACTTGCGAAGTCTCAAAGGCCGGGAGCGCAGAAAGACTTCGCAAGTTTTAAAGATGAAACAAAACTGAAAACTCAATTTAGACTGACGAAGTTCCCCTACACACAGCCCGACTAAACTTCGTAAGTCGACCAACTTGCGAAGTCTCAAAGGCCGGGAGCGCAGAAAGACTTCGCAAGTTTTAAAGATGAAACCAAACTGAAAACTCAATTGAGACTGACGAAGTTTCTCCTACACACCATCCTACCAAACTTCGTAAGTCAAAAAAAAATCCCGCTCGGCCAGGCCAAACGGGACAAAAAAAATATAGTTAGTTAATGATTATTCGTTTACTACACCCATTGCACAGAATTTCTCGATTCTTTGCTCGATAAGTTTGTCAGTCTTTAGCTTACCCAATGAAGCTAAATCTTTGATGATATAATCTTTTAAAGTATTTCCCATTAATTCCGGATCCTGGTGCGCTCCACCAATTGGCTCTGGAATAATTCCATCAATAAGTTTGTTACCAAACATATCATCTGATGTTAATTTCAAGCATTCTGCCGCTTTCTCTTTGAAATCCCAGCTTCTCCATAAGATAGAAGAACAAGATTCTGGAGAAATAACCGAATACCAGGTGTGTTCCAGCATATAAACCCGATCGCCAATGCCAATCCCTAAAGCTCCACCAGAGGCACCTTCACCCACAACAACACAAATAATTGGCACACGAAGCACAGACATTTCCAGTAAGTTTCTGGCAATTGCCTCTCCTTGTCCACGTTCTTCGGCCTCCAAACCAGGATAAGCCCCCATGGTATCGATAAACGAAACCACTGGCTTATTAAACTTTTCTGCCAGGCGCATTAAACGTAAAGCTTTGCGGTAACCTTCAGGGTTAGCCATACCGAAATTGCGAAACTGACGCTCTTTGGTATTTTTACCTTTCTGATGACCGATAACCATTACTGTTTGGCCATTTATCGTAGCAAAACCACCAATAATTGCCTTATCATCTTTAACTGTTCTATCGCCATGAAGCTCAATAAAATCATCACAAATCATGCTGATGTAATCGAGCGTTTGCGGACGATCCGGATGGCGGCTCATTTGAACCTTATTCCAGCCTGTTAAATTTTTATATAAGTTATGGGTGGTTTCATTTAATTTACTATCAAGCTCTTCTAAAGTGGCAGACATATCTACCTTAGTTTTATCGGCAACTTGCTTAACCTTTTCTATTTGCTGAACTAAATCTGCAATAGGTTTCTCAAAATCGAATGATGTTTTTATTTGCTGCATAATTGAACTACAAAAATAAGTAATTATTTTTAGTTTGCAGACAACAGTTTTATTTACTTTAAAGGGAGCATAAAGCTTGAGTTACCTCCGGCCTGGGTAGTGGGCAGCTTACCATCCCATTTTGTAGTACCAATAGTATCTCACTACCGTCGGATTTAGCTTACCTAGGTTATTCTACTATGAGGGGTTTCCAAGCCACAAGCTGAAGCGATTTAGCCCTGATTGAAGCGGCATCTCCCGATTCTTCATCGGGAATACAGCGCAAAGCAGGAACAAACATTAATATTTGCACTGCCTTTGCGCTGCCCATAAAAAATGACAGACTTTAATTTAGTTAACTGTATCTCTGCATTCTGATCTTAAAACTTTTAAATCCTAACCCATTCCTGCCTATTTACACCCTGATCTTAAAATCCTATAATCCCAACCATCATAGCTAAAACTTCGCTGCCTCCCCATCTTTTGGTAACGCTTTTTTAATAAACTCCCTGATGTGGTTGTTTGCTGTTTTCAAATCATCTTTACGCAGGTACATCATGTGTCCGCTACGGTAGCCTTCCCAGGTCATTCGATCTTGTAGTTTACCTGCCCCATCCAACTGCCACATGCTGTATTTTGCGTTGAAATAATCGCAGGCACCATCGTAATAACCAGATTGTACCAATAAATGTAGATATGGGTTTTGTGCCATTGCCTGGCGAAGATTGTCTCCGGTTTGATCGCCCGTTTTATCCCATGGATAAACGGAACCGAACATATTATACTTCAAATCTGTTTTATAGTTCAGCTCATTGCGGATGTACATATTAATGGCTGGCGTAAACGAATGTAACCACGATGTTAATTCGGCATTATAATCCGGACCTTCGCCAGCGCTCATTTTATCGATACCGCGGTAACGTGAGTCTAGCCGGCCGACAGTGAAACCTTTATCTCTCATCAGCTCTTTCCAGAAGAAATCTGTTGGCACATTGAGGTTATAATCCATAATTACCTTTTCTGATAAACCAGAATATCGAGCCATTTTAGTCGCGATGACTTTCTTTTTATCTGCGCTTAACATGCCACCTTGTGCAATGGCTGGAATTAACTCGTTTATGGTAAAAGTTTCTACCTCTGGCAACATGGCTGTTAAATCTTTCGATTGCAAATCTGCTGGCAACACTTTATGGTACCAGGCAGTAGCCGCAAAATAAGGTAAACGCAAAGCGGCATCAACCGGGCCACCACGCTCAATGCCTAGCTCGGTTGGCGAAACTAAAACTACACCATTCAGATACATCCATTGGCTATTTTGAAGCTCAAGGGCCAAACCAGAAACCCGTGTAGTACCATAACTTTCGCCTATAAGAAACTTTGGAGATGCCCATCGATTATTTCGGGTTACGAAAGTATTGATCCACTCGGCTAAATATTTGATATCAGCCCGAACGCCAAAGAACTTTTCTTTTGGTATATCCTTGCTAGTGGCACGAGAATAACCGGTATTCACTGGGTCTACATAAACAATATCGGCGACATCGAGGATAGAATATGGGTTTTCCTTGTAGCCATACGGCTGTACGGGATAGCCTTCATCATCTATATTTAAAACCACCGGACCTGTGTAAGCAATATGCATCCAAACAGATGCTGAGCCAGGACCGCCATTAAAGGAAATCACCAATGGTCTTTTATCGCGGTTTGAAACATCGCTGCGCTCATAATAAGTATAAAACAAGCCTGCAATTGGCTTTCCTTCTTCATCCCATACTGGTAAAGTACCTGTTGTAGCTTTATAGGGAACTGATTTTCCATTAATATTTACCGCGTGATTAGTAACCACAGCACTTTCAACTTTAATGGTTCTTTCATTTGCTACAGGCTTCGGCTCATCCTTAACCGTAACTTCTGTGGTGGTTTTAGTTTCTTTTGATTGGTTTTTCTTCGGGCCTTGTTGTGCATGCACAAAAAAGCCAGCACATAATAATGTACTGAGTATAATTTTGGATTTCATTAAAGGTTTGGTTTGAGTCTTTAAATATCAAATTAAAGAAGCGTTAATCAAAGATCGTTGTAGAAATGTTACCAAATCTTACGTCCTCCTAAACTTGATTCAGGTTTTTTTTTGAATCGTACAGTTTTTTCCCACTGCGCTGGCTTGCCTCGGCTTACCGCCGAAGGGCTTTCTTCTTTTTCTTAACAAAAAGAAGCAAAAGTCAAGGCTTGGAACTGATGTCGGATAAATTCGTTAACGCTTTGTTTCGTCAGCACAAGCACCCGATGAAAAATCGGGAGAGAACGTGCTGCCTTGGGTTGTAGTGGTTTGAAAGATTGTGGTAGAAGCTTTAAACGTTTTCTCCATCCATCATTTCCTAGGCCGGGCAGCAGGATGGCAATAGCGAGGTGTAAAGTTACATTTATAAGTTTTCTTTCTAGGTTAGGCGGCTTTTTGAGTTGGTATGAATAGGGGGATTAATACGGTCGTCTTCCTGAACTTGATTCACTGTTGTCCGGTTAAAGTTTAAACGATCCATTAAATCCTTTAAATCAAGCTAAAAAAGCTGTTTTTATCTCATTTTTAAAAGGTAAGCCCATTGTTTTATAGGTTTCCTAAAAATCTTGAACTAATTCGGCTGTCCGGTAAAAAACTATCATTTTCAGAGGTTTTAATATTTTAAACCGCTCATAGCTTCCATATCCTGCAAAATATTCTTTTGGTTAAGGAATATTGCAGCCATTTGTGATTAGGCTGTCCGGTAAAAATTTGTTCAAAAAGTTTTACCGGACAACAGTGAACTTGATTCAGGATCTTTTCACAGAAGCCCAAAAACGATCGACGAAAAACTAACAATGATCAAAGTAAAAACAATTTAAACAGACCTATTCTCTTCAACCCCCAACATCGCCGTCAACACATCATCTGTTTTCTTCGGTTCTCTGATGAATACATAACAAATTATCGCGGCTAAAATCATTAAACCACCACCGAGCTGAACGGCTAAAAGGCGATCATTATTTAATACATTCCGCATTAACCAGCCAAATCCCAGTGAGGCTATAATTTCTGGCAATACGATAAAGAAGTTGAAAATCCCCATGTAAATACCAATTTTATCCTTCGGTAAAGAACCACTCAGCATGGCATAAGGCATGGAAAGAATACTAGCCCAGGCAACGCCAACGCCTGTCATACAGAGGTATAACATATTTTTATCATGTACCCAGGCTACGCTAATCAAGCCGATGGCACCACAAATTAAACAAATGGCATGGGTTGTTTTTCTTCCCAGCGCATCGGCAATTTTAGGCAGTACCAATGCAAAAAGAAAAGTAATTACACTATAGTAGGCTAAAGTTAAACTTCCAAAATCTGCGCCCTGGGCGTAAACTGGATCGGCGGCATCTTTACCTCCAAAAACATTTACGGCTACGGCTGTAGTATAATAAAACCACATGAGGAATAATCCCGGCCAGGTAAAAAACTGGACCAAAGACACAATCTGCATGCGCTTAGGCATATTTCTTAATGCACAGAAAATTTCATTCACTCCATTTTTAAATCCTCCACTGCCTTTATCCTGAAGATTTTCATCCTGCGGCGGATATTCTTTTGTAGTAAAGACAGTCCACAATACTGCTGCGAAAAAGAAAAATGCACCGATATAAAAAGAGAACTTCACATTTTCAGGAATGCTTCCCTTTGCGGCGGTATTTTGTAGATGAAATACGTTATTCATGAGCCAGGGTAGTGAAGAAGCCACACTTCCGCCTAAACCGATCATCATACTCTGCATAATGAAACCACGGTTCACCTGGCTATCTGGTAATTTATCGGTAACGAAAGCACGGAAAGGTTCCATGGCAATGTTGCCAAAAACATCTAAAACCCAAAGTAATCCTGCGGCCATCCAAAGGACACTACTATGTGGCATCACAATTAAGGCAAGACTACTCACAATCGCTCCGATCATAAAATAAGGTCTTCTTCTCCCCCATTTTGGATGCCAGGTTCTGTCGCTCAGGTAACCGATAACAGGTTGCACCAGCAGCCCGGTTAAAGGCGCTGCCAAAAACAACAATGGAACCTGATCTGGATTGGCACCAAGATTTTCATAAATACGCCCCATGTTGGCCCGTTGTAAATCCCAGCCGAATTGAATTCCGAAAAACCCAACACTCATGTTGATGATCTGTACGAGGGTTAATTTCGGGTTCTCGAAAATTGTTTTTAAGCTCATTGTATTTGGTTATGGTTAACCGCAAAGGTCGCAGAGTGAAATGCGCAAAGGTTGCAAAGGCGGGTTTTCATACTATGTTCTTTGCGAAAGTCTTTGTCTTTGCAGGTTTCTTTTACTAATTGTTTGCATTAACCGCAAATGGCGCAAAGTGAAAAGCGAAGGTTGCAAAGGCGGGTTCTCATACTTTGTGTTCTTTGCGAAATACTTTGTGTCTTTGCGGTTTCTTAATTTTAAAATTCTATCACCTGCGCCGAAACCGGTCCAAGCTTCACAGGAATGCTCGTTCCTGCCGGAATGTTTAATTTTTTATTCGTCAGTAAATCTGTTACTGGCGAAGAACTTTTCATTTTCAAAATATAATCCGGGATTTCGATATTGGCATCTAACGTTTGGTTTCTATCGAAGTTCACTACGATTAATAAACGCTGTTTACCAGAGTAACGGATAAAGGCATACATGCGGTTATTCATGTTTCCGGTTTGTGGAACATCATAAATTTCGCCATGTAAAACGGCATCACTGGATGTTGTTACTTTTAACAGTTGCTGATAATAAGCCCGCAGCTCTTGCTGATCTGCATTTAATCCATGCCCATCAAACAAGCCACCATTCATCCATTGTTGATGGTATGGAACGCCCCAATAATCAAAAATTGTGGTGCGGTTATCATCACCACCAAAACCCTCAGCACCTTTACCTGGTTCGCCAACTTCTTGTCCGAAGTAAAGCATTACTGGTCCGGTACCTAAAGTTGCCGAAACCACCATTGCAGGTAGTGCCAGTCCGGCTTTCCCTGCAAAGCCATCAGAAGCAATTCTTTCCTCATCATGGTTTTCTAAAAAGCGCAACATATGTTTACCAAAACCAGCGCTTTCTACCTGCCATACGTGACGGATGGCTGCAACATCTGCATTTGGTTCGTTTCTGATTAATCTTTTTAAGCCATCATACAAACCAACTTTATCATATAAATAATCAAATTTACCTTCCACCAGATACTGTTTGTAAACCTGAGGATTGTAAGCTTCACCCAGAAAAATTAAATCCGGATTTACTTTTTTTACTTGAGGAATTACCCAGTTCCAGAAAGCAATTGGTACCATTTCGGCCATATCGCAACGAAAACCATCGACACCTTTTTTAGTCCAGAAGATTAAAATATCCCTCATTTTTAACCAAACCGGTGGAATCGGATCGAAATATTGTTTCTCTCCATTTTGATAATCCACACCATAATTTAGTTTGATGGTTTCGTACCAGTCATCATATTTTGGCGCAGCAGAGAAAACATTATTGCCTGTGGCCTTTGCCGGATTTTCATTAAATTCCCCATCCTGCAGAGCAGAAAGCGGCGTTTTTTTTCCGTTTGTTGGCACTACAAAAGGCTGACCAGGAACATAGTAAAAGTCATTTTTAGCACTAAAACTTTTGCTTACATCGTCTTGCTCACCAAAATCAATTACATTTTTTGGCTTGGCGTATGAATGATAACTTCTGGCTACATGATTTGGAACGAAATCGATAATTGCTTTCAGGTTTTTGGCATGTGTTCTTTTGATCAAAGCTTCAAACTCCTGCATCCTGTTTTTCACATTAACTGCTAAATCAGGATTCACATCATAATAATCACGAATGGCATAGGGCGAACCTGCTCTGCCTTTTACCACATCGGCATCGTCAACCTTAATCCCATAAGCAGCATAATCTGTTAAACTTGCATGGGCAATGGCGCCGGTGTACCAAACATAATTTACATGAAGTTCTTTAATTCCATCTAAAGCCTTATCGGTAATGTCGTTGAATTTACCCGAACCATTTTGCTCTATAGTTCCGTAAGGGATATTACTGGTGTTTTTATTTCCAAATAGCCGGGGCAATAATTGATAGATCACGATTTGTTGATCGTTCATTTTTTTACTCTTTTTTTGTGCAAAGGATGATAATGAAATTAGTAAAAGGAAAAATGCAAATACAGAAATCTTCGAAGCGAAATTGCTTCGTCGTTCCTCCTTGCAATGACGACCTATTGAGTGGTTGCCATCTTCCATTTTACGTTTTACCTCTACAATCATACCAGTTCCGCATTTTTAACTTCAATTTCCGTGTTACCTGCTAATTTGTAAACCTGATTTTTAATTCCGATTTCTAAATCAACGGCATTGTTATTTTTAATGTTGATACCGTTTTCAGTGATGTTTATTTTAAGCGTTGCGCCTCTGAAACCAATTGTAAACGAGAACGATTTCCACTGTGTTGGCAAAAACGGATTAAATTGTAATTTTCCATTTCGCACACGCATTCCGGCAAAACCTTCTACCACACTCATCCAGGTTCCGGCCATCGATGTGATGTGTAAACCGTCTTCGGTATCGTTATTATAGTCGTCTAAATCTAAACGGGCAGTACGCAAATAAAATTCGTAAGCACGGGCCTCATCATTTAATTTCGCTGCCAAAATACTGTGTACGCAAGGCGATAAGGAACTTTCATGTACGGTACGTGGCTCGTAGAAATCGAAGTTTCTTCTGATGGTTTCCAAATCATAATCCTCTTCGAAGAAATATATTCCTTGTAAAACATCAGCTTGTTTGATAAATGGTGAACGTAAAATTCTATCCCAGCTCCATTTCTGGTTAATCGGGCGATCGCTGGCAGTCAAATCTTTCACTAAAATCTGTTCTTTATCTAAATAACCATCCTGCTGTAAGAAAATTCCCTTTTCCAGATCCTCCGGATAGTACATTTTTTCGATGATATCTGCCCAGTCTGTAAACTCCTGATCTTTAAAAGATAAGCTTTTCTGCAAGCTGGCATATTTTTCCGGTTGTTGCGCTTTAACAATTTCTGCCGCCTCAGTTGCATATTTCATGCACCAGGTGGCGAGTAAATTGGTGTACCAGTTGTTGTTGATGTTGTTTTCGTATTCATTCGGACCAGTTACGCCAAGCATCACATATTTCTGCTTGTCGCTGCTCCAGTTTACGCGTTGTTTCCAGAAACGGGCAATGCCGATTAACACTTCTAAACCAAAGTCAGACAGGTAACTTTCATCACCAGTATAACGGATATAATTGAAAATGGCGAAAGCAATGGCACCATTACGGTGGATTTCTTCAAAAGTAATTTCCCACTCGTTATGGCATTCTTCACCATTCATGGTTACCATCGGATATAAAGCCGCACCATCTTTAAAACCTAATTTCGCCGCATTCTCAATTGCCTTCTGTAAATGTTTATGGCGATAGATTAATAAGTTTCTGCTGACTTCCTGCGGAGCAGTAGCCAGATAAAACGGTACACAATAAGCTTCGGTATCCCAATAAGTAGAGCCTCCGTATTTCTCGCCCGTAAAACCTTTCGGACCGATATTTAAGCGATCATCTTTACCTGTATACGTTTGGAACAATTGAAAAATATTGAACCTGATGGCTTGCTGCGCAGAAACATCACCTTCAATAATGATGTCGCTTTCTTCCCATTTGGTTGCCCAGGCTGCTGTTTGTTCTTTGAGCAAAGTAGCGAAACCCTTGGCGGTGGCTTTTGCAATTACCGATTTAGTTTCCTTTAAAAGTGATTCTTTCGGATAGTTTTCTGAAGATAGATTTGCTGCAATTTTAATGAGCGTAATCTCTTCGTTGGCCTTTACATCCAGCGTTACAGTTTGTCCGACGAATTTCTCTCTACGAACTTCCTCTAACTGGATAGTAAGCTGTTCACCATTTTTATAGATTTCGATGTTACTTCCCGTACAGACTTCAAACGCTGTTTTTTTCGTTCTTAGTTTAATATAAGCTTCTGTTCCTGAAAACTCATCAGCTACCAGATCCCAGAATTTTTCATCGTAATTGCTATCCTGATTTTTAACATCACCATCAATAAATGGCATTAATGTTAGTTTTCCATCAAAATCTACTGGCGTGATGGTGTAACGAATCGCACCCACTTCATCATCAGCAATGCTACAAAAACGGATCGCTTTTACCTTCACCGTTTTACCGCTTTTTAGCTTAGCGGTGAAAGTACGCTCCAAAACACCGGCATGCATATTTAACACCCGTTTGAAATCGCTTACTTCGGCAGTGGCTAAATCTAAAACTTCATCATCTAATTTTACTTCAATTCCTACCCAGTTTGCTGCGTTTAAAACTTTAGCAAAATATTCCGGATAACCGTTTTTCCACCACCCCACACGGGTTTTATCTGGATAGTAAACACCAGCAACATAGTTACCTGGCAAAGTTTCGCTGGTATAAGTTTCTTCAAAATTAGCCCGCTGACCCATCCGGCCGTTGCCTAAACTGAAAATACTTTCTGAAATTTTATTTAAATGTGGATCAAAGCCTTCTTCGATAATGTTCCACTCATCTGCTTTAATGTAGTTTTTCATAATTAGTATCAAGTAGGTAGTATCAAGTAATTAGTATCAAGTATCAAGACTTTGAGCCTTACACTCTGCGCCATAAACCTTTACTTTAAACCCTATACCTTAAACCTATAAATTCTCTAAATCTTTAACTTTTAGATAGTATTGAGTATCAAGTATTAAGATTGGATATTCACTTGATACTTGATACTCAATACTTATTACTCCTTTTACAACTCTTCTAAATCTTTAACTGTTAATTTATCCAATCCGCTTACCACCACATCTGCATCGGTAAGCACACTTTTTTCACCAATACCAATAGCTTTCATCCCGCCTCTTTTTGCAGCTTCCACGCCAGCAACTGCATCTTCAAAAACTACACATGCTGCCGGTTCGAAACCTAAAAGTTCAGCGCCTTTTAAAAATACTTCTGGATCTGGTTTTGATTTCGTTACCATGTTTCCATCTACAATTTCATCAAAGAAATGAGCCAGATTAGTCCGTTCTAAAATGATTCCTGAATTTTTGCTGGCAGAACCTAAAGCCAGTTTATAACCTGCCTTATGAATTTCAGTTAAGAAATCTACCGTTCCTGGTAAAACTTCAGCTGGTGTCATTTTGGTGATCATTTCTACATACCAGCTATTCTTTAACGTTGCCAGTTCTTCCTTTTCGGCGTCGGTTTTCTCAACACCGCCCCAGGCTAAAATTTTATTTAAACTTTCTACCCGGCTAACACCTTTTAACTGCTCATTTTGCTCTTCAGTAAAATCGAAACCCATCGTGTTTGCTAAACGTTTCCAGGCCTGATAATGATAAACTGCAGTATCTACAAGGACACCATCGAGATCAAAGAGACAAGCCTTTATTTTAGTTGGGAGTTTAGCGTTTGGGGTTTGGAGTTCTTCTTGCATTGTTTGTTGTAGTTAGTATCAAGTATTTAGTATCAAGTATCAAGATTGGGTGCTTTACCGGGCTTTCTGCATATTAGTATCAAGTAGCGAGTATCAAGTATCAAGACTGGGCGCTTTACCAAGCTTTAAGCTTTAGTCTTTTTGCTTTCCACCTTTTTAGTATCAAGTACCAAGACTGGGCGCTTTATCGGGCTTTCTGCTTTAGTCTTTCAGCTTTCCACCTTTTTAGTATCAAGTACCAAGACTGGGCGCTTTATCGGGCTTTCTGCTTTAGTCTTTCAGCTTTCCACCTTTTTAGTATCAAGTAGCGAGTATCAAGTATCAAGACTGGGGACTTTATCAGGCTTTAAGCTTTAATCTTTGTTCTCTCTAATTCAATTCTAAAATTAGCGTTGTCTTTGCTGGCACTTTAATTTCATTGAATGAAACGTTTTCGTTAGTGATGATGTTTCTTGCCGAGGTAGTTCCGAGTGTTCTTTCTGCGAACCGATCGGTTTTTAATATTTTTTCTTTTTCGGCATTGTTCACCACTACCATTACTGTTCCTTTAACGCTTTCCTGGTAGCGGAAGTAAACATAAATATCATCTTCCGGCACAAATTGCATTAATTTTCCGCTTTGTAAAGAAACACTGTTTTTTCGATAATTTGCGAGTGTGCGTACAAAATTAAATGCATCATTTTCTTTATTTGTTCTGCCCTTGGCGATGAATTTATCTTTTTTGTCGCCATTCCATCCGCCAGGAAAATCAGCACGCACCAAACCATCAGGATTGGAAAAGTTTTTCATCAAAATTTCGGTACCATAATACATTTGAGGAATACCTCGCATGGTAAGCAATAGGGCCATTCCCATTTTATATTTTTCAAAATCTTCATTCACTACAGAATAAAAACGACTCATGTCGTGATTATCTAAAGCAATACAATTTTGAGTTGGATCTTTATAAAGAAAATCGTGAGCAATCACATCATACAAACGGTTCACGCCGTCTGTCCAGCCATTTTTACCATTTAAAGCTTCGTAAATCCCTTCTTTCACTGCCATATCGGTAATCCCTGGCAAGTGCGTATTAAAACCACGGTTTACAGTATTTCCTTCTGTGAAGTAAGCCTGATTTGGCACACCGCTTACAAAGGTTTCACCGAAGATGGATAGATTAGGAAATTCAGCTTTTACCTTCAACGCCCAATCTGCCATGTAAGCAGGATCGTTATAAGGATAGGTATCTAAACGTAAGCCATCAATACCTGCATATTCGATCCACCAGATGTGGTTTTGGGTGAGGTAATTTTGCACATAAGGATTCTGCTGATCCAAATCGGGCATAGAGGGTACGAACCAGCCATCGAGCATTTTTTTGCGATCGGCTTGCGAGGCATGCGGATCCATTACGGTCTGATCACGGTAGCTCGTTTGGGTATAAGCCGGCCATTGATGCACCCAGCTTTTCATCGGTAAATCTTTGAAAAACCAATGTCCGGTACCAATGTGGTTGTGAACAATATCTTTGATCACCTTCACGCCTTTCGCATGAGCGGTTTCTACGTATTTCTTAAAAAGCTCGTTTGTTCCATAACGGGGATCAATTTTATAATGGTCGGTTACGGCATAACCATGATAGGAAGCTTTCTCCATATCATTTTCAATTTCGGGCGTCATCCAAACGGTGGTGATGCCTAAATCTTTCAAATAATCCAGGTGATTGATCACACCTTGAATATCGCCACCATGACGGTAATACATACTGTCGCGGTTTAGTGTCGTTTCCGCTAATCCCTTAACTATATCATTACTTTTATCGCCATTCGAAAAACGATCTGGCATTAATAAGTAAATAAAATCTTTTTGTGTTACGCCTTGAATTCTGGTTGCGTTTTTATCGCGGTTCCTTAATTCGTACGGGTAACTGAATATCTTTTTTCCGTTTACAGTGAAGTTAATGGGGAATTTCCCTGCCTTGGCAGTTGGAGCAATGGTTAAATCTAGAAAAAGGTAATTCGGGTTCTCCACTTTATTAACCTTTACCAGTTTTACACCTGGATAAGTTAATGATACGGTACTGGCCGAGATGTTTTCGCCATGTACAATTAATTGTAATGCAGGGTTATGCATGCCTGTAAACCAAAACATCGGTTCGATACGCTCCAATTTCTGTGCGAATAAATGGCTACCTGATATCAGAATCAGTAAAGCCAGAAACATTACTTTTTTCCCTGCAAAATGCAGAAATTTTGTTTGAGCATTTGATAATAATGGAAGAAGCGAAAAATTTTTGGAGCTGAACATGCTGAAACATTAAAGGATAAAAGCCCTGCAGAACTTGCGTTTTGCAGGGCGAAATATAAATAACTATTTTTTTATCATGGTATAAGTACCGCCTGTTACTTTATCGCCCGCTTTTACCAGGGTTAAAGTAATACTGTAAGTACCAGGAGTTTCCACTTTAATATTGCCACCACCCAAAGCGAGCGTAGTACCTCCGCCTAAATCAATTGCCCAGTCATGACCAAAGCGGAATTTAAATTCGCCTTTAACCAGAGTTGTTTCAAGCGTGTAAACCATCGATTTTCCATCGTTGATTACTTTCATATCGGTATCGATAGCCCAGCCACCCGGAGTAGCGTCACCAATAAGAGACCATTCTTTTGGCGTGGTGATGCTATAAGTTGATTTATTTAAATCGACAGTTACTTGTTTAACCACCGCATCTGGCGAATTTATATCTCCACCTGAAGTACTGATTGTGCCAGCACCCGCATCACCATAAGAAAGATCCCATTTTTTTGCAGGCGTAATTTTAAAGGCAAGCTTACCGGGAGTAAACGCAATCATTCCGGTATAAATACCATTGCTTGATAAGGAAATTAAACTATCGGCAGTAGCTGGGGTCCAGCCCTGATAAGCACCAGGAGCATAAATCCAGGCCGAAGCCAGGTAAGGTGTTGCGCTCAGGGTAACCACATTAGAGTAACTCATATCATTTGCGGCTGCGCCGGATTTTAACCTCACTTCAACCTGTGCCGGTGTACCTACTACGCCGCCTAAAGCCAAAATCATGTTATTTAACGCCGTAACTGTTGGTGCATAAGTACCCGCTGTTACATTAATTTCCCGGGGGCTGCTAAAGTTTTTACCTTTTAAATCAAACTGTAAGGTAGAACTTACAGGAACTACATAACCAGTAGCGGCAGATAAAGGATAATTTAAAGTGACTGCGGTTTGGGTGCCATTTGATTGCACCAGGCTAATATTGGTTGCCGAAGCCGCTAGCGTTCCTGCAGGTGTAATATTGGAAACCGTTTGTGTTTCCTCCTTTTTGCAAGACCAAAGCGATAGCGCAATTAAGCCCAACGCAAAGGATTTGAATAATTTTGATTTCATATCTTATTAAAAATTAAGATTAATAACCTGTATTTTGAACCAGATTTGGATTTGCAATTAAATCCGCAGTTGGGATTGGATATAAATTTCGGTAAGCTGGTACATTGGTTCCGGCCCTCACACCACCTTTAAATGGCCATAAGTAAGTAGAACCAGTAAATCTGCCATAGCGCACTAAATCGGTACGGCGATGACCTTCCCAGTATAACTCGCGACCGCGTTCATCCAAAAAGAAATCAGTTGTTAATGCTGCAGCGCTCACATTACCATTGTTATTGCCATAAGCACGTTGGCGGAGTAAATTAACGTAGGTTAAAGCTTGTGCTGCTGAACCGCCAGAACCACCACGGGCCACGGCCTCTCCATATATTAAATACTGCTCAGCCAAACGGAATAAAGCAAAATCCAATGAACTGAAAGTTCCGTTTAAGGATGGAGCAGGAACATTTGCAGAAGTAACATTTCTAAATTTAGTTACTTTTAAACCATCAATAGGGTCTGTTATGGCATCAACTTCTGCCTTCGGCCCTACAAAAGCCCCTCTTCTGTCAATTGTTCCGGTTGTATTCGGGAACAATGCCGGAAGGTTTTGACGGGTACGATTTCCGGCCCAGCCGCCATTTGGAACACCAAATGCTGTAGCAGACATGCCCGCAGCATCTGCTGAAGTATAAATACTGGCGTTAATTAAGAAGGTAGTACCGCCATAGTTTGTACTATTCACCCCATCATAATTAATGGTTAAAATATTTTCTGTATTACCCATGTTATTATCTGTTCTGAATAAATTGGCATAATTTGGATTCAGACTGTAATTTGATGCAATCACTTTGCTTGAATAAGTAATGGCTTCAGTATATTTTGCAGTACCTGTATAAACCTGAGCATTTAAATATAAACGGGCTAACAATGCCCAGTCTGCGCCTTGATTGGCACGGCCATATTCACTATCAGCACTTCCGGGAGCAGCTAAATCATTTTCAATGGCTTTCAACTCCGATTCTACATAAGAAAATAATGCTACCCTTTGAATTTGTTTGGGAGCGACCTTACCAATTGCATCATTTTCTGTTACGAAAGGCGGATTACCAAAGGCATCCAACAATACCCAATACTGGTAAGCGCGTAAAAACCGGGCTTCTGCACGGTAGCGTTGAACGTTTGCCGCATCTGCACCAGTAATGTTTCTGGTGGTCAATAATTCTGGCGTACTCTGGCGAAGGTATTCGTTAACCAATGTAATTTGAGAAATACTTCTGGAGTACAATCCCCTCAAAAATTGATTATCAGCTGCCCAGGTAGAGTTAACCAGTTCCGGAATTCCGGTATCGCCCCAGTTACAAACGGCTTCATCGGTCGTTAATTCCTGACTGGTCCAGAATAACCTTAAGAAATCTGAGAAACCAGGATTTAAACCACCTACATCACTTGAAGTAGCGTCTCCACCTCCTGGACTCGTTAATGCATAGTTTGCATACAACCTTACCAAACCTTGTTTATAACCTTCAGGCGTAGCGTAGACCAAACCTTCAGTTTGATCGTTGGTTGGAAGTAAATTTAATGCTTCTTTTTTACAAGAATTTAACGACAGCACTAAGGCTGCCGAGGTTAATATTATTTTAAATGAATTTTTCATTTCTATGTCTTAATTAAAAACCAACGTTTAAGCCTAAGGTGTATGTTCTTGGTCTGGGATAAAGGTTAAAATCAATCCCTGAAGTTAATTCAGGATCTAAACCTTTATAATTCGATACCACAAAAACATTCTGGCAATTTGCTGAGATACGCATGGTTGTATTTCCATTTTTAGATAACTTACCGATGTTATAAGCTAAACCTAAATTGTCCATCTTCAGGAATGATGCATTCCGGATATAGTAATCGCTTAAATATTGAGTTTGATTAAAACCGGTAGTTAATAAATCGGTACTGGCATTGTTTAAAATTCCAACTGTACTTAAAATATTCGATTTAATCCCAAAGTTAGAGGCTACGTTATCATACACATAGTTGCCTATGTTAGCCCTTAAAACGGTATTGAATGTCCATTTTTTGTAGGAGAATGATGTGTTGAATCCAAATGTAAAGTTAGGATCCGGAGACTTATAGAAATATTGATCACTTGTATTGATTACACCATCGCCATTCAGATCTTCGTAAACACCTTCTAAAGGCAATCCGGCAGCATTATAAACTTGTTTATAAACCAGGAACGAGCTCGGAATTTGATTTACGGCATTCCATTTTAAGGTAACACCTGTTCCTCCAGTGATATCACCCGCACTTACTTTCGATCCTGGATCTGGATTTAAGGTTAAATTGGTAATTTTTCTTTTGTTATACGCCGCGTTGATTCCAAAATCCCAGGTAATATTATCTGTTTTTATGGCTACGAAGTTTAAACTCGCCTCAGCACCTTTAACTTCCATATTACCCACATTGGTGGTTAACAGGTTGGTAAAGTTTGTACCTACCGGAATATTAATTGTACTTAATAAATCTTTAGTTTTTTTATAATAAACATCAAGGCTACCATACAATCTTCCCTGCATAAAACCATAATCCAAACCAGCATTATAAGTGGTAGTGGTTTCCCATTTCAAATCAGGATCATAGCCTGCTGGTGCATAATAGTTATAAAAAGTGTTGCCGACTTGATACTGCCCCGTGTTGGTATTGGCATAATATTTAGATAAGTAATCATAGTTGGCAATACCATCTTTATTACCTGTTTCCCCATAACTTAATCTTAATTTCAGGTCAGATACTACTTTACTATCCTTCAGGAAATTTTCGCCGATAACTCTCCAGGTGAAGCCAACTGAAGGAAAATAACCCCAGCGATTTTTTTCAGAGAATCTTGAAGAAGCATCAGCACGCATGGTACCAGATAAAATATATTTATCAGCCAAGGTATAAACGAACCTTCCGTAGTAGGAAAGTAATTTGTTGCGTTCTACAGCAAAAGGGAAAACCGGAGTTACAAGCGCAACGCCTGTACCCGTGTAATTGGTGAAGTTATAACCTGTTGTGGAGTTATCGTAATAACCGTAACCAGCAGTAGCATCGAATCTACTTTTGATACTTTCTACAGTGTGCGCATAATTCAAATAAAATTCAGAAAATTTATCATTTCCGGTTCTGAGCGCCCGTGAAAAAGATCCATTTGTAGCAGCACTCTGTGCAGCAAAAATGGGAACGCGGATGGAGCCATAACCTTTAGAAACATCATAACCCAAATTTAAGTTGGCATGTAACTCAGGTAAGAAATGAAAAGAGTAATCAAATTTAGCGTTACCAACACTTCTCGCCGCATTACCGTTGTTATCATTCAGTTCGATTAAAGAAACCGGGTTACGTGGTGCATTCGGGTTAGGAACCATTTCGGCGCCAGCTCCCTGTGTCCACTCAAAATAGTTACCGTATTGGTTTTGCGTATAAATTGGCTGAGTCGGATCGAACTGAATCGCCGCTCCGATTGCGCCAGAATTGGCAAAGTGAGAATTTGTGATCGAGCCTTTTAAATTCAGATCAATTTTCAAATGATCTTTAAATAATCTCGGCGATAAGGTAATTGATCCTGTTCCGCGTTTTAACTTATCTGTAATTAACAAACCATCCTGATCTAAATAACCAGCAGAAACGCGGTAAGGAACACCCTTAAATGAACCCGCAATACTTAAATTATTATCGGAAATAAAGGCATTCTGATAAATGGCATCCTGCCAATCGGTATTGGCTGTTCCCAATAATGCCTTCTGAGTAGCATTACCATTAGCATTAACATAGGCACGGACCTGATCTGCTGAAAGCACATCAACCTTTTTAATTACTGTTGAAATAGAATTATTAGTGCTAAAATTAATGATTGGTGCACCGGAGCCACCTTTTTTAGTCGTAATCAAAATAACCCCGTTTGATGCTCTCGAACCGTAAATGGCCGTTGCATTCGCATCTTTCAATACGGTAAATGTTTCAATGTCATTCGGGTTGATTAATGATAACGGACTTGGTGCATTATCAATGGTATTCCCACTGAAAGGAATTCCATCAATAACCACTAACGGATCATTACTGGCGTTAAGCGAGGCTCCACCACGAATGCGAATAGTACTTCCAACACCTGGCTGACCGCTGTTGGAGATTACATTTACTCCTGCAACCTTACCTTGAATTAACTGTTCTGGTGTGGTAATGGCACCTTTTTGAAAATCTTTGGCACTCACCGTGGTGATTGATCCCGTAAGGTTTTTCTTTTCGGCAGTACCGTAACCAATTACAACTACTTCATTTAATTTTTGTGCATCTGGCACCAGTTGAAAGTTCAGCGTAGTGTTTCCAGTAATGCTTATGGCTTTATCAAGGGTTTGATAGCCAATAAAACTGGCAGATAAGGTTACCGAACCATTCGATAAACCTGCCAGTTTGAAATTTCCTTCCCCATCTGTTGATGTACTTCTGCTTGTTCCTTTTACAACTACAGAAGCACCGGGTAATGGCAGGCCGGTTTCATCAAGCACTCTTCCAGAAATTGATCCGGATTGTGCTTTTACAATTAATGCTGAAAAAACTAACAGCAACAAAAGCCCCTGTTTTAACAGGTAAAATAATCTCATATTCGAAGCTCGTTTAAGTATAAAAATTTGGTTAAATATTATAGTGAATTACACACATGGCTAATTTACAGCACATAATGGCATTTCAAAATTTATTTAAAAAATATATTCCAGGCGAAAAAAAAGCTCACAAAAATTCAATAAAAACTCAACTTTAATTTAAAATCGAAAAATAAAAACAGTAGAATATTAAAAATAATATATTGATAATCAGTATATTATAAATATAAAAATCGAATTTGAAGTGTATTTTTTACACTAAGCTATTTTTAATCACTTTTTCGGGAACGTTCCCGAAAAATTTCAATAACAAATTGGTTGAATTTCGGGAACGTTCCCGAAATTCAACCAACATTCTGCGTATTTTACACTAAGTGAAGATATTTTTTGAGATTTTCAGCCTAAAAAAAGCAGGCTATTTTTTGCCCTTTTCGGGCTGGTTTGAGGTAGAATTTCTGATGATCATTTTCGAGTCTAAAACCACTTCGCTAAAGCAATTTTTATCCTGATGATGATCCAGAATTTTGAATAATAATTTTGCTGCCTCTTCTCCAATTTCTACCGCTGGCTGCGTAATGGTTGTTAAGGATGGATTGAGCAGTGGGGCAATTTCCAGACTCGAAAAACTGATAATTTTCAAATCATCAGGAATGGCGATTTCCAGATCATAACAGGCATAGTAAGTAGCGAAAGCCAAACGCTCCACAGAGGTAAATACGCCATCTGGTTTTAAATCAACCAATGCGTTTTTAATGATGATGCTATTTTCTTCATAACTGTTGCTGCAATCTACAATCAACTGTTCATCAAAATCTATATCATATTTTGAAAGCGCATCCAAATACCCTTTCATACGGGTTTTACCAATAGACAAACTTTTGTTTACCACTAAATAAGCAATGCGTTTGCAGCCCTGCTCTATTAAATGTTCAGTGGCCTGAAAGCTGCTTTTATAATCATTTGTAATCACCCTCGGCGTTTCTATATCTTCATAAATCCTATCAAAAAAAACCAAAGGCAAACGTTTTGCATCAAATTGATTCAGGTAATTATGATCGTTCGCCTCACCAGATACCGACATGATAATGCCATCTGCTCTGCCGTTATGCAGGTGACTGATGAAAGTGACTTCCTTATTGTAATCATCATCCGTTACATAGATTAAGATGTGATAGCCGTTTTCTCTGGCCACACGCTCTATACCGTGAATGGCCTGTGAGAAATAATTATTGGCCAATTCTGGCACAATCACCGCAATTGTTTTGCTTTTTTGCTCCCTTAAATTACTGGCGTAGTGGTTGGGTTGATAATTTAATTCCTTTGCTTTGGTCAGAATGCGTTCTTTCGTAGCACCATTAATATCGCTGTTATCTCTAAAAGCACGCGAAATTGTAGAAGTTGATAGATTTAAAGCTTCTGCTAATTTCTTAATATTAATACTGTCCATTTGGTTAAACGTTAGATTGTTTAATTTCGTTGTAAATATAGATTATAAAATTACTTTTTAATGGTCTTAATGGTATTGCCAGAGAAAAGTATCGTATTTAACAGCTATTTGTATATCTGCCTAAACTACATGATTCATTTATCAAATGATAAGCTTATTTTTGGATGACAAAGGTATACCGAGCGCATTGTAAGTAACTCAATAAATTAATTTTTATTTTTAAAACAAAAAATAGTCTTTAAGTATTTATACTTGAACGGACTACAAAATCCGCTCTTCATCGAAAACCAATTATATTGATAAAAAATTTACTTTAATGGGAACTAAGAAAATACTCATCGCCGATGATGATGAAGGAATTGTGGACGCGGTAACGATGATATTGGAAGTGATGGGTTATGATGTCGAATTTACTTACGATGGTGGTGCAGTAATTGATGCGGTAAAAAGTAAACCAGACTTAATTATGCTCGATATTTGGATGAGCGGACACGATGGCCGCGATATCTGTAAATTATTAAAAAGTGACCCTGAATACAAGGAAATTCCCATTCTAATGATTTCCGCTAGCCGTGATATCAGGCAATCTGCCATGGATGCAGGCGCTAATGATTTTATGGAGAAGCCTTTCGAAATGGATTCTCTTTTAAACAAGGTTGATCTTCTCTTAAATTAATTTAGGTAATTAAACTCACTTGGGAAAAGATTTTCCTCACTTATATCCCCCAATACTCTTTAAGGTTTTTCTTTGTTTATAAACTTTCAAACAACTGATCTTTTTAGAGGATAGTGGTTAATATTGTTGAATAACCCACGTTAAAATTACTTATTTAAATTTCATATTATTGCAAAATGAATTATGATAAGTATGAGAATATCTATACTTCTACAGACCGCCATGAGTTTAAATTTGTTAGCACAGGTACAAAAGGTAATTTAGAGAAGCTAGTTCAATATACCCCATTTGATGATGATAAAAACATCTATAATCTTGCATTAGGGACAATTCTTGCAGATGGCAGTATTGATTACAAAACCTTATCAAAAAACGGAGATAGAAATAAAATACTAGCGACTATTGCATCTACCGCATATATTTTCAGTGAATCTTTTCCTGATAAAAAAATATTTCTTAGTGGGGATATCCCTGCAAAAACCAGATTATACCAAATGGCCATTAATGATTCTTATCATGAATTATGTGAGAATTTCAAGATACAAGCATACAAGCCTATAAAAGAAAATGGAATAGTAGTAGAATATGAATTGGAAGAACTGAAAAAAGGAACAAATTATGATGCCTTCTTATTCACCAAAAATAATAAAGAGTGATTTAATAGCTTAACTTGGTATTAGCTAAAATTTTCGCATTTTCCTTCATCTTATCAGGCACTACACTAGAAAATTTATCAAGAGATTTATCTACTTTAATAGTTACTCCTAATGTTTTTCCTATTGCTTTTATTTTACTTGCTGCGATTTTCATATTAAAAGTTTCCTTTCTAATGTTATTACAAATATAAGTATTATATATTATAATACGATTATTGTTATTATTATCATTATTACCTTTAATAGGTATAACATCATCACCATTAGAATGTTTAATATTATAATCATATATCAGTTAAACATATAGAATTATATCAACGTTTATATTATCCTATTAATCTCGATCCTTTCTGATTAAAAGCTAAATTTGATTTTCCATCTTTTGTAAAGAAAGAGAATTACCTCTTCCATATCATTATAAATTCCCGAAATTTAACATCTTACCATCGGAAGAATTTTAAGTTCTGATAAACCGAAGTTACTGCGCTTTAATAACCATGTCTGATCAGCCCGAAAACACCATAAGAAAGATCATCCATATTGATATGGATGCTTTCTACGCGTCTGTAGAGCAACGTGATTTTCCAGAATACAGAGGAAAACCGCTTGTGGTTGGTGGCAAGCCAGATAGTCGCGGGGTGGTGGCAACCGCAAGTTACGAGGCGAGGCAATATGGCATTCGTTCGGCCATGTCTTGCAGTAAGGCTTACCAGCTTTGCCCTACTGCCATATTTGTTTACCCCAGGTTTGATGCTTATTCTGCGGTATCAAAAGCGATCAGGGAAATATTTAGTCGCTATACAGATTTAATTGAACCACTTTCTCTTGATGAGGCTTATCTCGATGTTACAGAGGATAAGTTGGGCATAGGTTCTGCCATTGATATCGCAAAATCAATTAAAGATGCGATTAAAAATGAATTAAACCTCACTGCATCTGCCGGGGTTTCGATCAATAAATTTGTCGCCAAAGTTGCATCAGATATGAACAAACCTGATGGCTTAACTTTTATCGGCCCTTCTAAAATAAAGGCCTTTATGGAAAAGCTGCCGGTAGAGAAATTTTTTGGGGTGGGTAAAGTTACGGCGGCAAAAATGAAAGCCATGCAAATTAACACTGGTGCCGATTTGAAGAATCTGAGCGAATCGCAGCTAATGGCGCAGTTCGGAAAATCGGGAAAATTCTATTTCAAAATTGTACGCGGCATAGACAACAGGTCGGTGCAATCTCATCGCGAAACCAAATCGGTTGGTGCCGAAGATACTTTATCAGAAGATACAAACGACCTCTCTACCATGCACGATTTATTGAAACAAATTAGCGAAACGGTTGCCCGGAGATTGGAGAAACACCAGTTGAAAGGAAAAACAGTTACCCTTAAAATAAAATTTGAAGATTTTAAACTCATTACCAGAAGCCGATCGTTCGCGGCTCCGATAAACCAGGCAGAGAACATGTTTCTGGAAGCTACAAAATTGCTCGAAGAAGCCAATTTGGGCACCGCGAAAGTTCGTTTGCTCGGCATCACCCTATCTCGTTTTTATGATGATGTTCCAATCGAAAATCTCAGTAGCAACCAACTGGAATTTAATTTTTAATTACTTTTCTACAGCAACGCGATAATCAGGATCTTCCATCACATTCACTTCTATAATACCATCTGCATTTTGCAATAATCGCTTGCAATCATTACTTAAATGTTTTAAATGAAGCCTTTTATTTGCCAGCTTATAGCGTTCGGTAAGTTTATTTAAGGCATCAATTCCAGACATGTCATAAATGCGGCTATCTTTAAAGTCGATAATTACATTTTCAGGATCACCGGATACATCAAATTTATCGTTAAAGTTAGCTACTGATGCGAAGAATAATGGCCCATAAATTTCATAATATTTCGCCCCGTCTTCTCCTACGTATTTGTTAGCCCTGATTCGTTTTGCACTTTCCCAGGCAAATACCAATGCAGAAATAATTACACCAATCAGCACTGCCAGCGCAAGGTTATGCAGCCAGACTGTAATTACAGCTACTAAAATGCCAATAAAAATATCTTGCTTAGGCATTTTATTGATCACTTTAAAACTCATCCACTCGAATGTGCCAATGGCAACCATCATCATTACGCCAACCAGAGCGGCCATGGGCACCCTTTCAATAATAGGTGCACCAATCAGGATAATCAACAAAATAGTCAATGCCGCAATGATTCCAGAGAGCCTCGCTCTTGCTCCTGCAGATAGATTCACCAATGTTTGTGCAATCATCGGGCAACCGCCCATACCTGTAAAAAAGCCGTTAAGCATATTTGCAATTCCTTGTGCAATGCTTTCACGGTTTCCGTTTCCTTTAGAATCTGTAATTTCATCTACCAGGTTTAAGGTAAGCAATCCCTCTGTTAAACCTACACCAGCCATAATTAATCCATAAGGAAAAATAATTTTAAGGGTTTCCAGATTGAATGGAATTCGGGGAATGTGAA
Organism: Pedobacter sp. N23S346; assembly: GCF_048515415.1. Lineage (NCBI taxonomy): Bacteria > Pseudomonadati > Bacteroidota > Sphingobacteriia > Sphingobacteriales > Sphingobacteriaceae > Pedobacter > Pedobacter sp. N23S346. Next base: position 123,274 of record NZ_JBLYEE010000005.1, read on the forward strand.
ATGGCGGAAAACCACCACTTACAGATGCAATGTTTTTAACCAGTTTGGTGTCGATGCCAAAAAAGAAAACCACCAGAAACACCACAATAATGGCCACTAAAGAAGCTGGAATGGCTTTGGTAAATTTAGGCAGTAAAATAACTATTGCAATGGTTAAGGCCACCAAGGCCAGCATTACATAAAGTGCTGTGCCACTTAACCAGGTTACCTCACCGTTAACAAGAGTTTTAAACTGTTCTAACTGCGACATAAAAATAATTACAGCAAGCCCGTTTACAAATCCAAACATAACGGGTTGCGGCACCAGGCGAACGAATTTGCCCAGTTTAAAAAGCCCGACTATAATTTGAATAATGCCAGCCAATGCTACCGCAGCAAATACATATTCGATGCCGTTGCTTTTCATTAAAGCAATAAGCACAATTACCGTTGCCCCTGCCCCACCAGATACAAGCCCTGGTCTGCCACCCAGAATAGCAGTAACCAAACCCATTATAAAAGCGGCATATAAACCTGTTAATGGAGGAAAACCGGCAAGAATTGCAAATGATAGCGACTCGGGAATCATGGTCATGGCTACCGTTAGGCCTGCTAAAATTTCTGTTTTATAGTCGATTCTTTTCGAAAAATCAAAAAGCTGTAGGGTAGATTTCATTATTCGCAATTAAGGCAGCAAATATCAGCTTTTTTCTATTGCTTATCTCTAATGAACTTCTTAAATCTGCTATTAAATAAGAGATTTGACGTGTACTGCGCTGCCTGTTATTCAGTAGCGCAGTTTTTCTTATTCCACTTAACTTAAATGGGAATATAGATCAGCCTATTGATGTGTTTTCAACCATTCCAAGCGCCGTTGATCTGGCAAGTGATTTACTTTAAAATGCTCAAACTTCGCTTCAAAACCTTTACCATCCGGACTAGCGGCCATTAAGCCAACCATCACAGGAGTATTATCCTGTAAGGGAGCATTTCGGGTCATGATGTAATTTTTATCATTTAAAGAATAAAAGATTTCTACCGCATCGAGCCTGCGCACCACTTTAATCCAGATAAAAGGTGGCACTTCAGTTAACGGCAACACACTCCAGTCGCTTTTATCATGCGTAACAACCGTACTCACGTTAAATTTTCCATCTACAAATTCGACCCCTGTTTTAATGTAGTTTTTATGATCAATGCGAAGCATTAATCCCATCTGATCGAAACGGGCTTTATAGGCACCCGTAAGCTTGACTTTGGCTTCGAACTCGCCGCCGTAGGTAGTATAATAAAATGGCGCATCATCCACCGTGAAATCATAGTGAGAAATTCTCCAATAATCACTTGCCGGCGTTACCTGCATCGTTAAGCTGTTGTTCTTAATGTTCCATTTCTCAGGCTCATTAAACCACTGCATTTTATCCAGGCTTTGCGCCTTTAATTCATTTATACTACATATTAGACTTAATGCTAAAAATATTTTTTTCATTTTACTCATGATTAAAAGTTTATTGGACGGAGATTAAACATTATACTGATTGCAAACTTTCTTTTCTAAAATAACCACTCGAATTTGTAAGTTCGCAAAGTTATTTAAGCTTCCAACCAGATTCAATGGTAATAAATAACCATCAAAATTTGAACCCATGCGAGACCTGCTTGATATTAAACTCTTCTCTCAATCTTTTGAAACTATTTTAGATGCCGACCAACAATTGCTTCAGGCCAGGCTTATTGCCGAAATGTATAGCAAAATTGAAAACGGTATCAGTGTATTGAGTGATTTAAAAGCCAGGAAAAGCTATCTTTATTATGGTACCATTGCCGAAAATTTAGGTCTTTTAGCGCAAGAGCAGGAAATAAATTCCATTTGGGAAGATCAGCTATTACAGAAGATCCACACAGAAGATCTGCAGAAAAAGTATCGGCTGGAATTTCAGTTCTTTCAGCTGTTAAATACGCTTGCCGCCGAAGAAAGAATGGATTTTGAAATGATTACTAAACTCAGGATGAAAAGTAAGGAAGGAAAATATGTTTTAGTGAAACACCGCTTACTATATATTGCCAGCTCGGATGATGGCGCTATCTGGTTGGCGCTTTGCCTGTATAACCTGATTTATGATCATCCTGAATTCGCGATTCCGCAGGGAGCGATCATGAATAAGCAGACCGGAAAAATTATCGAACACGATGAAGAAAGGTTTAATGGTTTTCTGTCTGTCAGAGAGAAAGAAATTCTGCAACTAATCAAACACGGAAAAAGAAGCAAAGAAATTGCAGATCGACTGGCATTAAGCATCAATACCATTAACCGACACCGGCAAAATATATTTCAAAAACTGAATGTAAGCAATGCGCTGGAGGCTTGTAAAATTGCCGAAACAATGGGCTTGTTAGTATTAACAGCTAAATAGCTATTCTAATTTAGAAGCTATTTAAAAAATATAATTTATCAACTTGCGAAAAATCAAAAGCCTGTGCGCTGAAGAATTTCACAAGTTTTGCTGACAATAAATAGAACTTTCGAAGTATTTATCAAAACAAAGGTCAACAAACCACCCCACCCTTTGGGCACCTCGCTGGTGAGGGGAATGGCGTTCATAATTCCCTTCTTTCAGAGTGGTTGTCGCAGACAGGGGCTGCGAAAGCACTAAATAACAATCGAACTCTCAGATTCATAACCTGATCCTATAAATAATTACACCAGTTTAGCAAGCGAGGTTTTGACAATATCCTTCAATACATCCAGATCCACATCTACCAGCTTATTAATATACAAGCAACCTACACCAGTTTTGTGTTTACCCAACTTTTGCAATGCCTCAGCATGATCTTTAACATTCACAGTTAAATACAGTGAGAAATTTGCTTTCCGGGGTGCAAAACCAATCAGCAGCCAATCTACTTCCCTATCTGTTGCCGCACTTTTGAATCTTTTATTTCCAAAACCAATAATGGCGTTGCTCCAAAGTACGGGCTGTTCACCAGAAATCTTGCTCATCAAATCCAATAGCACAAAACTGTCATTTCGTTTTTGTTCATCAGCAATTTTATTAATGAATTCATCTACACTTAATGCTGTTGGTTTCGTTTTAATTTCCGCGAGCTTCGATTTTTTTTCAGCCATACTCTTAAATTATTAATAGCAATATAGCCTTTTCAACTCATCCCAAATATTATATTTAGAATGAACTAAGATGCGCAAAATCAATTTATGGTCTAAAGCTCCGCAAATCTGATTTGTCTTTCAAAAATGTTATTGATTACCATGCTCGCAATACCTAAAATACAGGAATCCTGACCAAATTCAGAGGTTACAATCTGCGTGTTCTCCCTAATTTCTGTCATGCTGTAAGTATTGATCGCCTGGATAATAGGAATGGTAATATATTGCTTCGCTTCTGCCATTTTACCCCCCAGAATAATAACCTCAGGGTTAAACAGCTGCACGAGGGTTGCAATTCCTTTACCTAAGTTACTGCCTACAACGGATAGGATGCTAATCGCATATTGATCGCCCCTGTTGGCTGCATCAATTACGAGATGCGGTTCTATTTTATCGATTTCATGATCCGATAATTCATTGAGAAGGGAATGCTGACCAGATTTTATACCTTCTTTGGCCATTCTTGCAAGTGCAATACCGGAAGCAACTGTTTCCAGGCATCCTTTTTTACCGCAATAACACAATGCGCCTTCGTCGATTAGCGGAATATGCCCGATTTCTCCGGAAAAGCCCCTGCTGCCTTTACGCATTTTGCCATCCATGATGATTCCTAATCCAACGCCCCAATCCATTAACACAACCAATGCATCGCTAACCCCTTTTGCTAATCCATGTTTGCTTTCTGCAATGGCGGCACATTTTACATCGTTTTGCAGGAACACCGGATAGCCGAACTTAGCTTCCAGTACCTCTTGTAATGTTTTTTCTTTATCGTCTGATCGAAGATAGGTATAATTTGTGCCCGCTTCCGCGTCTACTAACCCAGGCATAGATATCCCTATACCCACCAGTTTAGTTTTATCGATTTTAGCAGAGGCGACCAATGTCTCGATGAAAGTCTGCAAATCTGGTACAGCCGACTGATCTTTGCTGATTCCTTTGGGTAAAGTATGTATTGTGGTGATGTAATTATTGTTATTGTCGAGGATTGCTGCCCGCGTCCTGAATTTTTCCATCTCTATGCTCACCATGTAAAAAGTGGCATCTTTCAGTACATAAAAATCTGGTTTTCTACCGCCCATAGATTCACCTTTGCCTTTTTTCTCTAAAATATCATCTGCAATCAATTCGTTGAGTAGTATCAGGCAAGTTGGAGAGCTAATTCCTACTGCTGTGAAAATTTCACTAACCGTAGTGGCCTCATTCTCGTATATATATTTAAGGATCTTTATTTTCTGCAGGTATTTTTTTCTCTCCATATTACTTAGCTCATGGAGTTTTTTCTCATCCACAGAAAAGTAATCAGGCCGAAGTGTTATTTTCATATTGATCGCGTATTTAAATAAGCTATAAAGGTAAAACTACTAAACTTATATAAAAATTTTAAATAAGTTACATGGTTTTTATAAAAATACTATTAATTATAATGTGTTTTATAAAATAAATCACAAATAACTTGATTAAATGTAACTTTTTTACATAACTTTAAAGTAACAACTATTTAATTATACAGAACCACATGAGTATTTGAATTAAAAGCAGTGCTCACGACTAATGAACCACTAGTCATTTAACTATAAAATACACAACCAACAATAACAAAACTTAAAACCAGACCATGAAGAAAACTTACACCTCAGATTCCTAACCGCTTCCAGGAACGGTAGAAAGACATTATACTTTCTAAGAACTAAAACAAACATATTTTCATTTGTGCTGACTGTGCTATGCCTGGACCATTTTGAGAGGTCCTGTAATGTTATGCAGCATTAAAACCAAATTATTTTGATGAAAAATTTACAAACGATTTTCGCATTTCTAAATGCCCGCCGCTCGTTTAGATTAAATACGCCATTTAAGGTAGCTATTATACTCCTCATTTTGCTCTCTTCACAACTGCAAACCGCCTTCGCACAGTCGGTTGTTAAAGGAAAAGTTACAGATGCAAAAGGTGGTGTACTCCCTGGAGTTAGCGTTAAGCTACAGGGTTCTACAACCGGAACCACCACCAACAATGACGGGGAATTTTCACTTAATGCGCCATTAGATGGCATCCTCGAATTTACTTATATTGGCTACGTAAAAGCTACATTACCTATAGGTGGTAAATCTGTAGTTACCGCAATCCTCTCAGAAAATAATCAAAACCTGAATGAGGTAGTGGTGGTTGGTTATGGTACCACTAAAAAAGTGGATGTAACCGGGTCTATTTCCAGTATAAAAGGCTCAGATCTACAAAACTTGCCGGTAGCTTCAGTTACTCAGGCTTTAGATGGCCGTGCTGCTGGCGTTAACATTGTACGTAATGATGGTTCGCCAGGTGCTGCACCGAGTATCAGAATCCGCGGTACGGGAACCATTAACGATGCCAATCCTTTGGTGGTTATCGATGGGGTTCCTTCCAGCAATCCTGATGCGTTAAGTGATGTAAATCCTAACGATATAGCCTCGGTAGAGATTTTAAAAGACGCTTCTTCGAGTGCAATTTACGGTACACGTGCTGCAAATGGCGTGGTCTTGGTAACCACCAAAAAAGGGAATTTCAGTCAGAAATTATCCACCTCAGTAAATGCTTACACAGGTTTTTCTAACACCACGCGTTACCTGGACCTGTTAACGGCTCCAAATTTATACACGCTTAAAAGAGAGCGTTATACAAATGATGGCGCTACAATAGAGGCACCATGGGATGATCCATATTATGCTACACAACGCACAGACTGGCAAAAGGCAATTCTGGGGACAGGTAAAGTAACCAGTGGTGATGTAAATATCCAGGGTGGTAATGAAACTTCTACCTTTTATTTCGCTACTTCCATGTACGATGAAAAAGGAATTATAGATAAAGCAAGATTTAAACGTTTCGGTTCACGTATAAATAGTGAGCATAAAATTAAACCTTGGCTCAAAGTCGGAGAAAACGTACAGGGAACTTACACAGAAAGCAATTCTTTCAATAATAATGATTCACAAACCGGCCTGCTGTTCTCTGCTTTACGCTTTAACCCTGCAATTCCTATGGTAAACGATGATGGCTCTTTTGGTACATCCAAAGCGTTCGCCAACCAGTTGGGCGATATTAATAACCCTTACTCAACCATCCAGCAGACCGATGCTTACACCAAAAAATACAGGGTAATTGCCAATGTATTTGCAGAAGTAAACTTGATGAAAGACCTGAAATTCCGTGCGAATTATGGTTTTGATGGTACCATTACCAGGGGTTACAATTTCAGTGTACTGGATGTAAACCAGGCAAGGCAAACAACCAATTCGAGCCTTACCCAATCAGAGCTGGAATCGCATTCCAATCTATTGGATTTATTTCTTACCTATGATAAAACGATTAACAAAAGCCACATTACGTTTACTGCCGGTTATTCTAAACAAGATTTTCAAGGTAGCAATTTCAGTGCAGCAAGAATTGGCTATGACAATACTGCCTTTGATCAACGCGTGCTAAGTCAGGGTAATACCTTACTCACAGCTGCTGGCACTAACGATGACCCTACCGCTTTAGAGTCTGTTTTTGCAAGGGGGTTTTATGATTATGATGGCAGATTCCTGGCTACTGTAACCTTCAGGGCAGATGGTTCTTCCAGATTTGCTCCGGGTAAACAATGGGGATATTTCCCAGCATTTTCCGTAGGATGGAGAATCTCTAATGAAAGTTTTATGAAGGATGTGAACTGGATCAGCAACTTGAAAATAACCGGTGGATGGGGCGAACTGGGCAACCAAAACATCCCGCCTTTTCAGTATGTAAGTTCGATCCTGGTTGGAAATACATATGGAGCAAATGGTTATACTTTCGGCGGAGCAGGATATAATGGCGCAGCAATCACTAGAATAGCCAATTCTAATATCACCTGGGAACGCTCGGCAATGACTAATATTAGTGTAGAAGCTGGGTTTCTGAAAAACAAGTTGAACACTACGGTAACTTATTTCGATAAGAATACGAAAGATATGCTCATCCCTGCCGTGCAGGTAGGAACTGCAGGTACAACCATTGCATCAGACGTAAATGCGGGAGAGATGAACAACCGGGGTGTTGAGGCAGAAATCAATTACAATGCAGGCAGCGAGGTGAAATATTCTGTTGGGATAAATGGTTCCTTTATCAAAAACAAAATCACTAAGCTCTATGGAGAAAGCGCTTATATTTCTTCAAAAGTTTATGGCCGTTCCAGTCAGGAAATCTCCAGAACATATGAAGGACAGTCTATTTCTTCTTTCTATGGCTGGAAAACAAATGGGTTATATCAAACGCAGGCAGAAATTAATAATGATGCTGCACTGGCAAATGATTCCCGTAAGGGTTCTATTAAACCAGGCGATGTGCGTTTCCTGGATATCAATGGCGATGGCTTAATTGATGGAAAAGACCGTACCTATATTGGTAATCCGAATCCTGGCGCAACTTTGGGCCTGCAAGGAAGTGTTTCTTATAAAAATTTCGACCTGTCGGCTAATTTCACTGGCGTATTTGGTATTGATTTGTACAACGCAGACAGGATGCAGGGGATCGATCCAACCTATTCTTTTAATTTGTATGGAGAAACAATTGGCAGGTGGACTGGCCCGGGAACGAGCAATACGATCCCAAGAATGTCGCTCGACCGCTCTAACGATAACTACAGAACATCAGATCTGTTTATTGAAAATGGCAGTTATTTTAGTCTAAAAAATATCACACTGGGCTATACCTTCCCATCAGCACTGGTTAAAAAAGCAACATTTAGCAGCCTTAGATTATACGTAACCGGGCAGAATGTATTTATGCTTACCAAATACAATGGTTATACGCCAGAATTGGGTTATACAGATGGTAACAGGCAAAGAGGTGTTGATGTAGCACAGTATCCTTCTGTACGTTCATTTACTTTTGGTTTAACCCTTAAATTATAATCCTATGAAAACGAAAATAAATATTCTTGTACTAACAGCGATTGTACTTTTAAGTGCGTCCTGTAAAAAGAATCTGGATCTTGACCAGAAAGGTGTTTATAATACAGACAACTATTTTAGAAATGAAACAGATGGGGTAAATGCAGTTACCGGAATCTATAACCTGCTCGAGCAGGAAGATTATATCAGCCATGCAGAAACTACTTTTGATGTCGCATCGGATGATTACTGGCGTTCGGGAGATCATTCTGAAGATGAAGCGATAGAAAACCTGACCTACGATGCCTCTAATGCACAAGTAAGGTATAGCTGGACGTATAAATATGAAACGGTTAACCGTTCTACAAATGCAATTATCAATATCCCTAAAATACCGGTAATGAATGAAGCCGTGCGAAACAGAAGCATGGGCGAAGCGTACTTTATGCGAGCTTTTGGTTACTGGCGACTAATGTTGATATATGGCGATGTACCCATTATTTCAGAATCAGATTTCACGAATAAAACCTTTAACAAACCGAAATCGAGCATTGAAGAAGTGAGGAAACAAATTGAAGCCGATTTATTAAAGGCTGTTGATTTACTTCCAGAATCTTATGGTGCTACAGATAGGGGTCGCGTAAGCAAAGGAACAGCTTTAGGATTGCTTACAAAACTATATATGTATTGGGAGAAATTACCGCAAGCCATTACTACCGGCCAGCGTTTAATTAATAATCCGAATTACAATCTTGCAGCCACTTTCCAGGAGAACTTTACACGCCAAAATGTAAGCAGTACTGAAATTCTCTTCTCTGTGCAAGGTTTACAAAACATTGTACAAAACGATTATACCATTTATTACATCCCTAGAGCTTGGGGAGGATATGGATTTAGTCAGCCTTTACAAGGTTTAGCCGACGAATTTGAAGCAAACGATTCCCGTAAAGCAGCCACGCTTTTGAGTGTTGGTGACAAAATCAATATTGGCGACGGCGTAGATGATCAAACCTTTACCAGCAGCCTGTCATCTACAGGTTTTGCTTTCCGTAAATATGCAGTTTTCTACCCTTTTGGGTCGGCAGAAGGAAACGGTGTTGACCATAATTATGCAGTTCCATTAATGCGTTCTGCAGACATCTACCTGTTAGTAGCCGAAGCCAGAATCCGTACACAAGGTGCAGGCGCTGGCGATGCACTCATTAACCAGGTTCGCCGCAGAGCTTCTGCATTATTACCTCCGGTATCGGGCGCAGGCATGACCCAACTAATCCACGAGCGACGCGTAGAACTGGCTGGCGAGGGAGAAAGACACCAGGATTTAATGCGCTGGGATAAAACCGGAATCGTTAATATTGCCACGATCTATAACCGTGCAGTATCAAAGGCGCCGGTAGATCAGGGAAAAACGGTTACTTTTATTCGTCCTAAACACTATTATTACCCCATCCCACAAGTAGAGATTGACAAAGCTGGTGGTGTATTGGTTCAAAACCCTAATTTCTAAAAAAGACTATGCATAAGTACATTATTTTATTGTTTCTGGCAGCCATAACCGCAAGCTTAACCACGCAGGCGCAAGTAGACCAGCAAAACACCGCTGCCTTTTTAAAACGTATCGTAACTAACCGGGCGGGAGAATTCATTGTAGAAGAAATCCCCAGGGAAAATGAAAAAGATGTGTTTGAAGTGGAATCCAGAAACAATAAAATTGTACTGCGTGGCAACAATGGCTTATCAGTAGCTTCGGCTTTAAATTATTACTTAAAAAACTATTGCCAGAGCGATATTGGCTGGAATGGCACCAACCTGAACATCCCTGCTGTTTTACCAGTAGTATCAGCAAAAATCCATAAAAACACCCCTTACAATTACCGTTACTATTTAAACTATTGCACTTTTAACTACACCATGGCCTGGTGGGATTGGGAACGCTGGCAGAAAGAAATCGACTGGATGGCTTTAAATGGAATCAACATGCCATTAGCCATTACCGGCGAAGAAGCCATCTGGAGAGATGTATACCGCTCGATGGGTTTTACCGATAAAGAACTCGAAGGTTTTTTTAGCGGTCCGGCTTACTTTTCCTGGTTATGGATGGGCAACATCGATGCATGGGGCGGTCCGCTGCCACAGCACTGGATGGATTCCCATAAAGAACTGCAGAAAAAGATCCTCGAAAGAGAAAGATCATTTGGGATGAAACCTGTTTTATCTGCTTTTACTGGTCACGTGCCACCTACCTTCAAAGATAAGTTCCCATCGGCCAAAGTAAAAAGAACCAACTGGGATGCTGGTTTTCCTGATGTATTTATCCTCGATCCTGAAGATACCTTATTCGAAAAAATCGGGAAACAGTACATTGAAACCCAGACTAAAGAATTTGGAACAGATCACCTGTATTCCTCTGATACATTTAACGAAAACATCCCGCCGACTAACGACTCGACTTATTTAAGCGACATGAGTAAAAAGGTGTTCCATTCCATGACAGCCGCTGATCCTAAAGCAATTTGGGTGATGCAAGGATGGATGTTCCACTACAACAATAAATTCTGGCAGCCGCAGCAGGTGAAAGCTTTACTGAATGCGGTACCAGACGACCAGATGATTGTGCTTGATTTATACAGCGATGCGCACCCGGTATGGAACCATACAGATGCCTATTATGGCAAACCATGGATCTGGAATATGCTGCAGAACTTTGGTGGCAACATCAGTTTGTTTGGCAGAATGCGCCATGTGGCAGCAGACCCTTCTATTGCATTGCACGATCCTGAATCTAAAAAGATGGTGGGGATCGGGCTGGCTCCCGAAGGAATTGAGCAAAACCCTGCCTTATTTGGCTTAATGCTCGAAAACGTATGGAGAGATACACCAATCGATGCGGAAGCATGGCTGAAAGATTATGCGAAACGCAGGTATGGCAAACAATTACCGCAGCTGGATGAGGCATGGAATATCTTATTGAATACCGTTTATAGCGGTGGTTTAACGGAAGGCGGAAACGAGTCTATCATCGTAGCCCGTCCTACTTTTGAGAAGAAAATAGACAGGGTACTGACGGGATTATCGTACGATCCGCTTCAATTGGTTAAAGCCTGGGGTTTGTTTACCGCCAGTGCAGATGAATTAAAAACCAGCGATGGTTTTGAATATGACCTGGTAGATGTAACCAGGCAAGTATTAGCCAACTATGCGAGCCCGCTTCAACAGAAAATGGCAGCAGCTTACCAAGCCAAAGATCAGGTTGCCTTTAAAAAATACAGCAAAGAATTCCTGGAACTATTAGACGATATGGACCTGTTGTTAGCCACCCGCAAAGATTTTCTGCTGGGCAAATGGATTAACGAAGCAAGAGCTAACGGCATTACAGAAAAAGAGAAAAATTTATACGAATTTAATGCACGAGATCTTGTTACCTTATGGGGTGATAAAGAAAGCGGTTTAAGGGAATATTCTAACCGCCAATGGGCAGGGTTAATTAAAGGATATTATAAACCAAGATGGGAAATGTTCTTTAAAACACTCGATCAGTCGTTAAAAACAGGCACAACAGTAGACTTGAAAGCGTTTGATAAAAATGTAAAAAACTGGGAATGGCAATGGGTAAATCTCCATAACAATGCCTATTCTGACAAAATAAAAGGCAATTCATTTGAAGTGGTGGCAAAACTTTATGCTAAATATAATGATACGATAAAAGCCGCTCATGCAAAATGAAACCAGTATAAAGCCACATAATATTCTCAGCTAATGAAATACGGTAGACTTTTGTATGCTTTGCTGCTTGCCCTTTCTGTTTCTACTCTTGCCAATGCACAGGAAATTGTAAATGACCACATGTTCCATGCGTTGCCTGCAGCAAAGCGCTTCAGCGATTTCGACAGTAAAGGCTTTCTGATCAATCAGAAAAGAACCTTTTTAGTTTCTGCAGGTATGGAGTATGCCCGGGTGCCGCATGAATTGTGGCGGGAGCGCCTGCTACAACTTAAACGTGGAGGCTTCAATTGCATTGAGATCTATACCATCTGGAACTTTCATGAACCCACGGAAGGGAAATTTGAGTTTGATGGTGACCAGAACCTCGATCAGTTTCTTGCTCTTGTGAAAGAACTGGGATTATATTCGATTGTGCGTATTGGCCCATATTACTGTGCCGAATGGGATCAGGGTGGTTATCCCATCTGGCTACGCTTTAAACCTTGTTTACGGGTGAGGGAACCGAATGCCGAATTTGAAAAATATGTAGACCGCTTCTTCGACCATTTACTGCCTATTGTAATGAAACACCAGATTAATAAAGGTGGCTCCGTAATTTTAGTGCAACTCGAAAATGAACACCCTAAAGGTTGGGGAACTGATATGCCTAACGATTACTTTAAACATTTACAAAACAAATTATTAGCCATGGGAATGGAAGTGCCCTACTTTTTTAGCGGCGTACATCATGCAACTGATCCTGCCGGAAAAGAAACACTCGATGATCCGAAAAGACCTAATCCGTGGTTTTCTACAGAATTTTGGAGCATTTGGTATTCGCAATATGGCGCTAAACCGACAGATGCACCCGTTTACGACCGCCGTACCTGGAAAATCATTGCCCATGGCGGCAACGGCTATAACTTTTATATGGCACATGGCGGATCTAATTTTGGCTATACCAACAATGATGAAGACGCCGCCTCATACGATTATGGCGCTGCAGTGGGGCAAGCCGGAGATTTACGCCCGATTTATTATACTTTTAAACGTGCCGGATACTTTGCACGCAGTTTCCAGGACATATTGGAAAACAGTACCGACGCATCCATAACTTATCAATACTTAACACCAGATACTACACTAAAAATCACGGCAAGAATGAGCGAGGCCGGAACGTTGATTTTCCTTGATAATTCCGCTGAAAAACAGATTACAAAAACCATTACGCTTAAGGGGCTACCTCCTTTTACGGTTAACTTATTGCCGGGCGAGATCCATCCGATTGTACATCAGTTTAAACTGAATAATCAAGTAGAATTAAATTGGGGATTATCCAGAATCTACAGCGTGGTTAAACAGCAAAATACCACTACTTTAATCATAGAAGCAAATGCAGGAGACCCGCTATATCTGAATTTTATTACAGATGGAAAAGCTATTGTTAAATCTACTGTTCATATTAGTGACTTGAAAGTAACCGGCAAAAACGTTACTTTAAACACCGTGTTTAAGCCCACGGAGCAACCTTCCCTTTATCTTTTTAAAACAGGCGATCAACTGGTTCGGATCCTGGTAATGGACAAATCGACAACCAATAAAACATGGATCACAGCCGAAACAGAGGGTGAAGCGATTGTTACTGGTGTTTCTTATCTTGGTGAAACGAAACTGAGTAACACAGGCTTTAAAGCAGCAGCAACCTATCCATTAGCTGCCGCAAAAGATACCCACGCAATGCTTTACCTCGAAGATGGGGTTAAAAAAATGACTGTTAGCCCTATTCAGGATGTTAAAATAGATACGCTGATTCATTTAACGCCCTGGAAAAATAAAGATGCTTCGGTTTTTGCAGCATCTGCTACAAATAACGGGAAATGGTTAGCTAGTGAAAATCCATTACAAATGGGCGAAGATGGAAACCTGACCAATTCTGCCTGGTACCGCACAAAATTTAATGCACCTTCTACAGGAAAATACACATTACAGTCTGATGGGGGCGACCGTGCAACGGTATTTGTAGATGGAAAGCTGGTAACCAACTGGAAGATCAGAAATGGTGAGCTAACCCTAGACCTAAAAAAAGGTCTTCATGATCTTGCCTTTTTTACCGCCCATGATGGTCGCGATAAACTAGCTGCCTACCTCGGCCCCATAACAGACATTGATAAAAAAGGACTTTCTGGCATTACCCGAATTAAAAAAGGTGGACCATTTATATTTACCCTTGATAAGTGGTATTTCACATCAGCGCCAGATTCCTTGTCCATTAGAAATGGCCCACCCCTACTCGACACACTCAAAACTGCAAAATATAAAATTGGAGCAGATGCCTTCAACCTTAAAGAGGGTTATGGCTGGTTTCAAACCATTATCAAAGCCCAACCAGGCCTTTCCAGCCTAACGGTCAGTTTTAAAAGTACGGATGAAAATGCAACTTTATTTATCAACGGCAAAAAAGTATTAAGACACGAAGGCTGGAATATTCCTTTTGAATATAAAATTACAGATGCAGCTATTTTAGCCAAACCGATTGAACTCTCTGTTTTTATAGAAAACGTAAGTAACGAGGGCGGTATCGATCAGCCTGTTAAAATAAACACGATGGGAACGGGAACCGTTTTAACCGGATGGAACATGAAAAATGGTGTAGATCCCGAAGATGCTTCCGTGGATTGGAAAAGCCTGATAGGTACAGATTCGTTAAGTGGTCCACAATTTTACAGATCCACTTTCAATCAGCAAAAAATAGCCAACATGCATTTGATCTGGCGTGTTCATCCTTATGGCATGGGGCACGGTTCAGTTTGGATTAACGGCCATAACCTGGGGCGCTATCCGGAAAAAATCGGCGATATCGGTATGTATATTCCAGAGCCCTGGCTAAAAGAGGGGCAGAACGAGATGATGATTTACGATGAAGACGGCAAAAACCCTGAAAAAGTGAAGATAGTGATGGAAACCGCATCCAGCAAAATCAGTTATCAGCTGAAGGCGCAATAGATTAAATAATAGCAGAATACTAGCACATACAATAATAGAACCTTATGGAATTATCAAATAATAGATTTACCACGCTCGATATATTTAGAGGAATGACCGTCTGTTTCATGATCATTGTAAACTCTCCTGGTTCGGGTGCAGCGGTATGGTCACCGCTAGATCACGCAGCCTGGTTTGGCTTTACGCCCACTGATCTCGTTTTTCCATCCTTTCTATTTGCAGTTGGAAATGCCCTCAGTTTTTCTAAGAAAAAGATTGAAACCAATTCTGCTTTTTTAGCCAAGATCTTTAAACGTACCGTAATCATCTTTTTGCTGGGCTACCTGATGTATTGGTTTCCCTTTATGCATCGGGATCATGGTAACTGGGTATTTAATTCTTTAGGCCACACCCGTATTATGGGCGTTTTGCAACGAATCGCCTTGTGTTACTTTTTTGGTTCGCTTATCGTACATTACTGTTCAAAAAAAGCAGCCATCATCATTTCTATTGCACTCCTGCTAATCTATTGGGCATTTCTACTGTTATACGGAGTACCAGGAGAAGAATATAGCATGTTGGGTAATGCAGGCACTAAATTGGATATCTTAATTTTAGGTGATGCCCATTTATACCACGATCACGGCGGCCCAATAGCTTTCGATCCGGAAGGATTATTGAGCACCATCACAGGTATCGTGAACGTTATTGGTGGCTACCTTGCAGGTGCTTATATCCAGCGTAAAGGGAAAAATTTTGAATGTGTGGCTAAGCTATTGATGATGGGCGCATTACTGATTGGCGTGGCTTTGTTTTGGGGACAATTTTTCCCTATTGCAAAAAAATTGTGGACTAGTTCTTTTGTATTGCTTACCATAGGTTTGGATTTAGCGATACTAGGGATCTTAATTTATGCCATCGAACTTAAAAACATCAAATGGGGAACAAACTTCTTCCTGGTTTTTGGAAGGAACTCTTTGGCTATCTATCTTTTATCAGAATTACTGCTGGTTATTTTTCAATTGGTGCAGGTACAACAAAGCATAAGTTTCTACAATTGGATCAACAATATTTTTTACCAGGTAATTTTCCCCGGTGCATTTGGCACCCTTGTATTTGCGGTAAGCTTTATGATGCTCTGCTGGTTTGTAGGTTACCTGATGGATAAAAGAAAAATTTATATTAAAATCTAATCCTGCATGTTTGCTAAATTCTCCCGCGTACACTCCGTTATACTATTGCTGCTTTCTTTGTCACTGTCAGTTCATAGCCAGCAGCAGCAATCAAATGGCAATACACTTTACGTTGATCCATTTGTTGGCACAACGAAAAGTAATGTGTTAACCAGTTGGGGAGGCAATGGAGGCACTTATCCAGGTGCGGTAGCCCCATCGGGCAATATTCAACTCTCGCCAGAAACGCGGGTAACCGGAGCGAAAGGATACGATTACAGCGATAAACATATTTTCTTTTTTAGCTGTTTTAAGCACTTCAGCGGTTTCCCGGAAGGATCTTCAGGACAGGTATTCATCCTCCCGGTGGAGAAAGGAAAAAATTTTGAACCAGGAAAATATAACCGCCCTTTTAGTCATACGCAGGAAGAGGCAACACCAGGCTATTATAAAGTGGTATTTACCGATAATCACACCATTGCCGAAGCCGCAGCAAGTACCCGAACCGGGATTTTAAAATTCACCTTCCCTGCAAAGGTAACACCGCAAATCTACATTGGCGAAGCCGGAAATCTTACCCTGAAGAGCAAACGTTTGGTTTATGGATCTTCAGGAAATACTACCGTTAACCTATCATCCAACATCATTGAATCCGATAGCGTTAAGGGCGGGTATTTATTAAGCTTTGAAAAATCAAATACAGCAGCACAAATCATCACACTTAAAATTAGCTCATCTACAGTAAGTTTTGAAGGTGCACAACAGAACATCGATAAAGAAATTGGCCAACTCGACTTTGAGACTTTCCGGGAAAGAACAGCTAAAGAATGGGGTACGCAACTGGCTACAGTGGAGATCAAAGATCCTTCAGTTGAAAATAAAAAGGTTTTTTATACGGCACTTTATCATTCGCTGCTCATCCCCTGGATAGTTTCTGATATAGATGGAAAATACAGAGGAGCTGACGGAAAGACTTACCACACAAAAGGAAAAAATCAATATGGTGGTTTTTCCCCATGGGATACTTTCCGTTCTTTACACCCCCTACTCACATTATTATATCCCGAAAAGCAAAATGATATCATTCTATCCATGCTAGATGTATATGAGCAAACGGGATATCTGCCAACAGAAACCATGACTGGAAATCATGCCGTACCAATCATTGTGGATACCTACCTGAAAGGAATTACTGGTTATGACCGAAACCTTGCTTATACCGCAATGCGGAAGAGTATTTTGGAAGGCCCGTTTGCAAAAAACGACATGAAAGTGTATCACCAGTTAGGATATGTACCCTTTTCCAGGTCTGAATCGGTAACCAGAACGGTAGAATACGCGTACGACGATTGGGCGCTGTCGCAATTTGCAAAACTGGTAATGAAGAACAAGCCAGATCAGCAATTACTGGAAAAACGTGGCTTAAATTACAGGAACCTTTTCCATCCTTCAGATCTGTTTATGCTGCCAAGACAAGGCAACACGTATAAATTAAACCCCGGCATGACGGGCTACAAAGAAGGCAACAAATGGACATACACTTATTTTGTTCCTCATAATGCCAAAGACCTGATTAATTTGCTTGGTGGTGCTGAAGCATTTTCAAATCGTTTGGATTCTGCGATGACCAATAACGTGATCCTTTACGACAACGAAACCGTGCTGCATTTGCCTTACTTGTTTAACGCAGCCGGTCGCCCGGCACTCACGCAGCAATGGCTAAGAAACATTATGCTCAATCGCTTTTCTGCAACTCCTGGTGGCCTGCCAGGCAACGACGACCTCGGTTCAATGTCGAGCGCCTACATTTTTAATGCCATTGGGTTTTTTCCGATTAGTCCCGGAAACCCAAATTATGCCATTTGCGCGCCTTTATTTGAATCTGTAACCCTGCACCTGGCCAATAAAAAAGATTTGGTGATCCATGCACAGAAACAATCTCCAGCAAATAAATACGTCCAATCGTTATCTGTTAACAAACAAATTTACAACCAGTTAGACATTCCACATCAGCTATTGGCTAAAGGCGGTCGGCTGGACTTTGTAATGAGTCCGATTGCAACGCAAACGTGGCCAACAAACAGAAATCCGATATCACTTTCGGCAACCAAACAAGATGCTAATATTAAACTTTTAAAATATAGCATCAGCAAAAAACAAGTTAACCCTAACGAACCCTTCCAGGTACATTTCACCTTAAAAAACGAAGGAAGCCTCGGAACCAAGAAAGTTATTATTTACGCAAACGGAAAACCATGGTTGTCTAAATCATCATTAGTAGCACCTGGAGCGACTATTACAGACTCCATCAGTGGTCGCCTGTATGCATTAGGCAACATAAAAATTGGTACAAATCCATCTGCTAACACTTCTATCAGAGTTATTGCCCCGAAAAAACCAGTCGCCCAACCTTTTCAGATTGTTGAACTGAAAGCAAAACCAATAGTAAAATTAAACACCGAACAGGGAATCAGCTATCGCATTAAAAACATTACGGGAATAGCGCAAACCTTTAAACCCCAGGTTATCCTTAATGATTCCCAAAACAAGGAAACACTGCTTTATACTGATGAAATATACCTGTTGCCAGGTCAGCAAAAAACCATCAATCATCGGTTTGGCGTAAATCAAACTGGCTTGCAAACCATCAGGATAGGAAACAGGCAATCAATATTCAAAGTTTATGAAACACCTTTAACATCTTTACTTTTAGATTTAGACCTTAACAAATTACATAGTAATCAAGTTGCAGATGCTTCCGGATTTAATAACAACGCATTGCTGATTGGTGGGTCAAATGATGGTAGAAAGCATCTTATTGAATTAGGTGACAGTACTTATCTGGAAATTCCAAATTCTCCAAGCCTGGATCAAATGGGGAATAACCTTAGTATGATGGCTTGGGTTTATCCTACCGGAGACGAAAAAGGTTTGACAGATATACTCACAAAAGGAGATAGCCACGTTATCCAGACTACAGATAACAAGACACTAACATTCTTTGCTAGTGGCTGGGGAAGAGGCGATTGTACCATAAAATTACCTGCTGACTGGAAAAACAAATGGCATCATGTTGCTGGCGTTTGTGAGGGCGATTTACTCACCGTTTACCTGGATGGAAAACCAGCAGGCAGTACAAAAGTAGATGGCATCGCCAATCTTTCTAACACCAGCCGATGGCAAATTGGCCGTAATGAAGAATTTCCCTCAGAAAGAATATTCCACGGGCAGATGGATCAGATTAAAATTTACAGCCAGCCATTATTGGCAAAAGATATTGAAGATTTGTTTGAAATGGAAAAAGGCAGGTATTAAAAGAAATCAATCAGTTTACCTACTCGTTGGCATCTCACCAACCAGCCTAATTTTTATCTCTTTAATTGAATTTACAGGCATCAGTTTTTCGGTTGGCGAAAATAATTATTACAAATAAGGTCGTGCCATTTCATCCGCAACAGCAAGATTTTCAGCACGTTTGGCGATATCTGCTCTTTGCAATGCTGCTTTCAAATTTTCCTGATCTAAATCCTGACAATAAGCGGGCTCACCTGGTTGTTGTCTCCACGAATCAGAAAGCAAACCTCCATCAATGGCATCGAAGCCAATTTCATTAATGAGTTTCATCACAACTTGTTTTTGTTCTTCATCATTACCAGCAACTGATAATGCAATTCTGTTTGAACTTGCTGCCGGAACTGCTTTCTCGGCTAAACTTGGAGCAACAATATTATTAAAGGCTTTAATCACAGAATGACCAATCACTTTTGCCGTCCATTCACTATCTGTCATTCCTTCTTCTATATCGGTATTTTCTCCATCACGGGAAGGATAATAATTTCCTGCATCAATGATAATGGCTTCCGAAACCGACAAAATATCAAGCGGCAATTTTACCATTGCCTTTTGTGGAATGGCGATGATGACAAGGTCTTTTGCATCGGCAGCTGCTTCAACAGTTACTGGATTCGCTCCGGTTTTCTCTGCGATTTCCCGTAATGACTCCGGTCCGCGTGAATTCGCAATTTTAACTTGATGTCCAAGTGTTGCTAAATGTCCGGCAAGAGAACTTCCAATATTACCGGATCCAATAATTCCTATTTCCATATTTGATATATTTTATTATGACTATTATTTTATTTTAAACACGGGGATCAATTCCGTACTGATCAGGTGCCCCTAAATGTTCGCGTAGCGTCTTGCCCTCATAATCTTTATGAAAAAGCCCACGTTCCTGAAGGATCGGAACTACCTCATCCACAAAGGCATCGATACCATCATCGTTAACGTCGGGAGAAATCCAGAATCCATCTGCTGCCCCGGCTTCAAACCAAGCCTGCATGTGGTCTGCCGCTTCAATGCCTGGTCCCACAATCACCGGATGATAATCGATCACGCCATGGGCGAGAATATCTTGCACGCTCCATCCCTCTTTTGCAATTTTTAATGCATGTGAAGAACGAGGATCATAACGGGACGGTCGGGCATTATCAAGGAGCGCTTTTGAAAGTGGCTCATCCATATGCATAGCATCAATTGGAACGCCCAGCATCTGCTGAAGATAGGTGGCCCTTTGTAGAAATAGATTCCCTGTTAACTGAATACGGCGATCGAGTGCCGTGCGTCTATCTTTGGCAATGGTAGTCATCAGGCCGGGAATGTATTTAATCTCGTCGGGATTGCGCCCGTATCGTTTTGCCGCCGCCCTGAACGCATTGCGCTGGTCGTGTGCATCTTCAATAGTAAATGCGGCACCTATAACTGCATTGGCAAAACGGCCGGCCAGTTCATAGGCATTTGGACTGCCCCCAGCATGAAAGATGATGGGCTGGCCCTGCTCAGATGGAGGAATATAGAGCGGCCCTCTCGAGCCGACAAATTTACCCTGTAAATTAATGGGAACGATCTGCTCTCTCTTTGCAAACTGGCCGCTTTCCTGGTCATGAACCCAGGCGTCTTTTCCCCAACTTCCCCAAAGCGATTGAATCAATTGAATAACTTCATGAGCACGTCCATAACGATCTTCGCTGGATGGGATTTTCCTGCCGTAATTTGCAGCAACATCCTCACCGCTTGAGGTAATAGCATTCCAACCTGCACGGCCATGGCTCATCACATCCAGCGCTTTAAATTGTCTGGCCAGGTTGAATGGTTCGTTAAAGGTGGTAGAACCTGTGGCCACCAAACCTATTCTACTGGTTTCGCGAGCCACTGCAGCCAAGGTGAGCATCACATCCAGATTAAAGGCTGGCGCTTCCATTCCGATATCCGCTAAGACAGCACCTGGCCCATCAGGCAAAAATATAAACTGGAATTTCCCTCGCTCTGCCGCCTGGGCCTGTTTTACACGGGCATCAAAATTGGTATAACTTTCAGCATCTATTCCTGGCATACGCCAGGCACCAGGCTGAGAGCCATACCCATTCCCAAGATGAAGACCGATGAGCATTTGCTTAGCAGTGGAAAGGTTATCTATTTTCTCGTTTGAAGAATCCATAATTTTATGATTACATGAGTTTTGAATAGATTTTTTTTTGCAAAGATAAAAGCAAATTGCTTTACTTTGTATAGTCCTTTCCCAAAGGAAAGCGGAATAAACTTTCATATTATTATGGCACAGAAAAAAGCATATTGCCCCTGCATAGAAACGGTAATTCCGGTAAGGGATGCCCTTGATGTGATCAACGGCAAGTGGAAACTTCCTATCATCATTTCAGTCAGCATCGGCAACGAACGGTTCACAGATATCCAGGACAGCATTCCAGGCATCACGCCAAAAGTTCTGGCAAAGGAACTGAAGGATCTTGAGCAGCATAAACTGATCAAGCGACATGTTAAAGATGAGTATCCTGTTAAGATTTTATACAAGGCAGAGCCCTATGCAGATACATTAACCCCAATCATTTATGCCTTAAAAGACTGGGGAATCAACCACAGGAAAGTAGTCACAAAAGAATAATGCGCTAAACTATTGCAGATCTGCACCTTTCCAGTACAACCATTAGAATTTACAGGTATGAGTTTTCAGTTGGTGAGACACACCAACCGAAAGCCTGTAAATTATTTTTGACTCGCCAGCCCTTTTTTAATCTTCATCATTATACTGTCAGGAACAAAATTAGGGAGTTTAGAATTAAACCAATTTTGAAACCCGACTACTTTTTTTCCATTTCCTTCCAATAGATGCCTTACACCCTGCATTGCCACTTCCTTAGGATGCATCGGCTTAGTTTTGTGCAGATTTGTAGTTTGCATTTCGCTTGTCGTAAAACCGGTATCTACCGTGCCTGGATATAGAGAGATAACGGTAACACCGGTTCCTTCCAGTTCGGCATCGAGTGTTTCGCTAAATGCCTTTACAAAAGCTTTGGTAGCAGAATAAACAGAAAAATAAGGCATTGGTAAAAATGAAACCACCGAGCCTACGTTCATAATTCTGCCAGTTTTACGGGCTACCATATCTTGTGCAAAAAGCTTAGTCAATACCACCAAGCTGGAAATATTTAATTGGATCAGGCTCAATTCTTCTTCCAATGATGTTTCAATAAAATGGCCATAGTTGCCCACACCTGCATTATTAACCAGATGGCTTACTAATAAATTTTCTTGTTGTACCTTTTTGTAAAGGTCTGTAGCAGCATTTGCAACTGATAAATCTGCCACGAAATACTGAACCATAATGCCATATTTTTTTGTTAAATCAGATTGCATTTCTTGCAATTTACTTTCTGTACGGGCAACCAATATCAGGTTCGTTTTTTTGGCGGCTAATTCATTCGCCATTTCGTAGCCAATTCCTGAAGATGCACCGGTAATTAATATGTATTCTTTCATGTTGAGTAAAGTTGAAGTGTGTAATAGTTTTTTCGTTTTTCAATTAAACTATCTATTGAATTTATGATGTCTTATCACTAGAAATTCACGCTGGAATTTGAAATAACACCCTATAAAATGCAACTCATTCTGTTGGATTCGATTTTGAATTTCATCTTATAGGGTACATTATTTGATCAATTGCTATTTAAGGAAATCAGTATTTTGATATTCCGGGTTTGGGTACTTATAAAAGCCTTCTCCAGTAGCAATGCCGAGTTTATTCTGATTTATAAAGTTTTCTTTCAGAAAATCCCGTCTTTCTTTCCATATCTCCTCACCGGTTAATTCTGCATAGGTACTCGTTACATTATATGCAGTGGTCAGTCCAACAAGATCAGCCATAGACATAGGTCCCAAATCAGCTCCCAAAGTTTTCATCCAGGTTTTATCAATAGATGATGCATTTGCAACACCGTTGCGGTATAAATCAAGACCTGCTATTAACCAAGGCACTAAAAGTGAATTCATCACATAACCAGGTTGTTCTTTATAAATTGGAATGGTAACCATTCCAATCGTTTTCGCGAAACCTACTACCTCTTCAAATATTTCAGGGTTTGTACCGGAATGTCCCATAATTTCAGCCACATTATTCTTCCACAGGTGAGTAGCAAAGTGCAGTGCTAAAAATCGCTCTGGTCTTCCTGTTTCAGCCGCAAACTGGCTTGGTAAAAGTGTAGATGAGTTGGTGCAGAAGATCGTTTTTGCCGGCGCCACAATCCCTAATTTTGTATAAAAATCCTTCTTTATCTGAATGTTTTCTGGGATCGCTTCGATAGTAAGATCAGCATCTTTTACAGATTCGGCCAGGTTTATCGTAAAACTTATTCTTGATACGGCATCATCAAGATCAGCAATAGTGGCATTTATATCTTGTTGATACATTGGCTTGAACTGTACAAATTTTTGTTTGGCGTTTTCCAGCAATTCATCGCTGATATCAAATAATGTAACATTATATCCGTGATAAGCCGTGTGAAAAGCGATCTGCGCACCCAGTACGCCAGATCCAAATACGGTAACGTTTTTAATTTTCATCATGTTAATTTTTAAGTATTCTATTAATGAGGTTAATCAGGAACAGTTGCAATTCTAGAAACGGTTCTCTCGATCTATTTTGACCCATCATATCTTTTCATCCAATTGCGGCGGTATCAATTTATACATCACCGGCGTAACAATCCTCGATAATATGGTCGAACTGATCAAGCCACCAATAAGCACAATAGCCAGCGGTGCGATTTGCGGGTTCGGGTTTAAAGCAATGGGAATAAGACCACATATTGCCGTAATAGAGGTAAGCACAACTGGCAAAAATCTCGTTTCCCCGGCAATGTGAATCGCCTCATCTATACTTTTTCCTTCCTCTCGCAACTGATTGGTAAAATCAACAAGTAGGAGCGAATTTTTGACCTGTATGCCAGAGAGGCCAATGAAACCAATAATGGATACCAGCGACATTGGGTTTCCGGTGATGAGCAGAAATATTACCCCCCCTAATACACCAAGTGGTATGATGGATAGCACAATGATGATTCCCTTAAATGTTTTGAATTGCAGTAGCAATACCCCAATAAAAAGAAATGTACTTAAAATGATCACTGCAAGAAAGTTGCCTCCTAAAGCATCGCCCTCTGATTCAGCCTCACCTGATAATTTATAATAGTAGCCCTTCGGCATTTTCATCTGGTTGAGCTGAGGGACAAGATCTTTTAAAATATCATTAGCAAAAACATTGTCTTTAGTTAGCGATGTTACCTTAGCAAACCTCGATTTATTAAAATGATTAATCGCGGTTGGAGAGGTTTCAAAACCAATTGTTGCAATCTGATCTACCTGAATTGGCGCACCCTGGATGTTGTTTACATAAAGGTTTTTTAAAGCATCCAGGTTAGAAAATTTTTCTCTGGGCAGGGTGAGCACCACATTACGCGAATCTCCCCTGTCATCAATGTAATCACCAACGTTCAAACCTGCTACAGCCATTCTGATCACCTTATCAATGTCACTTGTCATCACGCCTAAGGTTCGGGCTTTCTCTTTATCAATTTTAATTTTCACATCTGATTTATCGGTATTCAACTCATTGTTGATGAAAAAAGTGCCCGGATGTTTGCGCAACAGTGCCTCCACTTTGAAAGACAGCTTTCTTAGCGTATCCTGATTGTCTCCAAACACCCTTACTACAATATTTGCCTCAATCGGTGTTCCCTGTTCAAAATCTTTTACCTCAATTTTGGCATAGGGAAAGTTTTGAAATTTATTCCGCAGCGTTTTAATTAACTCAGTTTTTTCATTAGGGTCAGTTTCTTCATCCATCTGAACAAAAACCTGTGCAAAATCTGGCTTGATGTCTTGCTGATGAACATTGTAATAAATCTGCGGATTGCCTTTTCCTACATTTGAGGTATAATAAACGATCTCGTGATGCTTTTTCAGCTCATTTTCCACCAGTTTGGTTACCCTGTCACTCTCTGGAATATCTGCCTGCAGTGGCATTTTTATGTTCACCAGGAACATTGGTTTTTCTGAAGTAGGGAAGAGTTTGAAACCGGCAAGTGAAAATAATAGAAATGCCAGTACACTTAATGCAAGCGAAAAACCAATGGTTACCTTTGGCCATTTTAATGCCAATGGCATTATACCGCGATAAGAAAAGGTTAGAAACTGTTGCAGTTTTTTAAGAAAGTAGTTACCTTCTCCATGGCTATGCGTTTTTAGAATTTTACTCCCAACGAATGGCACCAAAGTCAGTGCAACAATCATAGATGCCAAAACACTTGTAATAATCGCCATTGGCAAACTGCGGATAAACTCTCCGGCCATATCTGGTAAAAAAGCCAAAGGTAAAAAGGCGATCACGAGTGTTGCCGTACAGCCTACTACAGCGGCCCCAATCTGTTTAGTACCCTTCAATATCGCATCCTTCTTGGAGTGCCCTTCCCTAAGCCATCTTTCAATATTTTCAACGACAACAATACTATCATCAACCAATAACCCCAATGCTACAACAAGGCCAACAATGCTGAGCTGATTTAATGAAAAGCCCAATAAGTTCATTGCAATCAGGCCAAGGGCCAGTGAAAGCGGGATAGAAATCATTACAATTAATGAAGCCCTGAAACCAAGTGGCAATAAGGTAATCACCACCAAAAGAATTGCCAGCCCGAAATCGAAACCCAGGTGCCCCAATCGTTTTGAAACCATATCTGCCTGATCAAAATTCTTGATCATTTTAATATTCTCAGGTAAACTGCGCGTAAACTCCTCCAAAATGGGCGTGTACTCTTTTTTTACCTGGCTAATGTCTACATTGTCTTTCATGGCCGCAGTAACCAGTATGCACCTATGCCCGTTGATGCGGGTAATGTGGTTAACGATGCCGTCTTTATAGCTTACCTGAGCCACATCTTTTAGGTAGATAATCTTTCCGTTGGCATTATAAATAACCGTATTGGCCACATCTTCCACGCCTTTAAATTTTCCACTGGTTTTAACGTTGAAAACTTTGCTGTCCAGATTAATGCTTCCGCCCGGTATATCTGCCGCTTCACTTTGCAAACTTCCCATTACCAGATTAAGGGGGATTTTCAGCTGTGCAAGCTTATCCAGCTGCATATCAATCCGTATTTCCTGTTCAGGCATTCCGGTATACTTTACTTCCCGAAGGTTCGTAATCTTTTCAAGTTTGCTTTTTAGGATGTCTGCATTGTCTCTCAAAACTTTGGAAGATGCAGAATTGGAGATCAGGGCAACCTGAAAGATTTTCACATCAGATGATGCGATTTTCTCAGTCTTGATCTGATAGATTTCCTTTGGTAGTTCACTGTTTTTAAGGGCGTTAATCTCTGTGGAGATCTCCTGATACTTATTGTCTACATCAACTCCGTATTTAAACTTGATTTGTATGGCGGCAACCCCATCTTCTACAGTGGTTAGAATTTTATCAATATTCTCCAGTCCATAGATTTTATTTTCAATGGGTTTAACCACCTGTTCTTCCATGTCTTTCGGGCTTGTGCCCGGGTAAATTACCGTTACCAGGTATTGTGGCGGATGGGTAGTCGGATCCTCTGACCGCGGCATGGTAAATAGCGTAAGCACACCTACTACCGCTACCAATAGAAATATGATGAGGGTAAACTGGTAGTTCTTAACGGCGAAATTTGTAATCTTCATATCTGATTCTATTGGATAATTTTTACAATGGACTCTTCATTCAGGTAAGCGCTGTTCGAAACAACGATCTGATCTATACCTTCCAGTTTGTCTTTCAGGTAAACGTTTTTATTATCAAACTTTAGGATATTCACCGGCACCTTGCGAACGCGATTTGTACCTTTAAGGGTGAAGATGAATCCCTTTTCGCCATCTGCCTCTACCAACGCGGCGAAGGGGATAATGGTGGCGTTTTGTGCGCCGTTAGTTTCGATGTCTGCCTTTCCGAACATGCCTATTGCAGGTTTGAAGTTGCCAAGATTAAGCTTCAACTCTACCTGGAAAGAACCAATCTCTCGATCTGCTGATTGAAGTTTACGGAAAACCGTTGCCGTGAAAAGTTGCTCAGGATAACCATCAAGGGTAACACGGGCATTTTGGCCAGGATTGATTGCTGCCCATTCCTGATCGGTTGCCCCAACTTTAAGCAGGTAACTGCCACTTTTCTGGGTGGAATTAGTCATCAACACCGGACTCCCGCCGCCAATCACTTCGCCTTCGCCGGCTACTTTTTTAGTTACAAAACCATCAGAAGCTGCATAGATTGCCGAATAGCGCTGGTTAAATGCGGTGGCTTCTTTTGTTTTCACTGCAACATCTAAAGCTGTTTTGGTATTCTGTAATTGTTCCAGCGTAAAAACACTATCGCGGTAAAGATTTACCGCCCGGGTATAGTCTCGTTTGGCTTTGTCTACACCAAGTTCGGCCTGGGCCAGCCCTGCTGCTATTTCAGTAGTGTTTAATGTCGCAAGGATTTGACCTTTTTTAAAAAACTGACCTTCATCCACCATAATCTTACTGATTACGCCACCAATTTTGAATGAATAATTGACTTCGTTTTCAGTGCTGACCAAGCCAGAGACTACAATGGTTGTAGGTACACCAAATGTAGAAACCTGTGAAGTTTTCACGGCAATCACATCAGGTTCGCCAAGTGGCTTTGAGTGTTTAGGTTTTTCTTTGCAGGCGAACAACAGGGTTGTTATCGCAATAAATGTAAGTTGTATCTTCTTCATGATTTTTATTGTAAGTTAAAACTGGCGTTGGCACGCTCAATCGCAGTAAATGATATCCAGGTGTCGAATAAGGCAATGTTAGATTGGAGTTGGGCATCTACCCATTGGTTCTGTGCATCAAGCAACTCAATATAAATGGCCATACCTTCTTTATAAAGTTTAGTCATGTCATTATAATAGGTTTGGCTGGTCTTCAGTTGCGATTGTGCAGCCTGATATTGTGCAGCAGCACTTTGCAGGTTTGCACTGCGTACATTCAGCTCGGTGAGCAGTTGCTGAGATACCTGGCTGGTTTGTGCAGCTACGGCCTGCTCGCTGGCAATAGCCTGTTTTATTTTGTAACTGTTTCTTCCTGAAGAGAACAAGTTCCACTCCAATGAAACACCTAGCAGATAATAGCGGCTTTTCTGATTAAACTTCCAGTCGAAGGCCTGTGAACCTAAATCAAGGGAAGTACCAATTTTAGGTATGAAATAAGATTTAGCCAAACCAGTAAGGTTTTTATTGATCCCCCCGGCAATCGCCAGCTTTGTCATTTCCTCACGACCATTAATATCATTCAGCTGCAGGTTATCCTGGGCAGGTAATAAGGGAACATTATCCGTTTCAATAGGATCAGTTAGTGGCCTGTTCAATAGAAAGTTGAAATAATACCGGGCCGATTCTTCTGTTTTTCTGGCAGAGATCAGCGATGCGTTTATTTTTGAAACCTCATTCTCGCTCCTGATCACCGCTGTACGGTTGATCTTATTGTTTTCGAACAGTTTTCTGTTTACCCTTTCGCCTTCCTGAAGCAATTTTAAAAAGGATTGATAAATGCTGATGGCGTTTGTGGCCTTAAGATAATTATAATAGGCTGTCTTAATTTCCTTCACCAATTCGCGTTTGTACAACAGTACTTCCGCTTTTTGAAGCTCAACCTGCTGGGATTTGATCCTTTTATTATAAACCAATTCTGCATTGAGCAGGGGTAAGCTTGTCCTGAATTTAGCATCATAAAAGTTATCCGGATTAAGCAATATGCTCTGGTTTTCCAGCTGCGGAAAGGAATTGCTTCCCGTAAGCTGGTTAAGCGTGCGGTAGGCCGCATTAAAAAGGTCGCCGGTTGGAAAATCGATCGTTCGGCCGCCATCCGCTTTGGTATAAGTGGTAGAAAAGGTTACACTGGGTAAAAACATACTTTTTGCCTCCTGGAGTGCATAAATATTTTTTTTCAGTAAGAAGTCCTGCTCTTTAATGCTTTGGTTTGATCCAAGCCCCTGAGCGATATAATCATCCAAACGGGTTTGGGCCTTCAGGCCCGATGGGATAAGAACGACCAGTAAGAGCAGCGCGCTCAGTCGATAAAATGTGGATAGTTTTCTAATGTAATTAATCATTGTAATAAAATTAAACAGTGTTCAGTAATTAGTTAAAAAAAGGTCATCCCTTTTCCAGTAGCGTAACAAAACTGGCATAGCCGTTTTCCATTAGCTCCTGGTTTGTTCTGTTCACAAAAACGGTTGTACGGTCTTTACAGAACAGGGCGCAGATGCCATGCATAGCGGATAAGATCATAAAGGATAGATATTCAGCATCCATATTCTTGAACCGGCCAGCCTGCTGGCATTCTTTTACCAGATCATGCAGGAGGTTTATGGCTTCCTTTGCAATTTGAAATCCCCCATTTGCAGGAGACTTAATAGGCTCGTCTACCAGGAACATGAGGTTATAATAATCTTTATTATCCTGTGCAAACTGGATAAATACACGTCCAGTAGCTTTCAATCGCTCAAACGGATCTGTTACGGAATTCAAGACATGGAGTTGTTTAAGAAGTAAACTAAAGCCTTCTCTGTGAAGCTCCTGAAAGATTTCACTTTTATCCTTAAAATGGAAATAAATTACACCCGCACTATAGCTGATCTCACTTGCGATATTACGCATGCTGGTCTGCTCATAGCCATTTTGAAGAAATACTTTTCTTGCACCATTCAAGATGCGCTTACGCATTTCCTGCTTCTCTTTCTGCTTTCGTTCTATAATGCCCATGGATAAAGTAATTTGTAAAAGTATAAATTGGATCTCAGGTTTTCTGAAGAATGTGAATTTTAGGCCGCTACCAAACCCGGATTAATTTGCCCCATAATCTTCATTGCCGCAGCCCGATTGAGAAATTTGAATCCAAACAGCATTAGCTTATTCTCTTCTTCATTTCTTGCCACTAAGCTGAGCTGGTAATTTTGCTCAGCAAGGTGCCTGGCTACTGCAAGTCCGATACCTCCGGTCACTCCTGTGATTATTGCTTTTTTCATTAAACAGGGATATAATAATTTCAGGAACAAATATACTGAACAGTGTTCAATAAAACAAATTAATTTTCTACTTACATAATATTTGACTTAATTGTGATGTTTATTTATTTCTAATGGTTGGTAGGCATGAGTTTCTCAACGGATGAGACACCAAGTGATAGATGAAATGTATATCTAATATACTTATTAAAAAAAATTCTGCTTGATGCCTTTTAACCACAGAGAAAAAAGAGAAAAAACACAGAGAACACGAAGATTGGACAATTATTCTAATCTATTAACCTACTGGTTTGGTGTCTCACCACCAGCCCAAGTTATATCTAATATCATTGAAGATTTACAGGCATGAGTTTCTCAATTGGTGAGACATTAAGTGATAGATAAAAAAATACTATTGGTATTTGCCTGGATTATTAATGTCAGGTTTCTGGTACAGAGGTCGTCTACACAGGAAACTGAATGCACACATTTCGATTATCCTTACTTATTAAATTTCTTATAAAATGCTGCTATTGGAGCAAACGGACCGAATTTATGCTGACTCGATGTAAAGCTATCTGCATAAGGTCCAAAAGGTGCATCCAATGGTTTCTTTTTCAGATCAGGATAATCTTTCGACTGATCCTTATGGGGCCGGGCCTGCGTATTAACGAAAGCAGCCACATCCCATGCCTGGGCATCACTAAGCTGGGCATCTGGATAGCTTGTACCAAAGGGCATGTTATTTTTCACAAAACCAGCAAAGTTGCTTAACCGAAAAAGGCCTGCACCGTCGTTATAGCTACCTGCTCCCCATAAAGGCGGATAGGTATATTCTTTTTTATCAGCAGCTATAACTCCCTCCCCTTTTTGGCCGTGGCAACTGGCACATTTTTCAAAATAGACCAACCTTCCTTTAACAGGATCAGCTGGCTTATCCATATATTTCAGCTTTTCACTAGAAGTGCCGAAGACCTTTATTCCCTTCTTAACCCCAGCCCCAAGCCATTTCATATAGGCCAGCATAGCTTGCACTTCTTTAGTGTTAGCTGCGGGTGCCTTTCCATTTAAGCTTCGCTGAAAACAATCCGATATTCGAGTTGATGCGGGTTCCTTTTTTCCTGATCGGGCACTCATTTTAGGATAGCTGGCAAAGAATACCGAAAAATTATTAGCGAAAATCTTGGTGCCGCCTTGCAGGTGACAATTCTGACAGTTCATCCCATTGCTAATTTTTGCCAGTGATCCGCAAGGACCGAAATAACGGGCCGTATGGGCAACGAGTTCCCGTCCATAGCGGATCATATTACCATATTTTCCAGCAGGAATTAATTCATCAGTTGGGGCAGACCAGTTAGTACCGATTTTACCAGTTTTGATGTTTGCTGGAATTTGAACAACGTTTTTTTGCTGATTAACAGGCATATCGTTTACGGGAAATAAACTTCCTTTCCATATAAATAAAAAAACGAATATAAGTCCACAGAGTGCAGAAAGAAGGGAAACCTTTGCAGTTGTCTTTGCGATGGAAACGATTAATTTTTCTGTTTCATTACTTTTTTCGAAACTCATTTAGCTATTATGATAATATGAAATATGAGGCATATCAAATCTTTATCCGTGATTTATTACAATGAGAAACGGTTGCATCTGACTTATCGTATCTCTTTCCCATATAATAATCTCTTCTTCGGAGGGCATAACATCGCGCTGCCTTAAAACCACATTTCTTTAGCCATTTAATCCTAGCCTGCCTAAAGAAAAATTGAAATTTAACGATTAAAAAGCATAATTATTGATATATAGAGTCGAGGATAATAGATAAAAATGAAATAATCTTGAGATTACTTAATAGCATTGAACTATTGCAATTTATCAGATTATTCGTATTTAGTGTTCCTGATCTCCGTTATAATTTGCTTCAATATTTTTCACTAAGTAGTCTATGGTTAAAAAAGATAGATAAGCTATTCGGTTTTGCTGAGCTTTATTTCATTGAATCGCTTACGGTCTGGCTATCAACAAACTGCTCAAAACTGATAATTTTCCCATCTTTTAGTTTCCAAATGTGAGCTACTCTTGCATTAAATGGTTTACCTGTTTTTTTATAAGTCCCGGAATAGGTTCCAAAGGCTACCACTTTGTCATCACTGGCAACATAATCTTCCGGCGTGAATTTGTAATCGATCCATTCGCTTCCTAATCTTGCAAAGACATTTTTTGTGATGTTTTCTAAACCAATATAAGTTCCACCGTACGGGAAACCTTTAGCTTCTGTCCAAGAGATATCGTCAGCAACATATTTTGCTAAATTTTCTCCATTCTCTTCCGAAGTTTTTCCTTCGTAGGTGCTTTTTATGATTTCGAGGTTTGTCATTTTCTTATTTTAGGTTATACTTCAAAAGCTTATTATCTATTAGCACCGGAATTAAAAGTGACTTGCTAACACCATCAAAATAAATATCGGCAGGCCCGTTTATTGGTTCAAGGTCTTTTAAAATTTCAGGTGTGCCATTTTTTACATTTATTTTTAACAATTGTCCTTTTGGTTTGCTCGTGGAAACCCAATTGGTTACTGCCAATGTATTTGCATCAATTAATTGAACCCCATCAAAAAAACCATTCATCTCGGTTATTCGATGATAGGACGCTGTTCTTCCTTTCCAGGAAATATAGCCAATTTCTCCTGAGCCTGTTTTATCACCAAAAGAACCAAAGCCAACAACGAATAATCGGTTTGTTTTTTTATCGTAGCAAATTCCGTTTGCACCTTTTATTTCAGGGATTTTTACTGCTGTAATTATAGATTTTTCGCCAAGGCTTACTTTGAATACCTGACCGATGTCTGTGGCGGTTACAAAAAAAGTATTGGCACTTTTAACTGCAATGTCATTCAGCAATCCTGTTTTAAATTCAGAGAAATCAATTTCCACAATTTTCTCTCCGGTTTTTAGTGAAATACCTACAATTTTACCAAGGTCTGCAACGTACAATACTCCATTAGTAATGGCTGTGCCTTTGGGTGCATTCAGCGGTGTTTTGGAAATATTTTTGTCAATCATCTTTCCATCAAGTGTAAGTTTTTGGATAACGCCGTCGCCATCTTTTAGCATCGGGTCTGGAGTTTTTCCCGAACCTGTTACGTATAAAAAATGTCCGTCACTAATAACACTTTCCGGGAAAGACAAATCTGATGAAATGGTTTTGATTTGCGCATTAGCTGTAGCTGCAAAACCAATAGCGATGGATGTTACAAGAAGCATCAATTTTAATATCTTATTTTTCATTGATTTTATTTACAAATTCAAATTTCGCATCCACAAACATTTCGCTTCTTTTTCCTCTATCACTACGCTCGTCATTAAAACTCCAAAATGCTTTTACAGTACCGTTTTTTGTGTCAATAATTTGACTTACAGTAAAACCATCTTTCTCTATCCAATTAAAAAAATACAAATTGTTTGTTAGTTTTTGATAATTAATTTTTTCACTACCCTCGGCTACAATTCCTTTACTGTCAGTAGTTTTCCAATG
Organism: Pedobacter sp. N23S346; assembly: GCF_048515415.1. Taxonomy (NCBI): domain Bacteria; kingdom Pseudomonadati; phylum Bacteroidota; class Sphingobacteriia; order Sphingobacteriales; family Sphingobacteriaceae; genus Pedobacter; species Pedobacter sp. N23S346. The sequence goes on from NZ_JBLYEE010000005.1 coordinate 157,079, forward strand.
TAATGATGTGTCTGATGTGTAATTTACTTCGGCTGTCATTTCAGGAAATGTAATTTTTCCTTTTTTTCCGATTATTGAATACTCTGACGTGTTAGTCATTTTTTCTTCTTCTTTGCTTTCTGTTTTTGGCTGATTATTGCAAGCGGTAAAAAATAATCCTGTCAAAACTGCAATTGCTATTATCTTTTTTTTCATATTTTAAATAGCTATGAATGCACGGATATTTTTATCAAATTATTCGTGCATTCGTAGCATTTTTCTTTTACCATTTCATTTCGCCTGTGTTCACTTTTGCGCCTATTTGCAAAGCTGTTTCAAAAGTCAAGGTTGGATATTTTGTTTTAATCGCTTTGATTAAATCTTCTGAAGTTTTGTTGGTTTTCAATGCTTCTTCGTAAAACTGGATATAACTTTTGGTGTGTTTAACGGCACTTACATCAAACGGACTTGCATTGTTTGCGTGTGCAGGAATTACGATTGCAGGATGCAAAGCTTCAATTTTGTCTAAAACTGTAATCCAGTTTTTACGGGCTTCCGCAGTTTGTGCATCTGCCATCCAAAGGTTAAATGTAGTTCCGAAAACATTGATGCCACCCACAACTGCTTTGATTGAAGGAACCCAAACAAAGGTTTTTGTTGGAAAATCCTCAAGACCGATAACTTCTAGCTTCTGACCTTCTAACTCGATGCTGTTTCCTTTTAAAACTTGTGGCAATACCACATTAGAAGTAATGGCTTTTCCCAAGCGCTCGCCCCAAACGTCCAATTTTTTCTGAGCAGAAGCCTTGATTGCTTCTACAGTTGCTGGCGACGCGTAAGCTACTACTTCCGGGAAGTACTTTTTGAAAATTTCCAATCCAAAATAATAATCTGGATCGGCGTGCGAAACGTAAATGGTCGTTAAATTTTTACCTGTTTTTTTAATTTCGGCAGCCACTTTTTCGGCATCTGCCAAAGTAAATTGTGCGTCTATTAAAACGGCATCCGTTTTGCCCGAAACGATTACTGATGCTACGCCAAAAGCATTTTCTGATGCGTTGTAAACTTCTAATTTCAAATTGTTTGCTTCAATGGTCTTGAAACTTTGTGCTTGTGCTTCCATATTAAATAAAGTTAAGGTTGTGATTAATACTGTTGAGATGATTGATTTACTCACGGATTTATATTTTGTTAGTCCGTGCTCGTTAAACTTCGTTTTCATTTTCATTATTTTAAAATTGATATGCAAAGATGCAATGACTTGACAGGAAAAACCTTTAAACTAGTTTAATAAATTCAGGTTTTCAATACGGCTTACAATATTTTCAAAACTGGCATAGCCTTGCTCTAATATATAGTTTTCACCATCCTTTTCTGCCAAAAGTGTTGGATAAGAACCGGCATATTCTTGTGCCAAAGCAAACGTGTCTTGCGTTTCTTTTTTCATAATTTCTGAATGAAAAGTATCCAAAAATTGCTTTTTATCTATTTTTAAATCTTCGCAAATACTTAAATAAGTTTCCTCAAGGTTCAAATCTCTACCGTACCAATATCGTGCTTTTTGTACTTCAACAGCAAAGGAAATGGCTTGCAAAGGCGATATGTTTTTTACGCTAACGATTGCCCTTGATGGGACTTCGCTATCTAAAACAATGTTCTCTTTTTCTATAAATTCAAAGTAGCTTTTACCAAATTCAGTATCGGTGGTTTGTTGAACCTGTGGGTCGTGTTTTTTTATAAATTGCGCCATCGGTTTGGATTGCATACGGGTATTTGCACCAGCCCACATCCCGGCAGGCAGAATATCAAATTCAAGGACATCTTTGTATTTTTCGTATAGTTTTTGGGTATTGACACTGTTGCCGTAGCACCATCCGCAAAGCGGGTCCATTATATAAATTAGTTTCATTTTTGTCTTTTTTAGTGATGGTATATTAACAAAAAAACAGTATTATTTTTATGGGACAAAGATGGCAGGAAAAAATGCTGCAAACCTTTAAACTAGTTTAATAAATAAATCAAACCTTATTTTTTCTTAGCAATTTTATGCCGGATATTACTCAAAAAAACATTGGTAATCCCCAAGTAAGCTGCAATTTGTATGTTGGAAAGGCGAAGTATTAATTGTGGGTACTTTTCTGAAAATTCAAGATAGCGCTGTTCGGCGGTTTTGCTCAGATTATCAATCATCCTTCTTTGCAGGGCAACGTGTTTTTTTTGGGTCATTATACGAAATAGTTTCTCAATTTCAGGCAGATTTTGGTAGGCAAATTCCTTTTCTTTCTTCGTAATTAAAAGCACTTCGCTATCATCCAAAGCCTGTATAAAAAGTTGTGACGGTTTTTCATTGGTAAAGCTGTCTATGTCGGTTATCCACCAGTTTTCTGTAGCGAAATAAAGTATTTGTTCAAATCCATTGGCATCAATGTGGTACACCCGGAAAAGCCCTTTGGTTACAAAGCCTTCAAACTTGCACACTTCACCTTCTTTCAACAAAAAAGCTTTCTTTTTAATGCTTTTATTTTGGAACAAAGCACAAAAATCTGTCAATTCCTGGTCTGACAAAGAGATGTGGCCTGCTATATTTTTTTTGAGAAATTCAATCATCGAAGTATGGCTTTGACTTTTTTATTGTTATCAAATTTAGTTATTTGCCACAGATTCACGGATGTTTTCTATACTAATAAATGAACCGTATTTTTTTATTTGCTACAGATGCCCAGATGTTTTTTTTATATAAAAATACAGTGTTTTTATTAGTGCATTCGTAGCAATGCCAGTGTTATTATTTATTTCTCATTCACCAACGGAATCACTTTACTTCCAATCAACTCAATAGATTCCATTAACTGTGAATGTGTTAAACCTGCATTATCCATCTGGAACGTAAACCGTGAAACGCCGCCCAGTTCTTCACTAAATCGAAGAATTTTATCCGCAATCTCATTAGGTTCACCTACTAACAAAGCACCATTTTTGCCAACTTGTGCCTCAAAATGGGCAGGTGTAATCGGTGGCCAACCTCTTTCTCTTCCCATTCTTGTAAAAGTTTCGGCATAGCCGGGATAATAATTAGCTAAAGCTTTTTCTCTGCTTTGGGCAACATAACCCAAGGAATGTACACCAATTTTCAGTTTTTCCGGCGAATGTCCTGCTTGCCTTCCCGCTTCCCGGTAAGCATCTACCAAGCTTCTAAATCGTCTGGTTTCACCTCCAATGATGGCAATCATCAGTGGTATTCCTAATTTTCCGGCTCTTACAAACGATGCAGGAGTACCGCCAACGCCAATCCACAAAGGTAATTTATCATTAAATGGTCTTGGGTAAACAGGCTGATTGACTAAAGGCTGTCTGAATCTGCCCGACCAATTAACGGTTTCATTATTTTGAATTTGGATTAACAGTTCCAATTTCTCTGCGAAAAGTGCATCATAATCCTGAAGATTAAATCCGAACAGCGGAAATGATTCTGTAAATGAACCACGTCCTACCACTAAATCGATTCTTCCTTTCGAAATAAGATCAAGCGTGGCAAACTCCTGAAAAACCCTTACCGGATCTGCTGCACTCAAAACGGTAACGGCACTTGTTAATCTTATTTGTTTCGTTCTGGCAGCCGCAGCAGCCAAAATAACAGTTGGAGCCGAATCAAAAAACTCACGCCTGTGGTGTTCGCCAATACCAAAACTGGAAAGTCCGGCTTGGTCTGCATATTCTATTCTGGTTAATAATTGTTCCAATACATCTGCTCCTTCCGAAGCTTTGTTAATGGTACCTGATGCGAAACTATCTATTCCTATTTCCATAATATTCCTTTTTAAAAAATTATATTTTACACTGCCAATGGCGGTGATTCATTGTACCAAAACTACGTTTTATAAGAAGTGCCAAAAGATGACAAACGATAAAAAAATCCGTTGATAATTGTCAACGGATTTTTAAAATTAATTGATATAGTCTTTTAAACTATCCAAAAAAAAAGTTTTTAATATTAGTAGCCACCGAAATATTTTAATGGTGACCAAGCTGGAACAATTTCCGGTAATTTTGGAGCCAGGTTGCTGTAATTTCCTGTACCAAAAACTACTCTGCCGTCCACGATAGTTAGCGCAGAAGAAATTGTTTTTATTTCGCCTTCTGGTATCGTAAAATAGTCTTTGTTTAGCAGTACAAAATCTGCCAGATTGCCCGGAACGATTTTACCCATTTCATTTTCAGTTTGCTCAAACCAGGTGGGACCAAAAGTAAACAATTTAAGAGCTTCTTCCCTTGTTAAACGGTTGTCTTTTGCCAGTATTTCAGCTCCTGAAACCGATTTCCCGGTGATCATCCAGCTAATGCCAACCCAAGGATTGTAGGTGGACGCTCTGAATGCATCGGTGCTCATCGCCAGCGGTATTCCACTGTTTACCAGCTCTCTCAATCTAGGTGTTTGCAACGCTTTTTCAAGCCCGTACGTTTTTATAAATCCTTCGCCGTGAAGCGCCATTTTTATGTCAAGCGAAATACCGCCACCCAATTTTTTTACTCTGGCAATATTTTCGGGTGTTATGGTTTCAGCGTGTTCTATACTCCAGCGCAACCCATCCAATGGTATCTTTCTATTTATACTTTCCAAGGCATCCAAAAATGGCGAAATGTTTTCGTTGTAACTGATGTGCATACGAAAAGGAATTCTTCTCTGTACAAGTTTGGAAATGTCTTTTTCGACATAATAGCGCATTGTATCTTGATTGATGATAAATGCTGGTCTGTCGAAATTTTCGTGGTCGTGCAATTCCAACCTCAATACTTCGCCTGTACCTTCATATTCGTGCCCGTGTGCCATTGTGGGATGCAGGTTTTCCCCCGGACTTATGGGTGCTTTTTTTGTAACTGCATTAATCTCTGCATCTACCAAAGACGGGCTTGTCACATCTCCAAATTGAAGGTCGATAAAAGGAAACCTGATATTCAGCCTATTTTCACGGGCCAATAAAGCGATTGGGCTGTGCCCTTGCGGATATGCATTCAAGCTGGCGGCATCTACTGCCGAAGTAACGCCAAAACGATTCATATCATTAATAACATAAATGAGTGAGTTTAGCTGTTCTTTTTCATCGGCTTGCGGCACCATATATTCCAGTGAAACGAAGAAGAAAGTATTGCCTTGTATCATTCCGGTATAATTGCCTTTTTTATCTTTTTCAAGCTCCGTTCCGGGCAAAGATGGAAGACGGCTGGTTCCTACTCCAAGCGCTTTCATCGCCAATTCATTTAAATATGCCCTGTTGTAGGCGTATTGTACAATCGCCGGGCGGTTTGGGACTGCTTTTTTAATCTCTTCTGTCGTAGGAAATCTCTTTTCTGCGAACTGATAGGGCGACCATCCGCCAATTACTTTTACCCATTGCCCTTCAGGCGTTCTTTTTGCCTGCTCAGTCAGCATTTCCAATGCCCGTTTCAAGGTTGGCACGCCATCCCATCTTAAAGTATAGTTGTAACTTCTTTCGTTCAGCACGTGGGTATGGGCATCATTTATACCGGGTATCAAACGCTTTCCGCCGGCATCTATTAATTTTGTACTGTTATCTTTTAAACTAAGAATTTCCGCATTGGTGCCTACAGAATAAATCCTTCCACGCTTGACTGCCACGGCAGAAGCTTCGGGCATTGTGAGGCTTCCCGTGGTAATTTTAGCATTGAAAACAATCATATCGGCACCTATAAAAGGTTGTGCTGTTTGTGCTTGCAGTGCAACCGTAAAAAACGTTGCTATCAGTACTGCGACTATTTTTTTCATAACTTTTTTAAATTTATTTTATTAATGAATTATCTATATTTTAATTGGGATATTCAATTTGTAGTTGTGCTTTATAAAGTTCAAATTTAAATACAATCTTATCTGCGAACTCTATGGGTTACAAAAAGAATAGTGCTTTTCTTTACAATAGCATCTCGTATATTTAATATTATAGGGTAAATTTGAATTGCTTAAAATTTTAACAAAAATTATCAACTTGTAAAAATGAATAACACATCAGACGATTTCGAAGAGTGCAATAACATACGCTTGTCATTGAAGGATACCCTTACTGTAATTGGTGGAAAATGGAAACTACCTTTGATAACCGTTTTGCTTAGGGATGGGAAAAAGCAGTTTAATCAATTGTCTCGCATATTGGGGATTTCTCCCCGCATACTATCTAAAGAATTGGCAGAACTTGAAATTAATATGCTAATAGCTAGAGAAGTAAAAAACACCAAACCCATTACTGTAGAATATTCTGTAACAAAGTACTGCGAATCGCTTGTAGATATCATACTAGTGCTTAACGACTGGGGCAAAAAACATAAAGAAGCCCTCAAGCAAGGATTTACCGAAATAAAATAACGCCAATTAAACTTGCTATTAAAAATCAGGGAAAATAATATTGCCACAGATTAACTATTGCATTTTAAATAAAAAATTAGATCCTTCCGCCACCATTGGCGATGATTTGTTGCCCATTTACCCATCCGCCTTCAGGACCGGCAAGAAACGCAACAACGCCAGCAATGTCTTCCGGCTCGCCCATTCTTCCAAGGTTCATACTTTCCCCAATTCTTTTCAATTCTTCTTGCGAAGCTTCTTTTTCCATCAAAGGCGTTCTGGTTGGCCCCGGGAAAACGCTATTTACCGAAATCTGGCGTGGACCAAGTTCCTGAGCCAATATTTCCGTTAGCACTTTGCCTGCGGCTTTACTGGGTGCATATATCCCAAGCCCGGCTGCCGGATACAGTGAACTGGATGACGAAATCTGAATGATGCGTCCGCCGTTTCTGACGTGTTTTGCAGCCTGTTGCAACACAAAATAAGTTCCTTTGTAATTCACTGCATTGATACGGTCGAAGTCTTCTTCGGTAACCTCTGCAACGGGAATTCCCATTTTTGCTATCCCGGCGTTGGCTACAACTATGTCTATTCCACCAAATTTTTCGATAACGGCATCATAGAGACCAACGATTTCTGAAACCACGCCAACATTGGCTTCAAAAGCTACTGCGGTGCCACCCGTTTGGGTTATTTCTTTTACCACTTCGTCGGCTAGTGTTGAGTTACCAATATAATTAACGGCTATGGCGATGCCATCTTTTGCTAATCGGATGGCAATGGCTCGACCGATACCTGTTGCAGCGCCTGTTATCAGTGCTACTTTTTTTGTTGATGCTGTCATAATTTAAACTTTTGTAAATCCATTATATTAAATATTCACTTTAAAAAGACTGTATTACACGAATATAATCAGCCATTGCTCTTTTGGATACCTCTGCATCTTGCGCTATAAAATCAAAGCCGTGTGGAACTCCGGGATGTAAATGAAACTCAATAGGCACACCTGCTTTTGCCAATTTTCCGGCAAATTCTAAACTTTCATTTCTAAACACATCCAAATCGCCTACCGAGATAAATGAAGGTGCTAACCCTTCAAACCGATCCAAACGAGCTGGTGCAGCTATGGCAGAAATACTATCGCTACCACGATTTTCACCAAGCGATGCTGTCCATCCCGTATAGTTATTGTCATAGGTCCAAACCGCAAAAGGAAGCAAACGATCATCTGGTGTTATCACGCGGTCATCCAACATAGGGTAAATCAAGATTTGATGAGCTAAGTTAACCTCACGGTCACGTGCAAGTATAGCCACTGCTGCTGCTATACCGCCACCTGCACTATCACCCATAACGGCAATACGATTTTCGTCAATTTGTAAAACGTCCGCTTGTCCCTTTAACCAGGTTAAAGAACTAAATGCTTCTTCAGCTTGTGTTTCGCCCTGCACTTCTGGCGACAAGTGATAATCTACCGAAAGAAAAGGAACGCCAGACAGGTAGGCAAAATTGGAAACGATGCGGTCGTATAATTCCAATGAGCCTGAAACCCTGCCACCGCCGTGAATGTACACAATAGCCGAACTTGAAGCCAATTTTTCTGCGGGGCTATACCAACGTAAATTAATCTCAGTACCTGCACTTGTTTCAATGGTAAAATTTGTGGTCCTAACCTCCGTATGAACTGGAAAAAGCAGACTTACATTGGCATAGAATTCATTTAAAGTATTTCTCAGCATTTGCCAGTCGCCCTTTTCGGGAAATGTTCCCGGTGGATGCTGTGTCATAAAATTACCCATTGCCTCAGCCACTTCCTTATCCATCGTATAAACTTGATTTAAAGAAGTGTTTGTCGTTTTATCTGATTGATTATTTTCCATCTTACTTTAGTATTTTGTAGGCTATTTTTTCTGCAACAGCAATCACGGTTATATTCGTAGCTACTGAAATGATATCTGGAAAGATTGAGGCATCTACCACACGAAGTGATTCTACGTAATGTACTCTACCCTCTAAATCTACTACTGCTTCTTTTGAATTGATGTCTCCCATTGGCGCACTGCTTGTAGGGTGGGCATAACTTGCAACATTTTTCTTGATGGCTACTTCCAAGTCTTCGTCCGTTTGCACTGAAATACCCGGGGCAATTTCGGAATGGATATATTCAGCAAAAGGTTCTGCTGCTGCTATGCGCCTTGCAATCTTAGCGCCTTCTATCATTCTCCTAGTATCGTTTTCATCATCCAAAAAATTCAAATCTACTTTTGGGTTGATGTTTGGGTCGGTTGTTTCAATCCAAACTTTTCCTTTTGAATTTGGCGTAGTTACCGCAACTCCCAGTACAAATCCCATTTGTGTTGGGCTGTATTCATCAGGAAAAAGATGCGTGGCGGTGATGTGAATATCTAATTCCCCAGAATCAAAAGCCGAAGTCCACAATTTGGCGGCAATGGGCGGCGTTTTGGTTTCAACCATTTCCTTGTTCAGCGCAAATGAAGCATAATGAAACGGATGGTCTTTTACATTTTTACCAACCGGAAGGTCTGCTAAAACGGGTATTCCCAATTGTTCCAGCTCATTTCTTGTTCCAATACCCGACCTTAGCAAGATGGCGGCACTTCCATAAGTACCTGCCGAAAGGATAATTTCATTACCGAAAAATTCCTCTCCATTTGCCAATAAAATACCTATTGCCTTTTTACCATCAAACAAAACACGGTCGGCAATAGCTTGCGAAACGATGGTAAGGTTATCACGCTCACGCACCTTATTCGTAATATACGCCATTCCTGTATTTACACGCACGCCGTTTACCACATTCATTCGGTAGGGGCCAACGCCATTGGCATCTGCACCATCAAAATCTTCGATGAGTTTGTATCCAATATTAACAGTTGCATCAACAAATGCTCTTTGAACAGAAGTTAAATCGCTTCTCAATAGTTGGTGCACAGGTAATGGCCCATCAAATCCGTGCAGTTCCTTATCGCCTGCATCGCTAGCTTCCAGTTTTTTATAATAAGGAAGCATTTCTTCATAAGACCATCCGGCAAGGTTCCATTTTTTAAAATCTTCTGGTCTTGCACGCAAAGCAACTGCACCATTGATGGCTGAACTTCCACCCAAAACTTTTCCCCTAGGTAAATCTATTTTATTGCCATAAGGAGTAGGCTCCGATTGAAAGCCCCAATTGTGCTCTGCATCACCGCCGGGATTATTGGCACTGTAAATGGCACTTGGATAATCCCAGGCTGAATACGAATTTCCGCCCTCAATGAGTAATATATTTTTGCTGGTATTTTCACTTAAACGTGAGGCCATAACGGCTCCTGCCGAACCGCCACCTACAATGATGAAATGATATTTTTTACTGGTTGAATTTTGTGCTGACATCTCTTTATATTTTTATTGATTTGTTATATCAAAATTACATTGGAAGAACAGCTCAGAAAGATGACAAACGATAAAAAAATCCGTTGATAAATGTCAACGGATGAATAATCAGAAGCCTCAATTAAAAATGAAGTTGGTAAAAAACTTAGTCAATAAAAATTCTACTATTCATAAAATTTTGCTCAAAACCGGTAGTTATGCACAATGCTAATGAGCAACAGTACAGCTATCAACCGAAGGATAAAACCTTATCAAACACTATACATTAAGATATAGTTAAGCAAAAAGTTTGCTTCAACTAAAAACTCTGACTATATTTGCTATATATTGGCAAGTCAAAAAATAGCAAGTATCAATTATGGCAACATTTGGAGAATTTTTAAGAGGCGAAAGAAATAAGAAGGGATTAAACCAAAGTGAATTTGGACAATCTTTCGGCATCATTATGACTGAGATTTCCAAAATAGAAACTGGAAAGAAAAAATTTCCTTTTACAAGCCTTGAAGCACTTGCGAAATTTTTAGATAAAGATTATTCGGAACTAAAAAACCTGTATGTTGCTGACAAATTGGTTGAAGAAGCTCATAAATACGAATGTTCCGATGCTGTTTTTACAGTCGCTGAAAGCCAGTCGAAATATTTGAGAAATAAAAATGCAGAACAAGGAATAATTAAATTCTAATGAACTACAAAAACTTCATACAGACATTAGGATTTACACCTAAAGAAAACACTTCGGGTATTTTTCAAAAAAAATACAATAGCTATACTATTGAAATTGATTTTGAAAACTCAATTTTCAATTTCGGTAATAAAATAAAAGGCGAAAGCAAAACCACTCAAAATTTTTCACAGACTGAAAATTGGGTTGTGCTTGAATGTGTTGACAGGCTTTTAGAAAAAGGTTATCTGCCTCAAAATATTGTTTTAGAAAAAACCTGGAGAACAGGACACGGTACAAGTGGACGATTGGATATTTTGGTAACCCGTGAAAATGGTTCAGCGTACTTAATGATTGAATGCAAGACCTGGGGAGCAGAATTTGACAAAGAATTTAAAAATTTAGAACGAAACGGAGGGCAACTTTTCACCTACTTCCAACAAGACAAAGATGCAGATATTTTAATGCTTTATGCTTCGCAGCTTCAAGAGAAAAACATAGTGTTTAAAAATACCATTGCTAAAATTGAAGATGATTACCGACAGGCAGGAAATGTAAAAGACTTTTTTGAGCGTTGGAACAAATTGCCAAAAGCCAACGGTATTTTCGAAAGTTGGGTAACACCTTATGAGTTTCAAAGTAAGGCACTTACCAAAAACGATTTAAAAGTTTTAAAGCAAGAGGACAGCAGTTTTATTTTTAACCGGTTTTTAGAGATTTTAAGACATAATGTAGTTTCTGATAAGCCTAACGCTTTCAATAAAATATTTACGCTTTTTCTTTGCAAAATTGTTGATGAAAATAGAAATGCTGATGAGCAATTACATTTCCAATGGCTTGAAGGAGAAGACAATCACATTTCATTTCAAAAAAGACTGACAGACCTTTATAACAGAGGAATGCTTGAGCTTTTGGAGAAGAAAGTTACAGATGTAAGCGATAGTGAGTTTGACAAACAATTTTTACAAGTTGATGTTCAGTACAGAGAGAAGTTCAAGGATATTTTAACCGAAATTCGACTTAAAAAGAATAATGAATTTGCCATAAAAGAAGTGTATGATGATGCTTCTTTTGAAGAAAATGCAAAGGTTGTAAAAGAAGTTGTTGAGCTGCTTCAAGTATATCAAATACGTTATAATTACCGTCAACAATTTTTAAGTGATTTCTTCGAATTACTTTTAACCACGGGATTAAAACAAGAATCAGGACAGTTTTTCACGCCTGTTCCTATTGCCCGGTTTATCATTAAAAGTTTACCATTTAACGAAATTGCGGCACAGAAAATTGAACAAGGAAATAAAAATGACTTGCTACCTACCGTAATTGATTATGCAGCAGGAAGTGGGCATTTTATCACAGAGTCAATGGAAGTTGTTCAAAATTACATTGACAACCTGGATGAAAGTTCTTTTAATCCTACCACGAAAAGAGCCATCAAAAAATGGAAAGAAGACCAATTTGATTGGGCAGAATCTTATGTTTATGGTATTGAGAAGGATTACCGACTAGTAAAAACAGCCAAAGTAAGTTGCTATTTGCACGGTGATGGTTTGGCAAAAGTGATACACGGAGATGGTCTGGGCGATTTTGCCACTTCAAAAGAGTTTAAAGATTTATTGAAAGAAACCGACAAAACCTATCCGCAAGACAACAAACAATTTGATATTATTATTTCAAATCCGCCTTATTCGGTTTCGGCTTTTAAGGGATTGATGGATGAAGAAAAATCTAAGGTAGGTTTTGATTTATACAATCGATTAACCGACCAAAGTTCTGAAATAGAATGTTTGTTTATTGAAAGAACAAAACAATTGCTAAAAGATGGCGGTGTTGCAGGGATTATTTTGCCAAGTAGTATTTTGAGCAATACAGGCATTTACACCCAAACAAGAGAAATTTTGTTTAAGCACTTTGAAGTTTTAGGTATTGCCGAATTAGGCTCAAATACCTTTATGGCAACTGGAACCAACACTGTTACCTTATTTTTAAGACGCAGAAATAACGCCGATGCTTACAATGTAGCAGAAGCCATCAAAAAATGTTTTGTAAGCCTGCAAGATGTTACGATAAACGGCATTGAAAAACCGCTTAAAAAATATGTGGCTCACGTTTGGGACACTATTTCATTTGACGATTATAAAACGCTGTTGCAGAAAACGCCAAACGCAACTATTCAGCAACACGAAATTTATAAAGAATATACTAAAAAAATTAAAGCCAAAAATGAGCAAGAACTTTGGACGAATATTTTAGCCCTTGAGCAGGATAAATTGCTTTATTTTATTTTGGCATATCCTCAAAAACTGGTTTTGGTAAAAACAGGAGAGAAGAACGATGAGAAACAGTTTTTAGGTTACGAATTTAGTAACCGCAGAGGAAGCGAAGGCATACACGCCATACAGCGAAGCAAAAGCATAGATGAATGTACCCAATTGTATGATGTTGATAGCTTTACCAATTCCGAAAAAGCAAGCTACTACATTTACAAAGCATTTTTGGGTGAGTTTGATTTAGAACTTCCAGAAAATTTGCAGAAAAATGTAAGCTACCAAAACCTGGTAGATATGTTCACTTTTGACAGAGTAGATTTTGAAAAAAATATTTCACTTTCGGCTAAAAAAAAAGTAATAATTGAGAGTAAATTCGACCAAGAAAAAGTTGAAAATGTATTTGTAGAAATTAAAAATGGTAAAAACGTTGAACAGTCTGATTTAAAAGGAAAATATCGTGTTTCGCGAATAGAAACAATAGCAACTGCAACTTTTAATTTAAATGCTACCAAATGGACAAATGATAATGTTACTGAAAATGATTTCCTTCAAAAAGGAGATATTCTTTTCAGTCATATTAATAGCGTTTCTCATTTAGGGAAAACTGCTTTATTTAATCTAGATGAAAGGGTTGTTCACGGAGTAAATTTGTTAAGGTTTCGTCCAAACCAAAAACTTGTAATTCCAAAATACATTTCTGAAATATTTAAAGTTAAAGTATTTATTGAAGAAATGCAAAAATATGCAATTAAAGCGGCAAATCAGGCAAGTTTAAACGCAACAAATATCAAAAGTCTAAAAATACCTTTGCCTCCACTCGACATTCAGAAGAAAATAGTTTCTGAAATTGAAGCATTGGAAAAGCAAGAGCAAAAAGCAGTTGAAGAATTAGAAAAATTGAGAAACGAAATTGAAACTAATTTTAAAAATACTGAAGGTAAAACAAAAAGACTGGATGAAGTTTGCGAATTGAAAGCAGGAAATTTTGTAAAAGCAGGTGATATAAACAATGTATTTAGTTCTGAACTTTACCCTTGTTATGGAGGAAATGGTTTAAGAGGTTATACAGAAACCTTTACAAACGAAGGGCAATTTTCATTAGTTGGGAGACAAGGTGCATTATGTGGCAATGTGCATTTAGTTTCAGGAAAATTTCACGCAACAGAACACGCATTGGTTGCTTATCCAAAAGAAAATATAGATACTACTTGGTTACATTATCAATTAGTATTTATGAATTTGAATCAATATGCAACTGGAACGGCTCAACCAGGACTTTCTGTAATGAATCTTAACCCAATAGAAATTTCCGTTCCTGCAATTTCGGAACAGAAAAAAATAGTTTCTCAAATTGAAAAGATTGAAAATAAAATTGCAGATTTAAAAAAGCAAATAGACTTGATGCCAAAACAGAAAGAGAAAATCTTGAAAAATTATTTGGTATAATGCCAACGCTTAACCTACCAAAAACGGCACATTAATAAAGTCTATTAATTTTTAAAAGCTCCTTTTTATCATTAAATTCTTCAATATGGGTTTCGGTTAATCCACCAGAGGCAGTATTGCGTTTCCTTTTTTGATTAAAAGTAAAAAAGAATGCCAAATCATTATAAATCAAATTGACTCATAATAATTTGGCATTTTAAATTTTGTCAGATATTTTTAATATTGAATAACTGATTGTTCTAAAAACGGATAATCTATATACCCCTTTTCATCACCGCCATAAAAGGTAGCACGGTCGGGTGTGTTCAATTCAGCATTGAGTTCAAAACGTTTTACCAAGTCTGGATTGGCGATAAATGGCACACCGAAAGAAATGATTTTGGCAATACCTTTTTGCAATTCTGCTTCGGCAGTTTCTTTAGTATAACCTGCGTTTGCAATTACGGTATGTATAGTTAAAGTTCCCAACGTTCCCATTACATCTTTTGGATATTGCTCAAAACCTTCTTCGGGAAGAAACAACGGGTTCATCAAATGGATATAAGCCAAAGGCAAACTGTTCAGTTCTTTTATCAAATAAGAATAGGTGGCAACGGGGTCACTTTCCAAAATACTGTTGTATGGAATGCTGGGCGATAATTTGATGCCCGTTTTTCCTCCGCCGATGGCTTCTGTTATGGCTGACATTACTTCCAAAATGAAACGGCTGCGCTTCTCGGTAGTTCCACCATATTCATCAGTCCGGATATTTGAACTTTCTGCCAAAAATTGGTTGGGCAAATAGCCTGTTGCAGCGTGAAGTTCCACGCCGTCAAAACCTGCTTCAATGGCATTGATGGCAGCTTGTTTGTAATCCTGAACCACTTGTTTTACTTCCGCAGTTTCCAATGCTCTTGGCACTTCATAATCCATTGCTCCCTGCGAAGAAAAATGCTGTTGACCTACAATGGCCAACGCCGATGGAGCAACCGGCAATACGCCATTTTTATCCACCGAATGAGCTACACGGCCTGTATGCCAAAACTGGGCAAAAATCTTCCCGCCTTTTTCGTGTACAGCATCGGTCACTTTTTTCCAGCTTTCAATTTGTTCTGATATGTAAATACCCGGCGTAAAAGGGCTTCCGATGGCTTGTTCAGAAATATTAATCCCTTCTGAAATAATCAGACCTGCACTTGCTCTTTGCTTATAGTATTCAACTGTTGTATCGTTTACTGTTCCGTTGCTTTCTGCACGGGCGCGCGTCATTGGTGCCATTGCAATGCTGTTGTTTAGTGTAATATTTCCTAATTTGATTGACTGTAATAGTTTCATTATTTTAAATATTTTTTGATTAATAAGTTTCTTCTTCAAGCGTCCTGTCGCTGTTTAATTTCCAGAATTTTTCTGCAAGAATTTCGGGAGAATGTTTTGCGCTTTCTGGTTCAATTCTGCCGGTAATATTTAGTATGCCGACATAAATTCCCTTTTCTTTGCCAATAGCATTAAGTTGTAATGCAAGATTACGAATTGCTGCTTTTCCAATGGCCAGCGAACCAAGGTCGGGACTGGGATAAAACGCCAAACCGCCACCAGCAATCAGCATAGAACCATTTTGCTTTTGCAGATCGGGATGCAATATCTTAAATGCCTGTTGTGCACCCACTACATTTATCATAAAATCATCGGTAAGCGTCTCTGGCGTTTCATCTAAAATATTTTGCATTTTAAGATGTGCGGCATTGTAAAAAAGCGTGTCTATTTCGCCAAGAATGGAACGTAAATCGGTAATAGCCTGATGCAGTTCTGTGGTGTTTTTAACATCGGCAGCTTTATAAAAGCAGTCAATATTTTCTGCTTTTAGTTGGGCATCTAGTTTTTCGAGATTATCATTATTTCTACTGATAAGTCCCACTTTATAACCTTCTTTACCAAATTTCAGCGCAACTCCCAAACTCAATCCGGTTCCTGCGCCAATTATTAAAATTGATTTTTGCATTTTGTTATTTATTTCAGATGACTTGTTTTAATGGTCTTAATTTTTGCTTGCAGTTCATTGGCAAGCTCAGTATCTGTAATACCGTTTACTTCATCAAAATTCTGATAGAAACCTGGCAGAGAAAAGGTTTCAACTATGGTAGCACCAAAATGAGGAAACGTAGTATTTGCCAAATTCAATACCGAAGCACCGCCTCTTGCACCCGGCGAAGTAGCCATTAGGAAAGTGGGCTTATTACCCCAAAAAGCTTTGCGCTCGGGAATGACTGAGATATAATCGAAAATATTTTTGAAAGCAGTGGTGTAAGCTGCATTGTTTTCGGCAAGAGAAATTAAAAGAAAATCGCTATCGTCAATTTTTTTGGCAAAATCCAATGCCAGTTGAGGCACGCCATTTATCGCCAATCTATCCACGTTGAACAAGGACATTTCATAATCATTCAAATCCAAAATCTCTACCGTATGCTCATCAAAAAAAGAGGAAGTGTAGGTTACTAATTTTTTATTGATGGAATGGATACTGCTGCTTCCGGCAAATGCTAATATTTTCATTTTATTAATTCTTTAGTTTATATTTTTAATTTCCCCATATTTTCCGGCATAAAAATCACGATAAGCACCTATAATTTCTTGCTGCGAATTCATTACAAATGGCCCTTCGGCAACGATTGGCTCTGCATAAGTTTCGCCGCCAAAGAGCATAATATCAATGGCAGTTTCCGATGTGTTTTTAATTTCAATTTCGCCAGCTTCTCTATCGAATTCTACAAACTCTCCTTTTTGAAATTCTACTTCGTTGAGTGTTGCCTTTTGAGTGGGCAAAAATGCGGCAACTTCAATTTCTTTTTTAATTTTAAACGAAAACTGTTTAGCAGGCTCCAATTGGATGTGATATAAAAATTGCTCTGAATAATTTGGGATTTTAGACCCTAAATCTTCAAAATTTCCTACCACTACTTTTATCGTTCCGCTATTGTCGGGCAATGTTTTCTGCGGTACTTCATTGGCCTGGATAGCGATGTGAGCTGGTTTTTCTGCTTTATTTTTCGCAGGCAGATTTATCCAAAACTGGAAACCCTGAACATATTTGCTATCGGTCTGGCTATCGTAATTAAAATTTTCATCGTGTATGATGCCGTTTCCTGCTTTCATCCATTGGGCACCACCCGAATATATTTTACCGCCATTACCGGCACTGTCAAAATGTTCCACTTCGCCTTGTAAAATATAGGTTAGGGTGGCAATACCACGGTGCGGATGCGCACCCATTCCGTTTTTTGTAATGCTATTTTTAATGGCTGGTGCTACATAATCCAAAAATACAAATGGACCCACGGCACTGGCATAGCGATTGGGCAACATCCGCTGAATGGTAAGCGGACCCAAATCGGCTCTGCTGCCTTGTGTAGAAAAACTTGCTTGCTTCTTCATAAAAATTACGCTTTTATTTTATGAGAAAATAGATATGAAACTGCCAGAATGATTAAGAAAACAAGAGGCATAATGGCAACAGAAATAGGGTCGCCACTGGCAATATGTGCAATAAATGCAGAAATAAACGTGAGTGCAAACCCAAAATAAGCTAAAGATTTTATCTTATCCGAAACCATTGGTAAGATTAAAATCAATGCACCCAATACTTTTAAAATCCCCAATTCAACCCTGAAATAATCCGGAAAACCAAGATGCACAAATGCGGCTTTCATATCCGGATTGGTAAAATAGCCAAAGGCACTGAAAAGCATCATTGCAGTGATAATTCCTGTTGTAGCCCAATAAATAATTTTGTTTGTTTTCATTTTCTTTAATTTTTTAAGTTTAGTAGTTCGTTATTTGATGGTGTAAAATTGCATCAGGAACAGGCGTTAAAACGATGAGGTATGATAAAAAAAACCGTTGACATTTATCAACGGTCTTACCTTATTTTATGGGGCTATTTATTATCCTTTGTTCACAAGCCCAATTCTGGTTTGTTTAAAATTTTGTTCATTCACTTCTTTCGCAATATAATGCCCTACGTTACCTGCAAATATTTCTTTGCTTTCGCTTTGTGGAAAATATTTTTCTTCAAAAAGATAATTACCATCATAGTCGCCCTCCACAATCATTGTGGGGCAGACAACCACATAATTGACATCTATAGCTGCAAGATAAGTGTATGCATCCCAGTGGTCAGCTCTTGGATTTCTCAAAAATGCGGGCTGTCCTGGTAAGTCTCTTCTTAAGGTATTGAAATTTAAAAGTGTCAAGCCCGAACCTGCCACTACAATCAATCTTTGCTCTTTTGAAATATACTTAGTAACTAATTTTATCAATGGTGTTAGCACTTGCGTAGGATCTTCAAGATCTCTGTTGGCTACAGTACAAGCTATAGCATCATAATCCTTGATGATAGCTGAAATCTTAGCTTCATCGTCTAAATCTCCCGAAATGATTTTTACACCATCTATTGGAAATTCGGTTTGTCGGATATAAACAGTTACTTCATTGCCAAGTTTTAAACTCTCTTTTACAATCTGTTTGCCCACTAATCCTGTGGCTCCAAATACAATTACTTTCATTTTATATTCTTTGTTTTTATTTATTTTTAAATGACTGTTTGTAAATCAATTTATTAAACCGTATTGATAGATACAGTCTTTTTTACCACGGACTCACTTCAGTCTCAAAAATGCGTTGATACATTTTTATTGGTTTTGATTAGATAAATTTGCACAGAAAATGATGCCCGTAAAGATGAGATATGATAATAAAAACCGTTGATAAATGTCAACGGTTTGCATTATTAAAAGAGTCTTGGAGTTATATATTTACTACAATCTTACCAAATTGCTGGTTGGATTCTAAATAATTATGAGAAGCAACGATATCATCAATACTAAAGACTTTATCGATAACGGGTTTCAATTTTCCTTCGGCTAATCCTTTATCAATAAAAGTAATTGCTTGTACTAAAACTTCCATATTCCCCATTACCTCAATTGCTGAATAGCCTCTGATCGTTGGAGTTTTCATCAAAACATCAAATGCTGGGAAACTGGCAGGTTCGTGACTTAATGCACCGTAAACAAAAACTTTCCCGTTCTCGGCTACCGCGCTTAATAGATTGCTGAATTTAGCTCCTACAACAGGATCTAAGATTAAATGCGCACCTACATTTTCTGTAATTTTTAAAACTTCAGCAGCAATATCTT
The DNA here is from genome assembly GCF_048515415.1 of Pedobacter sp. N23S346. NCBI lineage: Bacteria > Pseudomonadati > Bacteroidota > Sphingobacteriia > Sphingobacteriales > Sphingobacteriaceae > Pedobacter > Pedobacter sp. N23S346. The sequence goes on from NZ_JBLYEE010000005.1 coordinate 176,351, forward strand.
GTTCAGATGTTACAATTACGTGAGCGGCACCCGCTTGTAATAAAGCTTCTTTTTTCTTTGACGAAGTGGTTAAAGCAATAGCAATTCCTCCAACATAATTGGTCATTTGGATAGCCGCCAATCCGGCACTGCTCGAAGCTGCATTAATAACCACAAATTGTCCCGCTTTTAATTGTCCGGAATGCACCACCATACCAAATATTGTTAAATAACTTGTCCAAACAGAAGCGGCTTCATCAAAAGACAAATTAGATGGGTATTTATGTATTGCATACGCTGGCATATTAATATATTCGCCATAAGAGGCATAGTTGTGTAAAGAAAAGCCGGGAACAACATTTACTAAATCGCCCACTGCCAAATGCGAAACTTCGGCACCAACTGCTTCGATAATCCCTGCAGCTTCATAGCCTAATTGTGCTGGAAAAATAGGATTCTCGATATACATTCCTTGACGGTACATTGCATCGGCTCTGTTTATCCCTATCGATTTAACCTGGATGCGTACTTCTTGAGCTTCTGGAAAAGCAACCTCAGTTTGTTCAACTTTTAATACTTCTGGTGATCCTGTCTCGTGGAAAATAACTGTTTTTGATAATTTTGATGAATTACTCATGTTTTCTCTTATTTGATTTAACGATGTAAAATTGCAACCTTAAAGCATCCGAAAACGATGAGATGGGATAAATAAAAACGTTGATATGGATCAATGAAAAACGAGCTTGCTGAATTTGCCAGACAGGTTTATCTAAACATCACTAAAATGCCGTCACGGCTTCTCCAAGGTCATAGACCGCTTTTCCTGCCAAACTGTTGTTTATAATGCTACTGCCTATTGCACTTCTGTATCCACCTGCGCAATGTACTACAATGGGCTTTTCGGTTGGAATTTCCTTTACCCGTTCTCTCAGTTCGGCCAGCGGTATGTGAATAGCCGTTTCAAAAATCTGCTTTTCTGATACTTCTGACATATTTCGAATATCAATGATCGTATAATCAGTTTGATGGGCGCTAAAATTTGTAAGATCTAAAAAGCTAGGTATCGTAGTGTCAAATGACCCAACAAATGCTCCCTTTATTTGAGCTTCATAGCCAATTTTGGCAATTCGCTCAATCAGTTCAGTCAACTGGCTTTCTGTTTCGGCTGTTAAATAGAACCACTCAATTGGGTTGATGATACTACCTAACCAAGTTTCAAATTTCCCACCAATTTGGATATTAATGCTGTTGGCAAAATGCGCTGCTTTAAATTGTTGTTGGGGTCTTGTGTCTATAATGATAACATCGGCCTCCAGCTTGTGGGCATCAAACTCGTCATTGATTTTTTCAAGTCGTGGAACACCGCTGATACCTGCTAAAAAGTCGTTTGCACCTTTTTTGTTAAGGGCTACATCAAAGCCAAAATACTTGGGAATAAAAGGCTGGTCGGCCATCAGCTGTTTTACAAATTCCTCTTCGGTACATTTTTGCAAACTCCAATTGGTCAATTTTTCTGCACCCATTGTACTGCTGTTAGCTTCACTCAATCCTTTACCGCAAAGTGTCCCCGCCCCATGTGCAGGGTAAACTAATACGTCATCATTAAGCGGCATTAATCTATTTCGCAGCGAATGGAACATCTCCTTTGCCAAAGCTTCTCTTGTAGCCGTTATTTTTCTTGCAGTTTCCCTTAAATCGGGCCTGCCACAGTCGCCAATAAACAAGGTGTCTCCCGTAAATACGGCGATGTCCTTACCTTCCCCCTCCAATACGACACAAATACTGTCTGGCGAATGACCCGGCGTATTCAGCGATTTTAGTTTTACACTTCCAATATTCATCTTATCTCCATCGTCAAACCCGTGGTGTGGATATTCCGCACCTACTAATTTACTGGTGTAAACAGTTGCACCGGTAGTTAAGCTGATTTCGAGATGGCTGCTCACGAAATCGGCATGTGGATGGGTTTCTACTACGCCAACAATTTTTACATCTTGCTCTTTTGCAAAGTCGTAATAGGGTTGCGGGTTTCTTGCTGGGTCTATCAAAACCATTTCTCCACCACTTACAATTGCATAAGCATAATGTGCCAAAGGCTTGTCTTCAAACTGTTTTATCAAATATTTTGTATTCATTTCTTTTGTTTTCTAATATTAATGAGGTAATTTTTCTCTGAAATAACCATATACCCAGGTACCTGCTAGAGCACTTAAAAAGGTTAGGATGACTACGAAAAACCCGCTTCCAATCTGGGCAAACAGAGGCCCCGGACAAGCACCTGTAATTGCCCAACCCACACCAAAAATCAGCCCTCCGTAAATTTGACCTTTGTTGAATTTTTTATCCTCAAAAGTGATGGGTGCTCCACTGAATGTCTTGACATTAAAACGTTTGATTAGCCAAACAGATAGCATACCAACCAGTACGGCCGTGCCAATAACGCCATACATAAAAAACGATTGCAGACCAAACATTTCCTGTATCCGAAACCAACTGATGACTTCTGCTTTTACGAATACTATTCCGAAAATAGTTCCAACGATTAGGTATTTGATATTCTTCATTTTTAAAGGAGTTTAAAGATTAAAGGCAAAATGATGTTGGTTGAGAAAAAGCCGCCTACCATAAAGCAGCAGGTAGCAATTAGGGATGGCATTTGCAGATTTGACAAGCCCATTATGGCGTGACCGCTGGTACAACCACCGGCATAACGAGTTCCAAAACCCACGAGAAAACCGCCGATTATAAAAAAGAAAAAGCCTTTAAGTGTAAAGATATTTTCTACGCTAAATATTTGGGACGGCATTAACTGGCTATAATCGGTAATTCCAAATTTTGCTAAACTGTCTCTGGTACCTTGGGCTACAACTATTTCATTAGGATTGGTTAGAAATTGCATAGCTAAAAAACCACCCAGGAAAATACCCAGTACAAAGAATATATTCCATAATTCTTTCTTCCATTCGTATTTAAAAAATGGAATGTTGGCCGGGATGCACATCGCGCAAATGTGACGTAGGGACGATGAAATGCCTAATTTTTTGTTACCAATAAGTAACAACATAGGTACAGTTAATCCAATTAAAATACCTGCAACTGCCCAATGCCAAGGTTCTTTTATCAATGCTATCATAGTAAATTATTTTTTTATTTAATGTTTTAATACGAAATGTTATACGCTGGTTTCTATTTGAAAATCAATTCTTTTATAAGGATGTAAATGCCCGTAATGAGTACAAACCATCCAAAAGCCGGCTTCAATTTTTCATTGCTCATTTTTTTACTTAGAAACATCCCTGCAAAAATTCCGATTACAGCTAAGGCCGTGAACGCCAATAAAAAGCTCCAGTCTATATTACTGTCGGTTAAACTGCCTGCAAAGCCAATCAGAGAATTGAGGGAAATGATTACAAGCGAGGTGGCGACCGCATTTTTCATAGGTAGTTTTGCCGAAAAAATTAACGTTGGGATAATAAGGAAGCCGCCCCCAACACCTACAAAACCAGTTAATAGACCAACAAAAATGCCTTTCCCTGCAATATTTATTTTAGTCGCATTTACACTGGTCAAATCTGCTGTAGGGTTTTTACCAATCATTGAAAAAGAAGCTAAAATCATCAACACCGCAAACGCCAGCATAATAAAAATGTCTCTGGTAACGGTAAAATCTAAAATTGTAAAGAACTTTTCCGGAAGTAATGGTATAAAAAACTTTCGCATCATGAATATGGAGATTACACTGGGCAAGCCAAAGTATAGCGCAATCCTATAATCTAACAAATTTTCTCTTGCGCCTTTGATACTGCCCATTAATGCCGAAATCCCAACAATAAACAATGAATAGACAGTGGCCTGGCTTGGTGAAATATGCATTACATACACCAATATGGGAATAGTGAGAATAGAGCCACCACTGCCGATCAAGCCTAATGATATGCCTATTAATAATCCAAGAGCAAAGCCAATTATTTCCATATAAAGATAGTTATGTATCTATGTTATTTTTCAAAAAATTTAGAGGTCGTTACAGCAGTTCTCCAGACAGTTCACAATGTTCTTCATTTTTGGAAACCGCAGGGAAACGTATTTATTTCTGCTTACTTTTTCAGAAATTAATACACCCTTATCTTCCATTAGCGTAATTTGTTGTGATGCTATTGCTTGTTCCAAATGAAGTGCTTCTTGTATTTCAAGTACAGTCATCCGTTTATTTTCTGTCAGTAAATCTACAATGGCCAATCTTACGGGGTGTGCAATTACTTTCAGCATATTTACCGCTACTAATAATTTGTCAGCTTGTATTCGTTCATTTAGTACCATTGGTTGTTATTTAGATACAAAGATAGTTATTTATCTATGTATTCAAAGTATTTTTTTTTTGCATCTACTGGATTACATCCTTACAGCCATTTAAAACGATGAAATATGATTAAAACCGTTGATAAATATCAACGGTTTTTAAAATTACCAATTCCTGCTTTTACCCCAACGGAATCGGTCTTCATCTTCTCCCGTGTAGTCTGGGTCAAGATAAACGTGTACGCTTATGATTAAATTATCCCGAAATTTGAATACGTTACAAAAACGTCCACCTGGAGTTTTGCCACCTTCCCAGGTTTTTCCATCGAGTTTTCCTTTGGAGGTTCCTTCTACAATTAAGAAATCGCCTGATGGCATAAAATTCAAATGATCATAATCATGCAGGATTGATTCTAAACTTCCCTCAAAACCTTTTACCATCTCTAAAAACGCATCCTTTCCGAACCCAAAACCGAATTTTGGAAAATACAACTCCACATCCTGATGAAATAAATCAAGGATTTCAGGACTCCCCTGATCAGCCAATTTAAAATATTGATTGGCAATAGCTATTTTTTCCTGGTCTTTCATAATGTTATTTATAGATTCCTTTAGTTTCTAATCGCTTAGCCCTCGGTCTTATTTTAAAAAATTATTTAAATCTGATTTTTAGACCGATTGGTTAAAAATGATGTCCTGACTGACGGTGTTATTCGGCGGCAAAGCTACCACCACTCATTGCTTTCTGAAATGCTTGTGGGTTCCAATACTCACGGTAGTTTACAATTAGTCCATCACGGAAGGTCACAAAAGTGGCGTAGCTCATTTCATAAGGATTACCGTTACCAATTACCACACCTGATGCACTCCATTCAGCAATGGCTACATTGGCATCATCAGTACCATAGATTTTAATATTTGGGAGTGATTTTACATCAATGTAACTTGGGTAATCTTTTAAATAAGCATATAAAGCCTCACGACCTTCAAACCTTGCCTGTGAACCTTCTGGTGCAAAAGGAAATTCTGCAACAACGTCTTCAGCACATAGTTCCGACCAGCCTTTCATATCTTTGGCTAGAAAAGTATCTAAACTTTTACGTAATAATTGAGCTGCGTTTGAATTTGTATTTTCCATTGTTTTAAATTTTGATTTAAATCTATATTGATTTGACGATACAAAATTGCAACAGAAACAGGGGAAACAACGATGAGATATGATAAAAAAAAACGTTGATATGGATCAACATTTTTTTTTTATGAATAAGCTGTGCAGGTCGTCGGTCATATAAAATACGCGAGTAAAGGGATTATAACTGAACCATATAGGTAAGCACTTAACCTTCCATTGATTTAGAAAAAACATACCTACTAAACAATATCAATTAAGGATAATTCAGTAACATTGGCCAATATTATTCTGTAATTTTAGCTGTGGCAAAAAAAAACAACACTGGTACTCATAGATTTTCAGATCAGGAATTGGTCCTTTCTTTAAAGGAGGGAGACAGAACTGCATTTGCTGAAATTTATGAGCGGTATTGGTCGCTTCTTTTATCGCATGCAATCAGGATGCTGCAAGATCAAGATGTAGCACAGGATATTGTTCAGGACATTTTTCAGATGCTATGGGAAAAGAGACTGACCTTAAATATTCATACCTCTCTGTCATCATTTCTATATACTTCAGTCAGATATCGGATTCTTGACCAAATGAAACGTGATAAAATAGAAGATCGTTTTCTTTCATCATTACAAACCGAGATTGAAAGTGGAGTTAGAAGTACTGATGATGCAATTGCGGAAAAGGAATTTACCAGAAAAATTGAAGAAGGATTAAACAAACTACCGCCAAAAATGCGAACCGTATTTGAATTGAGTAGAATTCATGAATATTCTTATCAGGAAATAGCTAAAGAGCTCAATCTTTCGGAAAATACCGTTAAAAAACAAATCAGTAACTCGCTAAAAATCCTCCGTAACAGCATAAAAAAAGGATACTCGTTATTTTTTTAACAATTATTTCATTTTAATATAACACAAAACCCATTTTCGATCTTCATAACTATATCATCATCCTAAATTTTGATTAGTTATGAATAAAAAGGCAGCGGAACAACTATTTGAAAAGTATTTAGCTGGTAATTGTACGCCCGAAGAAATGGTATTAATCAAACGGGCTTACAATAAGGAAATTCCCAACAGTGTTAAGGATATCTCTGAAAAAAGGTACAGTGAAATGAAAGTGAACATGTGGAGTAAACTGAAGCAAACAGATACCTCCCATTTTGCAATTCACAGTTTTTGGTCAAAAGTTGCAGTAGCGGCTATTTTGCTGTTAACAACCGGGGCTGGACTCTACTTTTTTGTCTTGAAAGAAGAAGTGGTTGATAAAAATAGTGTATCAGTTTATACTAATAAGGATGTCGCTGAAAAAAATACTGTTGTACTGACACTGGCCAATGGAAAAAAGATCAGCCTGAGTGACGCTAAATCCGGCGTAGTTATCAAAACATCAGCACTAACTTACGATGATGGAACAGTTATAGAAAATGTCAATTCAAAAGGTTCTGACATTACTGCAATAAGTACACCTCGTGGGGGTCAATATAACATTGAATTGCCTGATGGCACAAAAGTAGTCCTGAATGCCGCCAGTACGCTTAAATTCCCTTCAACATTTGTGGAATCAGCGAACAGAACTGTTGAGCTCGGCGGCGAGGGTTATTTTCAGGTAGCTAAAGACAAAAAGCATCCATTTATAGTTAAAAGCGGTAATCAGGAGGTGAAAGTACTTGGAACGCACTTCAATATCAATAGCTATCCTGATGAAGCCAGCATAAAAACTACATTAGTAGAAGGCAGCGTAGAGATCAAAGCACTGTCCGGTACCTTTAGTAACAGAAAACTGGAGCCGGGACAACAGGCGGAATTGTATAATGGTGGTATTGAAGTGACCAGAGTAGACACTGAATCTGTACTGGCATGGAAAGATGGAGATTTTATTTTTAACGATGACATTACAACAATCATGCGACAGATTTCCCGCTGGTATGACGTCGAAGTGGTTTACCAGGGTAAGATTTCATCAAAGGAATTTGTAGGGACGTTTTCCAGATCAAAGAACATCAGTGAAATTCTAAAAGCGCTTGAATTAACTAACCGTGTCCACTTTAAAATTGAAGGAAGGAGGATCACAGTTATGCCTTAGTTTATACAAAACATAGCTTTTCTGTGAAAAAACCGGAGGCGTTGGAAGCGCCCCCGATAATATCTGGTTAAGCTAATACTTATGCGACTAAACACAAATTTTAAACACTTAACCTATCAACAAATGTATAAATTTTACTATACAATTGGACATTTCCTAACCAGCTGTGTCCGGCATACCATAATGACTACATTGTGGCAGAGAACAGATGACAATCCTAAATTTAAAAGGAGGTCCTTGCGGGGAAATTTTACTTTTATCTTGTTAATTCTTGCCTTGATGCAGTTGGCATTTACAGTCAAAGCACAAAACATCACGATCTCAAAAAAAAATGCCAGCCTTACTGAGGTCTTTAGAGAGATCCGCAAACAAACCGGATATGATTTTGTCTTGCCGAAAGATTTACTTAAGGACGCAAAACCCGTTACCATACAGGTCAAAAATGCTGACCTCGAGGATGTGCTTAAAATATGCTTTGAATCGCAGCCATTTACCTATAAGGTCAATAATAAAGTGATCATTGTTTTTAGTGAAACCCAAGCTGTTAGTCCTGGAAAAATCATCGGCGGGCCAGAAATAATTAACATTCGCGGGCGGGTGCTGAACGATGAAGGGGAACCGCTGGAAAATGCGACAGTTAGGGCAAAAGGGAATCTCCGGGCTGCAACTACTAATCAGGATGGGGTATTCCACATCGAAGATATAGAAACAGGAACGGTACTGAGTATTTCATATGTTGGTTACCGGACAATTGAAGTGAAAGTTACAGTTAAACTTAACGAAATTAGGCTAAGCACAGATAAATCTCCACTTGACGAGGTTAAAGTAATTGCCTACGGAACAACAACATCCCGTAAAAGCACCGGTGAGATATCGACGGTTACTGCGCAGGATATTGCCCGACAGCCAGCTTCAGATATACTACAGGTACTGCAAGGTCGTGTAGCGGGACTGGTGGTGAGACCATCAAGCGGTTTTTTTTCAGGTAATTATAGTGTTAAGATCCGGGGAAATAACAGTATCCCGATTAACGGGGAAAATGCCGTGAGCGATCCCCTATACGTCGTGGACGGAGTTCCACTAACCGCAGGTAGCGGCGACCCGAATGGTGGCGGAATAAACCAGAATGGCATTGTGGGGCCTGTACAAGGACAGAACCCATTATTATACTTAAATCCTTCGGACATTGAAAGTATTTCGGTACTGAAAGATGCCGATGCAACAGCACTTTATGGTTCCAGAGGTGCAAATGGCGTTATTTTGATTACGACTAAAAAGGCGAAACCAGGAAAAACGCAGGTCGATGTAAATGTATATACAGGTTACAGTCAGCAAACTAAAAAGCTGGAACTGATGAATACGCAGCAATACCTGGCTATGCGGCGGGAGGCCTTAAAGAATGATGGTCTTATTCCTGATAATCAAAATGCCTATGACCTGTTGGTTTGGGATACAACCCGCAATGTGAACTGGCAGAAACAACTGCTGGAAACCGCTAAGACGACCGATGCCCAGATAGGATTTTCTGGTGGTGACGAGAAAACCACCTTCAGGCTTAATACCGGTTATCATCAGGAGACGCCGCCCTTTCCGGGCAATTTTTCCGAGCGACGTGTGAGTAGTTTATTGAATATCGGTCATTCGGATTTTAACGGGAAATTACGGACTAACCTTATTGTAAATTATGCCAACACCTACAGTAACTTACCAGCTTCGGACATTACCGGTTCTGTATTACAGGCACCTCATGCGCCTGATATTTACAATGCTGCGGGTAATTTGAATTTTGGTGGCTGGAGACCTGCAGACTTCCCACGTGCTTTTACATCTTTAGAAAAGCCTTACAAGGCCAATACAAATAATTTTTCAAGCAGCCTTGTTGTTGACTACAGCATTTTGGCAAATTTGCATTTTAATGTTTCCGGTGCTTACAATCTGACCAATCAGAATCAGACACAGCTCAATCCCGGGACAGCACAAGACCCTGATGGAATCATACGAAGGGAATCAACCTTTGGCGAGAATAATTATAAGACCTGGGTGCTGGAGCCAACGCTAAAGTGGACGCTCCCTTTAAAAAACAGTAACCTGGAAACACTGATCGGGGCGACTTATCAGGAGAGTATAGCTGACGGTAACCGGATCTCGCTTGGCGGTTTTACCAATGACAAACAACTCGAAGACAAGGCAGCCGCATCAGAATTTTTCCTTGCCGGAAGCAATTATACGCAAACCAAGATCCAGTCTGTTTATGCCCGTGTTAATTACAGTTTGTTGGACAAGTATATTATCAACGTCAATCTGCGCCGGGATGGTTCAAGCCGCTTTGGTCCAGGCAATCAATTCGGAAATTTTGGTTCTGTTGGTGCCGCATGGTTATTTAATGAGGAGAAATTGGTAAAAGATGCGTTTCCCTTTCTGAGCTTTGGTAAATTAACAGGCTCATATGGTACCACCGGGGGCGATCAGATTGGTGATTACGCTTACCTATCAACGTATACATCCGGTTCCGCTCCCTATGACGGAAATCCGGTATTGCTTTTAAATAACGCGGACAATCCGGATTATAAATGGACCGTGAACAAAAAATTAAACGTCTCGCTGAACCTTGGCTTTTTCCAAGACCGGCTATTGTTCACTTCAACCTATTTCCGCAACCGTACAGGAAACCAATTGGTTTATTATCAATTGCCCGCTTTAACTGGCTTTAGCTCGGTAATTGCTAACCTGCCTGCACTGGTGCAGAATAAAGGATATGAATTTCAATTAACTTCCAAAAACATCCAGACCGACAAGATCAGCTGGAGTACCTCGGCTAACCTGAGTATAAACAGGAATAAATTACTCGCTTTTCCGGGACTCGAAAGTTCAACTTATGCAAGTCAGTTCACAATAGGGCAACCAATATCCCGTACTGCGCTTTATCACTATACCGGTCTGGACACCCAAACAGGAACATATACATTTGAAGATAAAAACAACAATGGCACACTTGATCCTATCGATGATCAGTCATTTTACAATAACGACCCCTCTTTTACCGGGGGAATAGACAATAACCTGCAGTTCGGAAATCTGTCCTTCAGTTTCTTCTTCATCTTTACCAGGCAAAAAGGGTTTGAGAACATCTATAACTTCGTACCTGGAGCATCTCAGGCCAATCAGTCAACAGCACTGATAGATGACCACTGGCAAATGCCGGGTGATAATAAAAAGTACGCCCGCTTCACGACTTATGGTGAGGATATTGTTAATTATGGGCAATCTGATGCGCTTTGGGTTGATGCTTCATACATCAGGCTTCAGAATGTTTCTCTTTCCTATCGCCTTCCATCTACGTTTTGGCCAAGTAAGCATATGCCAAGTACCACGATCTCCCTGCAAGGGCAAAACCTGTGGACCATTACAGGCTACAAAGGTACAGATCCTTCTAACCCAGGATTGCAACTGGCGCTGCCGTCGAGGCGCTTTTTAACGGCCAGAGTCCAGTTTATTTTTTAACCCATTAATTACAGAACATGAAAGCAAAATACTTTTTAAAGCTACTGGCCTTAACAATAATTGTTCAGTGTATGGGGTGTAGCAAGTTTTTAGATGTAGACCCACCTAAAACCGCACTTTTGGCCTCAGAGGCATTTGAGACTAATGAAAGTGCCATTGCCGCAGTTACCGGTATGTATGCCCAAATGAAGAGTTTATCAGAGTCACCTGCCGGTTATGCCGCCACCCTTTATCCAGGGCTTTCAGCCGATGAATTGGTAAACTTTAATGCTAATGCGGACCTTGAACAATTTGCCGCTAATCGACTTAATCCCCTAAATTCTATCGTTTCCAATATTTGGACCAGTAGTTATAAAATGATCGGCCAGGCAAACAGTGTGATTGCTGGTTTAACGCGATCGACGACCATTACTCCGTCGCTTAAATCACAGCTTCTTGGTGAAGCCAAAATATCCCGTGCGCTGATTTATTTTTACCTGTTGAACTTATTCGGTGACGTACCTCTGGTGCTTACTACTGATTGGAAGGCTTCACAGGCGATTTCCCGTTCATCGCAGGCAGAAGTGTATACGCAGGTAATAAAAGATCTGACAGAAGCCGCAATTGAGACTTCAGCGACTTACCCTACAGCAGAGAAAGTAAGGCCTAACAAGTATGCAGCGCTCGCCTTACTAGCCCGGGTTTATCTATATACAAAGGATTATAAAAATGCAGAGGCTGCTGCCAGTCAGGTAATCGAATCTGGTATATATGGCCCATTGCCTGGTATTGACGATGTTTTTTTAGCCAATAGTACTGAAGCGATATGGCAGCTGGCTCCTACGATTGGTGTGGGCTATGTGACTTTTGAGGCCAATGTATTTATCCCCGGCAGTACCCAAGGACCACCCGATTATTATTTCAGCGATAAGTTGATCAATGCTTTTGAGGCAGGTGATAAACGCAAAGATCACTGGATGGAAAGAAGAGACTATCTTGGTACAACATACTATTACCCTTTTAAATATAAAATTTTGAGCGCTTCAGGAGGCTACGGTGAATATTACACCATATTAAGGCTTTCAGAAACTTACCTCATCCGCGCCGAAGCCAGGGCACAGAATGATAATCTCGTGGGTGCTTTAGCAGATTTAAATATTATTCGCGAACGCTCCCGGGCTGATGTTTCCATGGACGTTCCAGATCCTTTACCGGCTTTATCCTCATCATTATCTAAGCCTGATGTATTGATTGCGGTTGAACAGGAACGAAGGACAGAACTTTTCGCAGAATGGGGACAACGCTGGTTTGATTTGAAACGGACAGGGAGGGCAAACGAAGTGCTCAGTCCTGAAAAACCGAATTGGAGTGTTAACGGTCAATTGTATCCCCTACCCCAGTCAGAAATATTATTAAATAATAAACTCACTCAAAATCCTGGTTATTAATAGTGCCAGGTTTACAAATTAAACAATGAAACACCTATCAAAAACTTACAAAATAGCTGCCGTATATGCAACGATTGTGCTCATCCCGTTTATGGCAATTGCCCAGCATAAAAAAAATCCGCATAAAAATAGTAAAACGAAAGAACAGCTTAAGAAAGAGCGTTTTGAAAAAACTTTCAGGACTAAAAATACGGATTCCATTCCCATTTATCTTAATCAGTTTTTGAAGTTGTATCCCAACGCTATCAATGAACCTGATTACAGAGGGGATGCGCTGTATGGCAACATCGCACAGCGGATGGCTGAGGAAAAGAAGTGGGATCAGTATGATATTTATCATGCTAAACTGAGTACGGCGGCATCTACTGACCTAGATTATGGGACTGCTGTTGATTTGTTCAAAAGTAATGGCGACTTTCAGGTGGCTGAACGTCTTGCATTGCGAGCTGTACAACAGTATGAAAAGACAAATAGCGCAGACCTGCCAAAAGATGGGAAACCGGATAGTATATTTTTAAAAAATGAAGAGGAACGTTCAAGGGGAATAAATAAACGGGTATATCAAGACGGCAAGCCCGATAGCACTTTAGTGAATAACGAGAAGATCAGGACCTATGGAAATATGGCATCTTTATATGCAGAACTGGCGTATAGGAACCAACATAATTCGTTAGGGATGCCATATGCGCTCAAAGCAAGTTATATTTTGGGAGATAGTGTGAGGGAACTATACTTAAAACTATTATCCCGTACGGCTGCGCCTGAAGTTGCACTATCGGCAATTGAAGAACACTATCGTGCCGGCAAGCTCAACGATGATGAACTTCCGGCTATCGTGGGCGGTCTATTCAAGAAGCTTCACCCATCCGGCGAAGGTTTTTTAGCCTATTATGATGGCCTGCGCAGTCAATTGCTTAACGCTACAAGAGAAAGGTTAATCAAGGAAAAACTATCCATACCAGCTCCGGATTTCAAATTGCTTAACATGAGTGGTAATGCTGTTAAATTATCTGAATTAAAAGGGAAGACTGTGATCATTGATTTTTGGGCAACCTGGTGTTATTACTGTAAAAAAGGTTTTCCGGCAATGCAGATAGTGATGGACACCTATAGTTCAGATAAAAACGTCGTTTTTTTATTCATCAATACACAGGAGTCGCTAAACGAATCATCGCGTAAAAAACAGATTACAGATTATCTTAAAGCCAATAAGTTTAATTTTAACGTTCTGCTGGATACCAGGGTAAAACCAGACTATGATGTTGTAAATGCTTATAAAGTGGATGGACTGCCCACCAAATTTATAATCGGTCCGGATGGGCAAATTGCTTTCAAGGAGGTCGGTTATTCAGGAAGTGATGAGAAGCTGATCAATGATCTATCTACTATGATTGATCTTGCGAAAAAGACAGTTCCAAATCCATAACGCTTTAAACGCGTTGCAAAGTACTTGAAAAGAGGGTGGTCATAATGATTATGATCACCCTCAATTTTGAGAATGGGATCTCTAAAAAATGATTTTTATAGGCCGACAAAAATTCACCATAAATCCAGATAAGTTGATTGTCTCATTTAGCAATCTGGTTATACAATGTTATTTCCCAGTATAGTAACCACCAAAATATTTGATAGGTGACCATGACGGAATCGCTTCAGGCAGTTTGGGAGCTAAGTTGCTGTACTTTCCCTCACCATATACAATTCTTCCACCAACAATAGTTAACACAGCATCGATATTTTTTATTTCATCGTCCGGTATGGTAAAATAATCTGCACTTAAAAGAGCAAAATCAGCCAGATTTCCGGGTGCAATTTTTCCCTTTTCATTTTCGTGGTGCTCGAACCAGGCAGCACCTACTGTATACAATTTCAGCGCTTCTTCCCTTGTCAAACGGTTGTCTTTAGCCAGAATTTCCGAACCTGAAACAGACTTACCAGTTACCGCCCAGCTAAGTGCTATCCACGGGTTTGCAGGAGAAACCCTGAATGCATCCGAAGTCAACGCCAAAGGAATTCCGCTATTCATCAGGTCTCTTAAACGGGGCGTGTACAAAGCTTTTTCCTTACTGTATGTTTTTATGAATCCATCGCCATGTAATGCCATTTTATCATCCAGGGTTATACCGCCACCGAGTTTCTTAACCCTTTCGATGTTTTCGGGAGTAATGGTCTCAGCGTGTTCCAAGCTCCAGCGCAGTCCATCCAATGGCGTAGTTTCGTTTACTTTCTCTAATGCATCCAGAAACGGCGTAATGTTCTCATTGTAGCTGATATGCATCCGGAAAGGAATTCTTTTTTCTATCAGTTTCCTTACATCTTCTTCGGCATATTTGCGCATCATATCCTTATCAATGATATAGGCAGGTTTATCGAAGTTTTCGTGATCATGTATTTCACCTCTTAAAGCTTCGCCCATACCTTCATACTCATAACCGTGTTCCATAGTAGGGTGAAGATTTTGACCGGGGCTTATCGGAGCCAGTTTTGTGATGCGTTTGATCTCCGCATCTACCCAGGTTTTGCTGCTGTTATCTCCAAATCCTAAGTCAACGAAAGGAAAGCGAACATTCAGACGATTTTGCTTTACTAATGCCTCCAACGGAGCGTGCCCTTGAGGATAGCCGACAACACTTGTGGCATCGATTACGGAGGTTATGCCGAAGCGGTTCAGATCATTGATCACATAGGTCAACGAGCTGATTTGCTCTTCCGGAGAAGGTTGTGGCAGCATTGCATCTAGGGCTAAGAATGTAAAAGTATAACCATCAACTACACCGGTATAATTTCCTTTTTTATCTTTCAGCAGTTCTGTCCCTGGTACCATTGGAAACTTTGACGTGCCAACGCCCAGTTCTTTCATGGCCAGCTTGTTAAGGTAAACCCTGTTGTAAGCATATTGTACGAAAAGAGGCCTGTTTGATACCGCTTTTTTGAGTTCTTCTATGGTTGGTTGGCGCTGCTCTTTAAACTGGTATGGCGACCACCCTCCCGTTACTTTTACCCATTGTCCCTCCGGTGTGCGCTGGGCCTGCTCACTGAGCATTTCCAAAGCACGTTTTAGCGTAGGCACTCCGTCCCATCTCACTTTGTACATATAGTTCCGTTCGTTTAGCGGGTGGATGTGCGCATCTTCCAGACCCGGGATCAGGCGTCTGCCGTCCGCATCTATAAGCTTGGTATTGTTATCTTTAAATCCAAGTATTTCGGCATCGTTGCCCACTGCATAAATCCTTCCTGATTTTACAGCCAGTGCGGTGGCTTGCGGTTGTGAAAGGCTTTGAGTCTTGATTTTCGCGTTGTAAACAATCAAATCTGCACCAACGAAGGGGTCTGTTGACTGTGCTTGTACTGTAATAGCAAACGCCGTTGCCATTAAGAATGCAAATAACTTTTTCATATTATTTTTATTATTGATAATGTATTTCACTAGATTTTAATCTCTATTACATCACTTGATCGCTGATGTACCGGAGTGCTACCAAATCGCCATACCACCATCCACTATAATATCTACACCCGTGACGAAGGAGCTTTCTTCACTGGCTAAAAACAAAGCAACATTTGCTACTTCATCTGGCTTACCAAACCGGCCAAGTATGCTTTTGCCAAGCATATAATCTGCCCATTCTTTATCCTTAAGCTGTTCTTCTGTCTGCTTGGTTTCTATTACTCCGGGCGAAACGGAATTGGCCCGTATACCATGCTCGCGTCCTTCCATAGCCAATTGTTTGGTCATCCCAACAATCCCCATCTTCGCCGTAGCATGAGCCAGTCCTCCAAGTGTTTTGAATACACGGTGACCAGTGAGGGAAGCCGTGTTCACAATCGTACCATGGCTTTTTTTGAGATGGGGCCAGGCAGCCTGGGTGAGAAAAAATACCAGATCAACCTCCGTTCTCGTATTCTGGTGCCACTCTTCGACAGAAATATCCTCAATCCAATTAAAATAGGCCATTGCCGCGTTGTTGAAGAGCACATCGATCCTGCCATATTCCCGGATCGCCAGTTCGATTAATTTTAGGCAATCTGCCTGTATCGAAAGATCCGCAGGATGAAGGGAGATCATTCTTCCTCCATCTGCAGTCACCAGATCAACCGTTTGCTGTCCGGCTGAAACATTAGTGTCACAACCTACTACAATTGCACCCTCCTGGGCGAAACGTCGTGCTGCAGCACGACCTATGCTGCCACCGGTTCCGGTGACGATGCATACCTTGTTTTCTAATCGCTTAGCCATTTGTCTTTTTTTAAAAAATTATTTAAATCTGATTGTTAGACTGGTTGGTGCAAAATGATGTCCTGACTAACCGTGTTATTCGGCAGCAAAACTGCCACCGCTCATTGCTTTCATAAAAGCCTGTGGGTTCCAGTATTCACGATAGTTTACGATAAGTCCTTCACGGAAGGTTACGAACGTGGCGTAACTCATCTCATAAGGATTACCGTTACCAATTACCACACCTGATGCACTCCATTCAGCAATGGCTACATTGGCATCATCAGTACCATAGATTTTAATGTTTGGGAGTGATTTTACATCAATGTAACTTGGGTAATCTTTTAAATAAGCATAAAGCGCTTCGCGTCCTTCAAACCTTGCCTGAGATCCTTCAGGGGCAAAGGGAAATTCAGCAACTACATCCGGGGCGCAAAGCTCCGACCAGCCTTTCATATCTTTGGCCAAAAATGCATCTAAACTGTTGCGGAGAAGTTGTACTGCACTGCTGTTTTTCGAATTTGTAGTTTCCATTGTTTTAAATTTTGAATAATCTTAATTAATTTGACTATTCAAAATTGCAACAGAAACAAGGTTCGCGACGATGAGATGGGATAAAAAAAAAGGTTGACATGGATCAACATTTTTTAGATACCGTATCCATAACTTTAACTTTTGTTTTTCTAGGTAATTGAAAAAAATTCGAAGTTATTTAAAAAAAGAGGTATATCATGATCCTAAATTTGGTTGTGATTGGTATACATTGGTTGCAAAGACTTCAGATTGGTATCTGAAATTAAGAAGTATTGTCAATGGCTTGAATTGCGGATATATTGGAGTATTTCGATTCTAGCGATGTAACTTTTAAAGGTGTCTAATCCTGAAAGTCTTATGTTTTTTTTTAGAAATGAAACAGATTTATTTCATCCCTTGGTTTTTAACCCGGCTAAGTGTTTCTTTAGTGATACCCAGGAAAGATGCAATGAGGTGTTGTGGAAATCGTTGGATAAATTTTGGGTGATTATCTGCAAATTCCTGATAGCGTTTTTCTGCCGAATTACCCATAGTAGAGTTTAACCTTCTTTGATTGGCGATGGCATTTCTTTCATCCATTACCCGTATCATTTCTACCAGTGCTGGTATTTTACTCATTAAATTCAGCATTTCAGCTCTTGAGATCACGAGTAATTCGGTTTCTTCCCAAGCGTCAATATTATAGCGTGAAGGGGTAAGCATCAAAGAACTTTCACGATCGGTTGCCCAGTAATTTTCAATATACAAATGCATAATATGCTCAACACCTTTGTCATCCACCTTATATTGTCGCATAGCACCTTTTACGATAAAGCTAGTGTTTTTACACACTTGTCCTTCTTGCAAAAAGTATTGCCTTTTTCTGAGTTTTGTAGGCTTAAATTCAGCCCTGATTAATTCTTCTTCGTCGGATGTTAGTGGCGAATGATTGTGATCATTAATGTAATTAATAAGCTGTTGGTGCATTTAGTTGTTTAATTAAAATACTCCTCGCAATTTATAAAATAATCTCCTTATTATTTGATGAACAGTAATGGATCAGCTGTGGATAGCTTGATAAAAATCTAATCTTCATAAGATAGGATGGCTACAGTAAGAAAATCTTAAACATCGAACCGCTAACCTAAGCTTTTTATTCAGACTTATTTATCAAATAAACAGCAAATTATGGAATAAAAAAAGGGCAAGCGACCGTTTTACCGTGCTTGCCCTTTATGGCTCCCTCTGCTGGGCTCGAACCAGCGACCCTCTGATTAACAGTCAGATGCTCTAACCAGCTGAGCTAAGAAGGAATTTACTCTGGTCAATATTTAATTTTTGCTAAAATCATTTAGCAAGTTTGTCATAAAAAATCCCCACATTACTGTGAGGATTTTTGCTCCCTCTGCTGGGCTCGAACCAGCGACCCTCTGATTAACAGTCAGATGCTCTAACCAGCTGAGCTAAGAAGGAGTGCCGGTTGTTTCCCAAATCGAGGTTCTTGATGCTTTTCAGCTTGCAAACCCTTGTTCGTTTTGGGAATGCAATATTAGGGCTTTTAAATTATTTATGCAATATTTGCAGTGAAAAATTTTTAAAAAAATTCAAATAATAATATATGAGCCTGATAATCATAGGTACTGTAGCGTTCGATGCTATTGAAACTCCCTTCGGAAAAACAGATAAAATTGTTGGTGGCGCTGCAACTTACGCAAGTTTAGCTGCTTCTTACTTCTATAATAAAGCGAAAATTGTTGCAGTTGTGGGTGATGATTTCCCAAAAGCCGATATAGATATCTTTACTGAACACGGAATTGACACTGAAGGATTGCAGATTAAAGTCGGCGAAAAATCATTTTTCTGGTCGGGCAAATACCACAATGATATGAATAGCCGCGATACTTTAATTACAGAATTAAATGTATTGGAAACTTTCGATCCGATTATTCCGGAAAGCTACCAGGACTGCGAATTCTTAATGTTAGGGAACTTGACCCCGCAAGTACAGCAAACAGTGATTAAAAGGCTTAAAAACCGCCCGAAATTGATTGTAATGGACACCATGAACTTCTGGATGGACATTATGATGGATGATTTACTGGAAACCATTAAAATGGTAGATGTATTAACCATTAATGATGCTGAAGCCCGCCAGTTATCCGGAGAATATTCTTTAGTAAAGGCAGCAAAGAAAATCCTTGCCATGGGGCCAAAATATTTAATCATTAAAAAAGGTGAGCATGGTGCATTGTTATTTCATGAAGATCAGATTTTCTCTGCTCCGGCATTGCCTTTAGCCGAAGTTTTCGATCCAACTGGTGCTGGTGATACTTTTGCAGGTGGTTTCATCGGTTACTTAGCTAAAGTAGGCACCATCAACTTTAATAATATGAAAAATGCAATTATCTACGGTTCTGCCCTGGCATCTTTTTGTGTAGAAAAATTCGGAACAGAAAAGTTATTGAATTTAACTGAGAAAGAAGTTGCTGACAGAATCCAGGAATTTGTGAACTTAAGTGCTTTTACAATCGAAGCTTAATCAATTTTAGATTTCGTCTGTAATAGCGATAAAGATTTGCCGCAACTGCACGTTGATGATCATCCTGCAGTTGCGGCATTATTGCTTATATCATTTTAGCAATTGGCGTAAACTTCTCAAAAACAGCTTCGGTATGAGGCGCATCAACCAATTCATCTGTTAAATCCTGCCCAGCCCAATGCTCATAATGCTTGCCGTTGCGCCAAAGCCTGCTGTCAGTCATGTCGTAAATAAAGCCTTTGTAAGCCACCCAGATCTGAGGTTTATCCTGCCCGTTTCGAAGTGCCAACTGTTGCTTGGTATACACTGGCAAATCCATTATTTCTTCGCGCTGCTTTTAAATAATTCGTACAAATAAATATTCATCAATAATAGACTCATTAAATAAAAATGATCTTCGAATGGAATCGTGCCTACCCTGAAATTTAGATTTTCTTTGTTATTATAGATCACCACCGGGATGGCAGTTAAAAAACCATTCACAATATAAAACGGAATTAATGCCACCAAATAAGCCCGGTAAAACTTGTACATGAAACGAAGTTTTGAATTGAGGTATTCCACGTAAGCCAGAACGACAAACAGAAAACCAAAATTAATTACGGTATACCAGTAGCGGAAACCGAAGAAAAGAATGGCAATACACAAGCCTAAAAACAGATTGCTTAGCGCAAGGCTATATTTCTGAAAGTGATCCTTTGGGAAATAGGCGTTTAGGCATTCATAGATAAAAACACAGGCATAGGGAACTGTAAGGAAAAATAGCATTTCCTCTAGCGGAAGACCCCAGAGATTAATGCCAATAAGATAATCTGGGTTAAAAGACCACACATCCAGCTTAACAAAAAGCAGATCCCAAACCAGGAAAACCACTCCGGTGATTAAGATGGCAGGCACAACAAATTTCCATTTACTAAAAAAATGCACTTTCTTGTCGAACGACAATACCAGGGGAAAGAAAATTACCGCAATATTGATTAATAAATAAGTGTAGTTCATTAAATGAATTTTTTTAAGATTTTAATTTCTTCAGGCGTACATCGATTACTATCTACCATAAACTTAGCTACATTTTTCACGAGCGTCTGATCGGCAATCCCAAAGTTTCCATTTTGATAATGTTTAACAATTTCCTTCCTATCTAGTGTTAAATCTTTACTAAAACCTAAAAACGAAGGCGTATAATGCTGAATAGAAAACCGCATAAACCGGATTTCCATATTGTCCTTATCCATGTTAATGGCTTGCTGCATGGTTTGCATAGAAATTTTTACATACTTTATTTTATTATAAGGATTCCAGGCATGTTTTGCTTTAAGGGCTTCTAATGTTCCGATATAAGCAGTTACCAATGCCGTTTTATCTGATAACTTGTTTAACTTAACTAATAAGGATTCGGTTAGTTTTACGTCATCCACTGCCTTTACCATGTCGCTTTTAAGCACTATGATTTCTTTGGATGACAATTGCGCATAACAAAAATTAACGCTAAGAAGGAGTATAAGAGATAATAATCGAAGTTTAAACATGGTTAATTACAAATGTAATAAAAGGAAAACAAATAAATCGGTTGATCAACATGCTTTGTTAGCACGCAGCAGATGAAACCATTCAACTCAAAAGAATACCACTCTCTCATTATTATCCAAACAAAATCCAAGAAAATCCTTTTATTTACACTATGGATAAAAAACCACAGATTATAGTTATTGGCGCTGGTTTCGCAGGGCTTTCTGCTGCAGCTTTACTGGCAAAAGATGGCTGCGATGTAACCGTAATTGAAAAGAATGAAATGGCTGGTGGCAGGGCCAGAATCTGGAAAAAAGATGGCTTCACCTTCGATATGGGACCAAGCTGGTACTGGATGCCTGATGTGTTCGAAAACTTTTATAACCTATTCAACAAAACAACTTCTGATTTTTACGAACTAAAACGGTTAGATCCTTCATACAGAATTTATTTTGGCAAAGACGATATCATCGATGTACCTGCAACCGAAGAAAAGCTATATCAGCTATTTGAAGAATTAGAACCTGGAAGCAGTAAAAATCTAGATATATTTCTCCAGCAAGCCAAATACAAATACGATGTTGGCATGAACGAATACGTATTCAAACCTTCGCACAGCGTAATGGAATATTTCGATCCCAGATTAGCCGTTAGCGGGATAAAATTGCAGCTTCTTGGCAACATGCGAAAACATGTTCATAAACTGTTTAAAAATGAAAAGCTACGAAAGCTTCTCGAATTTCCTGTGCTATTTCTAGGTGCTACACCGCAAAACACTCCGGCACTTTATAGCCTGATGAATTACGCCGATTTAATTATGGGCACCTGGTACCCCATTGGCGGTATGCATGAAATTGTTTCAGCCATGCAGCAGATTGCAGAGCAGCAAGGCGTAAAGTTTTTATTTGACACCAATGTTACTAAAATAGAAGCAAAAGATAAGATAGCGAAAACAATCAAAACCAATAAGGGCGATTTTCATCCGGATTATATTATTGCAAATGCTGATTATCACCATGTTGAACAACATTTATTGGAAAAAGCCAACCGAAAATATGATGAAAAGTATTGGGAAAACCGCACTATGGCTCCATCAAGCCTACTTTTCTACATCGCCTTAAATAAAAAACTCAAAAACATTCTTCATCATAATTTATTTTTCGATCAGAATTTTGATGAACATGCTGAAGAAATCTACACTGATCCGAAGTGGCCATCTAAGCCATTATTCTACGCTTGCTGCCCTTCTGTAACCGATAATAGCGTTGCACCAGAAGGCTATGAAAATCTTTTCTTCCTGATTCCAATTGCACCAGGCCTGGAAGATAGCGAAATTAAACGCACGGAATACTTTGATCTCCTGGTAGATAGATTCAAAACTTTAACAGGCAATGATATCAGCGACTCCATTTTATTTAAAAGAAGTTATGCCATGAACGATTTCGTAGGTGACTATAATGCTTTCAAAGGAAATGCATATGGCCTGGCAAACACTTTGAAACAGACCGCTTTTTTAAAACCGAAGATGAAAAGCAACGTAACAAATATGTTATATACAGGTCAGTTAACGATTCCAGGCCCTGGAGTGCCTCCTGCGATCATATCTGGACAAGTGGTCGCAAAAGAAATAATAAAAAAGTTAAAAAAAGCTTGACAAATTTAAAATTTCCCTTATCTTTATATCCACAAAACAAAAACACTGCAAATAACCTTTTAAACACAATATTGTTCAAGGTTTGCATTTGTTTCGAAACGAAAGAGAAGGCGAATTGTTGAAAGTAAACATAAGAATCAACTAACCAAATATATGATAAGCAAATAAGGCCTGGTTTTTCCGGGCCTTTTGCTTTTTAGTAAATTCCCGTCCATTCTAATCCTCTGGTCGGTGGCGCACCGAACAATTTAGTTTATCTATTGACCTCCCCTGTCGGTGACTCACTGAACAGCTTAACCAATGCACTTATTCTATTTCCTTTAATTACAAATCTTATTTAGTGACACATTAAATAGTTTAACGTACTTATTAATTTCCCATTTGGTAAAACACCTATTTCTCGTTCTCTTTTTGATATTAGCTCACAATAATTGGGCATAATTTCCCGCAGATTAAAGAAGAAAGGTAACGCAGATTTAAAAAGAATTGGCGTAAAATTAAAGGCTAGTCGGTAGGGCGCAATAAAAACCCTGCTCAGTGGCACAGCGAACAGTTTAACCATAAACTGAACATTTAAGCTTTAAATTGGCCGGCGAGACAGCAACCAAGATTAGAAAAACCTAAAAGTTAGTCATAAAAAAAGTCCCGATTTAACTCGAGACTTTAGTTTTTCAATAAATGTATCTTAAGCCATTTCTGCAATGGCAACATCCTTAGAATATGTTTTTAAATATTTTTTCAAGATTCCGCGAGCAACGTGAATACGGGTTTTTACTGTTCCAATTGGAATCTGTAACATATCTGCAATTTCATGGTATTTGTATCCTTCGAAATAGCGAATAAATGGAACGTAATATTCTTCAGGTAATTGAGCAAGCGCTTTATCAATGTCGCCTAATACGAATTTGCTTTCTGCTTGATTTTTGGTTGCACTAAAAGAAAGATTTGCAGAAGAAATATCTTCGCTCTGCGTAATTAAAGTATTCGTTTTAACTAAACGACGATAGTTATTAATGAAGGTATTTTTCATGATGGTAAACAACCAACCTTTTAAATTCGTACCCTCTTTAAACTTATTGTAATAAGTAATGGCTTTCAGCATCGTATCCTGTACAAGATCATTCGCATCTTCTGCATCTTTTGTAAAGTTTAAAGCATAAGATCTAAGTGAAACTGAGTGATGGTTAACCAGGTGGTTGAATTCAAATTTTGTCATGATATTTAGCTTTAGGTTGATTAAAACAAATGAATTGATGTTCATTTGCTATACTCCAATCAAACTTAATACCAAAAAAAGTTGGCACAGTTTCCTAATCATTAAAGCGGGCCAAAACGCGTTTTCGTCACAGAATATTTACTTCACGATCAAGAGTGACTCCAAAAGTGGACTTAACACTGTCTATAATCTGTTCAGAAAACTGAAAAACTTCCGTGCCAGTTGCATTTCCATGATTAACTAAAACTAAAGCTTGGTTTTTCCAGGTACCAGTTTCGCCAATTTTTTTGCCTTTCCAGCCGCATTGCTCAATCAACCAGCCTGCAGCCAGTTTAATTTTCCCATCTAGTGTAGGATAATGTACCACATCCGGAAATTTCGCCACAATATCTGCAAACTCATACTTTTCTATTACCGGATTCTTGAAAAAACTGCCGGCATTACCTATAGTTGATGGATCTGGCAATTTACTTACACGAATGTGCGAAACCGCCGCAGATACATCAGCAATATTTGGATTCTCAATCTCTCTCTTCTTAAGCTCTGCCTCAATTGCGCCATAAGACGTATTTATTTTCGGCTGCGATGATAACCGGAAGGTAACTTCAGTAATGATATACTGCCCTTTAAGTGCTCCTTTAAAAATACTTTCGCGATAACCAAAATGACAATCCTCGAAATTGAATGTTTTAAGTAAGCCAGTCTTAATCTCAAAGGCCGTGCAACGCTCAAATACATCTTTAAGTTCTACGCCATATGCGCCAATATTCTGAATGGGAGATGCGCCAACCGTACCCGGAATCAAGCTTAAGTTTTCAACGCCGGCAAAATTATGTGCTACGCAATAGTTAACAAAATCATTCCAAATTTCTCCCGCACCTGAAGTTACCAATACAACATCTTCATTTAATTCAGATTTAAGCCCTTTAATACTGATTTTGATAACCAGACCATCAAAATCCTGCGTAAACAGAATATTACTCCCTCCGCCTACGATTAATAACTTTTCAGTTTTTAAAAGGCCCGTTTGAAATAAGTCGTTCAGGTCATTCTCCGTTTTAATCTCCGCAAAGTAATGCGCATTTACATCGATGGCAAAAGAGTTGTATGGCTTTAAAGAAACGTTTTCTAAAATTTGAAGCATGGCAGATCTGAGATTATGCTGCAAAAGTAAAATAAAAATTAGTTACGGAACGATTTCGGCAATGTCCTTATCAAATTTAAAAATCAATACTTTTGATTCAACATTTACTTCTAATGAATAGTTTTATCACCTAAGGCAGCTTAAAAAAAGTCAAAGTGTTTTTCATCCACTTAATTTTTAAGTAATTCCCTATTGATAAACAACAAACCAAAAGCCCTGCCCTTTTCCTTTCCCTGATTTTTATGATGAATTTTATGTGCTTTTCTAACCGCCTTTAGGTAAGTGTTATTACTCTTAAATGTTTTAAACCTTCTGTGCACAAACCAATCGTGAATTACGAAATAAATTACGCCATATAGCGTAATTCCTAAACCAATGAAAAAGCGATAGCCGAAGTAATCCCGGTCGATATACATCAGGTAAAGCGATAAGGCGGCAAAAAGCAATGCAAACAAATCATTCCACTCCAGAAAAGAATGCGATTGCTCATGATGACTTTTATGCATAAACCATAATGGTCCGTGAAATAAATACTTATGGATACACCAGGAAATGCACTCCATAACGACTACTGTACTTAATACGATTAGGATACTCAAAATTACATGCATCATTCTTATTTATCGCTGGCAAATATATATAAACCAATTTAAACAGAAATAAATTGTCATTTAAATGTCAGTTGTTGATCGATTGTTAATCAACCAATTAAGATATGAAAATTTAAATATAACTTTGACTAAAATATTAAAAAAGTCAGAAAGTAGAAAAGTAAAATGATTGTAGCTGATAAAAAGCGAGAACAAATTATAGAAGGTGCCATAAAGCGTTTTAGCCATTTTGGAATTGGCAAAACAACGATGAACGACATTGCTGAAGATCTATCTGTTTCGAAACCATCTCTTTATTATTATTTCCCCGATAAGAAAAGCTTAATTGTTGGTGTGATTGAGAAAGTGTTCACAGATTATTTCGACCTGTTAAAGAAAAAATATAATCCTGATGATACGGTAGAGAATATCTTGTTTCAAACGATCGAGATTCGTAATTCCTTTTTCATGAAGTATTTTATGTTGAGAATTTCGGAGGGTCTCCCCGATATTTTCAATGATGATGTGATGAAAAAGAAACTAACCACATTAAAAGATTCAGAAAAAGTTTTTTATGCACAAATCTTTGAAAGGGCTCAGGAAAAAGGAGAAATCAAACATGAAAACATGTCGCATATTGCCGAACTCTATTTAGAAAGCTTAATGGGTTTAACCAACATGTGCATTATGGAACTCGGGAAAGATCTTTTACCAGATAAGAAAACGGTGAATAAAATGACCCAGAAGCAGAAAGACCTCTCTACCATATTTACAAGAGGATTAACCTGCTAGGCATTTATAATAAAAGCAATCAGAATAAGCTGGATGGGCGGGTAGATAAACCCTCAAACAGCCATAAATAATCAGATAAATACCCAAAAAATAAAAACAAATATTATGCTTAGAGTAAAAATGGTAAAATTAATGCTCGCCCTAATCATTGGCATAGCTTTACCACAATTGGTTGCTGCACAACAACAGCTTACCTTGAAAGATGCGCTCACCTTTGCGCTGCAAAACAATGCCAATGTTCGCAAAGCGAAATTGGATATTGAAGGCGGAAGATATAAGGTGCAGGAAGTAAGGGCTCAGGCTTTGCCTACCATTAACGGTACTGCTGGGCTAACCTACAATCCAATTATCGGACAACAGGTTGTTGATTTTGGCGGACAACTTCAAACGTTGAAATTTGGCCAGAAATGGAACTCAACTGCAGGTGTTCAACTTTCGCAGCAAATATTCAATCAACAGGTTTTTACAGGTTTACAGGCTGCAAGATCCAGTGAAGAATATTACAACCTCACTTCTCAGTTAACAGAAGAGCAGATTATCGAACTGGTAGCCAATAATTATTACCAGGTTTTGGTAAACAGACAACAGTTAAATGTGATCGACACCAACATTAAAAATGTTAGGGTTGTAGAAAAAATTGTATCTAATCAATACAAAAACGGCCTGGCAAGAAAAATTGATGTTGATCGTATCAACGTGAACATTACCAATTTAACTACACAACGTGAACAAGTTATTAATGGCATTACGCAATTGGAAAATCAGTTAAAATTTTCGATGGGAATGCCGGTATCAACTGAAATTGAATTGCCTTTCACAGAATTAACTGCTGTGAGTCAATTGCCGGTATTCACCGATTCTGTTGATCTTGCAAACAGAACAGAGGTTAAATTATTAGATAATCAGGATAAATTACTTTCCCTTCAAAGAAAAGCTTATGTAGCAGAATACTACCCTAGTTTATCTTTATCCGGAAACTACACATACTCGAGTCAAAGTAATGGTTTCGACTTTTTAACCTCTAATTCATCAGCCATTGGGTTTGGATCATCAGCAATTGGCCTTACTTTGAAAGTACCTATCTTTAATGGTTTCTTAACCCGTTCAAAAATCCGCCAGGCTGATGTAAACATTAAAAAAGCACAGGTAGATAGAAGAGAATCAACTAACTCTTTAAACCTTGCCTATGAGAATGCTAAAATTCAGTTGAGGAATAACCTGAATACCATTAATTCGCAAAGAAAAAATGCAGATCTCGCTCAGGAAATCTATAAAAGCACACAAAACAATTACAATAACGGGCTGGCTAGTTTAACTGATTTAATAGATACAGAAAATGCTTTAACAGAAGCACAAAACAGTTATACACAGGCTTTATTGAATTATAAAGTAGCCGAAATACAATTAATAAAATCAAACGGAAATATTAAATCGCTAGTACAATAGAAATGAAAAGAATAATTATCGTAATTGTCGTTATTGTTGTTGCCCTTGGTGCAATAGCTTATGTTTTAACAAACAACAAGAAGAAAAATGAGGCTAAAACCGCTTTCATTGCTGAGGGTGGTGGCGCTGTTGCCGTTCGTATCGCTTCTGTAGAGAAAAAGGTAGTTGATTTAGATTTCGTAGCAAATGGAAATTTTGCACCGAAACAAGAATTAAACTTCTTATCAGAAAATGCTGGTCGTGTGACTAAAATTTACGTTGACGAAGGTGATAAAGTAAGTAAAGGGCAGCCATTAGCGCGTCTTGATGCTGAAATTATCAACACAGACAGAGAAACTGCTGAAGCAACTTATCAAAATGCGGTAAGAGACGAAGCCAGATATCAAAGTTCTTTTCAAACTGGTGGTGTAACTCAACAACAGTTGGATCAGGCTAAATTAACTACCAAAAATGCAAAACTTCGTTTACAGGCTTCGCAGAGAAAATTAAGTGATGCAAATATCAAATCTCCAATTAATGGGATTGTAAATAAAAGGTATATTGAAGTCGGTGCTTTTGTAACGGCACAGGGTACACAGTTATTTGAATTGGTTGACGTTTCTAAATTAAAACTGAAAGTTAATGTTAACGAATCTCAGGTGGCGAGCCTGAAAGTTGGCGATCAGATAAGTATCAAATCAACTATTTTCCCAACTGAAAAATTCAGCGGAAGAATCACATTCATCGCGCCTAAAGCTGATGCAACGCTTAACTTCCCGATTGAAATTGAGGTTTCCAACAACACTAAAAATAACTTAAGAGCAGGAATGTACGGCACTGCGGTGTTTAGCTTCCCTAAACAAGCACCTACTATCTTAATCCCACGTACCTCATTTGTAGGTAGTGTAAGTAGTAATCAGGTTTTTGTTTACGACAAATCCAACAATACCTCTAAATTACGTAAGGTTGTTTCAGGGCGTATTTTAGGTGATAGCGTTGAAATTGTTGAAGGCTTAAATGAAGGTGAATCTGTAATTACCAGTGGTCAGATTAACTTAGCTGAAGGTACTGCCGTTAGTATTGTTAAATAATCCAATTTACAATTTTCAGTTAGCAGATGTAGAACAAAGGCATGTCGTCTAAATTCTAATATCTCAATACTATATCTAATTAAAATGAAAATAACAGACATTTCTATAAGAAGGCCTTCGCTGGTAATTGTGGTTTTCACCGCACTTACCCTCCTGGGGCTATTAAGTTACTTTTCGTTGGGTTATGAGTTATTGCCAAAATTCTCTAACAACGTAGTATCTATTTCAACTATCTATCCAGGAGCATCGCCTGCGGAGGTAGAAAATACGGTGACCAAGAAAATCGAAGATGCGGTTTCCTCTATGGAAAACATCAAAAAGATCAACGCGGTATCGTTCGAGAGTTTATCAACAGTGACCATAACTTTAACGGATGCGGCCAACATTGATATTTCATTAAACGATGCACAACGTAAGGTTAATGCCATCCTTTCAGATTTACCTGAGGATGTTAAAACACCTTCATTGAGTAAATTCTCGTTAGATGATTTACCTGTAATTACCATGACTGCTTCGGCTAATATGGACGATGTTTCATTCTACGACTTAATTGATCAGAGAATTGCGCCGGTAGTTTCCAGGGTAACTGGTGTTGCGCAAGTGAATTTAGTTGGTGGTTCAGAAAGAGAAATCAGGGTAATGCTTGATGCAGATAAATTGCAGGGATACAACCTTGCGGTTCCTCAAGTGCAACAAATGATTTTGAGCTCTAACTTAGACTTCCCTACCGGAAGTGTTAAAACTGAAAATCAAGATGTTTTAATCCGTTTATCTGGTAAATACAGAAGTATAGAAGAGCTGCGGAACTTAGTGCTAACCACCTCTAAAGATGGTGCACAAATTCGTTTGGGCGATGTAGCCGATGTACAGGATTCAAAAAAAGAAACAGAAAAGCTGGCCCGGATCAATCGCCAGGCATCAATCGCCATTCAGATCATTAAGCAAAGTGATGCGAATGCGGTAGAAGTTAGTGAAGGTACGCATGCCATTATTGAGAAGTTAAAAACAGAATACGCAGCGAATAAATTAGATATTAAAATTGTTAATGATAGCTCTATTTTCACACTAGAATCTGCTGATGCCGTTATTCACGATTTAATTCTAGCCGTTATTTTAGTAGCATTTGTAATGCTCTTCTTCCTGCACAGTTTACGTAATGCGTTAATTGTAATGGTATCCATTCCGGCATCCTTAATTGCTACGTTTATCGGGATTAGTTTATTTGGTTTTACCTTAAACTTAATGTCTTTATTAGGCCTATCCCTCGTGGTTGGTATCCTGGTGGATGATGCCATTGTGGTATTAGAAAACATTCAGCGACATATGGAGATGGGTAAAAACAAAGTCCGTGCGGCATCAGATGCAACCAGAGAAATTGGTTTTACGGTAGTTTCCATTACCATGGTAATTGTGGTGGTGTTCTTCCCGATTGCGGTAAGTTCCGGACTGGTATCTAACATTCTCCGTCAGTTCTGTGTGGTGGTAATTATTGCAACTTTACTTTCATTAGTGGCTTCATTTACCATTGTGCCTTTACTTTTCTCTCGTTATGGAAAATTAGAACACATTGAAGGTAAAAACATATTTGGTCGTTTTATTTTATGGTTTGAGAAACAACTTAAAAAATTCACCATTTGGATTACCGGTGTTTTAACATGGTCATTAAATCATAAGAGACGTACTATTGCTGTGGTTGTGGTATTATTCGTAGCTGCGATGTCGTTGGCAGGTGCGGGTTTCATCGGATCTGAGTTTTTCCCGAAATCGGATAAGGGTGAGTTCTTGGTACAGATTGAATTACCAAAAGATGCGCCGCTGGAGCAAACTAATTTCTACACACAAAGGGCAGAAGCTTTCTTAGATAAACAGCCTGAAATTATACAGTTAATTACAACAGTTGGCCAGGCCAGTGGCGATTTTGGTGGTACGCAGGCCACTGCATACAAATCAGAGATTAATGTAAGGCTGGTTGACCGTAAAGAACGTGAAGGCATGTCTTCTGACGTTTTTGCAACGAAAATGAGCCGTGCTTTAGCCAAAGAATTGGTTGGAGCGAAAGTTAAAACCGTGCCGATTAGTATTTTAGGTATTGCAGAGAATGCGCCAATTAGTTTAGTAGTAATGGGTTCCAATCTGGATAGCGCATTAAAATATGCAGAAGGCGCTCAAAAAGTACTTAAAACTATTCCTGGTGCTACAGAGATTAAATTATCCGTAGAAAAAGGTACACCTGAGATTAATGTTCAGGTAGACCGTGATAAAATGTCGGCTGTTGGTTTAACCCTGTCAACTGTAGGTTCTACCATGCAGACAGCCTTTGCTGGTAATACTGATGGTAAATATAGAAGAGGAGAATACGAATACGACATTAACATTCAATATCAGGATTTCAATAGAAAAGACATTGATGATGTACGTAACCTGATCTTTGTAAATGATAAGGGTGCACAGATTAAATTATCGCAATTTGCTGAAATTAAAGAAGGTTCAGGGCCGAGTCAGTTAGAGCGTTTAAATAAATCTACCTCAGTATCAGTTCAGGCGCAATCAATCGGTAGACCAACAGGGACTATCGTTGCAGAATTCCAGACTAAACTGGAAGAAATGCAAAAGAATGGAAAACTGAAAGCACCGGTTGGTGTGAGCTATACATGGGCAGGTGATCAGGAAAATCAATCGGAAGGTTTTGGCACTTTAGGTATTGCCTTACTTGCTTCCATCATTTTGGTTTACTTAATTATGGTTGCCTTGTATGATAGTTTTGTTTATCCTTTTGTAGTAATGTTCTCGCTACCGCTGGCCTTAATTGGTGCATTCTTAGCATTGGCATTAACTAATAACTCCATTGGTATCTTCACCATCCTAGGATTTATTATGTTAATGGGTTTGGTAGCAAAGAATGCCATTATCCTGGTCGATTTTACCAACCAGATGAAAGCTGAAGGAAAATCAACCATAGAAGCTTTGGTTCTAGCCAACCATGCACGTTTACGCCCAATCTTAATGACTACCATCGCCATGATTTTTGGTATGCTTCCTATTGCATTGGCAAGTGGTGCAGGTGCCGAATGGAAAAATGGTTTAGCCTGGGTTATTGTTGGTGGCTTAACCAGTTCATTATTCTTAACCTTAATTGTAGTACCCGTGGTTTATCTGATTTTTGATATCATTTTAGAAAAACTTGGTTTCAACAAAAAAGGAAAAACTATTGATGAATTGATGGTTGAACCATATGATCACAAAGAAGTTTTAGAATACGATTTAGATACCAAACATTAAGATAAATACATCCAAAATAACAATCAATCAGGCTGTCTTCCCAAAAGGCAGCCTTTTTTATTTAAGTTTTGGAAAGGTGCTTCCCTTTTTCATCGGATCGTGTAGCCGGGCTGTTCGCTAAATCTTTTTTGCCATCAAGGTAAAAAAATGAGTTTAACCAGCAAAAAAGTATACTGCTTCCATCCCGTTTAGGTACAAAGTGATGTGCAAAATGCAAGTTGCCAAACAAAATAATATTCAACATTGTATATTAGTGATATGTTTAAAGTTGTTTTATCCCTCATTTTAATCAGCGCTTCATTTTTAGCCCGAGCACAACACCCACCAGTTTTCGCCGCAATGACCAGCGACTCATCCTTTATTAAGGTCGCCGATCTGGATATCACGCTGGTAAAATACAGTTACAAACCCAATGGCGTACGTTTTTTAGTCGTTCACGATAATGAAGATACTGGCGTAAAAGCCGGATTCGATTACATTCGCTGGAGCGGTGGCGAACTAATTGATAGCCAATATGGTGGTGTGAGAGATTATACATTTACGCACATGGATGATCCTTATCGCATTGACCCTAATGCCATTTATACTGAAAAAGGTGTGAAAACCCGTTTAAAAAAAGATGCATATAGTTCTGCCGAAGTGGAGAAATACATCCTCGATGCTGGTAAGCAGATCGTAAATTTCTACGATCCGAAATCGCTCGGGTATTTCCTTACTTTACATAATAATGGAGATGGTGGTTTTGGAATTTCCTCTTACCTACCTGGCTATGATTTATCAAGCACAGCAGATTCGGTTTATATTAATTTCGAAATGGATGGTGATGATTTACTCTACGTTACAGAGCCACGATTGTTTACCAGTCTGAAAAAAGCGAATGTAAATGTAATTTTGCAATCTAAATTTGCGGAAAATGATGGTTCATTATCGGTTTATGCCATGACCAATAACATTCCTTACATCAATGTAGAGGTGCAACATGGTCATCAGGAGGAAAACCTTAGGTTAATTGAAATCGCCATAGCTACGCTCAAAGAACACGGCCTGATCAAGAAGGAATGAAACATTAATCGATAGCCCTGATTTTCCCAACCAGGAAGCTTACCAATAAGCCAAAAAAACCAATTACCCCATAAGAATATTGCAAGCTAGATAGCGCAGAAATATAGCCAATTAGTGGTGGCCCCATTAAAAAGCCCAGGTAACTTACACTGGAAACCACAGCAATTGCAATTCCAGGTGAAACCTTTCCGTTTTTACCCGCAACACTATAAAGGGTTGGCACAATACTCGAAACCCCTACCCCAACAAGCATAAAACCGATTGTGGCCGGGATAATGTAAGGAAAAAACACCGATAGGAACATGCCGGATGACATGATTAACCCACTGATTTGAATCGTCTTTTTGCGCCCTAACCGGGTAATAATTCTATCTCCAACGAAACGGCCCGTGGCCATCATCACCATAAATGAGGCATAGCCCAGGATGACCAAAGAAGTTGGTGCCTTCACAATATCCTTGAAATAAACCCCACTCCAATCGAACATCGCTCCTTCCGTAGCCATACTGCAAAAACCAATAATTCCCAGTTGCATAAGCGCCCCTTCGGGCATGGTGAACAACTTAGGTTTACGTTCGGTAGAAGCGCCTTTACCAGGCACCAGGTGTTTATAATTGAAAAACACATTAATAAAAATCAAACCACTGATGATCCAGAAATGATAATATGGAATGATATGGAGGTTAACCATCAGTAAACCGACCAATGCGCCAGAAAATCCTGCTATACTCCAGGCGCCATGAAAAGAAGTCATAATCGGTCTGCTAAAAAGTTTTTCTGCTTCAGAACCTTGTGTATTCACCGCTATATTACACATATTACCTACTACACCAAACAGGAAGAGAAATGCAGCCAAATGCCAGGGCGCAGTAGCCAAGCCTAAATTGCCCAATGCTAAAACATAAAGCGGTGCAGTAATGGTTAATATTTTCTTACTTCCATATTTTGTTACCAATCTTCCAGAAATTGGCATGGTAATCAATTGCCCCAGCGGTAACGCCAGTAAAATACTACCCAATGCACCGTCTGAGAGATTTAAAGTATGCTTAATGTCGGGAATCCGGCTGGCCCAGGAGGCAAAGGCAATGCCCTGACCGAAGTAAAAAAGCGAAACGGCTAATCGGGTTCTATTTGGAGAGCTTTGTGCTAATACAGGTTTGTGATCTGTTTGAAGTGAAATTTCCTGATCTGCTTTAATCTCTTCCAAATTATTTGATTTTATTATGAACGGGTAATGTTTGCAAAGTTCCTTAAATCAATTGAAAAATTAAAGAACTATTATCATTTGGAAATCAATTAAACAAAAAAACCCACCTTCCGGCGGGCTTTCTATTGAGATCAGGATGTAATTATATCTTATTTGGTTGAAAAAATTTAACTGTTCCGTCGCCTTCGCTGGCCACAACTAACATACTTCTACCATTCGGACTGTCTTTTGGTTTAACAAATAAAACACCTTCTGGTGCATCGCCCGCAGCGAATAATTGTACAAACGTAGGAGATGCAGGTACGGTCACATCATAAACCGCAATCATATCCACACGTTCTAAACCGATAAAAGCCAAAGTTTTGCCATTTACCTGCGCTACTGTTACACCTTCTACTTCTACACCTTTGTTATCAGAACGCGTATCATCATATTTACCAGCATCAATAACATGTTGCTCCAAGTCTTTACCAATATTTGCAACCAAAGCACCAGTGCCTGCATTAAGAATACTCAGACTTCTTCCGCCAGTGGCGTATAATTCATCGTAATCGCCATCTCCATCGGTATCGCCGAAGGCTTTTGTTACGGTGAGTCTACCAAGATTAGCATCTAGCTGCAAAGTTGCAGCGGTTGGAAATTTTGTAGGGTCTAGTTTTAAACTTTTAACTCTTGCCTCCTCATCATAACCTTTCCAGGCCCTGGTATCGCCCTCATTAGCCAAGGCTAAATAAGATGTACCACCAGTTGTGAAATAGGAAATGGCATCTGGCAAATAGAAAGCTTTAATTGGCCAGGTTTCCAATTGTATTTTTTTTCCACTTTTCTCATCATCGCTAACATCCCATGCATTTTCAGCAAGGCTGATGTCTCTTGTACCTAAAGGATTAATTTTCGTAATTGTTCCGGCTACGATATCAACTTCTGCAACACCATTATTTTCCTGAAGGGTTACATAAGCTTTTTTAGAATCACTACTTACCGCAATATATTCTGGCTCAATATCCTGAGCAAAGCTTGCCTTCGGGCCATAAATTCTAAAACCACCAGCTACCAAAGCTGCCTTTTGAGATTCGAAAGCGGAGAAATCCAGGGTTTTAACCGTGTAATTATCTTTTATATTAATGATCGAAATTGTTCCTATCGGATCAACAGTATATGCATCATTTGGTTCACCTTCGTTAGCTGATAATATATAATTTCCATCCGGACTGAAAGTAACCATATCTGGCATTGCTCCAACAGTAATCTTTTTAACCTCTGATAAATCAGACGTTTTTAGCACAACCACATCCCCATTACCCTGCTTGTCTGCACCATCCAGGGCAATAGCCAATAAACCATTATTAACGACAACACTGTTAATCCCCGCATTATTTGCAAAGGTTAGTGTTCTTAATTTAGTTACTGTAGGATAATTAGATAAATCGACTACTTCTACTTTTGCACCGCCTTCATTGCTTACCACAAATAATTTCTTTGTTGCTGGATCATAAGCGGAGATTTCGGACGAGGTTTCTCCTCCTAAATCGATTGATGCCGTTTCTTTAAAACTTGCAATATCTTCAGCAACAATTTCTTCGGTTTCATCAATTGGCGTTGATGTTTTTTTACAGGCCGA
This sequence comes from Pedobacter sp. N23S346, assembly GCF_048515415.1. Lineage (NCBI taxonomy): Bacteria > Pseudomonadati > Bacteroidota > Sphingobacteriia > Sphingobacteriales > Sphingobacteriaceae > Pedobacter > Pedobacter sp. N23S346. The sequence goes on from NZ_JBLYEE010000005.1 coordinate 212,626, forward strand.
GAGCGCCATCGTTGCCATCATTAAAGCAACGAAAAGTTTTTTACAGTTCATGGTTTGTTAATATCTGAACCACAAAAATAAATTCACATCCTGCTGATTTTTAGACTGCTATTGTTATCATATTGTTAAGGAATTAAGAAAAGGGAGAAAAGATTAAAGAAGAAAGACTAAAGCGAAAAGCTGAAAGGTTAAAGCTGAAAGAGAAAAGACTAAATAGAAAAGCAAAAAACGTTACACCATAAAAAAAGTCGATAATTTCTTTACCATATCGATTGGTGCCTCACCAACCGAAACAAATACACATAAATCAATCATTATGAAGAAATTACGCGACAAAACCATAAGCTGATGGTGAGACACCAATCAGTAGAGTTAATAATATTAAACTACAAAAGCCGATAATTTCTTATCAGCTTTTGTAATATCACCTATCGGTTGGTGTCTCACCAACCGAAAAACTCATGCTATAAATATTTATTTCAAATCTTAAAAGATGCTGAAATAAATTCGGCATAACGAGCATATTAAATATGAATTGCCCTGTTATCCGTTGCCGCTAAGGCAGCTTCTTTCAATGCTTCAGTATATGTTGGGTGAGCATGGCAAGTACGTGCAATATCTTCTGCAGATGCACGGAATTCCATCGCGATTACAGCTTCTGCAATGACATCGGCAACACGTGGACCAATCATATGTACACCTAAAACTTCATCAGTTGCTGCATCAGCTAATACCTTAATGAAACCATCGGTATCCATACTTGCCTTGGCACGACCACTCGCTTTGAATGGGAATGAACCAACTTTATATTTCGTTCCTTTTTCTTTCAGTTGCTCTTCTGTTAAACCAACAGAGGCTACTTCTGGCCAGGTATAAACTACACCCGGAATCAGGTTGTAATTGATGTGTGGTTTTTGTCCGGCGATAGTTTCAGCAACATACGTTCCCTCATCCTCTGCTTTGTGTGCCAACATTGCACCCGTAATAACATCACCAATAGCATAAACACCTTTAACCGAAGTTTCTAAATGCTCATTTACAGGAATTTTTTTACCTCTTTCCTCTATTGTAATTCCAATTTTATCTAATCCTAAACCTTCGCTGTAAGCCGTACGACCAACTGCAACGATGCAATAATCAGCATCTAAAGAAATGGTTTCGCCTTTTGGTGTTTCAGCAGTAACTGTTACCGTTTCGCCATTATTAGTAGCGCCGGTAACTTTATGGCCCATGTAAAATTCCATCCCCAGGTTTTTCTTCAAAACGCGCTGAAGTTCTTTACCCAATCCAGCATCCATTGTAGCAATGATTGATGGCAAAAATTCAACAACAGAAACTTTTGTTCCTAAACGCGCATATACGGAACCTAACTCTAAACCAATTACACCACCACCAATTACAACCATTGATTTTGGAACTTCTTTGATGTTTAAAGCTTCAGTTGAGGTGATAATACGTTTTTTATCGATTGGTAAAAATGGCAATGCAGTTGGTTTTGATCCCGTAGCAATGATTACATTTTTAGCAGATAAAGTTTCAGTAGAACCATCTGCTTTGGTAACCAGAATGGTATTTTTATCTACAAACGAACCTACACCTTCGAAAGCGTCGATTTTATTTTTCTTAAAAAGATAAGTGATTCCGGCAGTATTTTGAGCAACAACATCGTCTTTACGAGCGATCATTTGTTTCATATCAACCTGTAGATCCTTTAAGTTGATTCCGTGGGTAGAAAATGTATGAGCAGCATTATGAAAATGCTCTGATGAATCTAATAATGCTTTTGATGGGATACAACCCACGTTTAAGCAAGTACCTCCAAAAGTTTTATATTTTTCAATAACTGCAGTTTTTAAACCTAACTGAGCACAACGGATTGCGCCTACATAACCGCCCGGCCCTGAACCGATAACTACGACATCGTATTGCATAATTTCTTTAGAATTTTGATTGCTCAAATGTAGCGAAAAAAGGCCGAAAGGTGAAGCCTCAAAAACTGAATGACGAACTCAAAAAGTACAATTTTACAATGAAAATGTATAGTAAGGTTTTTATTCTAATTCCTTTTTAATTTAATCAAGATTATTTACAGGCAAAAAAAGAACAGGCCCCGATGTTATCAGAAGCCTGTTCTAGAATTGTATTATATAAAAAATATAGAGGCGTAATTTTTAATATTATAAACTAAAAGATGCAAGCGAACTAAGTGCAGTTCCAGTTGAGGTACCCTCTCTCTCTTCAATTCGCCATCTACATAAATCTGAGCCTTTAACGTTGAATTTGCATTTGCACCTGTTGCACTGCCCGTAACATTGGGAACAACTGTACCTGCAGGAACCGTAATTTCTGGGCTAGACCAAGGTTGTACCACTCAAGCTTGAGTTTGTGGTATATTGAGTATCATAACTATAAACAACTACACTCAACTGGCTTCCGGCAGATGCTTCCAATTTATAAACCACTTTGTGCGAAGTTTTAGATGGTGCCTGATCTTCATCTTTTTTACAAGACATTAAGCCTGTAAACAAAAGTAAATAAAGATAATAATGTTGTTTTAATCCTGTTGTTTTTCATGGGTATTAAATTGTTTTTTATCGATGAAACTCACATTAGTTTTTTATTCGAGATGAACGAACAATTGCAGTTGCGAAGTCTCCTCATTATGTTTTAGTAAAAGATTCACAAATTAACGGATGAACATTTCAGGATACAATAACCAAGAAAAGCGATTTTTTTCTACCTGGAATTAGGGATAAAATCATTTTGGAAGACAGGAGGGTGCATCATTTCTTTCGAAAGATGAGTGACACTAGTTTAAAATAATCAACTACAACCTGAAAATTTAGTAGTTCAGAATGCTAGTGATCGAAATGGCTGCGTGAACCAATTGCTGATTAGACAGGGAATGATACCAAGAAACAGAATGGGAAAGAAATAAGTCAGGGCAATTAAATGATCCCCTTTTCAAGAATAAAATCTTTGACGTTAGCAAAGCTGAGAAATAACTCATCTGCTATTTTAAGTTTAAGATGCGCCCTCACATTATTCTGAATAGCATAGCAAGTGATGCCAGCCGCTACCGCAGATTTAACACCATTAATGGTATCCTCAAAAACAAGGCACTCCTCTTTGGCAAAGCCCAGTTTTTCTACGCAGACATTGTAACTTTCAGGGTCTGGTTTACTTTTGCTTACATCAGTTCTGGTTACAAATAAGGTAAAGTATTTTGCTAAGCCATTTCGCTTAAATACAGCTTCAACATCCGCCCTCGGACTAGCAGTTACCACCGCTAGAGTAAGTCCTTTTTCATAAAAAAAACGAACAAAATCTAAAGCAAACGGCATTAATTCAATATCTTTATGTTCGAAGCCATAAAGCGTTAATTGTTCTCGTTGATTAATAAAAGTACTTAAATCTGCGTCAATTTTATATTTATCGATAATGGTTTTGGCATTTTTTGGTAGAGGGATACCAGCATAGTTGGCTATCCAATCTTTAAATTCCAGCCGCACACCATACTCTTGAAGAAACTCATTCCAGCAGTCGAAATGAAACTTTTCAGAATCAATTAATGTTCCATCCAGATCAAACAATAATGCCCTTATTTTACTCATTTTATTTTTATTAACTGTTTCCCTTCAGGCTGACTAAACCGATGGTTAGACTTCACTGATTTCTTCTGTCCCCCTACTTCTTGCAATAAATACTCCTGACTTTCAGGTTATGGTATCACCTCGAACAGAAAAAATTGTTGGATCTGCGTTTTACCAAAATTATTGTCTACACAAAAAATCAGGCTATTATGCCCGTTTGGTAATTTAGGCCCAAAGGTAACGCCTTCAATGTTATCAACATGAATATTTAAACGATCAAAATCAAAAAGCAATTTCTTTTTTAACGGCTTTGGTGGGTTTTTAATAAACGAAGGATTATCAATTACATTTTCGGCACCATTTAAATCAACCAGATAAATCTTCACAAAGGAATGATCGTCGCGGCCTTTTGCCCAGGCCCTTTCCATTACCAAAAGTGTGTGGTGATTAACGGCTAATATTTCAGAAATACCGTTTAAATTCCAGTCACTTTCTATAGTCGGTTTAATTGGCAGCGCATCAAGATTATAAGCATATTGTGCGGTATTCTTTTTCTGATTGACATCAAATTTCAAAATCCGGGTAAGCGCCTTGCCGAATTGAAACGCTGAGGGCTCCCCATCCTGATAAAGCGGTTCTTCTAAACTGGCATATAAAGTTTTGTACTGATCTGCATAAGTTAATCCTTCAAAAAAAGCATTTTTCCGCACGCCATATTCCTGCTTCGTAATATGAAAACCTTTTGGTAGTGGCACTGTATCGATATATTTTCCCGCTAACGATATAAAAGTTAATGCCGGCTGAACGATGGTGGTATCCATAGGGCGATACAAACGTTCCCCCTCATTACTCCAAACCAACGTCTTTCTCGATGGATCATAACGAACCGATTCACCATCTGCTTTTAAATTCTTGCCGTACTGATATTTTGGATAGGGTGATCCACCTTCCTGCGAAATAAAGATTACATCATTCAGGTAAATGCTATCTATTTTATTGTCTTTGACCGCAATTTTAGCCGTGTAAATTCTCGCTGTACTGAACTGCGATGGATCATCACTGATCAAATAATACTGATCGTTTTTCACATCATAATCTATCCCAGATAACCCGCCGACAAACGTATTTTGGAAGGTGGTGTTTAATGGCATAATGTATTCGCTCAAAAATTTAATTGACGATATGTTGGCTTCCTTCGATTGAACCGCAACATTTTTAGTTGCAGCGCACGAAGAAAACAAGACAATTAGCGAAAAATATAAAAGAATAACTTTGGAAGATACTTTTTTCAAACCGGATGTTTTATGGTATAAAAGTATAGAAATTATAAGGAGTATGACAACTAATATTAATGGCGATAATAGAAACCTTTAGACAGGGTTAAAGAGGGTATTATACGCCATTTTTTTTTGGGGAAAGTTGCCTTTAAGCGAATAGGGGCTTTAGCCACTGCGCTGGCTTGCCTCGGCTGGCCGCCGAAGGGCTCTTACTTTTTTGCTTGATCAAAAAAGTAACAAAAAAATCAAGGCTGGGAAATGATGTCGGATTAGCGCGTCGAAATTTAAATGGCGGTAGCGCAAGGGCTCAATTTGCTTTGTAATAAAAATTTATTTTAGGAGCCATTCGCGCTACCTTGGGTTTGGGGTATTTGAATGTAGGTGCGAAAATTTCAACGGCTTCTCTTTCCATCATTTCCTAGGCCGGATAGCAGGGTGGCGATAGCAGAGTTCAAATGGAGCATGTTATGAACGGTGGGTTAAAACGCTCGTCCTCCTGAACTTGATTCAGGACCTATATACTTAACATTTCGCTATTCATTTCTTAATTCACCTGTCATTCAGCGCGCAGCGAAGAATCTCTGCGTTTTTAACTACCATCTCAATTCAATAACGAACCCTTTCTAAATCGCTGGTTCGAAAAGTCCTTTTTCTCGCCCTTTCCCCTCCCGGGGAAGATGCCGAAAGGTTGATAGGGGCTTTAGCCACTGCGCTGGCTTGCCTCGGCTGGCCGCCGAAGGGCTCTTACTTTTTTGCTTGATCAAAAAAGTAACAAAAAAAATCAAGGCTGGGAAATGATGTCGGATTGGCTCGTCGAAATTTAAATGGCGGTAGCGCAAGGGCTCGATTTGCTTTGTAATAAAAATTTATTTTAGGAGCCGTTCGCGCTACCTTGGGTTTGGGGTATTTGAATGTAGGTGCGAAAATTTCAACGGCTTCTCTTTCCATCATTTCCTAGGCCAGAGCAGAATGGCTATAGCGGAGTTCAAATGGAGCATGTTATGAACGGTGGGTTAAAGCGCTCGTCTTCCTGAACTTGATTCAGGACCTATATACTTAAAAAACATTTCGCCATTCATTTCTTAATTCACCTGTCATTCAGCGCGCAGCGAAGAATCTCTGCGTTTTGAACTACCACCTCTATTCAACACCGAACCCTTTCTAAATCGCTGGTTCGAAAAATTCTTTTTCTCGCCCTTTCCCCTCCCGGGGAAAGGTGCCGAAAGGCGGATAGGGGCTATTTTTCAAAAATATTCTAAAACAACTTACCAATTACACGGTAAGAAATATTCGTTCCATCTACTATTTCCTCATAGTAAATATCATCTGGAGATACGAAATACTTTTCATTTTTAATGGTTACTTCTCTGCAACCCTCTGGTAATTCGGTTACAATTTCGCCAATATTCTGTGTAGCAACCGATCCGTCTGCTGTGTTTAAAACACCATCCTTTCCAGCCACCAGATAAACAGTTTCACCATTTTTATTTTGCCCTTGAGTATAATAAATACCTTTGTACTCGTAATAATCTACACCATTAATGGTAACCAGATTTGCCTCTTCCGGAATACTCGGCACCTCTGCACCAACCGGCGGAACAACTACCTCATATTGATTATTGTTTTGTTGGTAAAACAAACCTCCAGAATAATAAAATTGATTTGCACCATAATAAAAAGGATAATAGCCAAAAGGCAAAACCCCTATTCTAATCCCAATAAATGGCCTATAGAAATTGTAATAGCTATAATATGGACGATAATATGGTCGCCCAAAGCCCGAACGGTAGCCGAAACCAGATCTATAATAGTTACCACCGCGATAGCCAACCCGGTTGTGATTATACCCAAAACGCTCAGACCTGATTACAGATCGGCCAATACTTTGCGAATATCCACCACGATTTGGCGATTGAAAAACCCTATTATTTGATGGTCCACGCATAGGTGATGAACGATAAGCTGAACTACCCCTTGAAGAAACTGAACCCGATCTGCCACCGCCACCAGAAAAGCCACCTCCTCTGCCGGGTCTTTGAGCGGAAACAATTTCTACATTTAAAGTGGCCATTATTAATGCTGTTGCAGCAAGAATTACCATTCCTTTATTGAATAACCTTCTCATTTTGTGTGTTTTATTTAATCCTATGACGATAAAAACGTTTAAAAGATTGTCTTTCAAATTGATTTAACTAAATTTTGATAAAATAATGACGAATCCATCATTAATCACTAACAAACCTTTTACCATAAGTTTATCCAAATAATTACCTAATCACCTATATTTAAATTTTATTCCAAAATATTAAATAAATGAACTTTTCTAGATTTTTCAGCCTGTTATTTTGTCTGTTTATCGCTAATCAAGCACTGGCTCAGGAAACTGATTCGGCATATGTGAGGCAAAACTACACCAAAATAGAACGCCAGATTCCGATGCGGGATGGAGTTAAACTTTTCACTTCCATCTATATTCCAAAAAACCAAAACAGTAAATATCCATTTTTACTTACCCGAACGCCTTATACCGTAGCACCTTACGGAGAAGATAAGTATAAATTAAGCTTAGGAAGCTTCCCTGCCATGATGCATGAAGGCTTTATTTTCGTTTACCAGGATGTTCGCGGAAAATGGATGAGTGAAGGAACTTTTGAAGATATCCGCCCACAAACAACCAAAAAAGGCAAAAAAGATATAGATGAAAGTACCGACACCTATGATACCATTGATTGGCTGATAAAAAATGTAAAGGGCAATAATGGAAATGTAGGCATCTCTGGTATTTCCTATCCAGGTTTTTATTCTACGGCTTCGTTACCAAATTCGCACCCTGCGCTGAAGGCCGTTTCCCCACAGGCCCCGGTTACAGATTGGTTTATGGGTGATGATTTTCACCACCACGGCGTATTGTTTTTAATGGATGCTTTCTCTTTTATGGGCAGTTTTGGCGTTCCCCGTCCGAAACCCATCACACCAGATCAGGGGCCAAAGGGATTTAAATTTCCGATCGAAGATAACTACCGTTTTTACCTGGAAGCAGGCTCAGTAAAAAACTTAAAGGATAAATATTTTGCAGATAGCATTAAATTCTGGAATGATTTGTTTAAGCATCCTAATCTGGATACTTTCTGGAAAGCCAGATTAATTACCCCACACTTAAAAAATGTTAAACCTGCAGTAATGGTGGTTGGCGGCTTCTTCGATGCGGAAGATGCCTACGGAACATTTGATACTTATAAAGCGATTGAAAAACAAAATCCGGGAGCCAACAATATCTTAGTCGCAGGACCATGGTTTCATGGCGGTTGGGTGCGCAGTGATGGTTCATCCTTTGGCGATATTAATTTCGAAAAAAAGACCAGCATCGATTACCAGCAGCAATATGAGTTGCCATTCTTTAAACACTATTTAAAAGGTGAAGGCGATTTCAATGCCGCTGAAGCCAATATTTTTGTAACGGGCTCAAACGAATGGAAAAAATTCCAGAGCTGGCCACCAAAAGATGTGGAAACCAAAAATCTTTATTTACAGCCTAATGGAAAGCTTAGCTTCGAAAAAGTTGGCAGAACTGATAGCTGGGATGAATATGTGAGCGATCCTAATAACCCTGTTCCTTATCAGGATGGAATCCAGGCAAAACGGACAAGAGAATATATGATCGACGATCAGCGTTTTGCATCCCGCCGACCAGATGTTAAAGTTTATGAAACAGATGTTTTAACAGCAGATATAACCCTAACCGGCCCTGTACTAGCCAATTTGGTGGTTTCTACCACAGGTACTGATGCAGATTATGTAGTTAAATTAATTGATGTTTATCCGGAAGATGCACCAAACCCAACGCCAAATCCTAAAAACCTGATCATGGGCGGGTATGAAATGTTAGTACGCGGTGAAATTATGCGTGGAAAATATCGCAATAGCTTTGAAAAACCAGAACCCTTTACGCCTGGCGCCATTACCAAAGTAAATTATCCCCTTCCTGATGTGGCACATACTTTCAAAAAAGGACATAAAATGATGATTCAAATTCAGAATTCGTGGTTCCCACTAGCTGACCGCAATCCACAGAAATTTATGGATATCTATCAGGCAGAACCTGCAGATTTTCAAAAAGCAACGAACAAGATTTATCATGATGTGAATAACAGTTCATATATTACTGTTTCAGTTTTAAAGTAAATAAAATGTTTATAAAGAGGTCGTTATTGTGGCACAAAGTAACCCCAATTCGATCGTCATAAATAATATAATGTGAGATTGCTTCGTGCAATAAACAAACTTATACAAAAATGAAAAAACTACTTATTCTTTGTGCCTTTGCCTTGTGTTTAACCCAGGCAAATGCTCAGATGTTGGGAAAAAACCAGATAAATGCTCGTGCCGATAGCTTGAGGGGTACCCTTACCCCTTTGCGCACCTGCTATGACATTAACTATTACCATTTAGATGTTAAAATAGATCTTGAACAAAAATTTGTAGCCGGAAGCAATGAGTTTGCCTTCACTGCTACGCAGGATTTCACAAAACTACAGTTTGATCTTTTCGATAATTTAAAAATAGAAAAGGTTGTTTATCAAGGCAAAAACCTTTCATTCAAACGAGAATATAACGCTGTTTTCATAACCTTCCCAAAAACCATAAAAAAAGGAAGTAAAGATAAATTCACTGTTTATTATTCAGGGAATCCGGTAGTGGCGAAGAATGCACCATGGGATGGAGGTTTTATATTTAAGAAAGATTCAGCGGGAAATCCTTTCGTTTCGGTAGCCTGCCAGGGGCTTGGCGCCAGTGTATGGTGGCCAAACAAAGATCATCAAAGTGATGAAGTAGACAGTATGCTCATCAGCATCAGCGTACCGGAAACTTTACAGGAAATTTCCAACGGAAGGTTGAGAAATACCGTGAGTAAGCCCGATGGTTACAAACAATACAACTGGTTCGTGAGCAATCCGATTAACAATTACGATGTTACCTTTTACATTGGAAAATATTCGCATTGGCAAGACAGTTATGCAGGAGAAAATGGAAATTTAAGCATCGATTATTGGGCCTTACAAGTGGATAGCGCCAAAGCCCGCCCCCATTGGGATGCTGACGTTAAACCCATGCTAAAATGCTTTGAATATTGGTTTGGGCCTTATCCATGGTACAAAGATGGTTATAAATTAGTTCAGGCACCACACCTGGGTATGGAGCATCAAAGTGCTGTAGCCTATGGCAATAAGTTTATGAAAGGTTACCTGGGTAGGGATTTAAGCGGGACTGGTCATGGACTGAAATGGGATTTCATCACCATCCACGAAAGCGGACATGAATGGTTTGGCAATAACATTACTTCGAAAGATATTGCCGATATGTGGATCCATGAAGGATTTACCAACTATTCTGAAACCTTATTTACAGAATGTACCGATAGTAAAAAATCAGGAAGTGAATACGTGATCGGAATCAGACAGGGAATAGAGAATGATATCCCAGTAATTGGTCCCTATGGTGTAAACAAAGAAGGTAGCGGAGATATGTATCCAAAAGGTGCAAATATGATTCATACAATTCGCCAGTTAATTAATAATGATGAGAAATTCAGGCAAATCCTCCGGGGCTTAAATAAAACCTTCTACCATAAAACAGTAATCACTGCCGAAATAGAAAATTACATTGCCCAACAAAGCGGACTTAAGCTTGATAAGATTTTTGATCAATACCTTCGTCATGCAAATATTCCGGCTTTAGCCTATAAAATTAATAATGGTGTGCTATCTTACCGTTGGATTACTGATGTAAAAAACTTTGATATGCCGGTACGCGTGACTTTAAAAGCCGATGAATACACTTTAATTAAACCCACAAATGACTGGAAAACCATTAAAGTTGATCCCAGCATAAATGCAGATAATTTTAAAAATGACCCTCAGTTTTATATCAAATTAAAAAAAGAATAGTTACCTGATCAACATCTTCGAAAACCCATTTTAATATTATTAGAATGGGTTTTTCGTTAAATAAAGAAAATGTGATTGCCTGTGCAACTTTTTAGTTTTTTCATCGTCTTATAACAAATGCTCATTCTTTTTATTGGGTAAGATTAAACTAAAGAAAATTCACACTTATGAAAAATTTATTCGCCGTTTTATTCGCAACACTTACATTAACCACAAGCATTAATGTAATTGCAAAAGATCAGATAAATATTGTATCATCAAAACACAGTAATGATGATAGAGAGGTAAAAGACTTTAATGGCATTGCTGCCGCCGGGCCTATTAACGTGGTGGTAACATTGGGGAGTAAAGAAAGTTGCAGATTAGAAGGTGATGCTGAGGCTATTGCATCAATCATCACAGAAGTTAAAGGGAATATATTAATTATACGCCCGAAAAACAGCGTTACCAGTTGGTCTAAAAAATACGAAGGAAAACAAATTACAGCTTATGTTTCTGCTCAGGAGCTTGCAAGTTTAACGATGAGCGGATCTGGAAACATGGTAGTGAACGGTAAAATCAGCACTGGTGATTTAACTACAACTTTAAGCGGTTCTGGAAGTATTAAGGCAAATGCCGATGTAGATAATTATAGTGGCGTAATTAGTGGCTCCGGATCATTAAATATCAGTGGAAGCACCGACAAAGCCAAAATCGTAATTAGCAGTTCAGGTGCTTTCGAAGGAAAAAGCTTTTCTTCGAATACTTTATCAACCACCATCAGCGGATCTGGAACAGTAAATATTAAAGCAGATCGCTCCATAAAAGCATTAATCAGTGGTTCGGGAAATGTAAATTATTCAGGAAATGCTACTGTTGATAAAACCATCATTGGCTCCGGTAGCGTAAGAAAGATCTAACCAAAAATACATAAAGAACAAAAACGCTTGTAAGAAATTACAGGCGTTTTTTGGTTTCATTTCATTTTAAATCTCAATTAAAAACCTTTATTTCTATTTTGCTAAAAAAACAATTACAAATCGCCATTTATCCTTTATGCTAATAGAAACATTAAAAGCACTTTTCGAAAGAGACCTTGATAAACTTATACACGAAATTGAATTATATCAAAACGAATCTAATATCTGGATCACCGATAAGGAGATTTCCAATTCTGGAGGAAATTTATGTTTACACCTTATGGGTAATATCAACACTTACATTGGTGCAACCATTGGAGGTACGAACTATGTTAGAAATCGAGAATTAGAATTTAGTCTTAAAAATATACCCAGGAAAGATTTATTGGCTTCGATAAAAGAAACTAAACAAGTGGTTAATCTGTCATTAGATAAAATAACAGCAGCCCAACTTAATGCTGAATACCCATTACTGGTACTGGAGAAGAAAACATCGATGATGTTCTTTCTGGTTCACTTAACTACACATTTAAGCTACCACCTCGGGCAAATAAACTACCATAGAAGGTTGTTAGATTTCTGATTAATTCTAAAATAATAAATTAATCAGAAAACCCAATCAATTACCTTTCCCAAATGGTTTTATAAAAATAAAAAAATGGATTAGAATTGAACACCAAGCAACCACATATTCTCCAGGTAATTAATCTTCTGGCTGGCTTTATCGTATTCGTCCCACCCTGTGGTATGAATCTGCTTTAAATTGGTGGCGCCAACTTTCGTTGTATTTTGAAGATATACATGCTTCCAAATGTAAAACTTCAATCCAACTTTGGCAGACACACCATAACCAGAAATATTCCAGTGGTTATTTCTACCTAATCCAAATAAACGTACATCAGAACGGGGAACTATTAGTCCGCCGCCCAAACCTGTTTCCAGCGTTAAAGAGGTATTTCCACCAGGTGCTACCCATATATCATCATAACGTTCTACTTCAATATTGGCATAATTAAATCCGTCAGTATGCTCAAAAGTTAACATACTTTCTTTAACATTAATGCTTTGTCCGTTATAATCTCCCGCTAAAGCGCCTGTTGGTACGTTTTCGGGGGTAATGTTAGCACCAATGTGCCCCGTAATGGCAACCGTTTGTGGAATATCCATCACATATTTCATGTGATCCCAGCCGATAGAAATGCTGTAATTATCTTTAATGAAATAACCAACCCGAATATTGTATTGTGGAACAGTAATTAAACCTGGATTAAGGTAATCCCAGCTTAATTTAGATTGTCTGTCGTGGGCAACTACATCATGTAACTTGAAATCATAATTTGGCCCGGTAAACCTGATGTCACTCTTTCCATACCAGGAATTATTGTATCCCCAATGAAAATAAAAATCGCCTTTACGGGAAAAGTTTCTTTTGTGTTCAGGGTTAAAGATGCTTTTTGAACTAGGGGTGTTTGTATTTGCAGCGTTTTGACTCTCCTGTGCTTGCATCCGCTTCGCAAATAAGAGGGTTAAAGCTAATATTAAGTATTTCTTCACGCTGCAAATTGAGCGAAAACCGCCGTTATTTACAATAATTTTATTACGTCAAACCACCAGTTAACAAAAAAATGACTTTAAGACATTAAAAGATGATTAAAACCTGGTGTAAAGGGCAAGTTGAACAATATTATTATTGGTATGATTGCTCACATTTTTTATCGCCTGATTCATATAACCTACCTCAATATCTATTTTTCTAGAAAACCGATATCCCGCAGCCAAATAGATCCTGTTCTGATCAAAAACACTGTTATTTAATTTATCTTTATTCTGAAGATTTAAGAATACTTCATTTTGTAATGCCACGAAAGCGCCGTTAGTAAATGCCGCCTCAGTTTTCTTTAAAGGCTGAATGAGCCTAAAAAAGTAACGGAATCGCTGCGTAAATACATCTTCATTTGCTCTTCCAATAAAACGCTGCTCTACCCTAAACCTATGACTGGCGAAAATCGATTTCAATTTATGGTTATAAATGTATTGCTCAAAAATGCGGTGTTCATGCAGAAAAAAGTTTGGTGCATCTATCGGCTGATTCTGTGTAGCTTGCCATAAATAACCCAAGGCAACATTACTTTTTCCGTTGATAAAATACTGTAGCGCCGGGCGAACTAAAGTATTTCTAACATGGCCCCAATCGTCAGCAGAACGTACTTGCAAGTCAAACTGCAGGCCCCACTTCTCATTAAATTTTGTGTTATTTAAAAACATGAACCAGCCCGAATTCTGGCGTTGTGTTTGAGCAGAAAGCTTTCCTAAAAAAATGGAAAACAATAAAAAAGTTAAGAAAATTTTTCTCATAATTATCAAATGTGTGTTTATATCTACATAACGATTAAACTATACAAATTGTGTAAAGCTAAGCAGTTTACATTAAATTAATTTTAGTAAAAATTTTAATTGCATTTAAGAATGATGATGATGCTTTATTTGAATTTCATTTAACGTTACGCAATTAAAAATTTATCTTCGTTGAAGATTTGGACCTGGGAAGTACAGTAATTCCCGAAATTTGTCCATAGGCTAAGCATTACAAAACGTAAAATAAGAACAAAATGATTATTGAACCGAGAATGAGAGGCTTTATTTGTTTAACTGCACATCCAGAGGGGTGCGCACAAAACGTAAAGAATCAAATTGAATATGTAAAATCTAAAGGCGCAATTAATGGCCCTAAAAAAGTATTGGTAATTGGTGCATCTACAGGTTTTGGACTGGCATCACGCATTACCGCAGCTTTTGGTTCTGATGCATCAACCATTGGTGTGTTCTTCGAAAAAGCTCCTTCTGCGGGCAAAACAGCTTCTCCAGGCTGGTACAATACTGCAGCATTCGAAAGAGAAGCACACGCTGCTGGTTTATATGCAAAAAGTATCAACGGTGATGCATTCTCAAAAGAGATTAAACAAATCACCCTCGATTTAATCAAAGCTGATTTAGGTCAGGTTGATTTAGTGATTTATAGTTTAGCATCTCCGGTAAGAAAACACCCTGATACGGAAGTTTTACACCGCTCAACATTAAAGCCAATCGGTGTTACTTACACCAACAAAACAGTAGATTTTCATACCGGAAACGTAACAGATATTTCTATTGAACCAGCAACCGATGAAGATATTGCAAATACCGTTGCGGTAATGGGTGGCGAAGACTGGACCATGTGGATTGACGCTTTAAAAGCGGAAAACCTATTGGCTGAAGGTGCAACAACTGTAGCTTATTCTTATATAGGCCCTGCTTTAACAGAACCTGTTTACCGCAAAGGCACAATTGGAAGAGCTAAAGATGATTTAGAAGCTACTGCTTTTAAAATCAGTGATCAATTAAAAGACATCAATGGAAAAGCTTTCGTTTCTGTAAATAAAGCTTTGGTAACACAGGCCAGCTCAGCGATTCCGGTAATTCCATTATATATTTCATTATTGTACAAAATCATGAAAGAAGAAGGCATTCACGAAGGTACAATTGAGCAAATTCAGAGATTGTATGCAGAAAGATTGTATACAGGTAATGAAGTTCCTGTTGATGAAAAAGGAAGAATCAGAATCGATGATTGGGAAATGCGTGAAGATGTTCAGGCTAAAGTTGCAAAACTTTGGGAGGAGGCTACGACAGAAACCTTACCTGCAATTGGCGACTTACCAGGCTACCGTGCTGATTTCTTAAGCCTTTTTGGCTTTGAAGTTGATCAGGTAGATTATCAAAAGGAGACCAACGAAGTGGTTGAAATCGAAGGATTGGCAAACTAAACAACCTATTTATTGTTATCTCATCTCAACCCTATACAGTAGAATTGCTGTTAGACCAGATCAAATAACAATAAAATAGATATTAGCATAAACAAAATTAACGGCTGGTTTTATCACCAGCCGTTTTTTAATAAAAAGTTAAATGAGTTTCAACCTTCAACCTTCGTTTGCCAGTGATTTAATCAAAGTAGTTCCACTTCAGGAAAGCGATTTTGAAAGCCTCTATGCTGTAGCTTCCGACCCCTTGATTTGGGAACAACATCCAAATCCGGATCGTTACAGGAAAGAAGTATTCGATATTTTTTTTCAAGGTGCGATTGAGTCAGGAGGGGCCTTCATTATTTATGACCAGGTTACCGGCGAAGTGGTAGGAAGCTCCAGGTACTATGAATGGAATGAAAAAGATAATTCAATCGCAATTGGTTATACTTTTATCGCGAGGCAATTTTGGGGTAAAGGCTTTAACGGCGCAATGAAGAAACTAATGGTTGATTATGCTTTTCAGTTCGTAGACAAAGTAATTTTACACATTGGTGCAACCAATTTCCGTTCTCAGAAGGCAATAGAAAAACTTGGCGCCACAAAAATAGCCGAAGTTGAAGTTGCTTATTATGGCGAACCGGAAATATGGAATTTTGTTTATCAGATAGATAAAAACACCTGGAAAAACTGGTAAATTATCTTTTAAGTTAACAATGAATTTCAAAAACAAATATTGAATATTAAATGGTTATCGATTAACAGGTTCTCGGAATAAAATCGTATTTCTGATTTAGTATTCTTATATTTGTATAAATCTCGATTCCACTCACCTTTCTAAAAACAAAAACAATTATATATATATGGCTAAATCTCAGGCAACATACAGTAAAAAAGAGAACGAAAAAAAACGATTAAAAAAACAAAAAGACAAACAAGAGAAAAAAGAAGAGCGTCAATCTAATGCGAAAAAAGGTTTAGCGCTCGAAGAAATGTTTGCATACGTTGATGAGAATGGTAACATTTCGTCTACTCCACCAGATCCTAAAAAGAAGAAAGTATTCAACATTGAGGATGTACAGATTGGTATAACAAGACAAGAAGATATTATTGATGAAAACCCGGTTAAAAAAGGAACAGTAACTTTCTTTAACGAGAGTAAAGGTTACGGTTTCATTAAAAACACCGAAACTCAGGATAGTATTTTCGTACACGCAAATGGCTTAGTTACTCAAATTAAAGAGGGTGATAAAGTTACTTTCGAAGTAGAAATGGGTCAAAAAGGCCCAACCGCTGTTAAAGTATCAAAAGTTTAATCGCTTTTCAGCTCTCAATTGCTGTGTTCTAAAACAGCAATAACACAAAAAATCTGCAGAAAAGTTCTGCTGCGCCAGGTTTTATAAACATTTATATTTCCGTCTATTTAAGCATAAAACCTAGCGCATTTTTTCTTTTTTTAAAGCATTCTCATGCTGCTCAATTAATCTTTCCTAACGAAATTTATATTTCTGATTAGTAATTTTCAGAGCGATATTAAAAAATCTTTACATCAAGGTATCTATTATTGACCTGTCAGGATTAATGATTTCAATTACCTGTATATAAGCTTCGTGTGCTTTTTACCAGGTAGTATTACCTATCAATTTGTTGATGATTATTGCAAACGCGATAATAATTGCCGCTCGCTTTTTAAAAATAAATTAATCCCGGTGTGGAATTTGCTTTGAACTTACATCATTACAGCACACACAAAGAAAAACAGATTATGAAAAAATTAATTGCGATTGCACTCGTTGCATTTTTAGGCTTGTCTACAGCTATGGCTCAACAAACAGATTTACGTAGAAAAATTAGTGTTAGCGGTACTGCAGAAACTGAAGTTACTCCAGACATTATTTACATAGGTATCTCATTAAAAGAGTATTTAAATGGCAAGAAGAAAGTAGAGATTACAGAACTGGAGAAACAACTTTACGCTGCCATACAGCAAGCGGGAATTCCGAAAGAAAACTTAACCATCAGCAATTTAAGTAGCTGGAACGACCAAACATCAAAAAAGAAAAATCCTGATTTTTTAGCCAGTAAACAGTATAGGTTAAAAGTAAGCGATTTGAATAAATTCAATGCGATATTGGAAGACCTGGATGCTAAAGGTATTGCCAATACAAATATTGAAAGCTACGATTATTCGAAAATTGAAAGCCTGAAAAAAGAATTAAAAATTAAAGCATTATTGTCTGCAAAAGACAAAGCAACTTATATGGTGGAGGCATTAAATGGCAAATTAGGTAGCGTGCTTGAAATTCAGGATGGTGGCGACAATATTATACAGCCAGTTTACAGAAACTATATGATGAAATCTGCAATGGCTGAAATGTCAGCAGATACGGCACCAGAAATTGATTTTAAAAAAATTAAGTTAAATTTCACTGTCAACGTTATTTTCGAAATCAAATAGGCCATTTTAAGTTTTAATAACAGTATTTTTAAACCTACCAGAACATTTTGGTAGGTTTTTTGTTACGTAGAGAT
Source organism: Pedobacter sp. N23S346 (assembly GCF_048515415.1). Classification (NCBI taxonomy): domain Bacteria; kingdom Pseudomonadati; phylum Bacteroidota; class Sphingobacteriia; order Sphingobacteriales; family Sphingobacteriaceae; genus Pedobacter; species Pedobacter sp. N23S346. Next base: position 230,654 of record NZ_JBLYEE010000005.1, read on the forward strand.
CGAACACTAAAAATTTTAAAAATTATGAAAAAATTCATTTACACTCTAGCGCTTATTTTCTCATTAGGTATTAGTTTCAATTCAGTGCAAGCTGCTGACAAACGCGCAAAAAATCCTACTGAATTAACTGCTGAGCAGACGCTCCAGTTAGAAAAAATTAAAACCCGTGTGGAAGAAATCAGAGACATGGATAAATCTAATTTAACCAGAACTGAGCGCAAGGCTTTACGTAGCGAATTAAGAGAATTAAAAGGTCAGGCACGTGCAGTTTCTGGTGGTGTTTATCTTTCAGTAGGTGCGATTATCATCATCATCTTATTGTTGATCCTGATTCTATAATCAAATACAAAAAACACATCTATCTATAAAACAAAAAGCTTTGCATCGCTGCAAAGCTTTTTTTATGTTGAATAATATCGTTAAATCTAGTTTAGCGTATAAAAGTCTGGTTGTAGTGTCCCGCTACGACTCAACTCATATAGCGATAGCATTAAGATCGCTTCGTGCTTCGCAATGACGATTTATCTAAGTTTAATCAATAAAATCGAAACCTGTATATTTCACTAACGCTTCTGGAATTCTAATTCCATTTTCTGTTTGATAGTTCTCTAAAATAGAAGCTACGATACGAGGTAAAGCCAACGCACTTCCATTTAGTGTATGTACCAATTGCGTTTTACCTGTAGCGCCTTTAAAACGAATTTTTGAACGGTTACTCTGAAACGTTTCCACGTTTGAAACTGAAGAAACCTCCAGCCACCTGCCTTGCGCACCACTCCAGGCTTCCATATCATAAGTCATGGCAGAACCGAAGCCCATATCGCCACCACATAATAATAACACACGGTAATGTAAACCAAGCTTCTGTAATAAAGACTGAACATAAGTGCTCATATCTTCAAGCGTTTGATAAGAATGATCAGGATGGGTAATCTGTACCAATTCAACCTTATCAAACTGGTGTAAACGATTTAATCCACGCACGTGCGCACCATAAGAACCCGCCTCTCTGCGGAAGCAAGGCGTATAAGCCGTATTCTTGATGGGCAAATCTTCTTCCTTAAGAATAACATCGCGGTATAAATTCGTAACCGGAACTTCAGCAGTAGGAATTAAATATAAATCATCCACTGTTGAGTGATACATCTGTCCTTCTTTATCCGGCAACTGCCCCGTTCCAAAACCTGATGCCGCGTTTACTAAATGAGGCACCTGTACTTCATTATAACCCGCTTCAATAGCCTGATCTAAAAAGAAGTTAATTAACGCCCTTTGTAACCTGGCTCCTTTTCCTTTATAAACCGGAAAACCAGCACCAGTAATTTTTACGCCTAATTCAAAATCAATGATATCATATTTCGCAGCCAGTTCCCAATGTGGCAAAGCATTAGGAATCAATTCCGCAGGTGATCCATGCGTATAAACCGTTAAGTTTTCTTCTGGTGTGGTACCAACAGGAACCTGATCGTGTGGTAAGTTAGGCAATTGAACAAGTAAATTAAACTGTGCTGTTTCCAGTTCAGTTAATTGCTCACCCATGCTTTTGATATTTTCCTTATGAGATGCTGTTTGTAATTTAATTGCTTCAGCTTCTTCTTTTTTACCAGCACGCATTAAATCGCCAATTTGCTTGGCTGCTGCATTCGCCTCCGCAGAAATAACATCTAAAGAAGTTTGAGTGGAACGGCGCTCTTCATCAATTTTAATGATTTGATCTACCAACTCTGGTTGTTTAAAGTTACGCACACTTAAACGTTCTAAAACTTTCTCTCTATTTTCGCGGATATAGTTAACTTGCAGCATTATTTAATTTTTTTCACAAAGATAGAAAGAGTTTTCAGTTTTCAGTTTGTAGTTTTCAATCTTGACACTTAATCCCTGATACTTATCACTTGATACCTGATACTTTGTACTTTACTATGAGCGGCAAACTTTTCCTCGTACCCACACCAATAGGCAATTTAGAAGACATGACCTTCAGGGCCATCCGGATTTTAAAAGAATGTGATTTGATCCTGGCGGAAGATACCCGAACCAGTGCACCCATGCTGAAGCACTTCGGGATTGACAAACGCGTTTTCTCCCATCACCAGCATAACGAACATAAGGCAACTTCAGAGATTATTAAATTTTTAAACGAAGGTCAGAAAATTGCTTTAATATCAGATGCCGGTACCCCTGCCATTTCTGATCCCGGGTTTTTCCTGGTTCGTGAGGCGATCAAAAACGATATTGCGGTGGAATGTCTACCTGGTGCAACCGCTTTTGTACCTGCACTGGTTAACTCTGGTTTACCTGCAGATGCTTTTACGTTCGAAGGTTTTCTTCCTGTAAAAAAAGGCCGCCAGACTAAGTTTAAAAAACTGGCTGAAGAGGAACGAACCATTATCCTTTATGAAAGTCCGCACCGCTTATTAAAAACACTCGAAGAATTTGCTCAATATCTGGGTGATGACAGACAAGCATCTGTGAGCAGGGAATTAACCAAGATGTTTGAAGAAACCGTTCGCGGCACATTGGTAGAAATAAAATCACACTTTGAAAACAATACTTTGAAAGGAGAATTTGTAATTTGCATAGCAGGAAAACCTGTAACAAAAAGTAAAAACAAATATGAAGATGCTGAATAATGTAATTAGCTTAAATTAACAGTATGGAAAGTTTAATTTCAAACCATTTACCTGAAATAAAAAATCTCTTTAAGAAATATGATGTTAAAGAGGCTTATCTGTTTGGTAGCGCAGCCAAAAACAACTTGAAGGAGGATAGCGATGTTGATTTTTTAATAAAGTTTTCTAATGAATCTGATTTTGAAAGCTATGGAAACAATTATTTTAATCTTCTTTATGCATTGCAAGATTTATTAAAAAGGGATGTTGATTTACTGGCCGAGGAAACATTAAGTAATCCTTATCTTATTGAAAGTATCAATCAAAGTAAAATTCAATTGATATGAGTGTGTTGGAAGAAAAGAAACTTCTTACAGACATCAAGGTTTCAATCGAATCTATTTACGAACACCTAGAACACAACTTTACTTTTGAAGTTTATAAAGAGAACAAGACCAAACGACGAGCTGTTGAGCGTGAACTCGAAATTATAGGTGAAGCGATCAATAAGATTCTTAAAATTAATCCAGATATAATTATTTCATACTCAAGGCAGATTGTAGATTTGAGAAATAAAATAATTCATTCTTATGATAATGTGAATGATATCGTGATATGGAAGATTATAATTAAAGACATACCCGTTTTACAAAAAGAGGTAGAAACATACCTTAATAACAAAATTTAAAAGCATTATGATTAGCATAGATAGATTTCTGAGTGACGAACAAGACCCAAAAGCGGTAGAAAAAGTAATTGGAAAATTGAATGACCTTTTAACCACCGGGGAAGAAATCCTTTACCTGGCGGTACAGAAAAAACCAGCGGTAAACTTGCTTCCAGATAGCATCGCCATTTCAAATAAAAGAATTTTCTATTGTGAGCCCGGTAATTTAGGCTTAACCATGAACTTTAAGGATATCTCCTGGAAAAGCATTAAAGAAGTTTCTTTTAAAGAAGAACTTTTTGGTTCAAAATTTATCTGTGTTCCACAATACGGAGAAAATATTGTAACAGAATTTATTCCTAAGGTACAGGCAAGAAAACTGCATCAGGCTGCCAATCAGCAGTTAGAAGAATATAAAGAATTGCTTCATCAGCAAAAAATAGAAGAAAATCGTGCTACTGCAGCTTCGATTAACCAAAGTCCAGAGCCATTTGCAGAACTACCAGCTGAGCAAACAAAGGAACCAGAGCCTATTCAGATTGCCGAAGTGGTGGAAGAACCCGAAGATGAAACAACTTTAAAACTGCGTAAACTAAAAACTTTGTATGATAAACACCTGATTACACAGGAAGAATACGAAGCCAAAAAAGCGAATATTTTAGAAAGTTTGTAAACCTAGAAAAAAGGAAATGGAGAATTGGAAATAGATGTAATTGAAATATTCCTCTATTTCCTAATTCTTGCTTCCCGTTTCTTACCCCCAAAACACATAATGGCTAAAACACAAACTTACCTCCTCGCTTTACTAAGTGCATTTCTTCTTTGGCTGGCCTGGCCGCCCATTCCCTTTACAACCCCATTATTACTTGTTGCACTGGTTCCGCTGTTTATCGCATTAGAAAACATTTCGAAAACTGACCTGAAGAAGCAAGGTAAACGCATTTTCTTAACTGCAGGCTTAACCTTTCTGATTTGGAATTCTGCTTCTATCTATTGGGTATATAATGCCATTAGTGCTTACAACGGGCCGATTGTGGCCATTCCAGTTTCATTAATTCCATTTGGCTTGGGTGCATTACTCATGACTTTTGCCTTCTGGTTATATTATCGTTTGGGGAAATATGTAAATAAGAAGATTGCCTATCTCGGCCTCATTTCATTCTACATCGCTTTTGAGTACTTACAACAAACCTGGGATTTAGCTTTCCCATGGATGACGCTTGGAAACGGATTGGCAGGAATGCATCAGTTGGCACAATGGTATGATTATACCGGGATTTACGGTGGTTCACTTTGGATCTTAACCAGTAACATTCTAGCCTTTGAAGCTTATAAAAATTTCAAATCGCAAACGGGCTATTTGAAGTTCAGAACCGCTGGTACCTGGGCCTTAGTAGCAGTTATTCCTATTATAATCTCACTAACCAAGTATTTTACCGCAACGCAAAAAGGTACGCCGAGTAATGTAGTGGTGGTACAGCCTAATATCAATCCCTACTTAAAGTTAACCGATATTACGCCTGCGGAGCAAATTAAAATTCTCACGCACTTATCTGATTCGATTGCACAACCCAATACAGAATACTTTATCTGGCCTGAAACAGCAATTCCAAATTATGCAGATGAGGATCATATCCGCAGCACTCCAGATTTTATTACACTTCAAAATTTCCTGAGCAAATATAAAAACGGCACCTTAGTTACAGGCATAGAAAGCGTGAAGGTCTATGCAGATAAAAAGACCATCACGGCTAAATATGATGATCGGCAGGGCCTTTACTTTGATAATTTTAATTCTGCGATGCAGGTAGAAAACTCACCAAATGTTCAGTTCTATCATAAATCGAAATTGGTACCGGGTGTAGAAAAGATGCCTTTCCCTAAAGTATTCTCCTTTCTGGATGGAGTTTTTGCAAAATTAGGCGGTACTGTTGGTGGTTGGGGTTGGCAAGATAAGCCTAGCGTGCTTTATGCACAAAGTGGCATTGGTGTGGCACCAGTGGTTTGTTACGAAAGTTTGTGGGGCGACTGGATTGGACTGCAAATTAAAGATGGCGCACAATTTATAGCCATCATCACTAACGACGGCTGGTGGGGTAACACATCCGGAAAAGACCAACATCAAATGTACGCCAAACTGAGAGCAATAGAAACACGCCGGGATATTGCAAGGTCTGCCAATACCGGAATCTCCTGTTTCATTAATCAGCGCGGAGATGTAATCCAAAGCACTAAGTGGTGGACGAGAACAGCTTTAAAAGGTGATATTAATTTGAATGATGAAATTACCTTTTATGTTAAGACTGGCGACATTATAGCAAAGCTTCTCAGTTTATCGGCTATTTTATTAGCACTGATTATACCTTACAAAAAGTGGATTAATAAACGTAAACCGAATGCAACAAATTAAAAACCTTCGCTGGTCTGTACTCATTTTCTTGCTCACCCTTAACTTCGGTTGTGATCAGATTTCTAAAAACATTGTGCGCAATAACATCAGCGATTACGAACACATCAGCATTATTAAAGATAGATTTACCTTAACCAAAGTTGAAAACAGTGGTGCCTTTTTAAGCTTCGGAGATGAAATGCCTTATATTTTCAGACTGATTATTTTGACTGTAATACCCGTGCTTTTCCTTATCTATGGTTTGTATTATCTTTTTGCTAAACGCAGTCTTCCACTGAGCATGCAAATTGCATTATGTTTTTTAATTGGTGGCGGTATTGGCAATTTATATGATCGTATTGTACATGGGGCAGTTACCGATTTTATGCATATGGACTTCTATGTTTTTCAAACTGGAGTGTTCAACTTCGCAGATATTTCCATTATGATTGGTATCGGAATATTGCTTCTTCAATCTATCAAATGGAATCTAATAAATCAAAATAACCAAGTTTAGGGACGAAAATCTTTTTTTGAATCAAATAACTACATGTAAAAAATATAAGGAATACGTTTTTGTATTTTTTATACTATATTTACGATAGTAAATACTAGTCACTACGATCAAAAAAACTAAACTAAACTATGAAGAACCAATTTAAAAATGTCGCATTAATTGCGCTACTCTCTATTTTCATTATATCCTGTTCAAAGAAAAACGACTTACCTTTAGATCAGCAAACTGAAACCACCCAACAGAATAAGGTTTTATCTTACATTAAAAACCTTGGATTTTCGGATGCTCAAATTGTTGATAAGGGTAATAATTACGTTGTTGACGGAGATATTGTATTTAGTAAAACAATGGAGGTTCCTGCAGATAACGGGAAATCTATAACAGAGCAGTATTATAACGGTTATATTGTAACCAATAGTAGAAATATACGCGTTAAAATCGATCCATCCATCACCAGCATGACCAGTGAAATCAATGGTGCAATTAATCAATGGAATACGGTACCTAACTCTAATCTTAGATTTGTAATTACCACAGGTAGTGTTTACGATATTCTGATTAAAGTTGACAATACTATCGGAAGTTCTACCTGTGGGCAGGCTTATCTGTCAACATCCAATGGTCTGGCAGGCAATACGGTTTGGATTAATCAGGCACTTATTCAAAACAATTCAGCTGCACAACGTCAAAGAACAATTGCACATGAATTTGGGCATACCATTTCATTTAAGCATACCAACCAATCTACAACCACCAACGTGCCTGGCGTTGGCGGAACAGATGCACAATCTCTAATGAACGGCGGACAATGCGGAAGCGGTGCTACAGTTTTATCAACTAAAGATAAGCAGGCTACAGCAGTACTATACCCATTATAACCTTCCCCAAAAAAATCAGATAATTAACTTAAACAGATCGTAGTGTACTGGAAGCTGTTTCTTTGAGACAGCTTCCTTTTTTATGAAAAAAATAGAATTTCCAGAGGTTCAAACTAAATAAAGAGGCGTATTTCTTAATAACAAATAACCATTTCTAAACAAACATATATTTATCTTTAGTTGTTAAATAACCAAAAATAAAACTCAAACCATGAAAAGAAATGCAACAGCCGTTTGGCAAGGTTCTATTAAAGAAGGTGCTGGCAACATTACCACACAAAGCACAACTTTAAGCAACACACAATATTCATTTAATTCCAGATTTGCTGAAGGTGTTGGAACAAACCCTGAAGAATTAATCGCAGCAGCACATGCAGGTTGTTTTACCATGAAATTATCTGCTAATTTAGGCGAAGCTGGCTTTACCGCAGATAAATTGGAAACTAAATGTGAAATCAATTTAGATCCTTCAAAAGGAGAAATCGTAGAATCACATTTAATTTTAACGGCTACAGTACCTGGTTTATCACAAGAAAAATTTGATGAGTTAGTTGCTGATGCTGAAAAAAACTGCCCTATCTCGAAATTGCTTAATACTTCAATTACAGTTGATGCAACATTAGCCTAAATTCCTATAAACTTTGACAACTTTAATTAGCATCATGCTTACAAGTTGTCAAAGTTTATTAATTACCTAATGATAAAATATTCATGGCTATAGATTCTATATTACGCCATATATTTTCCAACTATTGGCATTCTTCTCCCCATTCCAAATGCTTTTGGCGAAACCCTTAAAATTGGTGGCGTTTGGTAGCGTTTAAATTCCGCTATATTAACCATCTTTAAGATTCGTTGAACTAAAGCCTCATCAAAACCCTTTGCGATGATAGACTTTGAGCCTTGTTTTTCTTCAATATGATGATAAAGAATTTTATCTAAAACATCATACTCTGGCAAAGAATCCGAATCTTTTTGATCTGGTCTGAGTTCTGCAGATGGTGGTTTCACAATGGTATTGATCGGGATCAGTTCGCGCTCTTTATTAATGTATTTTGCCAGTTCGAAAACCTGGGTTTTATAAACATCGCCAATTACGCCAATGGCACCACACATATCGCCGTAAAGCGTACCATACCCCACTGCACACTCACTTTTATTGGAAGTGTTAAGCAAGATATAGCCGAATTTATTGCTCATGGCCATCACAATCGTTCCACGTGTTCTAGCCTGGATATTTTCTTCTGTTAAATTGAAAGGCAAACCATTAAATGCAGGTGCTAAAATTGAATCAAATGCCTGTGCAACATCTTTAATTGGAATGATTTCATGCATGCAACCAAAGTTATTCACCAAATCAATTGCATCCTGAACAGAATGATCAGAGGAGAATTTGGATGGCATTAAAACAGCCATTACTTTTTCTGCTCCCAAAGCGCGGCAGGCCAGTGCACAAACTACGGCAGAGTCAATTCCACCAGATAAGCCCAGAACAGCTTTAGTGAAACCTGATTTTTTAAAATAATCCTGAATACCGAGTACCAACGCATCATGAATTTGCTCAATATCAGTTAAGCGTTCGGGCTGTGGATATTTATTGCGGACTTTTTCAATTTCTTCCAGATCAAAAACCTGAAGATCTTCTTCAAAGTATTTCATCTCTGCCTTCATTTCACCATCAGCATCAAAAACCAGTGAACCGCCATCGAAAATGATTTCGGTTTGCGCACCCACCTGGTTGACATAGAAAACTGGTAAATGGTATTTTTTAGCATTATCCGATAACACCTTTATCCGTTCATCATCATGAGTATAAGAGAATGGCGATGCTGCAATATTGATCATTACATCTGGCTGCTCTTTAATCAACTCATCCATCGGATTGGAAACATATAGTGGATTATCATTAATGTTCCAAAGATCTTCACAAATCGTTAACGCAATCTTCTTTCCTTTAAAATCAATACAACCAAACTCCGTTGCTGGTTCGAAATAACGGTATTCATCAAAAACATCATAAGTAGGTAGCAAAGCCTTTTTAGCAATCGCTTTTATGTTTCCATTTTCAATAAAGTAAGCGGCATTATATAAATCTTTACCCTGTAAAATATTATTTTTAATGGGTAAGCCTACAATACAGGCAATCTCACTACAATGTCTGGCAATTTCCTGGGCTGCTTCTTCACAAAGTGATATAAATTCATCAAACTCCAAAAAATCTCTAGCCGGGTAGCCACAAATAGCCAACTCTGCAAATACCACTAAATCCGCGCCCTTGTCTTTGGCCAGTTTAATGTGATCAATTATTTTTTTTGTATTTGCCTCAAAATTTCCAATGTGATAATTAAGTTGCGCTAATGCTATTTTCATATTTACAAAACATTTTTTTAAAAGAATACGCCAAAATTGAGTGCTAAATAATGATTTCTGACATCTCTGTTTTTTTCGGTTGTGATATTAGTAAAACCATTGTTGAACGTCAATCCTGCTACGATACTGGTATTTCCTGAAATATCAAATTCCCCGCCCCCACCAATCAACAACCCGGCACGGTAAAATTTAGTTTCGTCTCCAATCTTCACGTCGTTTAGCTTAACAGTGCTACTTACTGCATCTTGTTTAGCACTCAACAAAATCGAGTTCGAGAGACCAAACTGACCATAAAAACGCCTGCCATTATCTTTTTCGGTTTTGAGTTTTATGGTTAATGGCAATTCTAAATATTGAACTTTATATTTTAAGTCGTAAGCCACCGGGATGCTTTTATTGGCACCTAAATCCAGACTTTTAATATAGGTTGGATCAACTTCAGTACTTTTTCCGTTCATAGTCGTAATGGTTAACGCCGTCGAAAAACTATAGTTGGGAGCGAAATTAAAATCGCCAATTAATCCATAAGAAAACCCTAAAGCTACTCCATCGGTTTTGCCTTGTTCGGGTTTAACCCAGCCAATAGTGGGTGATGCTGTTAAACCCAATCTGAAACCATAGGTTGTTAAAGTTGGAATTTGAGCGAAAGCAACTAAATTTAGAAAAGATAAAATTAAAAACGTCGATATTTTTTTCATGCTGATGTGTTTATATTTGTTGAACATGATTGATAACGTAAAACACCGCCAAATTTATCTAATTTTTCTCTTTGCCTTCGCATTTATTTCATGTAAGCGCAATAGCCGGCCTGATGTGAGCAATATAAATCTGGATATTAAAATTGATAGATTCGATAAAACACTTTACGCAGCTAAAACAAAAAATGCCAGCGAAGTGGATAAAATGTTATCAAAAAGCTATGGCGTGTTTTATGATGACTATATCCATCGAATGATTGGTTCATCTGCATACCATAACGATGAAATTCTAAGTACACTATTTAAGGATCAGGCTTACACCGATCTCACTAAAGAGGTAGACAGCATTTTCCCTAACCTGAATGCACAGGAAAAAGATTTAACAGAAACATTCAAATACATCAAATACTATTATCCAAAAGCAAAAATCCCTAGATTCGTTTCTTTTGTATCTGGTTTTGCCTATCAAATGCCTGTTGGCGATCATTATTTAGGAATCGGTTTAGATATGTTTTTAGGTAAGGACAGCAAGTTCTACAGGGCGATTGTTCAGAGTGTACCATTATATCTCTCCAGGCGATTTACCCCGGAATATATTGTTCCGCGTATTGCTGAAACATATGCACACGAAGAGCTATTTCCGGAACCGGATGACAACCGAACATTACTGTCTAAAATGATCTTTCAAGGGAAAATTCTTTATTTCCTGGATCAGGTTTTACCAGAGAATATAACGGATTCTACTAAAATAGGTTATAGTACCGAACAGTTGCAATGGGCACAACGCTTTGAAGGCGATATCTGGGCATACTTTTTGGAAAACAATTTTCTTTACGAAACCGACTACCAAAAGATTCAGGTATTTCTATCCGAAGGGCCTTTTACACCAGGCTTAGGCGAGAACAGGGATTCAGCACCAAAGTTAGGCACATGGACGGGATGGCAGATTGTAAGAAAGTATATGGATGAACATCCTAAAATAACGCTGCAACAACTCATGGCTGAAAACGATGCCCAAAAAATTCTGAGTCAGTCAAAGTATAAACCAAAACAAAAATAATGTTAGCTTTATAAAGATTGCATGTAAGTACTGGCAGACAATTTGTAACACGTCTTGTCAATTATTAATACCAGAAATCTATATATGAAAGTTGGCATCGTTTTATCAGGCGGAGGAATACGGGGAATAGCACATTTAGGTGTTTTAAAGGCGTTTAGCAATTTAGGCATTACTTTTAGCCACATTAGTGGAACAAGTGCAGGCGCCATTGCTGGTGCTTTCTTCGCTGCTGGAATAGATCCGGAAGAAGGACTAAGTATTTTTCTTAAAACAAAATTATGGCGATTTATTCGTCCTGCTGTTGGCTCATTAGGTCTGATTAATATTGAAAACACCTCACTCATTCTGAAGGAATATTTTCCGGAAAACACGATTGAAACCCTTAAAATTCCTTTAACTATTGCTGCGGTAAATTTTAGCGAAGGCCGCCTGGTATATTTTACAAAAGGACCATTGATCAGGGCTATACAGGCATCGAGCTGTATTCCAGGCATTTTTAAACCCATTATGATTGATGGACAAATGTATGTTGACGGTGGAATTTTAAATAATTTTCCAATTGAGCCTTTAATGGAAGATTGTGATTTTATCATCGGGTCTTCCTGCAATCACCTTAAACCAGTGGATAAAATTACCGGAATTACGAACTTAATGGGTCGCGCAGGAATCATGTCTATCAACCATGACATGGAAAGAAAAGCAAAATTTTGCAATGTGCTCATTGAGCCGAAAGGCTTGGGCGCCATTAGTACCTTCGATATGAAACGTGCTGAAGATATTTACTGGTTAGCACACGAAGAAGCTTTGATTACTATTAAAAACAATCCAACTATATCTCAGCTTATCACAAAATAAAAATTAAAATAGCTTAATAGTAATATTAAAACTACAACTATATTAATATTATGTTATTTATAAATACAAATAAGCATTACAAATATTACATTTTCTTGTCTATTAAACATTAATATTTTACCTTAGGATTATAATCTGCAAAATGCAGTATAAACCTAATCATCTAACTATGTTTTTTAGCCTAACCATTCTATCCCCCAAAAGGAGGAGAATCCTATCTTCTCTGTTTTTTAACTGACTTCTTTTTTTATAACTAATCTATTACATAACTAAAGAACCAAAAAACATGAAATTAAACTTAACTAAATTAATCGTATTTGCATTGGCAATTACTACAGGCTTATACGCTTGTAAAAAAGAAACTTCAACAGAAACTGAAAGCCTTGAGCAAACGGAAAAACTCAGCGTTAATCCGCTTGGAGATATTAAAATCTGTACCGAAAGATCCTTAGATGGTATCACACCAAGAGGAGCTATTTTAAAAACAAAAAAATGGACACCAGGAACAACCTTAAAAGTGAGTTTAAACGGTAGTACTTTAGCAATCAGAAATAAGGTGATACAATTTGCCAGAGAATGGGAAAACTATGCGAACATCAAATTCAATTTTGTAACTAATGATAATACGGCTAACATCCGTGTTAGCTTTGTAAATGGTAACGGATCATGGTCTTACCTTGGTAAAGATGCCAGTTCAATCCCGAGCGCTAATGCAACAATGAATTTTGGGTGGTTTACTGCTACCACAGCAGATTCTGAATATAGCCGTGTGGTGATCCACGAATTTGGCCATGCTTTAGGGATGATACATGAACATCAACATCCATTGGTATCAATTCCATGGGATAAACCAGCAGTATATGCTTACTATGCTGCAGCACCAAACTACTGGAGCCAGGCAGATGTAGACAATAACCTGTTTGCCAAATACAGTACAACTCAAACCAATTACAGTGCATATGATGCCAGTTCAATTATGCATTATGCAGTTTCGAATGACTTAACTATAGGAAATTTTGAAGTGGGATGGAATACAGTTCTTTCATCTACTGATAAATCATTTATTGCCACTGTTTATCCATTTTAAACTTAATCTTACACCTGGCAGAATCAATCTGCCAGGTGTAAAATCATTTAAATTCAAAATTTAGTATGTCTATTTTTTTGCAGACTTTTCTTTCAAAGCGCATTTTCATTGTCTTTTTGATTTTACTGCTCTGCAAAATATCATCGGCTCAGGATAATCATTCAAAATGGAAGATCAAACCGTCTGTTGGCTTAAACCAAGCTAAATTCGACTGGTCTATTGCGGGAAATTCATCCGGCACTAACCCTAACATTTTATCAGAATTGATTTGGCAAGAATTAAAAGGGCCAGCCTTTGGATTAGATATTCAATATAACATCACCAACAGACTGCGTATAAAAACAATTAATCAATATACAAGCATAACAAAAGGAGCAGCAGAAGATACAGATTATGCCGAAGATAACCGGCAGAATGCTTTTTATTTTGACCGCTTTAATGCAGGTAAAGGTTATTTATTTGGCACTTATTTACAACTCAGCTATGAGGCCTTAACGATTGATCTAGTGAGCATTAACCCAATTATTGGATTCTCCTATGGTCAACACCAGTTTCATCTACTAGAAACGGGCAGCAATGCAATGACTACTGGCTTAAACTCTACTTACCAAACAAGATATAAGGGTTTTGATCTTGGCTTTGAAAGCGCTTTAGAGCTGAAAGCGTTTAACATCACCGCTGGTATTTTAGGTGGCTTTTATTCCTATTTAGCCAAGGCCAATTGGAACCTGATTCCAGATTTTGCAAAACCTGTTAGTTTCACGCAAAAAGCGAATGCTTTTGCCTTAAAGGGTTATGCCAATCTATCTGTACCCTTGAATAAAAGTTTAGAGTTAACACTTGATTATCAAATCAACACCATAAACACCCATGCTGGTGTAGATAAGGCTTACTTCATCAACCAACCTGTTGAAGAAACTCAATTTAATGGCGCCAGTTTCAGTGGAAATACAATTGCGCTTGGTATTAATATTATTTTCTAATTCTTCAAAGCAACCAGGCTTTCGCCTTCTAAAACCGGAATTGCTGAACAAATATTTAACTGTAAACAAAAAACAACGTCTTCCTCGATATTTAGTTGTGCCAAACGGTGGCTGTGAGATGACTTATGAAGATATTTCCTCAAATCGTCTTTAGCCAAGGAATATAAATCTTCGGCAGCAACACTGGAATCATCGAAATGTTCGAAGTTTTTGCGCAATTTATTTACAACAGCACCAGCAAATAAAGTATCTTCTAAATTAAATTGATCTTTCCAGCCGGCGCATAAAAGCAATACATTTTTATTTTGGGCAGATAAATAATCACAGAGTGAATCAAGGTTTAAAAAAGAACCGATAACAACCTGGTGAGCGCGCTTACTGGCCAGATGCAAAGCCTTTGTACCATTAGTAGTGGTTAAAACAATAGTTTTTCCACTCACTTTTTCTTTTGTATAAGAGAAAGGTGAATTTCCAAAATCATAGCCTTTTACCACTTCCCCATTCCGTTCTGCGGCTAATAAATAACCTTTATTAGCATAAGTTAAACAATCTTCCACATTGGCTACAGGAATAATGGCTTCTGCTCCGTTTTCTATTCCATAAGTTATGGATGATGTTGCCCTCAAAATATCAATCACAACTACGATACTTTCTTCAATATCGTATAAATCAATTAACGCAGGGGTTAGACAAACTTCTATTTTTTTAGACATATTCTAAGTATCGAGTCCTAAGTATCAAGTATCAAGATAATTGTTTCGACACTTGATACTCACTACTTGCATCTATTTATAAAAAGGAAATTTAACTACTTTGGCTTTGATTGGCGTATTTCTGATGTTGATAAAAATCTCTGTGCCTTCTTTAGAGAAATCTTTAGCTACATACCCCATACCAATTGCTTTTTGCAATGAAGGCGCCTGTGTTCCGGAAGTTACCTTACCAATGATATTTCCTTCTGCATCTGCAATTTCATAATCATGACGGGGAATACCGCGATCGATCATTTCGAAGCCAACTAACTTCTTTTGGATGCCTGCATCTTTTTGAGCTTGTAAGGCTTCGGAATTTGTAAATGGTTTAGAAAATTTAGTAATCCAACCTAAACCAGCTTCAATTGGAGAGGTGGTATCATCTATATCATTTCCATATAAACAGAACCCCATTTCTAAACGCAAGGTATCACGAGCGCCCAAACCGATAGGCTTAATGTTCTGCGCTTTACCTGCCTCAAAAATGGCATCCCAGATTTTATCGGCGTGCTCATTTTCAAAATAAATCTCAAAACCACCAGCACCTGTATATCCAGTTGCAGAAATTACTACATTATCTACACCTGCAAACGTTCCTTTAATAAAAGTATAATACTCCATAGACGCTAAATCTACATCCGTTAAAGTTTGCAAGGCATCTGCTGCTTTTGGTCCCTGAATAGCTAATAAAGATGTCTGATCAGAGATATTATGCATTTCCACATCATTGCTGTTAAACTGTTGAATCCAGTTCCAATCCTTTTCTATATTTGATGCATTTACCACCAGCATATATGTTTTCTCATCTATGCGATAAACCAATAGATCATCTACAATTCCACCATCCTGGTTCGGTAAGCAAGAATACTGAACTTTACCGTCGTATAATTTCGACGCATCATTACTGGTAACCCTTTGAATTAAATCTAAGGCATTATCGCCCTTCAAAATAAATTCGCCCATGTGGCTCACATCAAAAACACCTACTCCGTTACGAACAGTTGCATGTTCTGCATTGATACCCTCGTAAGTAACAGGCATATTATAGCCTGCAAATGGAACCATTTTAGCGCCTAAAGCGATGTGTTTTTCTGTTAATGCCGTATTATTCATGCTTAATCTTTATTTGCCGCAAAAGTACTAAGAAAACAGCAATGTTTAAGTCTTAATTTCGGGAGACATTATACAGAGTTCAATCTCTAAAATCCATATGCACAGCAACTGGCCATACCAAAAGAGATAAATGAGCATGTTTTTTATTAAACTACGCAAGAAATAAAAATAACAGCTAACTTAAATTTGTAATCAAATTTGCTAAACGTGCTTATTCTTTTGTAAATTCAATTAACTGAAACCAAATTCTAGAGAAGCCAATATAAAATTATTCTTATGAGTATAGAAAAAGAGCTTTCGCAAGAAAGAACTACAGAATTAATCACCATACTAAAAAATCGTTTCGACAAAAACATGCAGCGGCACCAGGAGCTGAAATGGCAGGATATAGAAACCAGACTAAGGTTAAATCAACATAAATTATGGTCGCTCAATGCAATGGAAGAAACTGGTGGTGAGCCGGATGTGATATTTTTAAACAAAAAAACGGGTGAATATCATTTTATCGATTGCTCGGCCGAAAGTCCAAAAGGTCGACGAAGCTTATGTTACGATCGGGCGGCACTGGATGCCAGAAAAGATAATAAGCCAGAAAATAACGTAATCGATTTAGCTGCAGAAATTGGAATCGAACTTTTAACAGAAAAGCAATATCGTGACTTACAAAAACTTGGCAAGTTTGATGAGAAAACATCAAGCTGGATCACGACACCAGACAACATCCGGAAACTTGGCGGCGCACTTTTCGCCGATTTTCGCTATGATACCGTTTTTGTTTACCACAATGGTGCACAATCTTATTATGCAGCCAGGGCTTTCCGTGGATTGTTATGTATATAGACCTTCTCAACATTTATTAGCGACCAGATGTATCGTTTTAAGCGCTAATTAATTGCTGATAAATTTCGAGCATCTTAGATGAAATCAAATAAATACCATGATCAGTTTCTACGGTTTTACGGGCATTTTCACCAATTTCCATCCATCGTTTTGGATTGATAATGCATTGCAGAATGGAACGGTAAAATTCATCTGCAGAATCTGCAATAAGTATATCATAACCATGCTTGCAATTAATACCTTCGGCCGCGGTTGTAGTAGCGATGATACATTTTTTCATGGCCATTCCCTCAATAATCTTCACCCGCATGCCCGTGCCTGAAATCAACGGAACGATCATAATTGCTTTCGAATTCATAAAATCAACTGCATCAAAAACTTCCCCCTCCACAATCAGGTTATCAGAATCATATTCAAAGAAATGTTTCTGCATATTTTTACCTGCAATATAGAAGCGAAGATCTTTATTTAATTTTTCAATATCAGGCCAGATATCATCCAGAAACCACTCTAAGCCTTCCTGATTTGGTCGCCAATCCATTGCTCCCAAATGAAATAACGTTGGAAAGCTGGTTTTTGATTTATCTACCTTATACCGCTCCAAATCAATAGCTACCGGAAAAACCGACATTGGTACTTCACAACCAAACCGGAGAATACTTTGACGATCTGGCTCGCTGATGGCAAAAATTTGATGAAACCGATTAATTTGTTCTGTTTCATAAGCTTTTAATCGTTGCGCTAAAAAAGACAAATACTTTCTGCGAAGCAAAAAGGTTTCGGAATGAGAAAGACGCTCCCACATGGTAAACTCGATATTATGCGCACGGTAAATCAGCTTGGCATTGCTGTTGGCCTTAACGATATCCAGGTAAGGAACTACAAAAAGTCCTTCAAACTGGATGATATCAAAAACATTTTCCCGAAGAATATTTTCCAACTGACCAGCAGCTTCTTCAGTGTAGAACCTGGAAATATTATAAGATTGATTGGTGAAGATGTTAAAAAAAGCAGACCATACATTTACATCGGTATCTAAATCTACCGTGTGATACTTTATTTGCTCAAAAATAGGATCAGAAATGTCCTCAATATCTATTTTCCCCTTTGAAGGATTTAAACTAAACAAAGTAATATCTGCACCAAGTTGAAGCAAACCCTTCATGGTGTTATAAACCACTATGGGATAACCGCTATTTGGCGGAAAGGGAATCCGCTTAGTTATTAATAAAATCTTCACAATGCTGTGAAAATACTAAATTTTAAACGGTTTTTGAAAACAAATCTAATTGTGGATCGCGAACATTAAATGTTTTTCTGTGAAACGGAGAAAGCCCTATTTCCATCACGGCTTTTCGGTGTGCAATGGTTGGATAGCCTTTATTCTGTTGCCAGTTGTAATGAGGATAATCTATATGTAAATTAGCCATAAATTCATCACGATGGGTTTTAGCAAGAATAGAAGCTGCTGCAATATTTAAGTATTTGCCATCACCCTTTACAATGCAGCAGTGTGGAATTTGTGGATAGGTCTTAAACCGATTTCCATCAATAACCAAATATTGTGGTTGGGTCTGTAATTTCTCTATGGCGCGATGCATTGCTAAAAAAGATGCATTAAGAATATTGATCTGATCGATCTCTTCATGATCACAGGAGGCAACCGCCCAGGCCAAAGCTTCCCTCTCAATTATCGGGCGTAACAAATCACGTTGATTGTGGTTTAACTGCTTGGAATCATTTAACCCCTCCAAACAAAAACCTTTCGGGAGAATAACAGCTGCCGCAAATACTGGCCCAGCTAAGCAGCCTCTCCCCGCTTCATCACAACCTGCCTCTAAAAATTCTTCTTGGTAACAATTCAACAACATCTACTACTGTGATTATAATGATTTAATGAGTACTATGATTTAGAGATAATAATTTGACAGTAATTAATGAACACTATATTAAATTATTGAACAAAGATAATTGCCAAACCCGATTACAAGCAATAATTTTTCTTTAAATTGTAATTTGATAATAATTTAATGATAAATACTCAATATCCTGAAAGCGAATTAACTGGAAAGATCATCGGGTGTGCTATGGAGGTTCATAAGACTCTGGGTAATGGTTTTCAAGAAAAAATTTATCAGAAAGCCTTCGCTATAGAATTAAATAGTCAGGGCATAAATTTCGTACAAGAACATGAAATGAGCATATACTACAAAGGGCACTTTCTTGGTAAACGGAGGGTAGATCTGTTCATTGAAAATAAAATTATGGTCGAGTTGAAAGCCGTAATTTTACTGGATGATGCTCATTTGGCCCAAGCCATAAACTATTTGGAAGCATCAGGTTTTAAAATTGGCTTATTAATCAATTTCGGAAGCAGAAGTTTGCAGTTTAAACGGGTGATGAAACCAGGCACAATAATAAAGTAAAGTTGATTAAATTAATATTACTAAACTGACAAAATACTAATGAATCACTAAAGAAATCATAGCCATTCACTTAATCAAAAAATATCATAGCCTAAAATCATAGCTATCATTCGATCAAGAAAATCATACCCTAAAAATCATAGCCATCATTTAATCAAGAAAATCATAGTCCTACACCGTTACATTCTGCCCTTTTACATCAAATGCATCTCGAAGGCCGATTGCCAAAACATTAAAAGCATAAACCGTTAACATAATGGCTAACCCTGGTAAAACCGCTAAGTAGGCTGCATCCATAATAATATAGCCATAATGCTCTTTAATCATGCCACCCCAACTCGGCATTGGCGGCTGTGCACCAAAACCCAAAAAGCTTAATCCTGTTTCTAACAAAATCGCTGACGCAAAGTTAGATGAAGCCACCACAAGGATAGGTCCGGCGATGTTGGGTAAAATGTGTTTAATAATTGTTCTGCTTGTACTAAAACCCAAAGCCCTGGCGGCCTCAACAAACTCTACTTCTTTCAAAGCCATTACCTGACCACGCACTAATCGTGCTACATCTACCCAGGTAGATAAACCCACCGCAATAAAAATCTGCCAGAAACCTTTCCCTAAGGCAAAAGAAATGGCAATAACCAGCAGCAATGATGGTAGAGACCAAACTACATTCATGAACCAGCTAATTGCAGCATCTACTCTTCCACCAAAATAGCCGGCAATGGCACCTAAACTTATACCAATAAAAAGTGAAATTAATACCGCCATTAAGCCAACGGATAGTGAAACCCTTATACCTAAAATCAATCGGCTTAATAAATCACGGCCATATATATCTGTACCTAAAAGAAACTTTTGTTCGTAGATGTTCGATTTTTCAAAGCGCTGTTCAGGTGTTCCTGACTTACTTGGACTAGTGCAATTGTTACAGAGTTCTTTCAGACTATATATTGATTCTTTACTGGTTTCTTCTTTCCCAATATATTCATGAACCAAAACACGATCGCCCTTTATTTTGTAAGACGTAATGGGGATGCTCTTAAATCTGGGTTTTTGCCCGTAAAACATCCTTTCAAAAAAGCCCGCCTTATCAACATTTGGATATTCCTGGATAATTAAAAACTTAAACTTAGCCCCCATTGGCTCTTTACTAATCTGAACCGTTTGCGTATTGGCATCGGGGGAATCAACGGGTATTATAACATAGCCCAAAATTCCCATCGCCATTAAAAGCAAAATAAAAATCAGGCCAGCGAACGCCAACCTATTTCTTTTAAATTTTAACCAAACTTTTCTCGATGGGCTATTATCCATTTACCTAACCATTCTACCTTTCCAGTTGTATTTGCCACTATTTCCGGCAATGCCGATATATACCATATAAAGAATGTGTAGAACAGTTAAAAAAGGGATTAAGATGAGTAAGCTTCGTCGCTTCGCAAAGCCCGTAACATCCCATAAAAATAAGCTTTCTAAAATCATTTTAACTATCAATTGATAGAATGTTACCATTAAAAGGCCTGGAAAAAACAGTCCGGCAAAGAAATTAGCCAGTATACTCACATTGAAAACCCAAACAAAAACACCTAAAACAATGATGGCCTTATTTTTATACCGGGTACTTTTAGAAGCCCATCTTTTTCGTTGCTGTAAAAAAGATTGAAGATTTTCTTTCGCATGCGTGTACACAATCGCCTCTCTGTTTTTGAGAAACCCAATCTTGTCGGGGTATTTTGCTGCAATTTTATGGAGCAATAACTCATCATCTCCCGAGGCGAGATCATCAATTCCCTGGAAACCGCCAACTTCGTAAAAAGTCTTTTTCTCGTATGCTAAATTTGCACCATTGCAGGTTGATGGCTGTTTATTGCCAATTGTAGAAGCACCAAGGCCAATCAGATAAAGGAATTCCAGAGACTGCAAACGTTCGAATAAGCTTTTCTCTTCAAAATATGCCACAGGCGAAGAAATCATTTTATAATCCTGCTTTTCATAATAATTTACAATGGTAGAAAGCCAGTGTTCTCCCATTCGGCAATCAGCATCAGTGGTAATGATTAAATCTCCGGAACATGTTCCTATTGCAGTTTGTATCGCTTTTTTCTTATAAGAATTAAGTGCCTGATCTTCATTCAATCTAATTAGTTTCACTCCTTTATCTGCGTATGCCAATACAATCTCTGCAGTTCGGTCGGTTGAATGGTCATCAATAAAAATAATTTCCATTAAGTGCTTTGGATAATGCTGAGCAACCAGATCTTCAATTGTCCTGGTAATAATTAATTCTTCATCACGAGCAGCTACAATGATCGAAACTTTGGTTTCAGGTTTAATTTCATTTGGATGAAAATTAACAAGTTTGTGCCAACCTCTTATAAATGTGAGCACTAGAAAACCATAAACGAGGGTTAGCGTAGCAGATAATAAACTAGTTAGACTTAGAAATTCCAAAAAAATTGAGTTTAAAAACGAAATATGTGCCTAATATAGCAGGAATAATAATATTAATTAGCCAAATGCTTGCTGTACATGCAATCACAGCCACATGTTGATCGGTAATGTGCTTAAATAATTCTACTGCCGTAATGCTTCTAATGCCAACGTCGAACAAATCTAAAGATGGCAAAGCAGATTGAATGAAGAACAACAGGCAGGTCATCATTACGATATCCAGATAATTTAAACCTGGAATCAGCCATGCAAAAAGAATAAAATATTGAGAGCTGAAAACGGCATAACGAGCGAAGCAGAAAAGTATAATCCTGAATAATTCGGCTTTTCTGTACCGCTTTAAAATGCTGTAGAATTTTTTATATTTTCTGGTAAACTTAAAGGATAGTAGTATGCCATTTAACCATTGGATGTTGAAATAAAAAACGATAAAAAACAGGCAAAATATCAAGGCCAAAACCACAAGCGCGGTAAAAACCAGATTATCTATGGGTACAAACTGATAAACAAAAAAGCAAGCAGCGATTGCGCCAAACACATTGGTAAGCACCAACTGCCCGATATTCCCAACCGTCATGGCTACAATTCCAACAATCCGCCGTTTAGGGGAGAGGAAAAATACACGCCCCCCATATTCACCCAAACGATTAGGTGTAAAGATCGCTAAGGTTAGTCCACAGAAAACCGATTCAACTGCACGATAGAAACTAATGCGCTCGATATGGGTCATCAGCCTCTTCCACTTAGCGGCCTCTAAAAACCAATTCACCAGCATCAATACCAAAACCAGACCAATCACAACAATAATTTCTACCTGTGGAATATCTGTTAACAGTATTTTGAAATTGTGCAGATTTTCATTTGCCACCAGCTTATGGTAAATAAACCAAAAAGCAAATACAACAATGGCAGCTTTAATAAGGAGTGAAAATATTTTTTTGTTCTTGTCTGTCAAGATTATCTTTTTAGTTTGCAAATATGCTTAATATTGCTGTAATGTTGAATGAAAAAAAGGAACGGGTAATTATGGGTATAGACCCTGGTACGGCGGTGATGGGTTATGGCATAATTTTAGAAAAGGGAAATAAAACAGAATTAATTAGTATGGGCGTGGTGAAAATGACGCATCTTGATGATCCGTTTCTAAAACTTCAACGTATTTTTGAAAAAACAGTTGTACTTATTGATGAATACAAACCTGATGTTCTGGCCATAGAGGCGCCATTCTATGGAAAAAACATTCAGGTACTTTTAAAACTTGGCCGGGCACAGGGAATTGCTATTGCAGCGGCCCTATCCAGGAATATTTCAGTTACCGAATACTCTCCACGAAAAATTAAACAATCTATCACCGGAAGTGGAAATGCAACTAAGGAACAGGTTGCGGCAATGTTACAACGTTTACTGAATTTTAAGGAAACACCAGCGTTTTTAGATGCCACAGATGGATTAGCAGTTGCCGTTTGCCATTCTTTTCAGAAAATAACTTCAGGTGGAAAATCTAAATCGTATTCTGGCTGGGAATCTTTTGTGAGCGATAATAAAACAAAGGTTAAGGGATTGGAAATAAAGGCAAAGAAGTAGATCTTATCGAAATTTCTCGATGGATATACTAACCGATTCGTCATGCTGACCTGTAGCGCAGCGGAAAGCTACGCAGTAAATTTAGTTCAGCACCTATTTAGGTAAGATCTTGAATCAAGTTCAGGAAGACGATTCATCGCAAAATGTATTTCTTGAGGAATGTACTAACCGATTCGTCATGCTGACCTGTAGCGCAGCGGAAAGCTACGCAGTAAATTTAGTTCAGCACCTATTTTGGTAAGATCCTGAATCAAGTTCAGGAGGACGATCCGTTGCAAAGGGATTTCCTCGAGGGATGCACTAACCAATTCGTCATGCTGAAGGTTAATTTTTATTAATTAATTGATTTTTAGTTATTTAAGCAATCACATCAATGGTAGGCACGAAGCAATCTTAAAAGCCCTGGGTTTAATCTAACAGTTCTTGTAAGTTTGCTTCGCACTTCGTAATAAAGAGTTTCTTAGGGGATTATTTCCGACTATCAACCAAATTCTTTGTTGCCAAATCTCTGGTAATTTTATCTTTCCTAATAAAATACCTGATCGTAAAAAACACTCCAATTCCTACTAAAACTAACATCCAAAGGTTTGCCAATGCAAGGATGATTTCTTTAAAGATAGTCCAACCATTTACTATACCTAGCCTAAGTCGATTTCCAAAGTCAGGTTTGTAATCATAAATATTATCGTTGGCAACAACCATGGTTTTAATGGTATTATCCTGATAAAAATTAAGGGTTATGGTGCTGTATTTTACCCGACTATCGATTAGCATATTTTGCATTTTCTTGTCTATGTAATCGTCTTTAATAACAAGAGATGTTTCTACATTTGGGCTTTTCTTCGTCGCCAACTTATTAATTCGATCAACAGCCTCTCTCCTATTATCTACCTTAAGTTTATTTGTCAAATAGCTAATACTTTGATCATCCATTTTTAAAGATTGATTATCTACAAATACTGCCATTTTTGCAATGGTATTGGTAAACTCATCCAACTTTTCTGATGGAACTTTAGCTACAAGGTAGCCCTCTGTTTTATAAGAGGTGATTTCTTTAAGTGAATCGGTAGATTGCTTAACCTTTTCCGTTTCTTGAATTACACTCTGAATAGAAAACTCCGAAACTGTGCCTCCTTGATTTTTGATGGTCTGGCTTAACTTTTCTTTTGTGCTTTGTACATCTTTTACCCTAAACCGCATGTCTGCAGTTTTCACAATTTTTTCGGTAGCCGTAGTGTCTGCAGTTGCTGCATCCGGGATTACCATTTCTTGCGTAGATGCAACACTTTCATTGCTTTTATTTGCATTTTGACAGCCAAAAATTGTTAAAATTATGGCAATAGCAATTATATTCCTTTTCATGATTTTATGGTTCTAATAAAGTAATCATTTTAAATATTTGCTTCAAATGGCCATTCAAAGTTTCGACGTTTTTTGGTTAGTTTATCACATCGTGTTTCTCTTTATACAAAAAATAGATTAAGGTAACCCAACTGATAAAAGCGTTTGTTTCTTGATGATTTTTTCAAGAAAATTCCATAAATGGAAAGAATAATTTAAAAAGTAGCGGGTTGGGTAAAACCATACTTCCGTTTTCAAAAATTATTAATAAAAAATGTTTTAACAAAAAAAAGCCAATTACGTTTTTAACATAATTGGCTCTTATATGTAGAGAAAAATATTTTAAGCGTCTAAAATTTTAAATACCCCTTTAATTGCGATGATTGCTCCGATAAATAAAATAATCCAGGAAACTAAAGATAATACCCAAGAATCAAATGCAAAACGAGCATAAGTACCCACCATACAAATCAGTACACCAAAAATCATTAACTTATAAATTCCTGGCTGATTAGCCGTTTGCATACTTTTTGTATTGTGCTTTAATTCGTTATTTTCCATAATCTTATTTTTATGATGCAGCAAAAGTAATACTTATTGCTGAATAATTACAAATACTTAGTAACTTTTTAATCGTTCTAAACGCTGTTTTGCTTTATCCTTATCATTTAGTTTTTCTCCCTGATATAAAGGTTTTTCCCAGTCGCCATACATTGGATTTGGCAACACAATATACTTGCTCCCAAAAAGCGCCTGATTTACATTAACTTGTTCGGCTGTATTTTTGTTTTCGCGGTAGAAAACATTAGAAAAATCACTTAAATTATCGCCACAAAACATTAAAATATTATGAGTTTCCACAACTTTTTGCCTGCGTGGTTCTTTATTCGAATTACCTTTAGATACAATCAGATGAGCATCATCTGCAAATGGAAATCCAAAAGCCTGGAGGTTCTTTAATGTTGCAGCGTAATCTTTTTCATCTCGGTTACTAATGTAAAAGGTTTCTATATTTTTAGAAGCTGCGAACTTTAAAAATGCTAAAGCGCCAGGAACGGTATCTGCCTTAGCGAGGCTAGTCCACTCAGTCCAATCTGCAGCGGCATAACTTAAACCTTTTTTAATTTCATGACCTTGAAATGCTGAATTATCTAAAACTGTTTCATCAATATCAACAACAATACAGTTCGGTTTTGTACTGGTATCTGCCCATAAGGACTCTTTTAATGACAAACGAGCAAAATTATAAGCCTGAAAACATAAAGCCCTGTACTCGCCTGATGTTTGTTGCCAAAGCACCGCATTGGTATAATCCCGGGCTGGACTTTGAGCTTTAACAAAAATTGGAGCGAGTGCTAAAACCAGAAAGATATATTTTTTCATTTTTTAAAATTAAAAGGCAAAGGTATTAAGAATCTAATTATACAATATCATTTAATTCCCGAAGAACCTGTCTAAAAATTATAATTTATCAACTTACGAAATTTCAATAGCCTGTGGGTTGAAGAATTTCGTAAGTTTTGATGACAGTACCATAAAACTTTCGAAGTATTTCCCACAGCAAAAGCCACCAAAACTTCGCAAGTTGATCTTCATTTATGAAACTTAAACAGTTTCGAAGAAAATAACATTTAAATAAGTTAAGTAGCATCACTGATAAATATTTATATTATGTCTTTTCCCATCTTCTTAGTTTGTATTTTTTTATAGCTTTGAGCACACACAAAAGAAATCATTATTATGAAATTTAAACACTTACTAGGCTTTAGCATGGTCTTGCTATGCTTTGCTTCCTGCAAGAAGGATAGCACCATCATTGAGCCACCAATCGAACCAAAAGAAGATCCTCTTGAGTATGCAAAAGATAGTATCTCATATAGCATTAATGGGGTTACATATAACAAAACTGAATCTTCCAGTTTTTATAGTGCTGGCAATCGTCAACCCTATTCGAAAGTGGATTCAATAGTAAATAATGCTTATTACATATCAGGCATTAAGGATTCTGTTTTATACTCCAGAAAATATGGATTTAGCAGTGACAGGCAGAAGGTTGATGTAATATTTATTAAAACTTATAGTAAAGCTGCAATGCTGCAATCCTTAATTTTGAGACCAAAAAACATCATGGATTTATTTACTGTTGGATCGAGAAACTATGCTTTAGATTATGAACGGGATAATATACAAAATGGTATTGCTTTAACTATTTCTGATGGTTTTAGAACTTACGGTTCAGAATCATTTAGAATGCCATCTCAATTAAGTTCAGATGCTCAAAAAAATTCAAAATTTGAAATCACAAGCTTAAGAAAATTAAATTCTGGCACTTACATTTTAGAAGCTAAATTTAATGCTATCGTTTTCAACGAAAAGAATGAAAGTAAGAAACTAGAAAATGGATATCTGAGATTAGTTATGAGTAAATATGACACAATTTTATAGAAGAGAACACCTTAACTTTGATCTTATCAAGGTATAATACATTTGCTCTTATATTACAAAGCTTCATTATTATAAAAACCTCATTTCAATTTAGGAATGGGGGTTTAAATGCATAGGGGGAGAGTAAATGTTAACCTTTCAAAAAGCTTCCCCTATCATTTTTTGACACCAGCAATGTTTCTGCATCAGCATAAGCTTTAGTAAAAGTTACCGGGATTTTATCCTTTGCTTTTTCATTCCACTTAAATTCTACAGCCAAAAGTTTATCTGTTCTTTTCTCAATATAATCTATCTCTTGCTGTTGAGTGGTTCGCCAAAAGAACAACTCCGCCTCTATTTGATTCTGTTGCAGATACTTTTTGCGTTCACTAATCATGTAATTTTCAAACAGTGCGCCAACATCATTTCTATTGGCTATCGGATTAAAATTCCGGGTAATTGCATTTACAATACCGGTATCGTAAAAATAGATTTTCTTATTTTTTTTTATCTCATTACGCACATTGCCCGAAAAGGCAGGCAGAACAAAAATCACAAAAGCTTTTTCCAATAGATCAATGTATTTATCCACTGTTTTTTGGTCGGCTTTAACCAATTGAGCCAATTCCGAAAAGTTTACTTCGCTACCAACCTGTAAAGCCAGGGCTTTTACAATTTTCTCAAAAAGCAGTGGTTTTTTTACGTCTTCTAGCGCGAACAAATCCTTGTACAAATAGCTATCTGCCAGCAGTTTTAAATGCTCTTCTGCATTTTGCGGATCATTAACGATTTCAGGATAAGAACCGTAGACTAAACGTTGTTCTATAGATCGCTCCTCTGTAAGAAAATCCGTATCATTTACCAACTCAGCGTAAGAGAATGGCAGCAACATCATCTCATATTTCCTGCCTGTTAATGGCTCATTAATTTTACCAGACAATTCAAAGGCAGATGAACCAGTAGCAATCACCTGAACGTTTTTGAAGCGATCTACTATAATTTTAATTAATAATCCAACATCAGTTATACGTTGTGCCTCATCTATAAAAAGCACTTCGTAACTGCTTAACATCAGTTCAATCTGTGCTGCATTTGGTTTAGCCAAGGTTTCTCTAACATCAGCATCATCTCCGTTAAGGTATAATGTCTTTTTATCTAACTTAACCAGTAATTGTTCTACAAAGGTAGTTTTACCCGATTGCCGTGGCCCAAAGACAATAAAAGCTTTTCCTTTAAAAAGGCGAGCCAAAGCATAATTGATCTGGTTTCTAACAATCATAGTATGTTACATTTATACAAAAGTATAATAATTTCGGATTACATTCCAAAATAAACATAATAATTTTGGATTACATTCCAGAATAAACATGATAATTTTGGATTAGAATAATTTATTAAATAAAAAAACCCATCTCAATTAAGAAATGGGCTTATCATTTACATATAGACTTTGGACTAAATACTTCCGATTCCTGACTTTATTTTCTATCCATTTAATGCAGCTGCACCACTTACAATCTCTGTCAACTCAGTTGTAATTGCTGCCTGACGTGCCTGGTTATAAGAAAGTTTTAAAGCTTTCAACAATTCACCAGCATTTTCAGTTGCTTTATCCATTGATGTCATACGTGCGCCATGCTCAGATGCATGAGAATCCAACACCGCTTTATATAACTGAATTTTAATTGATTTTGGAATTAACTGCTCAACGATTTCTTCTTGCGATGGTTCCAGAATATAATCAACATTAGAAGCCTTTGTACTTACTTTGGTTACTTCTTCAGCTTTAGGCAATGGCAACAACTGCTCAGTGGTAATAAATTGTACTGCCGCATTTTTAAAACGGTTGTAAACTAATTCTACTTTATCAAAGTCGCCTTTTATAAAGGCAGCCATAATAGCATCTGTAATTTTAGTAACGTTTTCGAAAGTTAAAGCAGCATAAACCTCATTGTTATTACCAATAACGTTGTAGTTACGTTTTTCGTAAAAATCCTGTGTTTTCTTACCGATTGAAATAATGCTAACGTTACCGTTTTTCAACTGTTCGCTATATTTTTCGGCAATTAAATTATTGGCCGCTTTAATTACGTTCATGTTAAATGCACCAGCTAAACCACGGTTTGATGATACAGTAACAATTAAAACCTTATTGGGCTCACGCTCTTCAATAAAAGGTGATGAAGAACCCTCTAAACTTGCTGAAAGATTTTCTAAGATTTCTTTTAGTTTAGTTGCGTAAGGACGTAAAGCGATAATTGCATTGGTTGCACGTTTCAACTTAGCCGCCGAAACCATTTTCATAGCTTTGGTAATCTGCTGTGTTGATTGTACCGATGCAATTCGGTTTCTTACTTCTTTTAAATTAGCCATTCTTTAAGTATCGAGTATTAAGTATCAAGTATCAAGATTAAATTTGTTTAGCAGTCTTGATACCTGATACTCGCTACTTGTATCTAATTAGTATTTACTTGAGATCTCTTTTGCTACCGTATCTAAAACACCAGTGATGGTATCATCAAACTTCCCTGCTTTAAGTGCTGCTAAAGTTTCAGGATGACGCATTTCCAATTGAGTTAAATATTCAGTTTCGAATTCTTTTACTTTATCAACCGGTACGCTACGCATTAAGTTTTTAGTACCAGCGTAAACAATTGCAACTTGTTTCTCAACTGTAAAAGGCGTAAACTGTGCTTGCTTTAACATTTGTACGTTACGTGCACCTTTATCTAAAACCGATTTTGTTGCAGCATCTAAATCAGAACCGAATTTAGAGAAAGCCTCTAATTCACGATATTGTGCCTGATCTAACTTCAAAGTACCAGCTACTTTTTTCATCGATTTAATCTGCGCATTACCACCCACACGTGATACCGAAATACCTACGTTAATAGCCGGACGAATACCTGAGTTGAATAAGTTCGACTCTAAGAAAATCTGACCATCAGTAATCGAAATTACGTTAGTTGGAATATAGGCGGAAACGTCACCTGCTTGAGTTTCGATAATTGGTAAAGCTGTTAATGAACCACCACCCTTAACAATGTGTCTGATAGATTCTGGTAAATCGTTCATCGCCTTAGCAATATCATCGTTCGAATTAATTTTTGCAGCTCTTTCTAACAAACGACTGTGTAAGTAGAAAACGTCACCTGGATATGCTTCACGGCCCGGTGGACGACGAAGTAATAAAGATACTTCACGGTAAGCTACAGCTTGTTTAGATAAATCATCATAAACAATTAATGCTGGTCTACCTGTATCACGGAAAAACTCACCAATTGCAGCACCAGCAAATGGAGCATAAAACTGCATTGGAGCAGGATCAGCAGCCGAAGCAGCAACAACAACTGTATATGGTAAAGCGCCGTTTTCCTCTAGTGTACGTACAATGTTTGCTACGGTAGAGTTTTTCTGACCAATAGCTACATAAATACAGAACACAGGTTCGCCTGCTTCATAAAATTCTTTTTGGTTGATAATGGTATCAATACAAACGGCAGTTTTACCAATCTGACGATCGCCAATAACCAACTCACGCTGACCACGACCGATTGGAATCATTGCATCGATTGCTTTAATACCAGTTTGTAAAGGCTCATTTACCGGCTGACGATAAATTACACCTGGTGCTTTACGCTCTAAAGGCATTTCGTAAGTTTCACCTAAGATTGGACCTTTACCATCTAAAGGCTCTCCTAATGTATTTACTACACGACCAAGCATACCTTCACCAACTTTAATAGAGGCAATTTTTTTGGTGCGTTTAATGGTATCACCTTCTTTAATCTCGTCTGAAGCACCTAAAAGTACCACACCAACGTTATCTTCTTCAAGGTTTAATACAATGCCTTGCAGGCCGTTTGCAAATTCAACCAACTCACCCGATTGAACTTTAGTTAAACCGTAAACACGGGCAATACCGTCGCCCACTTGCAATACGGTACCAACTTCTTCCAGTTCGGTTTCTGATTTGAAGCCTGCCAATTGCTGTCTGATAATTGCCGATACTTCGTCTGGTCTTACCTCTACCATAATCTATTTATATCTTTTTGTAAATGTTTAGTGCTTGGCGCATGGCGGTTGGCCTTCAATGCCACACGCTTAGCGCATCCTTTTTATTGTAGACTTGGTAATCAGCAATTAATGCTTTTTACCTTGTGCATAATGTTTCTATTTTCCGGTTTGACAATTTGCTTTCAGCGCTTAACGCCTTCTACAAATGCCTGGTGCTAATGCGCTAATTCTTTCTTCAGCTTACTTAAACTGCTGGCAATACTAGCATCAAACTGCTTATCGCCAACCTTTAAAATAAAACCGCCAATTAGTTTATCATTAACTTTTTCATTAAAGATAACCTCTTTAGCACCTAGTTCTCTTTTTACTGTTGCAACAATCTGCTCTTTTGCCTCGGCACTCAATGCAGTAGCACTGATTACATCAGCAGTAACAATACCTTTAATCTGATTGTATTGTTGTACAAATTGCTTTGCAGTAGTAAATAATATGGAAGAACGCCCTTTACTTACCACAACCTTAAAAAAGGTAAGGGTTAATTTGCTTACTTTACCTGCGAAGATACCGTTTAAGATCCCTATTTTTTTATCAAGAGGTACAATTGGATTTTTAAGTATCGCTTCCAGTTCAGGGGTATCATCGACCACTTTCTCAAACAAAACCATATCATTATATGATTCGGCTAACACGTTATTTTCAACGGATAGATCGATTAATGATTTAGCGTACCTGCCTGCAACTTTAATTTCTGACATATTTTTAGGTGTGAGACGTGAGATGTGAGATGGAAGATGTGAGAATCAATCTCAAACCTAATATCTAATGTCTCCAATCTATTTTCTCAAAACTAGTTTAATTCAACGTCTTTTAACAAATTAGCAACTAAAGCTTCTTGTTTTGCTTTGTCATCCAACTGATTACGCAAAACACGTTCAGCAATTTCTAACGATAATGTAGAAACCTGACCTTTCACTTCTGCTAAAGCTACTTTCTTTTGATTCTCAATTTCGATCTTAGCTTTTTCAATCAATTTAGCACCTTCTAACTGAGCCTGTTTTTTAGCCTCATTTAAAATACCATCTTTAAGTGTTTTAGCTTCCTTCAGAATCTCGTCACGTTCTGCACGTGCCTGTTGCATTAAATCCTGGTTTTGAGTAGTTAAACGAATCATTTCCTGTTTAGCCAGTTCAGCTTTATTCAATGCTTCATCAATGCTCTGCTCACGATCGTGGATGGCACCCAAAATAGGTTTCCATGCCAACTTTCTAAGTAATATTAATAAGCAGATAAAGGCAAGTGCCGTCCAGAATACCAATCCAATGCTTGGGGTTACTAATTCCATTGTATATATTTTTTTACTTAATTTCTAGTTAAAACCGGGAAAACAACCAATCGTTGAATTCCCGGTTTATAAATTCCAGTTTGCTATTATACGCCTAAGCCTAATAATGCAACTACTACGCCGAATAAAGCAGCACCCTCAATAAGGGCAGCAGCGATAATCATTGCAGTTTGAATTTTTGATGCAGCCTCAGGTTGACGAGCAATACCTTCCATTGCTTTGCCACCTACATGACCGATACCGATACCGGCACCAATAACTGCTAAACCGGCACCAATTGCCGCGATTGAACCTACCATAACTAATTTAATTATATAATTTGTAAAAAATAGTTTTCCGTTAATGATGCTCTTCTACTGCCATTCCAATAAATAGGGCAGATAATAATGTAAAAATAAAAGCTTGTAAAAATGCTACTAACAGTTCCAATACATCCATAAATAAAACGAATGCCACTGAAACCGGCGCAATAGCCAATGTTTTAAATATAAAAATCAATGAGATTAAACTCAATACGATAATGTGACCTGCTGTAATATTTGCGAATAAACGAACCATTAAAGCGAATGGCTTAGAAACGATACCAATTAACTCCACAGGAATCATAATTGGGTATAACCACCAAGGTACATCAGGTGTTAAAATGTGTTTCCAATAATATTTATTACCATTTAAGTTTACTACTAACATGGTAGCCGTAGCCATTACAAATGTTAAAGCAATATTACCCGTTACGTTAGCACTACCTGGAAAAATAGGCACTAAACCCAACAAATTATTAAATAGGATAAAGAAAAAGATCGTTAATAAATAAGGCATGAACTTCGCATATTTATGACCAATATTTGGCTTAGCGATATCATCTCTAACAAATATAATTACCGGCTCTAAGAAAGATTGTAAACCTTTAGGCGCCTTACCCACTCTTTTTTTGTAGCCTGCTGCAACGGCAGAGAAAACGATTACTATTAATGCAATAGAAATAAACATTGCGGCAACGTTTTTAGTGATGGAGAAATCGATCACTGTATCAGATGCAGCTTCATCAATCTGTCCATCAGCACCAACCACTTTAATGTTCTTATTGAACATATCTTTAGTCATGCTTTGCTTCAAACCAGTTACCAGACGATATTTATTGTATTTACCTTGATAATCATGCTCTCCGTGATGAAAATTTGCAGAAGAGAAAATTTCTAAACCTCCGGCAGTATATAAAATTACAGGAAGGGGGATAGAGGTGTGTCCCCATAAATGCCATACATGTGAATCAGCAATGTGCTCCATGATCACCTTAGTTGGCTCAAATTTCTCTTCGCCATGTGCTGTAGCACCATGTTCTCCAGAAACTGCATGAGCAGATTCAGCTACAACACTATCAGGAGACACAATCGCGCTATCAATTTGAGCGAAAGTATCATTTTTGAGAGATAAAAACGCGACTAAAAGCGTAAAAACAAAGATTACCTTCTTAACTTTCGACACAAAAACTTGGTTACAATCCATTTATTGGCAGTTTTTTACTTTAAATTTTGGTGGCGCAAGTTACGTAACAAACAGTATATTTCAAAGGCAGTAAACAAGAAATACACAGAAAAAAAATTAAGTACAAAAAGCAGCCCGTTTCCCTTTGCTTTTATACTGTAAACCAGCACAAAAGCCATACAAAAAATCATCTTTACCGCAATTGATCCCATAATCGCCATAATACCCACTTCAGGATCCCGTTTTATTCCGATATCCACAAGCATATAGGCGATATAAGTAATCCCAGCCATAAAACCGAAAACAATCCAAAAATTCTTTATAAAAAGTTGTTGTTCAGGAAAAATAATTGGTAAAACTGCGATGATCGCAATTAATATCCCTACGAAAATGAAATAGGTGCTTGTAAATTTGGCTAGCGTCAAAATGGAATAAATTCTTTGCAAATAAAAACTTCTGCAAAGATAAGGTTTTTAGTATCAAGTAACTAGTGAGAGATAGAATTATTGTTTGAATGATCAATTGCCTTGCTTGTGTAGATGTCTTATTACTGGATTGTTAAATTGCTTAATTGTTAGGTATAGTTCATTGAAAACTACCAACTGAAAACTTACGGCTTAGTTGCTTGCTTAATAGCCTGATAGAGCGCAATGCCCACGCCTGCAAGGGCAAAAGCAGCTGTAATAATTTTGCTTTTGCTGTTTCGGTGTTCATCTATTTTATAACCAATAAAAGTTAACAGGCCGATTGTTGCAATCATCTGGAAACCTATTGCTGAATATTTGGCGGCTGCATTCACCTTTTGCCCTGGATTTTCTTCTTTAGGATTTTCCATTTTTAATAAGATAATTAAATTAACTTTGAATAATAAAAATATGTTGCCAAATAAATATTTTTCTATATATATTGTTTACTATATCAACTTAAAGAGATTTAGCATAATTGAAAAAAAACGCAAACAAAAACTTAAATCCCTTCATCCTACTTTTTAGCTCACTTCTTATTTATGGCTGTGTTGCAAATAAAGATACCACAATAGACCGTAGGTTTCAAAACTTAACGGCGAGGTATAACTATATCTACAACTCAAATGTTTTATTAACCGAACACCGCGAAGCTTTATTGCAGGGTTATATCGATAACTATGAAAAAATTCTCCCGGTTTACCTGGACCCCGAGCCTCAGGTTAACTTAGTACTTACGCCTGGAGCACCAAATAAGCAACTGGATGAGGTGATTACCAAGGGACAAACGATTATAAACGATAAAAGTTTTAGCAATTATATCGATGACGCCTACATGCTTTTAGGAAAAGCAAACTACTTAAAGGGCAATTATTTCATCGCATCAGAATATTTTGATTATACCGCAAAAACGTACAGCAATGACCTGAAAACTTTCATCATGGCCATGAATTGGAAAGCACGTAGCCAGATGGAACTAAACAACATGGTATTTGCAGACAAAATTCTTGATACCATGCTTCGTGCTGAAGATCAGTTAAAAAAAGATCTGGCCGAGCCATTGGCAACAACCGCACAGATGCGCATTTATCAAAATAGGAATAAAGAAGCTATTTTATTGTTGGAAAACGCAGTTCGCCTTGCTGATGATAAACAATTGGGCATTCGCTGGAGATATATCCTGGCACAACTCCAGGAAAAAGAAAAAGATTTTCAGAATGCTTTCATCAATTTCACTAAAGTAGAAAACAGCAACGCACCTTTTGAAATGTATTTTCATGCGAACTTGCAGCGTATAAAGCTGAAGGGATTAATCAATGGATATAAAGTTGATGAAGACAAAGCACTCTTGGCACTCTTAAAGGATGATAAAAATTTTGATTATACCGACCAGATTTATTACCAGGTTGGAGAAATGTTTTCAACCGAAGGTAAATTAGAAAAAGCAGAAGAGAACTACTTAAAGTCAATACAAAAAAGCACAAAAAATCAAACTCAAAAAGCATTGTCGTATTTGCGGGTTGCCGATTTAAACTTTAAGGAATTTAACAATTATATCAAAGCGAAACTTTATTACGATAGTACGGTAATGATCTTACCGAAGACCTTCCCTGACTATGTGAGTATCGCAAAAAAGGCTGAAAATCTGACCTATCTGACTGATCGTTTTACGATAATTTCCCGGGAAGATACCGCGCAGGCTTTTGCGAAACTTCCGTTGAGTGAACGTGAGGCGAAGGTAAAAGAATATTTAACCCCAAAAGCGGAAGTAGCTACGGTAGTATCAACTCCCAATCAAATGATAAATGACCCTGACTTCCCAAATCAGGCATTAAATCCGGCTGGAAACAACATTGGTAATACCTTTTACTTTAATAATAATGCGGCGATTAGTAATGGTTTTAACGACTTTAGGAAACGTTGGGGAAACAGACAGCTGGAAGATAACTGGCGACAAAGTATCAGGTCATCTGCTCAGGAAAACAATCAGGTAATGTCTGGCGGTAAGGTAGCGAATGAAATCATACCAGCGAATGAGATCAATGCGCAAAATACGCAAGACCAAACATCACTAGAAAAACAGTATCTGGATGCTTTGCCGATTACTCCAGAATTGCTTACTGCATCAAATCAAAAGATAATAGATGCCTATTTTGAAATTGCAAGCTTTTATCAGCAGGAATTAAATGATAAGGCAGAAGCAGATAAAATATACCTAGAACTTTTGCGAAGATTCCCTGAAAACAATCATCTTGCTGCCATTTATTATAGTTTGTATCTTAATGCGAAGGGTGTTGATGAGAATAAATCTAACGAGTACCGCCAACAGGTACTCACAAAATATCCTGAAAGCAGTTTTGCAAAGATTATTCTGGATCCGTCTTATTCAGCGAAACAAAGTGATTTGGAAAACATTGCAATCAACAATTATAACGTTACGTTTGATGCTTATGCAAGAAAAGATTATCCGGCCGTAATTAACCAGGCAAATATTAACATTTCGGCTTCGCCTGATAATGGTTTAGCACCACAATATGCTTATTTAAAAGCCATCGCTATTGGTAGAACCTCAAAATTAGATGCTTTATTAACTGAATTTAATTCCATTAACACGAATTACGCCAACGATATGATCATCACACCGCTGGTTCGTGATCACCTGAAATATATTGAGGCTAACCTGGAAGAGTTTAAACAAAGACCTGTGGCATTAATTGATTTTGATTCGAAAGAGCCAAGGTTTGTAAGTCAGGCGAAACCAATATCAGTTCCGGCGAAGCCATTAAAAACAGATATTAACGCGGCAATTCCGGCAGTTGATAAGCCTGTAAAAGTTAGTGATCTGGAAAAACCTACAGATATCAAGCCGGGAGAAATGGCTAAGCCAGCCAGTATCTTTAGTGCAGCAAAATCTGAAGAATATTACTATGTTATTGATGTGGCAGATGCAACATTAACATTAAGTTCATCCCGTTTTGGAATTGGCCAATTTAACCGTGGCAACTACCCGGATAATGATTTGGCGCATAAATTGATTGAGTTAGACAACGATCAGTTAATCTACGTAACCAGTTTTGTTGATTTGGAAGATGCTAAGTTATATGAATCAGGCATTTCAGGCCAATTAAAGAACATCATGAAAGTTCCTGTCAGCCTTTACAAAGGATTCATTATCAGCAGAGAAAACTTCGAAAAGCTTACCAATAGGCAACGTATAAATGAATATCTGGAGTTTTTAAAAGACAATTATTAAATAGAACTAGACGCTTGATTGAAAGCAGAAATGTTCATTTTCTTTAAAAATTAATAAATTTGCAGCTTAAAATTGGCTCAGCAATAAGCCTTTTTTGAACTAATTACAACACAAAATGAATAAATCCCTTTCTGCACAAGAAACAAAAAAATATAGTTTAGTAATCTGGAAAATACTCATTGCCGGAATAGCCTTTTTCGCTATTTTCATTTCAATGATTGGTTTAGGCCTTTTCGGCGCTTTACCATCTTTCCGAGATATTGAACATCCAAAAAGCAATCAGGCATCAGAAATAATAGCAGAAGATGGCCGCCCACTCGGAACCTATTTTGTGCAAAACCGATCTAATGTTACTTATAAAGATATTTCTGAAAATGTAATTAACGGACTAATAGCTACCGAAGATACCCGTTTTAAAGAACACTCCGGGATCGATTTCAAACGTACCTTTACCATTATTGGATACAACCTGATTGGGAAAAAACAAGGTGCCAGTACCATTACCCAGCAGTTAGCGAAGAATCTTTTTCCGAGAGAATCAAACCTTAACTTTTTCTCTTTGGTACTCACCAAGTTTAAAGAGTGGATTGTTGCCGTAAAACTGGAAAGAAATTATACTAAAGAAGAAATCATTACCATGTATTTAAATACGGTAGATTTCGGTAACCAGGCCTATGGAATAAAGTCTGCGGCCAGGGTTTATTTTAACACCACTCCAGATAAATTAACACTAACACAGGCAGCTACTTTAGTTGGAATGCAAAAAGGAATTACCATGTATTCCCCTACCCGGCACCCGGAAAGATCCAGAGACCGTAGAAATACCGTAATGGCAATGATGGTGAAATCAGAATTGTTAAGTCAGCAGGAATTTGCTGAAGAGCAAGAAAAACCTTTGGGCTTAAAATTCAATGCGGCAACTGTTAATGATGGTATTGCACCATATTTTAGATCAGTTTTAAAGAGCGATATTAAAAATATTTTTCAGGAACAAGGAATTACTAAACCCGATGGTTCGGCATATGATTTAGACCGTGATGGCTTGAAGATTTATACCACACTAAATTACGACATGCAAAAATATGCTGAGGATGCCCAAAGAGAATACATGAAAGTTCTGCAGGCACAATTCTTAGCAAGCTGGAAAGGCAGGAATCCTTTTAAAGGAAAAGATATGCAAATTCAGCAGGGAATTAAAAGGTCGGATCGGTATAAATCGCTGAAACTGGAAGGAAAATCTGACGACGAGATTAAAGAGGATTTTAATACCAAAACGGAGATGACTATTTTTACCTGGAAGGGTAATGTAGATACGGTAATGAAGCCGATAGATTCTGTTCGTTATTATAAAATGTTGCTGCGTAATGCCATGATGACGATGGACCCAACCAATGGACATGTTAAAGCCTGGGTTGGTGGTATTAATTACGAACATTTTAAGTATGATCAGGTGAAGATGGGAACGAGGCAGGTAGGCTCAACAGCTAAACCATTTACTTATGCAGTGGCCATTGAAAATGGATATTCACCTTGTTATACCGTACCAAACGTTCCGGTTACGATTGATGGTTATGGAGAACCATGGACACCAAAATCATCAGGAAAACCATTGGCGGGCACCATTACACTTCAAAAAGCATTGGCATTTTCTCAAAATTATGTAACGGCGTACCTCATGAAACAGGTTGGTCCGGTTGCGGTTTCTACTTTGGCAACCAAAATGGGCATTCCAAACGTCCCTGCTTATCCTTCAATTGCATTGGGTACCTTTGATTCTTCCATTTATAATATGGTGGGCGCTTATGGTGCCTTCGCCAACAAAGGCGTGTATACCAAACCTATTTATTTACTTAGAATAGAAGATAAAAACGGGGTAGTATTATTCTCGCAAAAAGAGATACCTAAACCGATCATGAGCGAGGAAGTTGCATACGTAATGACCAGGATGCTCAAAGGTGTAGTTTCTGGTGGTACCGGTTCGAGATTAAATTATAAATATAAGGTAAACGCACCAATTGGGGGTAAAACCGGAACAACACAAAATAACTCAGATGGTTGGTTTATGGCCATCACCCCACAGCTGGTAACCGGTGTTTGGACAGGTTGTGAAGATCGGGCCTTTCACTTTATCAGTACCAGTCAGGGTGAGGGTGCCAATACGGCTTTACCAATTTTTGCAGGCTTTATTAAACGGGTTTATGCGAATCCTGCTTTAAAGATTAGCCATGCCGATTTTGAAGCGCCTAAATCAGGTGTTTCGATCACTTACGATTGCAACCAATATCAGCAACAGCAAGAAGAAACCAGTCCGGAGCTTGATGAGAAATTAGGTTTCTAGAGATCGTTTTTCAAGCAGCATTTAACTAAAAAGCCAGTAGCATGATCTTTCTAGTTTGGTGAATGAATGCCATAATCCTTAAACAAAATCATTTTCTAATCCTTTTTAGACAAGGTTTCCTCCATATATCCCTATTTTTGCAATAATGAGTAGTTTCGACCATAAAACAGCATTGACGGCAATTCCGCATAAACCGGGCGTATACCAGTATTGGGATGCAGATGGGAAGTTGATGTACATTGGTAAAGCGAAAGATTTGCGTAATCGAGTGGGCTCGTATTTCAATGGTGATAAACAGCAATTTAATGGTAAAACGAGGGTGCTGGTTTCTAAAATCAGGAACATAACCTTTACCATTGTTGATACTGAAATTGATGCCTGGCTATTGGAGAACAGCTTAATTAAAAAACATCAGCCAAAGTTTAACATCAACCTGAAGGATGATAAAACTTATCCCTGGATCATTATTAAAAATGAAAAGTTTCCACGAATTTACTGGACAAGGAAAGTGATCAAAGATGGGTCTACCTATTTCGGCCCTTATGGTTCGATTGGCATGATGCATACCATTCTTGATCTGATTAAGGAAACCTATCCCCTTCGAACCTGTAGTTTACCACTTAATGATCAGAATATCGCCGAAGGCAAATTCAAAGTTTGTTTAGAATATCAGATTGGGAATTGTAAGGGCCCTTGTCAGGCCTATCAGACTGAGGTTGATTACGATAAAAATATTGGAGAAATAAAAGAGATTCTGAACGGAAAAATTGGCAATGTTATTCGCGATGTTAAGGGAATTATCAAATCAGCATCAGAGGATTTAAACTTT
Source organism: Pedobacter sp. N23S346 (assembly GCF_048515415.1). NCBI lineage: Bacteria > Pseudomonadati > Bacteroidota > Sphingobacteriia > Sphingobacteriales > Sphingobacteriaceae > Pedobacter > Pedobacter sp. N23S346. The sequence goes on from NZ_JBLYEE010000005.1 coordinate 271,426, forward strand.
GAACTGGCGCACCAATACTCCAGAAGACTTCAGGTTTTGGAGAAATATCAAAGTAAATCTACCGTTGTAAATAGCGCCATTACCAATGTGGATGTGGTGAGCATTGCTTCGGATGAACGTTATGCATTTATTAATTATCTCAAGGTAACGAATGGATCAATTATTCAAACGCAAACCATTGAGATTAAAAAGCAACTTGATGAGAGTGATGATGAATTATTAATTACAGCGATGCTGGAATTCAGAACCAAGTTTAACAGCACTTCGAAAGAGATTATTGTGCCTTTTGAACCTTCCATAGAAGACGAACAACTGAAATTCACAGTACCTAAACTGGGCGAGAAAAAGAAACTTCTGGAACTGTCTCAAAAAAACGTCTTGTTCTTTAAGAAAGAAAAACTCAATCAATACGAAAAACTCAATCCCGATTTAAGAACTGACCGCATTTTAACCACCATGCAAAATGATTTGCGGTTAACGCAGTTGCCAAAACACATCGAATGTTTTGATAACTCCAATTTTCAGGGCAAGTATCCGGTTTCTGCCATTGTAGTATTTAAGGACGCGAAACCATCTAAAAAAGATTACCGTCATTTTAATGTGAAAACAGTAGAAGGGCCGAATGATTTTGCGACTATGGAAGAGGCCGTTTTCCGCCGTTACAGGCGCATGCTGGAAGAAGACCAGCCTTTGCCTCAACTGATTATTATTGATGGTGGTAAAGGACAACTTTCATCTGCCATGAAAAGTTTGAAACTATTGGGTATTGAGCATAAAGTTACCGTAATTGGCATTGCAAAAAGATTAGAAGAGTTATTTTATCCAGGCGATTCCTATCCTCTTTATTTAGATAAAAAATCAGAAACCTTAAAAATTATTCAGCAACTCCGGGATGAAGCCCACAGATTTGGTATTACTTTTCACCGAAAAAAACGCGATCAGGGAACACTTAAAACTGAACTCGAACAAATTGAGGGAATTGGCAAAACAACGGCTGATAGATTATTAACTCATTTCAAATCGGTTAAAAAAATTAAAGAGGCTACAGAAAAAGAGCTGGCAGAAATCCTCAACAAAAAGCAAGTCGTTACTTTGCTAGATCATTTTAAAGAAGCATAAATTCAAACCCGTAACCACAACGGATTCTTATGTAAAGGTTAACATAATCTTAACGTTACCTTGATTTCACTTCAATTTTTTCTTCATAAATTAGGCTTGTTAATATCAGTAAACATCATCCCTAATTTTACATGAATAACAACATTTTGGCTATAATGACCAAACTTTTATTGGGTACATTATACTTTACCGAAACAGAAAGCACTTTTACAGTGACCGACTGGGGCAAAATTCCACCTGCAGAATTATTATCAAAAGTTGCCAATCATTACCATTCGGCTCCATCTAACTTAAAACAGATCAATCCTTCCGATTTTTTCAATCACCTGATTTCTAAGGTAGATCCATCTGATGCACCAATGGTCGAAAATGCGCAAAAAATTCACACATTCTATCTCTATTTAGAACAAAACCTATCCAGCCTCCAGGTGATCAGAGTAGAAGGTGCCAGCCGAATTCCTGTATTAATTACTGGCTATTTGCCAGATGGCACCTGCGTGCTGATTGAAACCCTTGCTGTAGAAACCTAAAAAATCATTTCCACCTATTAAACATCCCAAACAAAACATGAAAGCATTAAAAAAATTAAGCTTAGCGGCCATTTTATGCCTTGGCCTGGCTGCCTGTAAAAAAGAAAACCAAATTCAGCCAGAAACAACCCTATTTGAACAAAAATTAAACAACAAAGCCGTTACGGCTAGTGCCCAGGCAATCGCTCCTGGTTTTCCAGAGAACTTTGAATCAGGTTCAAAAACAAGTTACACTACAGCATCGATCACCTTAAGTAGCGGAAGCTGGAGCCTTAATGATGCCTTAATCGGCAACCTTGCAGCTGACGCGAAAAATGGCACTCAATCAGTCCGCATCCGAAATACTGGCATATTAAGTATGAATTTCGATGTAAATGGCGCTGATGTAGTCAGTATTGCCCACGCTAAATATGGTACAGATGCAACCAGTACCTGGCAGCTTTGGTATTCCACAAATGGTGGTTCAAGTTGGCTGCAATCTGGCAGCACAGTTACCAGTAGTACCACAACATTGTCTACCGCAACTTTTAACACAGCAATTTCTGGTAATGTTCGCTTTCAAATCCGTAAAATTAGTGGCGGTACTGCACGCATTAACATAGACGATTTCAGCATTTCTATCAGCGGAGATACTACTACCCCTCCACCTACCACAACCCCAGGAGATAATAGTCATCTTTTACTTGGAAACCCAAGCAACGCAGTTGCGAGTACCTCTTATCCAGAAAATTATTTAATGGAACGTACTTATTACACAAGTTCTTACAGCAAAAGCAGGGCTACACCGAACTGGGTAAGCTGGCATATCGGGTCATCTGATCTGGGTTCTGCATCTCGTCAGGACGATTTCAGGTCTGACAATACTTTGCCTTCAGGCTGGTATCAGGTATCAAGCAGCAGCTATTCTGGTTCAGGTTTCGATCGTGGCCACAATTGTCCTTCGGCAGATAGAACATCTTCAGTTGCAGCAAATTCTTCTACCTTTTTAATGACCAATATGATGCCACAGGCACCTAATAATAACCAGGGACCTTGGGCAGATCTTGAAAATTATACCCGTTCACTGGTAACGGCAGGAAACGAAGTTTATGTCATTTGCGGTTCTTACGGATCAGGTGGCACAGGAAGCAATGGCGGCACCACTTACACCATTGATAATGGACGGGTTAATGTGCCTTCTAATACCTGGAAAGTTATCTTAGTATTACCAAATGGCAATAACGATTTAAGCCGGATTACATCTGCCACGAGGGTAATTACAGTAAACATGCCAAATACAAATGGTTTAAATACAAACTGGAAAACTTATCGTACCAGTGTTAATGCCGTTGAATCTGCCACAGGTTATGATGTTTTATCAAACGTGCCTGCAGCTATTCAAAATGCAATAGAATCTGCAACAGATAATTTATAAATCTGTTTTTAATACAGGTAGCTTTATAAATGAAGAGAAACAATGAAATAATCTTCTTAACACTTTAGCAAACATTACAGAATTATGCTACCTGGCATTGAATTAGTATAACAAAAAAGGCTTCGAAATTCGAAGCCTTTTTTGTTAATATTCCCATAGTCCTTGTTCGTAATCAAGAACCGATTTTTTAATTCTTTCAGATTCGTATAACCTTTGTTTAGGGTCTACTATGATATCTCTAAGCTTGTTATCTCCTGGATTAGATTCTTTAACAATGTAACTGCTAAATAACCTGCGAATGAAGAAATCATCGAAACTCAATGTTGAAGCATCATTGTTCGTATTCACTAAACGTTTCTTCGTTAAGATTTCTCTTGCCTCAGGATAATAAATCCAAAACACAGGTTGCCATTGTTTTGAAGATTCAACAAACTTCATTGGTGCAATACCTACAATACGCGGTTCGAAAATAGAACGTTTCACATCAAAAATCCAATCTTCCTTAATTCTGAACTTTAAAAAAGATTCCGGGTTAAGATCATTGGCAACCGTTGTTACAGTCCCTGCCTTTGAATCAGTCACCTCAACCGTTCCTGCGGCTTGCATCATGGCAGAATCTGTCGCCAATGGATTTGTAAAAGCATCATCCTCATTATTAACACTGTCAAAAGGAGAATAGGCCGTAAGTTCTTCAGCTTTAACTGCAGCAATCAACACGTCAATTAATCTAGATTTTGGAGACCTCAATGCAGAGTTCACGGTATCACGTAAATCAATTTCTCTCCAGATTCGTTTAGCATAAAAAACATCCTCCTCACGCACATCAGCCAAAGGAACCATTTCTGTGCTATCTATGTCTTTACGCGCATAAAAGCCATCCTTTGGTGGAACCTTTAGTTTTTTCTTCGCTGTTTTTACAGGTACTTTCACCGAATCTACGGGTGCTGACACCGCGGCTACAGGTGCAGTTCTTTTTGGCGCTAACTTGGTTGGCTTTTTTTGTGCAAAAGCCAGCGTAGTAAATAATGCCAAAACAGCGAAGCTTAAAATCCTTTTCATCTTATTCTTATTTAACAGTAAATGCTAATGAAGGTAACACATTCTGGCGCCCATCTGGACCAACAGAAACAATATCTTCAAAAAATACTCTCGTTCCTGGCGTAATGGAGTTTATTGCTGCTCTAACCGGACCGGCAAAACTTCCGCCACTACCTGATATGGTAATTGCATCAGAACGTGGTTTAATAATCGTTAACTTATAACGTTGAATTTTGAATTTCACATCAAAAGGAAAATCATCAAGGTCTGCCTCAATTTCACTTTCACTTTTTAATTGTACTGATGCTACGTCTCCGCCAGATCTGCCTCCAACTTTAGCAATTGGTTTTGGAATAGCTTTCACTCTGAATTTCTGAGAACCAAGACTAACCGTTTTACCAGCATTAGATGCAGTCACATTAATGGAAACTTCCTGCCCAACCTGGCTACCGGCAAGGTTTACATTGTAATTTCCATTTGAGCCAGACATTGATCCAGCTGAAATAGAAGCTCTAATACTTTCTAATGGAAACCCTGCTGCTGAAACTGTAAATGGATTCGAAATACCAGCATAAATCACATTCATTTTAGTAGAGGATACTGTTGCTGAAGGTTTGGCCACCTGATATTTCTGTGGTTGAGTTTTGTACTCTTTCACTTGTCCATCAGTTTGACGAACCCGAACAGTACCTACCCAGGTAAATTCACCAACACTACCTGTTCCGCCAGTATAAGTTCCTTTTCCTTCTTTAATAGATAGCTTATTTCCATTTACCGTAATATCAGGAGTTGACCTGGAATCACTTGCCGTTAAAAATACTTCTGCCGTGTAAGGCTGACCTTGAATCACATAAGATGTTGGCGCAACTGCTACAGCAGCAAACTGATCAAGATTAACCTGAGCCTTATCCATGTTTCCAAACAATTTCTTCACCACTTCTGCTTCGGCGTTTTTCGTATCTGCCTGAAGCTTCGTTAAAACAGTCATTGCAGCAGTTAGTGGGGTACCTTCACCAAAATAAGTTGCCTGCCAGTTGCCTTTTCTTTTCCGCTCAGGATCTTTAGCCTCCAATGAAAAAGCAACATTAGTCCTGTCTGCCGGATCAAGTAAAGAAATTAATTTCTCACGGGTGGCATTAATTTTTGCTTTTAATTTATCAGCTTCGCCTTTGTTGATCATAATATCCTGAGCAATGTCAAGGTTATCGCGATTAACAAGGTCGCCGGTTTCAGGATTTATACCATCCCCAGCCACTGTAAATTGTTTCTTAATGCCTTCAATATAATTATTTAACTCATCAGCAGCAGCCTTAGCCTGTTGCGCCTTTTCGTAAATAGGCCGTGCACGAACTGGTTCTTCTTTCAGTTTCGAATTTTCGAAGGCTGAGAAAAGTTGATTGATACTGGAGTTTACATTGTTCTTTGAAGTATCCAAACTATCATTGATATTTTTGAATGCATCTAAAACAGTATCTGATACGTTTAAGGCCAGCATAGCCAACAATACCAAATACATGATATTGATCATCCGCTGCCTGGTTGTTTCTTTTCCGCCTGCCATATTTATGTAGCTTTTTCTTTAAGTTAAAAACTAAACAAACTATAGACGTGGGCCATTCATGGCCGAAAGCATATTGCCGTAAATTGCATTTAATGATGACAAGTTTTTAGCCAGCTTGTTCACTTCTTCTTTAAACTGTTTCGAATCTTCCATAGACTCGTTAAAGTTTTCCATCGTAAGTGAAAGGTTTGAGTAAAATTTATTCATCGATTTTAAATGAGCGCTAGAATCCTGTAATTCCAATTCGTAAACGGCATTTAAAGCAGATAAATTTTTAGACAAGTTATTTACCTGCTCATGGTAAGCCTGAGAATCTACATTACTTTCTCCCATTGCTTTTAGGTTAGCGGTAGCTTTTTCGAAAGAAGCACTTAAATTATCAAAACCAGCAGAAGCTGTTTTTACTTTACTTGTAAATTCATTAGTAGCGGTAGATGCATCTGCGACATTTGATATGGCAGCAACCTTATCACCAAAAGTACGTAAGCCTGTTCCTAAACTCTCAATAAGTTCTGGACCAATTTTGGCATCATTTAACATTTTATCTAATGCAGCAGTATTTGCTGGTGCAGATACTGTAGCTACAGGTCTTGCTGAAGCAACTGGTAATTCACCTTTGTAATCTGATCTTAACTCTGGATATACACGCTCCCATGCAGGCTCTGGTTCTGGTGGAAAAAATCCTGTTAAAAAGAATAAAATTGCTTCTATCCCTAGTCCTATTCCAATCATGTAACTGCCATAAATTCCGCCTATATGCAGAATTTTAAATAATGCTCCAACGATTACAATACTTGCTCCCCATGAAATCGCTACATGTAACCAGCCTGGTTGTTTTTTTGCCGCCATAAAATTTGATGTTTTTCTTTAGTTTTAGTTTTGTTTGGTTTAGTTTCTTAAATCAGTACCGGGATAAGATGATACACATCTGAAACCTATATATGATCTTTGTGTATCCTGATACTCGTAGGTAGCTACAGCATTCTGCAGAAAATAGCCTGTATCCTTCCAGGAACCACCTTTTACAACTTTTCTTTTTAAGTATTTGCTATCATTCGGACCCGCAACATAGGTAAAGTTGGGATTTAAATCATGTAGTAATGGAGATGCGCTTTTATTATAAGCAGTTAGTGTCCATTCAGACACGTTTCCAGACATATTATAAAGACCATAGTCATTAGGGAAATAAGATCTTACGCCAACAGTATAAATACCGCCATCGCTTGAGTAATCTCCACGTCCAGGTTTGAAGTTAGCCTGTAAACATCCTTTTGTATTTCTGATGTATGGTCCACCCCAAGGGTATTTTGTTTTGGTATTTCCACCTCTGGCAGCATATTCAAACTCTGTTTCCGCGGGTAATCTGTAATCAGATCTTGACCCGGCTGGCATTTTCCTTGCTTGCGCTACACCGTCATACAATCTGGTTCTCCAATGTGAAAACGCTTTAGCTTGCTCCCAACTCACACCAACTACAGGATAATCGTCATATGAAGGGTGATTATAATAGCCACGAACCATAGGATCGTTTTGAGAATAAGAATAATCTGTTTTCCAAACCATTGTATCAGGATAAATGGCAATGTTATAGCGATCAATATAATCTTGACGTTTGCTATTTGGATTTTTATGCCCTAAAGCAGCCTTATCCATATTCAACTCAGCATAGTTATATTCGAATTTACGAACATCAAATTCTTTTCTACCTGGTAAAGCATCTAAACCAGAATAGTACATACCATCCAGCTGAGCAGCCTGAGCGCCCGCACCACCTTTACCTTTATTGCGCCAGATATTTGAGCCGTTGGTTCCAACAGCTTTCCAATTGATGTATTTTTCACCGCCAAGTGCTTCAGCGCCCCTGCCTTTTGGATTCATCATGAATTTCTGAGGATTTCCCATCATTGAAATGGCAATAGAATCCCTTACCCAGTTAGTAAACTGGCGATATTCTGCATTAGAAATCTCGGTTTGATCCATAAAGAATGCACTTATAGTTGTCATTCTGCTGGGGCCATTTTGAGAAAATGTAATATCCTCATCAGATCCTCCAAGAGGGGTGTGGCCAGGTGGAATATAAACCATTCCCAAAGGAATACGGTTATTCTTAAATTTACGGTTGTAAGCACCCACTAACTCGCCTTGGCCTCCATGACCACAACTTGACAGCAATACACTTATACCCATAATGGCTAGAAGGTAGATTTTCTTCATATTATTTATAGTGTGTGCACAGCACAATTAGGACCAATCCTATCAAAAATCAATACAATTATCAACAAATGCAAATATTTCGAATTAAATAGTTTACTCTTAGGCGTGTAATACGTTTTAGTAAAAAATTATATCCCGATTTACCAGACAATAAAAAAGCGTAACCTATTGAATACAATAACGTTACGCTCTTAATGAATTGACTTATAAGAAATATGAAGGGTCTTATTTATTGGATACTTTAATATAGTTTTCGATAGCCATAGTCATCGAAGGAACACCCGGAGTAGGTGCTGCAATATCAACGATTAGATTCATGTCTACACAGGCTTTACTCGTATTTGTACCAAAGGCAGCAATACGCGTATTATTTTGTTGGAAATTTGGGAAGTTTTTAAATAAAGACTGGATACTCGATGGACTAAAAAACGCGATTACATCATAAAAAACTTCTGCAAGGTCTGATAAATCACTCACAACGGTTTTGAACAATACTGCAGGGGTAAAATCATAACCACTTTTTTCTAAAAACTTCATGGTATCCTCTGTAGCCATATCAGAACACGGGTATAAAAACTTTTCGTTGGCATGCTTTTTTAATACCTCCGCAAGGTCTGCAGCTGTTTGCTTTCCAAAGAATATTTTTCTTTTTCTATATTGAATGTATTTTTGAAGATATAATGCAATAGTTTCAGACAGACAGAAATATTTTAGATCTACTGGCACATCATAACGCATTTCTTCACAAATTCTAAAGAAATGATCAGCAGCATTACGACTGGTAAAGATCACCGCTGTAAAATCAGCCAAGTTAATCTTATCCTTTCTGAAATCTCTTGCTGGCACACCTTCAACATGGATAAAGGATCGGAAATCTACCTTTAAATTATGCTTTTTCGCCAAATCGTAGTAAGGAGATTTTTCGGTTTCAGGTTTTGGTAAAGTAACCAAAATACTTTTTATTTTGCGAATTCTAGAGTCGTTCTTTTCTTGCATTTTCCTTTTTCCTGCTACAATCCTATCGTTTTAATTAGTATTAAAATAGGACATATTTCGAGGGCGCAAAAGTACAAAATTAAATGCATTTTAGAAAACTTATTATTAGAAAGTATCGTAATGCCAGCCCTGAGTAGCTGAAATGCAAATATCACGCCTAAAAGCAAGTAAGCCAATGCAATATAAATTACACCATATTTTAAGGGAGATAATGCAAAGGCTACAACCAATGGAATAAAAAGTAAAGAGGCATTAAAGTAGCTGAGATACAAAATGGAGATGTATTCGCCTACTGGTTTCTGGACGTTAAACAGATAGCCAATGAATCTTAATATAACTAATTTAAGTGCGTAAAACACAATGATTGTAATGGAAATGGTAAAGAAAAACTTAAATCCATGCTTGGCCTGATACATATCATAGTATTGTGCTACCAAGAAAAAGAACATTCCTAAAATAAATCCGAACTGGATAAACAACAGTAAAAAAGGCCAGGAACTGAATAGGTTATCTTCCTTATTGATATTATTCAAAATCCGGTTACTAAAGAAAGATTCAACGATAGCCGAGAGCTGTTTTGAAAAAGCATTTTTCAGGATAGCAAAGATCACCAGCATTGCAAAAATGAATCCTAATAAACCCACGTTTCCTTTTGGAATTTGTTTTCCCAACTGGTAGGGATTAGCTTTCTTCTTGAATTGTGAATATTCCTTTTGCCAACCCAATAAATCCAGTTTGGGGAAAAGAAACTCTTTCTCCACACTGTCCATTAAGGCATTTTTGTTAATTGCGCTATCTGGTAATACCCAGGTATGACTAATGATAGAATCGGTAACCACCTTTTGCCTTGCCAATGAAGCAGAATCAAGCCGATAGCGTTTGAATTTGTATTGATTTACCACAATTGCACTATCAGGAGCAGCCGGGATTTCTTGTGCAAAAACACAATTGGCCACCCATATGAAAGCGAATAAAGTAAAAATAAATCTCGGCATGCTGTAAATCAAAACTTAAAGACGCAAAAGTAGCTGAATAATCATGGTTTACCTAGAGAAAATAAATGGTTTTGAAATATGCCACATCATGGTATCTGTTTGGCAATAGATAAGCCATCTGAAATTGAATTACAAGGAGTAAAATCTGTAGGAAGCTGTCAAAATTTTATAATTTATCAACTTACGAAATTTCAAAAGCCTGTGCGCTGAAGAATTTCGCAAGTTTTGATGAAAGTACCATAAAACTTTCGAAGTATTTCCCACAACAATGGCCACCAAAACTTCGCAAGTTGATCTTCATTCATGATTTATCTTACCTCGGTGCCCATACTAATTATTTAATAGCATTTTGAGTTTTTTACTTGCATTTATATTTTTCGGATCCAGTTCTGAAGTTTTTTTGTAAGCTGCAATTGCATTTTTTAAATCGCCGGTTGAATGATAAGCTTCTCCTAAGCCTTCATAAGCATTGGCATCTGATGGATAGAGATGTACATATAGCTTGAAAAGCTCAACAGCCTCCTTGGGCTTATGCTGTATGAGCAGCAAATAATAGGCCCAGTTAGTTAAATCTCTTTCTGAAAGGAAAAATTTACCATCACGCTTTTTTATTTTTTCGCTCAGTTGTATCGCTTTATTGTACCCTTCTTTTTCGAGCAATGCTCTCAATGGTAAAACTGTTTCTGGTAAACTGCCTCCATTTACAGACTTTAATTCCGGGTAATAAAAACCTGCAACTTCAGGTGCCAGATCTTCAGGTTGATTGGTTGATAAATTGGTTAATATAATTATCGCCAGATTATGATCTGGATACACATAAAACCAGGAACGAGCCCCACCTATACCAGCCACAGCGCGGGGTGCTGTATTTCTACGGGCAACCCAACCCAATGCCCAGCCTGAATAATTGCCATTACTAAGTTTTCCAGCTTCCCACATTGTTTTTAATGATTGTGGTTTTAGCAGTATACCATTTTGTAAAGATAAAATCCAATTGGCAAGTTCGCTTGCAGAACTATTTATTCCAGCGGTAGAACGTAATTCGGTAAATTCTTCCCAGGTACGTTCTAATGTTTTCCCTTTTACAAAATTTCTTTCAGTGACTTTAGAAAGCCTATAAGTAGGTGCCTTATCCATAATGATATCGCGTGAATCGCCGAAACCCGTTCTTTTCATCCCGGCCGGATCAAATTGCCGTTCTTGAATAAATTTTTCAAAAGATTTTCCACTCAATTTTTCAATGATCTGACCAAGCAATACGTAATTCGTTTGATTATATCGCATTTGTGTTCCTGCAGTAAATTCCATTGGATATTCCCGAATCGCTTTCAATGCTTCAGGGTACTTTAAACCCTCAACGAATCCACCTTTTCTAACATCAACTAAATCCGGTAAGCCAGAGGTATGGGTTAGTAGCTGGTAGATTTTTATCGCCCTCCAGTGGTTTGGCAAGCTGTCAAGATACGCTGAGATAGTGCCCTGGAGATCAATCTTTCCTTCTTCAACCAATTGCATAATGGCAACCCCGGTAAATGCCTTTGTAGCCGAATTGATCGAGAACATTGTACTGTCATTAACTTTCACTCGGTTTTCTATATTTGCCGACCCAAAAGACCTAACCAATTCTAACTTCCCATTCCTGATAATGGCAACCTGTAAACCAGGGATATTTCTCTTTATCATTTCATCCTGTAAAAAAGACGTAATACTATCTGTTTTGGACTGTCCAGTAACTTTAACAAAAGGTATTACTACTAATAACAAGCTTAAAAGAATGATTTTTTGTAATTTAAAGAGGTTATAATTCATATGTATTTTAGATTCTTGATTTATCCATGTTAATAAAATGCATTTAGTTTACAGGATGGCTAACCTCCATAAATAATTCAGAATGATGCATATCCGTTTGAGTTTATAAATCTAAATTTATTACAAAACATACGTTTTTATCTCCTTTAAGCGATAAGTAAGTTCAATCCAGTGTACCGATATTTGGTAGTATATTATGACAAAAAAAGAAATACGAACTTCATTATCTTTGTCAAATGTCTGGTATCTATATCCACATTCCATTTTGTAAAAAAGCATGTCATTATTGTGATTTCCATTTCAGCACCTCCCTGAAATATGAAAATGAGATGGTAGATGCGATTTGCAAGGAAATTAAAATCAAGCAGGACAGGATTTCGGGCCAAGTCGGAAGTATTTATTTAGGTGGAGGAACACCTTCTATCCTATCTCAGACGGCACTACAAAAGATTTTCGACACCATTAATCATACCTTTTCAGTAGATTCAAATGCAGAGATTACCATTGAAACCAATCCAGATGATCTAACGGTTTCAAAGTTGAAAGAACTGAAACAATTACCCGTAAATAGATTTAGTGTTGGGATTCAATCTTTTTTTGATGAAGACTTGCTTTGGATGAACAGGGCCCACCATGCAGATGAAGCAGAAAATTCCATCAAAAGGAGTCAGGATGCTGGTTTTGAAAATCTAAGTCTTGATTTAATTTATGGTTTTCCGCTATTGAGCGATTCGAAATGGCTGAGCAACATTCAGAAAGCAATTGAGTTGGAAGTACCGCATGTTTCTGCATACGCCCTCACTGTTGAGCCAAAAACGGCATTGGCACATGCGATCAGAAATAAGAAACAAGCGCCGGTGAGTGATAGTCAGAGCGCTGCGCAATTTGTAATCCTGATGGAACAATTTATTGCTGCTGGCTTTGAACATTATGAAATATCTAACCTGGCCAAACCCGGCTGTTATGCAGTTCACAATACCAACTACTGGCGTGGCGTAGATTATTTAGGAATTGGACCATCGGCACATGGCTTCGATGGACAAAACCGATACATGAACCCTGCGAACAATGCGCAATATATGGAGGTATTGGCTCATAACAAACTTCCGGAAATAGTGGAGGAATTATCATTGAACGATCGATTTAATGAATATGTAATGACCTCCTTAAGAACCATGTGGGGCACAGATTTAAAAAAGATCAAATCTGATTTTGGTGCTGATTTTCTAGAAGAAACCAATCATAATTTAAAGGCTTTTGAAGACAAAGATTGGTTGATTATCCAGAATGATCAAATTAAATTAAGCGAAAGCGGTAAACTTTTTGCCGATCATATCGCTTCAGAATTGTTTATAGTGGGAAATGAATGAAGGATTGAATTAGAGAAGGATTAAATTAGAGAAGGATTGAATGAAAGAATGAGTGAATTAGAGAATGACTGATTTTACGAGTTAAAATAACATTCATTTATTCAAAATCCGATCATTCAAAAATTAATTAATTAATAATATATGTCGAAAATTATATGGATTACAGGCGCATCATCCGGCATCGGTGAAGCTTTGGTTTACGAACATTTTAAAGCCGGAGATAAACTGATTATTTCAGCACGCAACCGGGATGAACTTTTCAGGGTAAAAGGCAACTGCCAAAATTCTTTTAATGTGCATGTTTTGCCTTTCGATTTATGTGAAACGGAAATCTTAGCGCAAAAAGCAGCAGATGCCATTCGGATTTTTGGAAGCATAGATTTATTAATTAATGCTGGCGGAGTGAGTCAACGTGGATTAGCACTCGCTACAGATTTAAGCACCGAACAACAAATTATGAATACCAATTTCTGGGGAACTGTTATTTTAAGCAAAGCAATTCTACCGGTAATGATTAAAAACGGTGGTGGACAAATAGTGGTCATCAGCAGTTTGGTAGGTAAATTTGGCACCAAATTGCGCTCTACCTATGCCGCATCTAAACATGCATTACATGGTTATTTCGATTCCCTGAGATCAGAAGTGTATGATCAAAATATCGACATAACCATTGTTTGCCCTGGCTTTATTAAAACCAATGTTTCTGTAAATGCTTTAACCGCAAATGGAAATAATCAGGGAACTATGGATGATGCACAAGCAAACGGAATGAGTGCAGAAGCGTGTGCAAAACAGATTGTTGCAGCAGTAAAACTGAAGAAAGAGGAAGTTTACATCGGCGGAAAAGAAACAAAAGCAATTTTTCTGAAACGCTTTTTTCCAAACTACTTCTCTAAAAAAATCAGGGCAGCGAAAGTAACATAGTCATCCTTTCTAATTTATGATTTGAATGATTAGATTCAAATTAGCTTATATGAACCCTATGCATTTTTAAAATGTATGGGATTTCGCATTTATCCTAATGGGATCCCCTATCAAAAACAATTGGTAAAACTATTTGATAGAAGAAAAAACCGTTTCATCACAAGTATCAGTTGCATTTTAAAATACTAATTATCAGATATTTAAATCTATTTTGGATTTCTAAAAAACCAAGCATCGGTAAGGCATCGTAAATGAAAGCAAATAACAAATACCTAAAAATTAGAAAAAATGAAAAAATTAATCTTATCGGCATTTGCCGTATTCACAATGGCCATTACCACTCAAGTTTATGCTCAGAAAAACCCAATGGTTGGTGGCGCTGAAATGTATTCAACAAAAGATATTGTTGATAACGCTGTAAACTCTAAAGATCACACCACATTGGTTGCCGCAGTTAAAGCAGCTGGATTGGTAGAAACTTTAAAAAGCGCTGGTCCATTTACTGTTTTTGCACCAACAAATGAAGCATTTGATAAACTTCCTGCAGGTACAGTAGATAATTTAGTGAAACCAGAAAACAAGGCTACATTAACAAAAATTTTAACTTATCATGTTGTTGCAGGTAAATTAGATAGCAAAGCAATTGCTGCAGCGATCAAAGCTGGTGGTGGTAAAGCAGAATTGACCACAGTAGAAGGTGGTAAACTTTGGGCTTCGATGGAAGGAAAAAAACTAATTTTGAAAGATGAAAAAGGTGGAACAAGCACAGTAACAATTGCTAATGTTAACCAGAAAAATGGCGTTATCCATGTTATTGACAGCGTTTTAATGCCTAATTAAGACATCGATACCATTTTTTTTTAGACATATCGCTTCCCAATTGATTGTTAATATAACGTCCTTGCTTCCAAGTAGGGGCGTTTATTTTTTTAACTATTTATCGAATAAGTATTATATTCGATTGTCACCTGTTTTTCAGGTTTTTGATTTTTGCACCTTACTCTCAATTTACTGCTTAATTTTGGTTAATCATTATTATTAAATGAAAATAAGAAGCTTATTCTTTAAATCTGGCCCATTACTCACCCGTCCACTTACTCAGCAGTATATCATTCTATAATAAACACATGCACCCCAATATTCTAAAAATCCAGGAAAATATTGCCCCGCTCAGGCAACAAATAATCAATCATAAAGTATATACAGCCATCAGTGAGCTGGAAGATCTGCAGATTTTTATGGAATACCATATCTATGCGGTCTGGGATTTCATGTCGCTACTTAAATCTCTTCAAATTAATTTAACATGTACTACCCTCCCCTGGTTCCCGGTTGGTGATGCGGTTACCCGACAGCTGATCAATGAGATTGTTGCTGGCGAAGAGAGCGATGTTGATGCTGATGGGGCTATTAAAAGCCATTTTGAGTTGTATCTGGATGCTATGGAACAATGCGGCGCTAATGTAAAACCTATAAATCATTTCTTAGCCTCGTTAAAGAAAGGCAGAGATTTCGATATGGCTTTTGAGTTGGCTGAGGTTCCTCAGGCTGCCAGAGATTTTGTGAACGCAACATTTGAAACGATCAACAGTGGCAAAACTCATCTTCAGGCAGCCAGTTTTACATTCGGTCGTGAAGATTTGATTCCAAATATGTTCTTTAGTATGGTTAATGATTTAAATAGCGCAAACCCCGAGCAGGTTTCAATTTTTAAATATTACCTGGAACGTCATATCGAAGTGGATGGCGATCACCACAGTCACCTGGCCTTATCCATGACGGAAAAGTTATGTGAAAAAGATGAACTTTTTTGGAGCGAAGCCGAAGAAACAACTAAAAGAGCATTACAAAAACGAATCGATTTGTGGGATGCAGCATACGCTGAAATTATTAAAAGCAAAGTCCCGGCTTAAATCAATAAATCGTTAAGGAGCTGTTAAGTTTAGATTACGTGAATTTAGTCACATTTAATGCACAATATCCTTTTTGTAAAATAAAATTTACATTTTTGTTGTTCGGCACAAATAACCGATTTTAAACGCATGAGTTTCATTCTAAAACCCGTTGATATCGTTGAGAGTATTACTCCAGAGGATTTCAAAAAAAATTATTTGAAAACGAAACGTCCGCTTGTTATTAAGGGCCTTACCAAAGACTGGCCAGCAAGAGAAAAATGGACTACAGAATACTTAAAAGAGATTGGTGGCGAATTGGAAGTTCCATTGTATGATAATTCCAAAGCTGATCCGTCTAAACCAATTAATGCGGCAACTGCTCACATGAAATTTGGCGATTATCTTGATTTAATTAAGCGTGAGCCAACAGAATTGAGAATCTTTTTCTTTAATTTATTTAAGAAGGTTCCAAGTTTGATTAATGATATAAAAATCCCTAAAGATTTAATGGGCGGGTTCATAGAAAGTATGCCTGCTATGTTTTTTGGGGGTTCGAATTCGGTAACTTTTCTACATTACGATATCGATTTACCTCACATCTTTCATACCCATTTTGGCGGCAGAAAACACATTGTGCTTTTTGATAATAAATGGAAAGATCGTTTATATTGCCTTCCGAATGCAACTTATGCCTTAGAAGATTATCAGGTAGACAATCCTGATTTCGAAAAATTCCCTGCCTTAAAAGGTATTGAAGGTTACGAAGTTTTCTTAGAGCACGGCGATACCTTATTTATGCCAACAGGCATGTGGCACTGGATGAAATATCTTGATGGTTCATTCTCATTAAGCTTACGTGCATGGGATCAATCCATCACCAGAAAAGTAGCCAGTGTTTGGAGTTTATTTACCCACGGTGCAATTGATAGTTTAATAAAAATGACTTTCAAAGAGAAATATGCACATTGGAGAGAGAAAAAAGCGGTTAAAATTGCAGAACGCGCTTTAGCTAAAGGCAGACCTTAAAATACTATAAATATACAATCTTAAAGCGGGGTTTCTTAACTGAAGTCCCGCTTTTTGTTTTAGATATAAAGGCTACAAACTGCTGCTATCAATCATTTTCGATCTCAATGCTATTGATCATTTGGATACAATTACTACCTTTAAAATGATCACGCAAAAAATCAGTAATGGAAGAAATAATACTAACAGAAAAACAAAAAATGCTTGCGGGTAAAGCTTACCAGGCTGGAGATGCTACCTTATCAAAGGAAAGATTGAAAGCCCGCGAAATTACTTTTGAATTTAACAATCTGGCACCAAAATTTATTAAGCAGCGTAAGGAACTACTTAAAAAGCTTTTCGGCAAAACAGAAAAAATGTTCTATGTTGAACCACCATTTCGTTGCGATTATGGCTATAACATAGAAATTGGAGATAATTTCTACGCAAATTTTAATTTAGTGATTCTGGATTGCGCCAAGGTATCCATCGGAAACAGTGTATTTATCGCTCCAAATGTGTCTATATATACGGCTGGCCATCCAATCCATGCGCACTTGCGCGATCAGGAATTTGAATGGGCACAAGAAATTACCATCGGAAACAGCGTTTGGATTGGCGGAAATGTAGTAATTAATCCCGGTGTAAAAATTGGATCTAACGTGGTGATCGGATCAGGAAGTATTGTAACCAGAGATATCCCGGATAATGTTTTTGCCGCCGGAAATCCTTGTAAGGTAATCCGCCAACTTACTGATCAGGATAAAGATTATTACTATAAAGACTTTAAACTTGGAGAGTAGTTCTAGCCGAAATATAGATTTTCTTCTATAGATTGGTCGTCTAAATATTAAACCATTAAGAAATTAAAATCATCAATATTTTTTAAAGCTAAGAGACTGTCTAAATTTCATAAATGAAGATCAACTTGCGAAGTTTTGGTGGCCTTTGTTGGGGAAAATACTTCGTAAGTTTTATGGTACTATCATCAAACTTGCGAAATTCTTCAGTGCATAGGCTTTTGAAATTTTGTAAGTTGATAAATTATAATTTTTTAGACAGCTTATAACAGACGATAAATATTTATCCTATAAAGTTCGTGCAAAGATTTTCTTCATTGGGCTATACAACAAACACCATTTTCAATTTTTAGCTCGAATGATCAACAAAGATTTTCCATTCGCCGTCAAGCTTTTTGAATAGTAAAGTGAAGTACCCTTGTGGTTCATCTTTTTCCCTTTTTAAATGCCAGCTT
Organism: Pedobacter sp. N23S346; assembly: GCF_048515415.1. Lineage (NCBI taxonomy): Bacteria > Pseudomonadati > Bacteroidota > Sphingobacteriia > Sphingobacteriales > Sphingobacteriaceae > Pedobacter > Pedobacter sp. N23S346. The sequence continues at coordinate 289,551 of NZ_JBLYEE010000005.1, forward strand.
CCTAAAACGAAAGCCACATCTTTGTTTAAAAAATCTACTTTCTTAATTCCGAAAGTGAGCTGACCCATTCCAGCTGCTCCCTGGTAAGTTTTTTTATAATTATCTAATGTTTTCTGCCAGCCATAAGTTGGTCCGCTGCTGCCAACAAAAAGTAAACTATCGCTTTTTACGTAACCCTGCATAAAAGTTTCCAGGTCGCCTTTATTCCAGGCAAGCCGTTGTGTTTCTAACACATTAAGAATAGACTGCTTATCTTTTACAGACTGTGCTAATGCGCCTAACGAGCACATTAGCAGCATCACTAATAATTTTATCTTCATTGTTTTTTATCGTCTTGTTGTAAAGATATAAAACAAAGTATTTTGTTCCGTGTATAAAAATTGTTTCTTTACATCTGAAATGGAAAAAACAGTAACTTCAATAGGCGAAATTTTGTGGGATGTTTTCCCGGAAGGAAAAAAAGCTGGAGGTTCAAGCATGAATGTTGCTTTGAATCTTCATAAACAAGGGATCAACAGTAAATTTATCAGCGCCGTTGGCGATGATGAATCAGGACAAGAATTGGTTAATTTTTTAAAGGATCAGAACTTTACTTCTGATTTGATTCAGATCAACAACCTGCCAACCAGTACGGTTGAAGTAAAACTGGATGAATCGCATCAGGCAACTTACACTATTGTAGAACCAGTAGCCTGGGATGCGATAACCATTAGTGATGCTGCGCTTGCGGCAGTTAAACAGGCAGATGCTTTTGTTTATTGCAGTTTAACCTGCAGAAACGAAGAAAGCAAAAACACCATTCTGGCTTTACTGAAACTGGCTAAACTCAAAATATTTGATATTAATCTTCGTCCGCCGTTTTACACCATAGAAACCTTAAAAACCTTATTAGGTGAGGCTGATATTTTAAAGGTAAATGAACACGAATTGGTTTACCTGAAGGATGAACTGGCTTTAACGGGCAACACAGATGAACAATTGTTAAAGCAACTCAGCCTCAACTTCAATATAGAAATTATTTGCTTAACCGTTGGTGAAAAAGGTGCATACGTACTTCAAAATGGTCATTTATATCATCATAAAGGCTACCAGGTTGAAGTTGCAGACACGGTTGGTGCTGGCGATTCATTCTTGGCAACCTTTATTTCCAGCTATCTTAACGGCTACCCAATTAATACAGTTTTAGACAGGGCCTGCAAAGTTGGGGCTTTTGTCGCCTCGCAACATGGAGCAAACCCTGATTATGGAGATGAGGTTTTCAGTTAACAGTTTTTAGTTGGCAGTTTTCAGGCAACTAATGAACAAATGGCTATTGAACTAATGAACCAATTTATTTGAAAACCACTTCCGTTGCACCATAGCCGAACTTTTCTTTTCTGGCATCCATATAGGTTTTGATATTCGGATTTTTGCTGATTAGCTTATGGATTTTATCTCTGAGTGTTCCGTTTCCAGAACCGTGAATAAAAATCATTTTTTCAAAATGGTGAACAATCGCTGCGTCGAGTGCATTCTGAAAATAGTTTAGCTGGATTTGCAGAATTTCATCAGCTTCGAGGAAGTGGTGGTCGTCCCGTAGCTTTTCAATGTGAAGATCAATCTCCTTTGCTGGCGCATCAACCGTTTTCTTTTCTGCCGGCGATTTAAAGAAACTCTCCTTTAACTTTTGGGCATCAATTGTAATGGGTACTAAATCATCCAGATGAATTAACCAGCCTTTTTTAGATTGTGGCAATTCTTTTTGTTCTGAAGAGAAATCTTTCGCTCTGAATTTTTTACGAATCACTAATGGGTCTACAGGCTTTACATCCGTTTTACCAGCAATTATAATCTGAAAAGTAAATTCAGGCCAGAGGTCTAAATCTGCCAAAGAAGCAGAGTAAACCAAACCCGACTGATAACTTTCTATCACACCATGAAAAACACTAGCGTATTTTTCTTTTTTCTCAGTTGTTAAATTAAATAAAAGAACATTTGATGATTGATTCAATAAATGAAAGTGAACCACATTGCCAGCCTTGTTATCCGTGGCTACGGCAACATAAATTCCATTTTCAATTTTATTGATTGATGGCACGTTCACATGAACCGGTTTGGGTGCATCTTGTTCTTCAGCAACAACACCATGTCCATGTACAGAGGTTAAATTGCTAATGGCAACTGGTATTTCAAAACCGTCTTCATCGGTAACACCCAATGTTTGTGTATCGATAATTTTCGTTACATATCCCTCACGTTTTTCATCAACAAAACGAACAAAATCTCCTAATTTGAATTTCATAATGACCCCCAACCCCCTGAAGGGGGCTTTTGACTTTCTATAGTTTAAACAAAACGTTTATTTCTTTTTCTCTCTGCAACCAGCTTTTCCACCTAACCTTTCAACTCCTTCTGAAGGGGCTTTGACTTTCTATAGTTTATAACAAATTTATAAAAACCTAATCTTTAAAGTCATATTGCTTGCGCAAAACAATTAACTTAAAGCTTTTGACTTTCTATAGTTTATAACAACTCTTTTTTCTTTGTACCCAGCGTTCTACACCCAGCCTTTCAACTCCCCCTTCAGGGGGCTGGGGGGCTAATGCCTGGTATCGTTGCCGTGATAAATACTCAGGTAACTTTCATACCTTGAAACGGCTATTTCATCATTATTCACGGCTTCAATTACAGCACAACCAGGCTCATTTACGTGCCTGCAGTTATTGAAACGGCACTGATGTGAAGTTTTAAAAATCTCCCTGAAGAAATGACCCAATTCCTCTTTTTCGATATCTATTACTCCCAATTCTCTAATTCCTGGTGTGTCTACAATAAAGCCACCTTGCGGCAATTCGAACATTTCGGCGAATGTGGTAGTATGTTGTCCCTTATCGCTCCAATCGGAAACTTCACCTGTACGCAAATCCCTGTCTGGCAGAAGCGCATTAATTAAACTTGATTTTCCTACTCCTGAATGACCAGAAATCAAGGTAATTTTATTAGTAATGAGCTCCTGAATAATTGGAATATTAATTCCTTTCAAAGCAGAAACCTCATAAGTAGCATAGCCGATGTTTTCGTAGATGTCTTTAAATTCCTGTAAAATTTCCAGTCCTTCTTTACTAAACAAATCGAGCTTATTAAACACAAGCACAGTTGGCACATCATAAGCTTCGGCAGTAACCAGAAAACGATCTATAAAACCTAAGGAGGTTCTTGGCGATGCGAGCGTGACAATCAAAATAGCCATATCTAAGTTCGCCGCCAGAATCTGAGCTTGCTTACTTAAGTTAATAGATTTGCGGATAATGTAGTTTTTCCGGGGCAGCAGTTCGTTAATAATTCCCTGTTTGCTGCCCGGCTCAAGATCAAACTTCACACGGTCGCCAACAGCGATCGGATTAGTGGTTTTAATCCCTTTCATCCTAAACTTGCCAACAATTCGGCAATCGTAACGTTCGCCACTATCGCCAATCACGCTATACCAGCTCCCAGTAGATTTTATAACTAACCCTTGCATATATTGCTACAAAGGTAAGGATAAGGGATGGGAAAATGGAAGATGGGTAATGGAAAAGGTAAAATGGACGATGGAAAAGAACATGGGAAAGAGGTGGTATTGATTATATTGTTAAATTAGAAGTTCCTGATCTAGATAAGAATATGAATTTCAAGAAACAATATTATGAGGATAAGGGAGAAACGTTATCTTCACTGCAAATCTATTCCATGGAAAATTTCAAGATTATCGGCATATCGATAGAAACCACGAATCAAAATAATCACGCGGCAACAAATTTAGGCCAGCTCTGGGGAAGATTTTACAACGAACAAATTTCCAGTCAGATCGAGAATAAAGAAAGTGATGATGTTTACGCCATTTACACAGACTATGAAAGTGATTTTACAGGAAAATACACCACCATTATCGGTCATCGGGTTAATTCTTTAGATTATATTCCGGAGGGTTTGGTAGGAAGAGAAATCAATAATAAAAAACTGCTAAGATACCTTGCCAAAGGCGAGATGCCAGATGCTGTTGTAGAAACCTGGAAAGAAATATGGGCGAATGATATAGCGCTATACCGAACCTATCATGCTGATTTTGAAGTTTATGGTGAAAAATCTCAAAACGGAAATGATTCGGAAGTGGAGATTTATATTGGGATCAGGTAGCTTTAAGGAGATAAGTTTAAGATTAGCTTCAGCCTTCTTACCGTTGTCATGCTGAAAAACGAAGCATCGCTAACTAAAAAACACTTGCTTCTTATGAATGCAGTACAATAATAAACCTGCAATGACTGCCAATTGGTTTTGGCTTACTTGATATTCCAGATTAGTTTTCGGTTCAAAAAATGCGGCTATTCCATCTAATTAAACGTTTTATTAAAAGATTTTCAAATAAATTTAAAAATTGTTTGCAATTAAGAAAAATAATCTGCTACTTTACGGTGTACAAAATACACCAATAGAAATGATTTTAAACTCTTCAATTATTACAACGATTATTATTACCACCGGGATAAACCAGCGGGGCTAATTTGTTGTAAATTGAATTAACATACAAAACACAGAAAGCGTCCCGATACCAATCGGGACGCTTTTTTTTTTTAAACCCAAACCATAGAAAATCGCACCAAACCGAAATAATTAACAGGCAAGGGGCAGTTTTCGCTAAAACCAGAACTAATGAAAGTACTTAAATTCGGTGGCACATCCGTAGGTTCGGCCGAGAACATTAAAACACTACTTAACATAGTAGCAAAAGAAAAATTACAGAGCAATCCGATAGTGGTATTATCGGCAATGAGTGGCGTAACTAACCTCCTGACTGATATGGCCGAAAGGGCTGAACGTGGAGAAAATTACGACGCTTCTTTAAAAGAAATTGAAGCGAAACATTTCGCAGTAATTCGTTCGTTACTGCCTGCAGCTGCACAAAACCCTGTTTTTACACGCCTAAAGATTTTCTTCAACGAATTGGAAGATTTATTACAGGCAGTGAATAACCTGCGTGAACTAAGTGCACAAACCAAAGATCAGATTTTAAGTTATGGAGAACGTTGTTCTTCTTTCATGATTGCACATATCGCCTCACAACAGTTTGCAGAGGCTTTATATGTAAATGGATCTGAGTTAATAAAAACCGATAGCAATTTCGGACAAGCCAAGGTAGATACCGATTTAACAGAAATACTGATTAATGATTTCTATCAGACAAATAAAGATAAGGTACTTTTTGTTACCGGTTTTATCGCCAGTAATGCAGCAGGAAGAGTAACCACTTTGGGCCGTGGGGGTTCTGATTACACCGCGGCTGTTTGGGGTTCTGCACTGAATGCTGAGGAAATCGAAATCTGGACTGATGTAAACGGCATGATGACTGCCGATCCACGGATTGTGAAAAAAGCATTCTCGTTACCAGAATTAAGTTATACAGAAGCAATGGAATTAAGTTATTTTGGAGCAAAAGTGATCTATCCGCCAACGATGATCCCGGCTTTCATGAAGAAAATTCCAATTGTAATTAAAAATACGTTCCAGCCCGATTTCAGCGGAACCTATATTAAAAGCGATGTAAAAATATCCACCCTACCCATCAAAGGCATCTCCTCTATCGATCATATCAGCATCATCAACCTTACCGGAAGTGGCATGGTTGGAAAGGCTGGCTTTAGTGGCAGGTTGTTTTCCTTGCTATCACGTGAGCAAATTAACGTAGTGTTAATTACCCAATCATCATCAGAACACAGCATTACTTTTGCAGTGAAACCAACTGATGCTGGTCAGGCGATTGCCTTAATCAAAAAAGAATTTGAGCTGGAGCTTGATGCGAATAAACTGGCCTTGCCGGAAGTTGAAAATAACCTGGCCGTATTGGCTATAGTTGGCGAAAACATGAAACGCACGCCAGGTATGAGCGGTCGTTTGTTTGGTGCACTTGGCCGTAACGGAATTAATGTAAGGGCGATTGCACAAGGATCTTCAGAATATAATATCTCCGTAATCATCAGCAAGGATGATTTGTCTAAAGCAGTAAACGCCGTTCACGATGCCTTCTTTACTGATTTGAAAAGAACATTAAATATTTTCTGTTTGGGAACAGGAAATATTGGCAAAACGCTATTTAATCAGTTAAAAGAACAAATGCCTTTTCTTGCTGAAAATAACGATTTGCAAGTAAAGGTAACCGGAATATGCAACACCCGTAAAATGGTATTTAATGCCGACGGTTTGTCGCTGGAGAATTGGGAAAATGACCTCAATGAAAATGGTGAACAGGCTGATTTGGCAGGATTTGTAGCTAAAATGAAAGCAATGAATTTACCCAACTGTGTTTTTGTAGACAATACCGCAGCAGAAACACCTATCGAATTTTATCAGGGAATTTTTGAAAGCAGCATCTCTGTAGTTACCTGCAATAAAAAAGGCAACTCTGCAGGTTTCGCCCAATACAAATCATTTAAAGATACTGCCCGTAAGTTTGGCGTAGATTTTTATTATGAAACAAATGTTGGTGCAGGCTTACCAATCATCAGAACGCTAAAAGAATTGATGATGAGTGGCGATAAAGTCGCCCGTATCGAGGCTATTTTATCCGGAACAATCTCATACATTTTCAATAATTTTAAAGGTGAAGCCCGATTTTACGAAACAGTTAAGGAAGCACAGGAATTGGGTTATACAGAACCAGATCCACGAGATGATTTGAATGGAAAAGATTTCATGCGTAAAATGTTGATTCTGGCACGTGATGCAGGTTATCCCTTAGAAGCTGTTGATGTGAAAATTGACAACATCTTACCGGAAGCTTGTTTAAACGCCACTTCTGTGGAAGACTTTTACAAAGAATTACAAGCAAATTCGGCTTACTTCGAAGATTTAAAAAATAAAGCAGCTAATGATGGCAAGGTGTTGCGTTACATCGGGAAGCTAGAAGATGGCAATGTAGAAATCAGCCTGCAAATGGTCGATGATAGCCACCCTTTCTATATGCTTTCGGGAAGTGATAACATCATTTCGTTCACTACTGATCGATACAAATCCCGTCCGTTAGTGGTAAAAGGCCCGGGCGCAGGTGCAGAAGTTACCGCAGCTGGTGTTTTTGCCGATATTATAAATGTGGGTCAGACCCCCTAGCCCCCTAAAAGGGGAATAAAACCCATAGTCGAAGCATGTAGTATAGCAGGATTTCAATACTAAGTAACATAACCCTAGAGAGGAAGCTACAAGTGAGATGGATGAGAAAGAGGTAATAAAAATAAAGTATAAAGACGATTAACAACATAGCCCAAGGTTTCAATCCTTGGAAAAAATATAACAAAATGTCAAATAATAATTTACACCATACTGATAACCCTGCTATAGCCACTGGAACGGCTACTCCCCCTTTAGGGGGCCGGGGGGTTAGAGTTTTCGCTCCTGCAACTGTTGCTAACGTAGTTTGCGGATTCGACGTACTGGGTTTCGCAGTGAACGAACCTGGTGATGAAGTTGAAATGCGCTTAACTAATACGCCTGGAGTAGTAATCAAGATGATTACTGGTGATGATGGACGTTTACCATTAGATGCAGAAAAAAATACCGTAAGCGCCAGTGTTCAGCATTATTTGCAACACATCAATAGATTAGATATAGGCGTTGAAATTGAATTGCATAAAAAAATGCCAATTGGTAGCGGATTAGGATCAAGTTCGGCGAGCACGGTTGCTGGTCTGTTCGCCATTAATAAACTAATGGGCGATTTACTAAGTCCTAAAGAATTGGTTCCTTTTGCCATGAAAGGTGAAGAACTTGCCTGTGGTTATGGCCATGCCGATAATGTTGCACCAGCCATTTTAGGCGGATTTGTTTTGGTTAGAAGTTACGATCCACTTGATGTAATTTCTTTACCAACTCCTGCCGGAATGTATGCCGCAATTGTTTATCCGGAAGTTGATGTACCCACCAAAGATGCCCGTCAGATGATTCGCAGCAAGGTTCTGCTCAAAGATGCCGTTACCCAATGGGGAAACGTTGCAGGTTTAGTCAGCGGTTTATTTATGAATGATTTTGATCTGATTGGCAGAAGTATGAAAGATGTTTTGGTAGAGCCTACCCGTTCAATCTTAATTCCAGGTTTCGAAGAAATGAGAGCCATTGCAATGGAAAACGGCGCAATAGGATTTGGTATTTCAGGATCAGGCCCCTCGGTATTTGCATTAACCAAAGACGAAGAAACCGCTAGAACAATTACTAAAGCCCAGCAACAACATTTACATAAAATCAATATTAACAGTAAAGCCTATGTTTCTTCAGTTAATGCCGAAGGACCAAGAGTAATTTGAGGTAGATGGTTGAGGGTAGAAAGGTTGAGGGACAATTGACCTAAACCTTTCTATTCCACTTCCATCATTGACAATCCTTAAGAAAAATAATTTAAATTAAAGGTGTAAAAAGGTATGAGCATTGGGAATTATACTCTCAAACCTTCCAGCCTTCCAATCTTCTAACCTTCAACCATGATATTATATTCAACCAATAATAAAGATTTACGCATTTCCTTTAAGGAAGCCGTTTTTAATAGTATGCCACAGGATAAAGGCTTATATATGCCTGTTGAAATTCCGCAGCTGGATGCTGATTTTATCCAAAATATTGAGCAATATTCCCTACCTGAAATTGCTTACAAAGTTGCCTCAGCATTACTAAAGGACGAGATTCCTGCTGCTGATTTAAAAGCACTGATTGATGATGCCATTAATTTTGAAGCACCTGCAGTAAAACTTGACGATAAAACTTTTGTACTCGAGCTTTTTCACGGACCATCGCTAGCTTTTAAAGATTTCGGCGCCCGTTTTATGAGTCGTGTAATGGCTTATTTCCTGAAAGATGGCGAACAGCTATTGGATGTTTTAGTGGCTACCTCGGGCGATACTGGTGGCGCAGTAGCTTTAGGCTTTTTAGGCGTACCTAATACCAGAGTGACTATTCTGTATCCAGAGGGAAAAGTGAGTCCGATACAAGAGCTACAGCTAACCACAAATGGAAATAACATCAGGGCTATTGAAGTAAAAGGTACTTTTGATGATTGCCAGGCTTTGGTTAAACAAGCCTTTGCTGATACGGAACTTAATAGTAAATTCAGATTAACTTCTGCCAACTCCATTAACATTTCGAGATTAATTCCGCAAACCTTCTACTATTTCAATACCTATGCACAGTTGAAAAGGCAAGGTTTAAATGATTTGGTTTTTTCTGTTCCTAGTGGTAATTTCGGCAACATTGGAGCAGGCTTACTGGCTTACAAACTTGGTTTACCTGTAAAACAATTTATCGCAGCAACTAACATCAATGATACCGTTCCTCGTTTTCTGGAAAGTGGGATCTATCAAACGCGTCCATCTTCACAAACTTATTCCAATGCTATGGATGTAGGTGCGCCTAGCAACTGGATTCGCATTATGGATCTATTCGATCAGGATATTGATAAACTAAAGGAAGTAGTTACATCTTATCGTTTTAATGATGAAGAAACGCTTGAAGGCATTAAAGATCTAGATGAGAAACTAAATTATGTTGCTTGTCCGCATACAGCCATTGCCTACCTGGCAGTAGAACAATACAGAAAAGAAAATCCTGCTGATGATAGCGCAGCTGTATTTTTATCAACAGCTCATGCCTGTAAGTTTCCTGATATTTTCCCAGCAGATATTGCCGCTAAAATTGATATCCCTGCACAGGTTACGGCTTTGGAAAGTCTCCCTAAACATGCAGATCAACTGGAGGCAGATTTTGACGGATTTAAAAAATATTTATTAAATAACTAGTTCTTCGTTGATTGGGATCTGTTTTCTTAAAGTTTTATAAACTTGCGTTGGTCGGGATCTATAATCCCGACCCATATTCCTAAGGATTTATAATCCTTAAACCTTATAAGTGGATTAAAAATCCACAGAACTACAGTCCGGAAAAAATTTCCGGACTAACGTTGAATTATCCAGGATCGCTGGTCGGGATTTTTAATCCCGATCTATATTCCTGAGGATGTTTAATCCTCGTAGCTGTATCTTTATATTATTTAAGAATTTTAAGATAGAGTTGATTGGAAAGTACTCATCTATCTATAAGTATGATGGATTACAAATCCATAGATATATAAGTCCGGAAAAAATTTCCGGACTAACCCCTCTAAAGAAAAGTTTTTAATCTATTAATCAATACCTTATATTTATTAATGGGTTTCAAATATAAGGTAGCCGATGATAACGGCATTTATTTCATTACAACTACAGTTGTCAATTGGATTGATGTTTTCACCAGAAAAGAGCTTGCAGAAGTAGTTATAGAAAGTCTTAAGTACTGCCAGAAAGAAAAAGGTTTAATTATTTATGCGTGGTGTTTAATGCCCAGTCATTTACACATGATGGTTAGTGCTGAAGAGGGCAAGAATCTTCCAGATATTATCCGAGACTTTAAAAAATTTACCTCACGAAAAATTACCTCGACAATTAAGGAGATTAATGAAAGCAGAGAATGGATGTTGAATAAATTTTCATTTGCTGCCAAAATCCACGCAAAGAGCGATGAATATAAGTTTTGGCAAGACGGCTACCATCCAATCTCGGTAGAGACTAACCTTTTTAAAGAACAAAAACTAGATTATATCCATAATAACCCTGTCGAAGCTGGAATTGTTTATGAGCCAGAACATTATGTATATAGCTCTGCTATTAACTATAGTGAAGGGATGGGCCTGATTGAAGTCGTTTATTTATAGAGTTAACATAAGAAAGTCCAGAAGTTTTTTCTGGACTTTCTTATAAATATTTAGATTTTTAGGATTTCAACAAACACTAATGTCCGCCCTTAACACTCGTTTGTTCTATTCCTTTCAAATGTTTCGAGCAATAAATACCGAAGTATAAGATAAATAGATAACAAACCAGAGGTAAAATGAAGGAATGATGGACGCCAATCTGATCGGCCACTGCGCCCTGCACCAATGGAAGCACCGCCCCACCTAAAATGGCCATCACCAGTAAAGAAGATCCCTGACTGGTATAGACACCTAATTTTGCTATTGACAAAGTGTAAATATTTGAGAACATAATGGAGTTAAAAATTCCGATCCCCAAAACACTATACATAGCCAGCTCACCTTTATTCACCATTACCGAAATTAAAAGCAATACATTAATGGTAGAGAAGATCGCCAAAGTTCTTGCTGGAGCTGATTTTCCAACTAAGAAACCAATAAAATTTAAAGCGATAAAAACAAGGAAGAAACTGATTTGTGCAAATGTTAAATCTACGATACTAAAAATGAGGGCAAACACTAAAATTGCCGTACCAAGCATGTAGATAATTTTCTTAGACTGACTTAAGGAATGATTCAAAGAAATAGACCCTACGAAACGACCAATCATTGCGCCGCCCCAATATAAGGAAAGGTAATTTTTGCTTACCGCTTCTTCCAATCCACTAATCTCCGGAAGGTGTAGGAAACTGATAATGAAACTACCAACAGCTACCTCAGCCCCCACATAACAGAAAAGTGCTACAATACCTCTTGTTAAATGAGGGAACTTTAGCACGCCCAAGCCTTTTGCCTGCTCTTCTTCTTCAGGCTTAAATGAAGGTAATTTTACATAAAAGATTAATAAACCTACCAAAAGTAGTATACCTGCGAAGATTAAATAAGGAATTCGCGTAGCCGATGCGCTAAAACTTCCATCCGCTTCAGAGAAGAATTCGAAAATTAAATGCCCCCCCAAAATAGGCGCAATGGTGGTCCCAAAAGCATTAAAAGCCTGTGTTAAATTTAACCTGCTCGATGCACTGTCTTCAGGTCCTAATAAAGAAACGTAAGCATTTGCCGTAATTTGTAATACGGTAAAACCAAGCCCTAAAACAAATAATGCACCCAAAAACAAGGGATAGATAGAATAAGTGGCTGCCGGGAAAAAGAGCACACAACCTATAGCAGCAAGCACAATTCCAAAGAGTATGCCTTTCTTATAGCCTACTTTATTGATTGGATCACCTTTAGTATATGAAATTAAAAAATAAATTAACGAACCCACAAAATAGGCTCCAAAAAAACTAAACTGAACCAGCATTGACTCAAAAAAAGTCAGGCTGAAAAGCTTCTTTAAATAAGGAATTAGAATATCGTTCATGCAGGTTATAAACCCCCACATGAAAAACAAAAGGGTAATGGTGATGAGCGGAACGGTGTAATTAGATTTTGATTTCGTTTCTGAAAATTTGGTATCCATTGTGTATATAAAAATTAAACAAATAAAATTCAGACATGACTGTAGAATGTCCAATTTTAACTAACCAAAGAAACGGTTTTTTCAGTTTTTAAGAGCGGTGTATACTATAAAAGTTATAACAGTTATCAAGACGCATATCATTTACCAAAAGTCATTGAATAAACTCGATATCAACCCCTTAAGGTAAATCGATTTATAAATAGTGCTGTACAGATAAGAAAGGTAGATTTAAAATATGACTTTCATATTTCATTAAGCATTAGATATATCAGCTAACAGATAAATATATTATAAAAAAGGCTGGATTTAAACCCAGCCTTTAATCAATTTTACTTAGCACTTTGAGATTTTAACGATTGAATCTCTTGTCGCAAAGCATCAATCTGTTGTTGCTGCTCTTTGATACTTCCAACCAATAAAGGAATTAAGTTTTCATAATCCACCTTTGTAAGTGTTGCTGATCGATAAGCATTTTTACCAGCTGCATAATCTTTTGCCTGTACCGTTACTATTTCAGGCACTGCAGATCTGGCTTCTGTCCCGATGAAGCCATATTGTTGTTTTGGCGAGATTTTCAATTTTTCGGCCCATGTTTTATCATAGTTAAAACTCACTGGCTGTAGTTTAGAAACCATTTCCAGTGAATTACTAACTGGTTTTACATTGTTTTGTGCCACTTCTTGTGCACTGATTTGTAGTGATGCGGCGATTAAAAATGCTGCAAACGTAAATGAAATTGCTCGTTTCATATTATAATGTATTTGAATGAATTAAAATGGAAATGCTACCGCGATTACGCAATGCATATTAGAATTAAAAATAATGTATAGTTACACTGATGGTGGAGGCGTAAGTACCTCTGGAAAATAAGCAGGGTAAAAGAAATGGTCAGGAACGATCACTTTCTTTTCTGCAATAAAGGGTATAATTACATTTGTAACAAATAAAAAATGATCGGTAAAGTATTCTGTTTCGACTTTCTTTTCCTCTTTTTCAGTAGCATCATCATTGTTAGATGCATATTCCAGTTCAGTAGGCGAATATTTAATATATGACATAGCATTGCTCACCTTTATAAAAAAAGTGGCTGCGATGCAGATAATTAATATATATTTCAAACCAGTGAACTTCATTCTCACAAATATAAGTTGTACAATCTTTTTAACAATCTAATTGCGTTAAAGTTCTGTCAGAATTTTATTCATTTCATCAATAGCGATTTGAATATCAATTGCCGAAGTTCGCCAGTTTACAAAGGCCGCACGAATGCCTTTAACTCCATTGTAAATAGTAGCTGTCATAAAAACCTTGCCAGTAGTATTCAGCCGATAAAGAAACTCGTCCAGGTAATTCTTATCCCTTAATGAAAAGCAAACGGTATTCAATCGCACAGGTGCAAGCATCTCGAATGCCTCATTACTTTCTATAAATTTAGCAAACAATAAGGCATGATCCACATTGCTTTCTACAACCTGTTGATAGCCTAGCTTGCCATAACTCATCAAACTGAACCAAGCTGGTAATGCTTTTAAGCGACGGGAGTTTTCAGGAAGAAAGTTAAGGTAATTAAAGTATTCTAAAGGATTACCCAGGTAAGCTGCATTAGCATTTTGAAAGGTTTCCATTTGCAGCATCTGATGTTTTCTTTTCACAAAAAATACTGCGCTCTCGTAAGGAACATTTAGCCACTTGTGGCAATCAACGGTGATGCTATCTGCCTGCTCCCAACCCGCTACCAAATGTTGATGTTTTGGTGAACAACCTGCAAAACCACCAAACGCAGCATCGATATGCCACCAAAAATTATATTTATCATGCAGTTTTTGAATAGCTAAGAAATCATCAAAGTCAACAGTATTAACCGTTCCTGCACTGGAAATTAAAATAAAAGGTTCACCGTTTAGTGCAATAATTTTATTCTCCAGATCAGTTACGTCCAGTGCCTCACGATTGCCTGGCAAAACATCCACTTTAATTATATTATTACTACCCATTCCAAGCATAGCAAGCGATTTCATGGCTGATGAATGTGGCGTAGCTGATAATACCTTAATCAAACCACTCACACCTTCTTTGGCAAAATCTCTTCCTGATTGTTTACCAATCCATTGTCTGGCACTGCCTAAACAGGTAAAGTTGGAGATGGTGGCGCCGGTTACAAAACCACCAAAAAAATCTTCAGGTAAATTGAATAGTGATAATAAAAGTTTAATGGTTTCAAATTCTATTGTCGCGGAAATATCTCCATTCCCTTTTACCGATTGTGTATTTTGATCATAAACAGAAGCCAGCCAATCGCCGGCAATGGCAGCTGGTGTTGTCCCTCCGGTTACAAAGCCCCAATATCTTGGTCCTGATGAGGCAACTATTGCAGGTTCAAAACGCTTATTAAAATATTCAAGTGAACCTAATGTACCCAAACCTTCATCACTAAAGGCAGCGGTATGATCTGGATTTATTTTACCAGTAGTTGGCCTGCTATGGAGTTGACTTAAATAATCTGAACTTTGCTTTTGTACCTGGTTAAGAATTTCATCGAGTTGTGCTAAATCTTTATCTAAATGGTTCATTTGTAATTCTTTTAGGTAATCAAAAACAGTTTAATTCATAGTAATTTTAGAAAATCGCTTTTGCAATCTGCTTTGTTTGTTCTGGTCTACCCATGGTATAAAAATGTAATACAGGTGCACCGAAATCCATCAATTCTTTACACTGTTTAATCATCGCTGTCGTTCCGATTTCTTTTGCCTCAGAATTATTTTTTGCGTGAGATAAGGCATCACTCAACTCATCTGGCAGATCAATATGGAAAATTTTAGGCAACACGTTCAATTGCGTTAAGGTGCTAATCGGTTTTAACCCTGGAATAATTGGCACATTAATATCATTCTCTCTGCATTTCCTCACAAAATCGAAATACTTCTGGTTATCAAAAAACATCTGCGTTACAATAAACTCTGCGCCCATATCTACCTTTGTCTTTAAATATTTGAAGTCGGCATTTAAGTTGGGTGCTTCGAAATGTTTTTCAGGGTATCCGGCTACGCCGATGCAAAAATCACTTTTGAAGGTTTCAATATCTTCATGCAAAAATTTGCCATCGTTATGGTTTTTAATATGCTGAATTAAATCGGTTGCATAACAATGACCGCCTTTTGTAGGAATAAAAGACTGATCAGCCGAACGTGCGTCGCCTCTTAATGCCAACACATTATCGATGCCTAAAAATTGCAAATCGATTAATGCATTTTCCGTTTCCTCCTTGGTAAAGCCACCACAAATTAAATGTGGTACCGCATCAATTTTATACTTATGAATAATGGCCGCACAAATAGCTATGGTACCCGGGCGCTTACGGTAAGATACTTTTTGCAACAAACCATTTTCCTGCTCTTTATAAATATAATCTTCACGTAAGGAAGTCACATCGATAAAAGGAGGCTCAAACTCCAGCAAAGGATCAATGGCATCGTAAATCCACTGGATACTCTGCCCTTTAATTGGTGGTAGTAGTTCAAAAGAGAATAAGGTTTTACCCTTAGCGTTTTTTATATGGTCGGTAATTTTCATTTTGGGTTGAAGGTTGCAGGTTAAAGGTTGAAAGTCTGGGTGCCTATCAGGCCAGCATTCTATAGTTAAAAGTTGCAGGTTGAAAGTTAAAAGTCTGGTTGCCTATTTGATCAGCATTCTATAGTTAAAAGTTGCAGGTTAAATGTTAAAAGTCTGGGTGCCTATCTGGCCAGCATTCTATAGTTAAAAGTTGCAGGTTAAATGTTAAAAGTCCAGGTGTCTACCAGGCCAACATTCTATTGTTAAAGGTTGCAGATTAAAAGTTGAAAGTCTGAATGCTTATTTAACAAGTGTATAATAGTAATTTATAAATCCATTTAATAGTTTTCGTGTCGTTTCCAGCTTACTTAATATGGCCTTTAAATCCGGTTCAGCGATAAAATTCAAATCATAAGATAAATACAATTGTGTTTCGACTTCGTAAACAGAACCTCTAGCTACATAGAAAAATTGTATGCTATCTTTGGGATGATTCCTTCCACAGCCTTCCGCAATATTAGAAGGAATCGACACTGCCGCTCTTCTGATCTGGCTCGTTAAGCCAAATCTTTCTTCATTAGGAAAATCAGAAGATACCAAATAAATTTCCTTCGACAAGATTCTTGCCTGTTTCCAAACATCTAAATCAGTATAATTTTTCTTTTCTTTTTCCATATGAACCTTTACTATAGCTTATCACATTCTGTACTCCAAAACTGATAACCTGTAACTCATAACCCACAACCTAATATGCCAAATTCGGACTCAGCCACCGCTCCACTTCTTCAATCGACATCTTTTTACGCGCTGCATAATCTTCAATCTGGTCTTTAGTAATCTTTCCTAATCCAAAATACCTGGAATCAGGATGTGCAAAGTAAAAACCACTTACCGCAGCTGTTGGATACATGGCATAACTTTCAGTTAAACGCAGGCCGATTTGATTTTCAGCATCTAATAATTCAAATAAAGTACCCTTTTCAGTATGTTCCGGGCAGGCAGGATAACCAGGTGCCGGACGGATCCCTGCATATTCTTCCTTAATTAATTCGGTGTTGGAAAGATTTTCATCTTTGGCATAACCCCAGTATTCTTTACGTACCCGCTCATGCATCCGTTCTGCAAAAGCCTCAGCCAATCGATCGGCTAAGGCTTTTGCCATAATGCTATTATAATCGTCATGATTGGATTCAAATTCTTCAACCAGCGCATCAATTCCAATCCCGGTGGTTACGGCAAAACCACCAAAATAATCCTGAATACCACTCTCTTTTGGAGCAATAAAATCTGATAAAGCATAGTAAGGCTGCCCATCTACTTTCTCTGCCTGCTGACGAAGGGTGTGTATGGTAACTAGGCCTGAGTCTTGAGTCGCTAGTCTTGAGTCGCCATTCTGACTTCCGACTTCGGACTCCAGACTCCGGACTTCTAGTTCAATATCGTCTCCCACCGCATTTGCCGGCCAGAAACCGATTACCCCTCTGGCGATTAATAATTTTTCATCAAGAATTCTTTTTAATAACGTCTGCGCATCATCGAAAAGTTTTTTGGCTTCATCACCAACGTTTTTATCGTCGAAAATTTTTGGATAGCTTCCGCGGAGTTCCCAGGTGTGGAAAAATGGTGTCCAGTCAATATAGGGAACCAGTTCTTCCAGTGGATAATTATCAAACACTCTTGTTCCGGTAAACTCCGGTGCAGGAAGATCTGATTTAAAATCTATTTTAAACTTGTTTTCACGGGCTTGTTCTAATGTTTTAAAGCGCTTGTCAGATCGCTTGTTTAAATGTGCTTCACGTGCTTTATCATATTCCGCTCTGATTCCAGCTACATAGTCATCCTTCGTTTCCGGATTCATTAAAGTACTGCAAACCGTAACACTTCGGGAGGCATCTAATACATGAATGGCAGGTCCGGAATAGTTTGGTGCCACCTTAACTGCTGCATGAATGCGTGATGTTGTCGCTCCACCAATAATTAAAGGAATGGTAAAGTTTTCACGTTCCATTTCTTTAGCAAAGTGCACCATTTCATCCAGAGATGGCGTGATTAATCCACTTAAACCAATAATATCAGCATTTATTTCTTTGGCTTTTTTGATGATTTCCTGTGCAGGAACCATCACGCCCATATCTACAATTTCGAAGTTATTACAAGCCAAAACCACACCGACAATGTTCTTACCAATATCATGCACATCACCTTTTACGGTTGCCATTAATACTCTTCCGGCAGATGAACTTTGATTTTGATCGGGATTATCTAATTTCTCTTGTTCGATGAAAGGCAATAAATAAGCTACAGCCTTTTTCATTACCCTTGCCGATTTCACTACCTGAGGCAGAAACATTTTCCCTGCTCCAAAAAGATCCCCAACAATATTCATCCCATCCATTAAAGGTCCTTCAATTACCTGAATTGGGCGGGCATATTTCTGACGCGCTTCTTCCACATCATCATCCAGGTATTCTACAATTCCCTTTACCAAAGAATGAGATAACCGTTCCTCTACAGGCCCTTTTCTCCACTCCTCATCTTTTACGATCTCTTTACCCTTCGATTTTACGGTATCAGCATACTCTACCAAACGCTCTGTGGCGTCATCTCTCCGGTTCAGCAGTACATCTTCTACCCTTTCTAAAAGTTCTGGTGGAATTTCCTGATAAACTTCAAGCATTCCTGCATTTACAATCCCCATATCCAAACCAGCCTGAATGGCGTGATAAAGAAAAGCAGAGTGCATCGCCTCGCGAACGGTATTATTCCCCCTGAATGAAAATGAAATGTTAGAAACCCCTCCACTTACTTTCGCGTGTGGCAGATTTTCTTTGATCCAACGGGTAGCATTGATAAAGTCTACGGCATAATTATTATGCTCTTCCAATCCGGTGGCTACCGTTAAAATATTAGGGTCGAAGATGATATCTTCTGCCGGAAATCCAATTTCATGCACCAAAATATCATAGCTTCTTTTACAAATTTCTTTTCTCCGCTCGTAGTTATCGGCCTGACCTTGTTCATCGAAAGCCATTACCACTACTGCAGCGCCATATTGCATAATCTTTTGGGCACTTTCACGAAATTTGTCTTCTCCTTCTTTTAAGGAAATCGAATTCACGATTCCTTTTCCCTGCAAACATTTTAAGCCATTTTCTATCACCGACCATTTGGATGAATCCACCATGATTGGCAACTTTGCAATGTCAGGTTCGGAGGCAATCAGGTTTAGAAATTTGGTCATTGCGGCTTCAGAATCCAGCATTCCTTCATCCATGTTCACATCAATTACCTGTGCACCACCTTCAACTTGTTGCAAGGCAACGGCCAAGGCAGCTTCATAATCTCCGCCTAAAATTAATTTTGAAAATTTAGGCGAACCTGTAATATTAGTCCTCTCCCCAATGTTCACGAAGATGCTTTCTGGCGTAATGGTTACGGGTTCCAGGCCACTCAAACGCATATAAGGCGGAATAATCGGAATTTTTCTCGGAGATGCTTTTCTGGCATTTGCTGCAATACAGCCGATATGTTCAGGCGTTGTACCACAACAGCCACCCACAATATTTACGAAGCCAGAAGCGATAAAATCATCCACTAAATGGGCAGTTTCATGGGGTTGCTCATCATAAGCACCAAATTCGTTTGGCAAACCTGCATTTGGATAAGCTGAAACATAACATCCTGCTTTTGCAGCTAACTCTTCAATATGCGGACGCATTTCTTTCGCACCCAAGGCACAGTTAAAACCAATACTCAATGGCTTCGCATGCATCACGGAGTTTAAAAAAGCTTCAGCCGTTTGTCCGGATAAAGTTCTACCCGAAGCATCGGTAATGGTACCAGAAATCATGATTTCCAGTTTACGCCCAATTACTTCTTCATATTTTTTAATAGCCACAATGGCCACTTTTGCATTTAAGGTATCAAAGATGGTTTCAATCAGCAATACATCCGATCCACCATCTACCAAACCACGTACCTGCTCATAATAAGCGGCTTCCAATTCATCAAAATAAACTGCCCGGTAACCGGGATCATTTACATTAGGCGACATGGAAAGGGTTCTGTTCGTTGGACCAATGGCACCGGCTACGAAACATTTACGATCTGGATTAGCTGCCATAAACTCATCGGCTGCCTCTTTTGCCACTCTTGCACCTTCATAACTTAATTCATACGACAGATCTTCCATCTGATAATCAGCCATGGAAATCCTTTGCGTACTAAAGGTATTGGTCTCGATGATATCTGCACCAGCGGCCAAATATTCGAGATGGATGGCTTTAATAATATCCGGACGGGTAATATTAAGCAAATCATTATTGCCTTTTACGTCGCAGGGATGATCTTTAAACCGTTCTCCTCTAAAATCCTCTTCGGTAAGTGTATAACGTTGAATCATAGTGCCCATCGCACCGTCGATTACTAAAATACGTTTTTCTAATTCTGCTCTTATGCTCATTCTGTTATTAGATGTGAGAGACGAGAGGAGAGATATGAGAAATTAAGACATTTATAATTGGCCTCAAATCTCAAATCTAATTTCTCAAATCTCAAAAAAGGCTTATTCAAAAAGTTGGCACATGGATAGTACTTCCTTAACTTATCTTTCTCCCGGTTAACCGAGATTAGAATGTAGCACCTTGTTGGCACAGGTTGCTAAGACTTCGTTGGGTCTAATCCCTCCGTCTTTCTTAATAAGCATACAAAAATGCAACAAAGCAACATCATTTCCAAAATTTATCGCTTCGTTACCAAATAAAATTACAAAGGCCATGCAAAAATGCATAGCCTTTAAAATAATGTTTTGTTGTTAACCTAAAACCAATGAAATCCGATGGTTAGGAATTTTTATTGAATTATCTTCTGCCTCCAAATAAACGCAAAAGAGATAGAAATAAGTTAATGAACGTGATGTAAAGCGATAAGGCACCCATTATGGCTAATTTTTTGCTGTCGGCCAATGCAATTTCATTTCCGCTTTCATCCAAACCTTCGCCTATTCTTTTAATTTCCTGGACCTTGTAAGCGGTAAGCGCTGTAAAAATAGCCACACCAACAAAGCCTAAAATGTAGTTCAAAGTTTCGCTACCGATAAAGAAGTTGATCAGACTTACTACAACTAAGCCAATTACTCCGGCCATTAAGATTGGCCCGAATTTACTCAAATCAACATCTGTAGTATAGCCCATTACTGCCATAACAGCAAAAATAATTGCTGCTGCAACGAAGCAAATGGCGATAGAGGTGGAGGTATAAATTAAAAGGATAAAACCTAGCATAACGCCTGTTAGCAAAGAATACAACAGAAAAACTCCCACTAAAGCAGGGAATGATAACCTTTGCATGGCGGCCCCCATCAGCATGACTAAACCAAGTGGTGCAAAAATAGCGATGTATCCCAATACGGTAAATCCTTTTTCAGCTACTAAGTAAGATAAGATTCCCGGAGAATTTGCCAATACAAATGCAGAAACGCTTGAAACGATTAATGCAACGAACATCCATAAGAATACGCTGGCAAAGAATTTTTTAGACACTGAGTTTTCCTGTACGAAAACACTATTGCCTTGATATTGATAATTTTGTTGTTCCATTTTTATTTGTGTATTTAAATGATTTTAAAAATAATACTTTAATTCAGTCTTTTTGTCAGCATTTCTTCAACTTTCTTAAAGAACTGTAACGGTTTTAAGGTACGCCAGGGCAGGTTATCGAAAGCTCCTCCAAAGTTGATGTAATAATCAATGTTATTATCTTTAAACTCCCTGATCACATGTTCCTGAAAGTTTACCCCAACAATCCAGCCATCTTCTACTTCCTGAAACCATTCTTCATAATAACTGTCATCAGAGGAATGAAAATTAAGCACATTTTCGCCAATTAAAATGAATTTGTTAATTCCTTCATCCATCATCAATTCCAGGATATCGCGCTTAAGCAACATGATATCATTGTTAATGGCATCGTTCCACTCCCCTATAAATTCTATAATGGCATAGCTGTGATCATAATCAGCATACAATACCTTCATGTATAATGTATTAGAACCAAACTCATCCCACTGCGGGTGAAGCAGAAAATTATAGATCTGCTTATCAAAGTATAGCTCAGAATATTCGGTATTGTAAAATGGCGAACGCTCATCTTCTGCCGAAATATAATCATCTCTCCACTGGTAATACGGCTCTATCTCGTGCATGTTTTTTTAATTATTGAATGAGTGAATTTTGAATGACTAAATGAGAAAATTTTGAATGATTGAATGTTGAGTGAATGAATGAATAAGTTTAAAATCCATGAATTACCTAATACCAGCGCTAAATTCAATCATTCTTTCATTCTGTTATTCTCCAATTCTATCATTCTCTAACTCAATCCTTCTATCCTTCTCACCTTCATTCATTTCTAATGTTGCCCGGCATTTACAGCTTTACGCACACTCCCATGTTTATTCAGCAAATCTGAAGCAATTTCATAGCTTACATTTAATTCATCAGCCACCATTTGCGTACCGCGATCAACAAGTTTATGATTAGTTAACTGCATATCTACCATTTTGTTTCCTACCACACGGCCCAATTGAACCATTACCGTAGTACTCAGCATATTTAAAACCAACTTTTGTGCCGTTCCGGATTTCATTCTTGTAGAACCCGTAACAAATTCAGGGCCTACCACCACTTCTACCGGGAAATCAGATTCTGCAGCAATTGGTCCGCCGGCATTGCAAACAATGCAACCCGTTAAAATACCATGTTTACGTGCGGTGTTTAAGCCACCAATTACGTAAGGTGTAGTGCCCGAAGCAGCCAAACCAACCAGGCAATCTTTTTCGTTGATATTAAATTCCTGCAGATCTTTCCAGGCTTGTACGGCATCATCTTCGGCAAACTCTACCGCTTTTCTAATCGCAGTATCACCACCAGCAATAATTCCTACCACCCAATCAAACGGAACACCATAAGTTGGCGGACATTCGGATGCATCAACTACACCTAAGCGGCCGCTGGTACCCGCGCCAATGTAGAAAAGACGACCACCTTTTTTCATTCTTTCAGCCACAGCCGAAGTTAATTTTTCTATTTGAGGCAAAGATTTTTCAACAGCAAAGGCAACAGTTTTATCTTCATTATTGATCCCCTGCAAAACTTCCATTACCGACATTTCATCAATGTGGCTATAGTTTGATTCTTGCTCGGTAACTCTATTCATATGTTTATTTTTGATAAAATTCGGTAAATCTTTTCTAAAATCTATCCTAAAAATTTAAAAATATAGATCATCACATCAGGAAGGCTCCTTTGAACTGTTAATTTATGTGAAATATTATAAACAAAAGACAAGAAAATGCAGTTAAAAAATATATCAACCCGCTTATTTTCATAAATTTGCATAACGCCAATGAAAAAGAATACCCGTACAAACATACTGATTGCCATAAGCTATTCCGTGATCCTGATAGTGGGCATGTATTTGGGTATTAAGTTTATTAAAGATCAAGGATTTGGCGTAAGCAGAAGACCTGAACTAGCAAATAATAATGACGAAAAGCTCGAAGAAATTCTTCACATCATCAACAAAAACTATGTTGATGACATTAACACAGATTCATTTCAAAATTTGCCGATTGATAGCGTTTTACATCAATTAGATCCCCATAGTGTTTATTTACCTCCTGCAGATGCGCAGAATATGACGGATAATCTCGAAGGAAATTTTGAGGGCGTGGGTATAGAATATTATATGCTTAATGATACCATGATGGTAACTGGTGTAGTGAAAGATGGGCCAGCTTATCAGGCAGGTATTAAACTGGGTGATAAAATTTTAACCATTGATACCACCATGGTAAGTGGAAGAAATTTACCTAAAGAAAAATTAACAGGAAGATTTAGAGGGAAAGCGGGTAGCGGAGTTGGGGTAACTTTGTTGCGCAGTGGTACGCAGGTACAAAGCCGGTTAATGGTTACCCGCGGCAAAGTGAACATTAGCAGCATCGATGCTTCCTACATGATTAACCCTGAAACCGGATACGTTCGGATTAGTAAGTTCGGTGCCAATACCGATAGTGATTTCGCAACTGCCGCTGCTAACTTAAAAGCGAAGGGCATGAAAAAGCTCATTTTAGACTTGCGCGATAATGGCGGTGGTTACTTTTCTGCAGCCACAGGTTTAGCAGATCAGTTTTTACCCGAGAACAAGTTAATTGTTTATACCCAAGGTAAACACGAGCCAAGAACAGATTATTTCTCTACCGGAACAGGTGCCTTTCAAAATGGAAAATTAGCCATACTGATTAATGAAAATACGGCTTCTGCGAGCGAAATCGTAGCCGGAGCCATTCAGGATTTAGGTCGTGGTATTATTGTGGGCAGACGCTCTTTTGGCAAAGGCCTGGTACAGGAACAATTTGCTTTTGGAGATGGTTCTGCACTCAACTTAACCATTGCCAGGTATTATACACCATCAGGAAGAAGCATTCAGAAATCATATAAAAAAGGTTATGATGCTTATAAACATGAGTTGGATGAACGCATGAGCGATGGAGAATTAACCGGCGACCGGAGTTCTTTTCAGGATTCGATAGAAAAAAATGAAGGCGTAAACCTACAGCAACATAAGCGGGCTAAAACAACCGGAGGTATTCAACCTGATGTATTTGTGAAGTTAGATACTACCGGATACAATAAATTTTATGCCGGCTTGGTGAGCAAAAAAGTATTGTCAGATTATGTATTTAATGTTTTAACCAGCCGCTATAGTGCCAGCTTTGTGGAACAGAACATCAATTATTTCAATTTAGGAGATAACGACTTTAAAGATTTTATCGGCTATATTCAGCGTAAAAATGTTACGATAGACCGACTACAACTTTATGGCTCGAAAACGGTGATTTTAAATGATTTAAAAGCATTGTTATGCCGGTATTACCTAGGCGATGTTGGCTACTACCGATCTGTTAACCAAACCGATAACGCCGTTAAACAAGCATTGGCCAATTTACAGTAGACATATGAAGATTTTATAACCGGGGTTGCAGAATTACAAAAACTTTCTTGATCAATATTAGTTTGATTGTATAAGCTTTTAGTATAATCATGATCGAAACAGAACGCCTCATTTTAAAACCGCTCCATCACGATCAACTTTTAAAATACATCAAAGACGATCATTCTTTAGAGCAAGAATTTGGCCTTCTGCCAACTAAGAAAAGCATATCGCCCGGATTGCAAAAAGCTTTGAGACAAAGTACATTACCAGGTGTTTTTGATCAGGACGAGAACTATTGCTACAATACTTTATGGGTCATTATTGCTAAAGCAGAAAACAGAATTGTAGGCGATATCTCTTTTGTCGGCGAGCCCGATCAGCATGGAGAAATTGAAATCGGGTACGGTACTTATGAAGCTTTTCGTGGCAGAGGTTTTATGACGGAAGCCATTGGCAGAATAGTAAATTGGGCAAAAGAACAACCTGATGTACAAGCTATTTTTGCCTCCACCACGAAAGAAAATATAGCCTCCTATGCGATCTTAGAAAAGAATAATTTTGTACACATTGGAAACGTAGCTGATATGCTCAGCTGGAAGATCAAATTGAAATAATTTATATCACACCAATTTGAATCAGATTTAGCCGAATGGCCGAAAACCATCAAAAAAAGTTCAACAAAAATATCCTGATACAAAAATTGTTGTACCCGAACATAAGGCCTGGGGGGGTGCTAAAGAAAGCTTAGCTTATACTTTGAAATTGCTAGAGCATCAGTAAAACTTATTGTTCAACCTTAATTTCAAATAAACTTAAACTAATTCCTTCATAATGTTTCGGCAAGCCTTCAGTTTTTTCCATGGTAGCCACGCCAACGTAATCAAAACCGCAGCTGGTGTAATACGCCAATAGTTTTTCATTGTCTGCCCAGGTATCCATTCTGACAAACTTAAGTTGATTTTCTGCGGCATACTTTTTCGCCCAGGTGACAATCTGCTTAACAAATGAAAGGCCTCTGAAATCGGGATGCGTAACAATCCGATGAATGTAAATGGCATCATTATCGCGGTCGCCCCAGATTAACTGAT
Source organism: Pedobacter sp. N23S346 (assembly GCF_048515415.1). NCBI lineage: Bacteria > Pseudomonadati > Bacteroidota > Sphingobacteriia > Sphingobacteriales > Sphingobacteriaceae > Pedobacter > Pedobacter sp. N23S346. Next base: position 315,421 of record NZ_JBLYEE010000005.1, read on the forward strand.
CATTAAAGGTGACAGCAAAAACGCAAGCAACTTCACCATCAACCAATATCTTATACTGGCGGTTTTCTGCAATTTCGGTTTCCACCAATTCTCTACTGAAACCTTGCCAATGTTTATTGAAAACTTTTTTCTGATGGGCAATAGCCATGTCGTAGAATTTGAAAATGATATCAAAATCTGCTTGTTGACTATTGATTACTTGTAATTGCATTTGGCAAAGTTAAATAGATTCTGCAAATGCAAGGATTCTTTTAGGCATCGGATGAATATAGGCGCTATGCCAATATTCATCCGATGACGATTCCTTATGGATTTGGACCTTCAGCTCTCTACCTTTTAACCTTCTACCTTTCCACTATTTCTGTCTGAAGAAAATTTGAATTGGCGAACCAGAAAAATCAAAATTCTCTCTTAATTTATTTTCAATGAAACGTTTATACGGATCTTTGATATACTGAGGCAAGTTACAGAAGAACGCAAACATTGGCGATGTTCCATTAATTTGCGTAATGTACTTGATTTTAATGTGTTTACCTTTTAATGCCGGTGGTGGGAATTTCTCAATCAATGGCAACATTACATCATTCAATTTTGATGTAGGAATTTTCTTACCACGATTTTTCGCAACTTCAAGCGCCACTTCAATTGCCTTGAAAATACGTTGTTTGTTTAACACAGATGTAAATACGATAGGCACATCAGTGAAAGGGCGAATCCGCTCATGAATGTGCTCTTCGAACGCTTTCATCGTTTGCGTATTTTTCTCAATCAAATCCCATTTATTCACCAGGATTACGATACCTTTTTTGTTTTTCTCCGCTAAGTGGAAAATATTAATGTCCTGACTTTCGATCCCTTCCTGTGCATCAATCATCAAAACAACCACATCCGCTTCTTCTAAAGCTTTAATGGTACGCATTACTGAATAAAATTCAAGATTTTCTTTAACCTTGGTTTTTTTACGTAAACCAGCAGTATCGATCAACATAAATTCATGACCAAACTGGTTGTAATGAATTTTAATAGAATCGCGGGTAGTACCAGCATTAGCGGTTACAATATTTCTTTCTTTACCAATCAATGCATTTACCAAAGATGATTTACCCACATTAGGTCGACCAGCAATGGTAATTTTTGGCAACTCGTTTTCTTCTTCCGGAATATCTTCGAAGTGTTTTACAACTTCATCCAATAACTCACCAGTACCAGAACCAGTCATAGAAGAAAGCGGGAAAATCTCGCCTAAACCAAAACCATAGAAAGTACTGATTTCGCTATATAAAGCCGTGTTATCTACTTTGTTTGCACAAACGAAAACCGGTTTCTTACTACGACGAAGCACTTGTGCAATGTCATCATCCAAATCGGTGATGCCTGTGGTTACATCCACCATAAAAACCAAAACACTGGCTTCTTCAATGGCAATCATCACTTGCTCGCGGATAGCCGCTTCATAAACATCTTCAGAGTTGGCTACATAACCACCAGTATCAATTACGGTGAATTGGCGGTCTGTCCACTCCCCTACTCCATAATGCCTGTCGCGGGTTACGCCACTCACATCATCTACAATTGCTTTACGACTTTCAGTTAATCTATTAAAAAGGGTGCTTTTGCCTACGTTTGGCCTGCCTACGATGGCGATAATATTACTCATGGGTATTCTAATTGATAGTTAATGGCTTATAGTTAATGGTCGTGGTGCCTAAGCAAGCTGCTTAAACGATTTGGCCTATCAGCCATTGACTATCAACTACTAACCGATTTATTTCGGGCTGCAAAGGTACGGTTAATTATCGTAACCAAAGCTTTTTAAGTAGTTCTTTTTACTTCTCCAGTCTGGAATCACTTTTACAAACAGTTCCAGAAACACTTTAGTATCTAAAAATTTCTCAATTTCGATCCGTGCTTCAGTACCTACTTTTTTAAGCATGCTACCAGCAGTACCGATAAGAATATTTTTTTGCGAATCGCGTTCTACCACAATTTCAGCACTAATTCTAACCATCTGGCCTTTGCCATTCTTAAGCTCCTCATGTTTGAAGCTTTTTACAATCACCTCTGTACTATATGGAATTTCCTTCTGATAATTCAGGAAGATTTTTTCACGAACAATTTCAGAAACAAAGAAACGCTCTGAACGATCCGTTAAATCTTCTTTATCATAATACGGTGGGTGCTCTGGTAACATTTCCAAAACGCGATCCAATAATCCATCTACATTATGTTTGTGTAAAGCCGAAATGGCGTAAATAGAAACCGGATTTAACTTCTCCTGCCAGTAAGCGATTTTTTCATCAACCTGGTCTTGCGAAGCCTTATCTATTTTGTTAATGAGTACAATTGTTGGGATATCTCTGTTGAAAATTTTATCCAAAACATCATCTTCATCATGCGTTTCATTGATATCAGTTACAAATAAAAGTACGTCAGCATCAGTTAAAGATCCGTTAACAAAGCTCATCATACTCTCTTGCAAACTGTATTTTGGCTTGATTATACCCGGGGTATCAGAAAAAACTATCTGATATTCTTCTTCATTTACGATCCCCAAAATACGGTGCCTTGTGGTTTGCGCTTTAGGGGTAATAATGCTAAGTCGCTCGCCTACAAGCACATTCATGAGGGTAGATTTACCTACATTTGGTTTACCTATTATACTTACAAAACCTGCTTTATGCGCCATTAAAATATTTTTTAAAAAAAATTTGCAGCACAAAGAAACGAATTATATCTTTGCATTCCAATTCGGAAACAGAGTTAAGGATTTAATTCAAAGAAAAAACGAGTTGTATAGAGTGCGGGGTGGAGCAGTTGGTAGCTCGTCGGGCTCATAACCCGAAGGTCGCACGTTCGAGTCGTGTCCCCGCTACCAAATTAAGCTGAAAGCTTAAAGCAGAAAGTTAAAAGCTTTAGACTTTGGTCTGTTAGCTTCAAGCTTAAAAAAATGGCCCGTTCGTCTAGGGGTGAGGACGCCAGATTTTCATTCTGGAAACAGGGGTTCGATTCCCCTACGGGCTACAAAAATCAATATCAAATGATGTCAAAACCCTGCAAATCAAACATTTGCAGGGTTTTTTATTGATATCAAAAACCTAAAATATGCATCAAATCGCAATAAAAAAGTGTGTATTTCGGTGCGTATCTAGAATGAAACAACCTACGCACCGAATTCTCAATAACAAACTGAACATCAAGATGTTCAGTTATTAAATATCTTGATACGGAAAATCTGCTGTCTTACTTTTGTTTCACTCTAAGTAAGTAATTATGAAAGGTAATTTCCATCTGCTTTATTATCTAAGAAAGCAAAAAGTCTACAAAGGAGGCCCAAAGGCCATTTATCTGCGCATCACCGTAGATGGTAAACGGGCAGAAATGTCTATTGGTCGTGAATGCCAATCCGACAAATGGAATGGTTCTGCAGGGCGTGCCATTGGCACAAAGGAAGACGTCAGAACCCTCAATAACTATCTAGATAGCTTACAAAGTAAGATGAGAATGGCCCATCAGGCTTTACTCGACACAGGGCAACAGGTTACAGCAGCGAGTTTGCAAGGACAGTTTGTAGGCAAATCACAAAAAAGCAAATATCTGATGAGGTTATTTGCAGAACATAATTCGAGGATAAAGGAATTAATCGGAAATGGCTTTGAAGTCAATACATTAAAAGGCTACGTTACATCTGAAAAACACTTAACAGATTTCATTCGAAAACAGTATACCCAAGATGATATTCAGATAAGCGAACTTAATTATGCCTTCATTAACAATTTTGAACATTATTTACGGGCAGATTGTAAGTGTAGCGATGTTTCTGCCGCAAAATATATTAAACACCTTAAAAAGATCGTTAATCACTGTATAGCGAATGGCTGGCTAAAACAGGCTCCCTTCATAGCCTATAAATCCACAGCAAAAGCCAAAGAACGCATCTATTTAACCCAAAAGGAAGTAGATAAGATCATAGCTAAAGAATTCACTATAGGAAGGTTACAACAAGTTCGGGATATTTTCATTTTCTGTTGCTTTACAGGATTATCCTATGCTGATGTTAAAAAACTAAAACGCACTGAAATAGCCGTAGGAGTAGATGGCGAAAAATGGATATTTACTAAGAGACAAAAAACTGAAACGTCATCCCATATACCAATTTTACCAAATGCCGTTGAAATATTAAATCGTTATAAGCACAATCCTGAATGCGAAAACAGAGGTTTGGCATTGCCAGTATTAAGCAACCAGAAAACGAATGCTTACTTGAAAGAGATAGCGGATGTTTGTGGTATAGATAAACATTTGACATTTCACTTGGCCAGGCATACATTTGCTACAACAATAACTCTTTCGAATGGGGTTCCAATAGAGACAGTTAGCAAAATACTTGGGCATAGTGCCTTAAAAACTACTCAGCACTATGCAAAAGTTCTTGATACCAAGGTCAGCCATGATATGGGTAAGCTTAAACAACGGTACAGTAGTAATTAAAGTTTAATTTAGCTTTCAGAGTAAATGTTAAAAGCCGCAAAAACTTTTGCGGCTTTTAACATTTTAGAATATCTAGTTGTGGAGAATATTTCAAATTTGCAATAGATTCCCTTTTTAAACTGAGGTACTTAAACCCGCTGGGATGTGAACTTTATCCAATTTTCAGCGTTCTAGGTCTATCTGGAAGGATTTTTTGAAAGCGACTCACCAAATCACTTACCTTTTGTTAGAAAAATTAAATGTTTGGATTTCACACTTTGGTTACATTTATCATACTGTGTTATGGAAATTGGTTTAAAAAATGTTTCTTGCTAACTGTTTTGAATATTGGACGAAGTGTTCAAATGTTGTTTTTTCTCTTTCTAAAAAAGCTATCCACAGTACTTATTATTATTTTAGAAAAAAGTAGGGTACAAAGATCATTGAGCTAGTATTAAAATAATAATTTATTCAATGACCTAATTTTTCAGGGTTCCCTTTCTAAAAAATGTATGGCTATTATGGTAATCGGGCTGTTTTTGTAAGGTGCAGTAGATCAGTGGTATTGTTAAATTGCTGTTGGTTTATAGTAATTAATTATCATGCTTTGAATTGTAAATATTAATATGGTATATTGCAGATATCTTAAAGTTTAGTGTTTGGATAATCCTAAAACTTTTTGAGCTGGCCTGTTTATAAATTACTCTATTATAACTGATAATTTTTTCAAACAATTTAACCTAAAAATAACTTACATGAATGCTCTCAACCTCTCAAGCGAACAGAAAGATCTCTTTGCTCACATCAATTCCATTGTCCCTGCGGATGGTCATCTCGTTTATGATTTTACAGATGCAAAACAATTTGCATTTGCAACCTTAATGAATGAATTAAGCGGCCGTACACGGGAAACTTTTCCAGGTTCTTACCAATTGCTTGACGATATCAAAAACCATCATTTAGAACATGGTTTTCAACTTTTGAAAAGCGATGACCCCAATGATCCTTGGATAACCAGTTTTGACGTGCTGGATATCGGAGCCACGGCAGCCAACTATATTGGTGCAAATGGACAGGGAACAGTAGCGGGAGGGGCAGTTTCTATTAACCTCGCTTTATACGTTGTTGACAGCGCTGGAAATGTCCGGGCAAGTGGTACCAACGAAGGCTATACCCCTATAACCACTGTACTTGTTAAAACAAGTAATGCGACTTCCGGACCAGACAACAATATGACTGCCTATCTTGACTATAATTATCAGCCACAGTCGGCATTATTACAGGCTGGTGCTGTACCAGGTGCTTCGGGAGTGGTGGTTAAACAATCGCCAAACGGACCTGTGGCAGACCCTGTGGTCACAAGCCCTGTTCGGGTTTCAACGCGTCCGATCCATCCTAATTCGATTAATATAGGGTTGGGACGGCCCTGGACGGTTGCCAATACGGATCTGGATTACTGGTGGAATGAGTCTACCCAGGATCATCCTATAGGGAGGATCCCGTTCGCAGGGAATGTTGTTTTCCCAAGTGCAATACGGCAGCTTCAGGGCACAAATTTTAAAATTACGATAAAAGTAACCAATACAAGTAGCGGAGGGGCAGCAACTTTGTTGCCCTCAGACATAGCAACAGTGAATGCTGCTTTTAATATCGACCCCAATAACCCTAACAATTTAATCTGGAACCTTCCTGCTGGAACTTTGGCCTATCCGCCAGGTAACCCGATTGTTTTCAATAGCATTCCGTGGACATCGGATCTATATGCTTATTTTACCTGTTACATCATGGTAACGCTGGCGTCAGGTCAGCCTGCTTTTGCAACCATTGCCAGCAGTCCATTGCCTGATGTTGATCCATTGGACGGAACAGCTTATATCATGCCGCTTTCATTTGTATGGCATTGCCTTGCCGGTGGAACAATGGTGACTTTACAGGATGGCTCAAAAAAAGCGATAGAAGATTTTGTGGCCGGGGATGTGGTGCTATCAGATGGACAAACTGCAACGGTTAGGGCGACCACAAGAGGGGTTCATCCGGGTGCAGTGCTTAAAATTACGTTTGAACAGTACGGAGAACTTCACGATGTGGTGACCACACATCATCATGCCTTTTTTAAAGGGACAGAAATGGTGCGCGCCAATGAACTGCAGCCTGGAGATGAAATTCGGGAGGTAGATGGAACCGCAACGGTACAGCAGGTGGAAGAATTGGACGGTTATAACTATTTGTTCCATAATCTGGTGCTGGAGAAAGAGGATACAGCTCAAAATAAGGTGGGTACTTTCTATGCAAATGGCATATTGGTAGGGGATGCCTATGCACAGCAGGATCTAACTGCGCAGCGTGCGGCGGATAAAGAGTGGATTAAAGGGCAGCTGGACACCTATTGGGCAACGGATGTAGAAAGTCATTTCGCAAGAAAATAAACCGCAAAATAGCAATCATATGAGCGGAGTTGTTACACCAGTCCTTGCGGGCGTTAGCGTGAGCAGTGGAAATATTGTGGTCAATTGGATCCCCCTTCAGGATTCAACTTATTTTAAAGCTACAGTTTTTCTCGGCGCTAACCCTGTTACCGGGGCCTCAAGTGTAGACCAGGGATTTGGGACGGTCATTACCCCAAATCCTGGTTTACAGGCAAACCAAAGCTACCAGGTGATGGTGGCACAATGCGATGCGTCTGGAAAACAGACCAGTCCGTACAGTCAGCCCTTCAATTTACTGCAAAACCAGGCAACGGCCCTTAAAGCTTATGTAAACGCAAATAACAACGTACTCGTTTCATGGACTTTACCTGCCGTAGGCAATCCTCAGGGAGGAATGGTTTCCTTAATGCAGACGGGTGTTAGTGCTGCACTGATTTCTGTTCAGGTTACCGGTAATACGGTTGTACTTGAACCGGAAGTGGCACTTTCTGCCGCCAATATATATCAGGTATATTTAAGTCCTTTTAGTAATGGAGGGGGATCTACCGGGCCGGATAATTCCATTCAGTTGTTGCTTTCACCTTCAGTGGTGGACACTTTAACGTATTCTGCGGATGCCAATCAGATCCAGGCTTTTGCGACACCGCCATCGCCCTTGCCGCCAAATCTTTATCTGTATATCTCTTTATATATTAATGGGGTGTTTTCGGGCATCAGTACAGATAGCGTGGCCGTCTCAGCAGGGATTCCCTTGTTGTTTTCCACTATCAACCCGGCAAGCTTATATACCATTACTATAAGAAATGGAATCAATGGCGCTTATGGACCTGAAACACCGCCCTCAACCGTGGTGGTTGCTGTTCCGGTATTGGAACAAATACAATTTACAGGTACTTCGGTAGAAGCGGCCTGGAAAAACCTCCCTGTGCCTTATCTGATCACAGGTGCCAAAATTGGATTGATCGGGGATGGAAAAGGACTAAATTCTATGGATGTTTTAGGAAATAGCGGTACAATTTCAGTACCCACAACACCTAAATGTACTAAATATGAACTGCAGTTATATGCCACTTCAGGGAATTCAAGGGGCACAAGAACAGTTCCGGTAACCATGCCCAGTGTGGCACCAGTGGTTTCGGCCAGTAGTTTTGATGGAAGCCGGACGGTCATTAGCTGGGCGGCAATAGCGAATACTGCTGGTTATCAATGTACTATAAATGATCCCTTTGGCCATGTTTTGGCAAAGGTTCAAACCAATGGTACTACTGCAGTACTGGATGTGCTGCTGGCGCCGGATGTGATTTATCAGGCAACGGTTTGCGCGTATGCGAAAACGGCCGGACTAACGCTCTCCGGACCGCTTTCTTTGCCTGGCAACCTCATTTCGGTGTGCCCGGTATTAACTGCTGTAAATTATAATAATGGAAAAGTAACTGTATGGTGGAATGCTGCAGTAATTCCGGCGGCAACCGGTGTTACGGGCTATCAAGTGGGTATCTATTTAAACGGACAGCTTCAGGGTGCCTTAACAAATGTTACCGGTATTGCTACAGGAACGGTCGATATTTCTGTCAATCTATCTCCATGGTTAGCCTATACCGTAGCGGTGAGGGTCGTAAGCGTGACCAGTCAGGGGCCTTTTTCACCGCAAAGTGCAATCATCGCTGCCAGTGCTGTACTGAAAAATACGTTTTTTAACGGTACAACGATTTCCATGAACTGGGCCTTTCCTCAAAAAGATGCGGTTACCGGATATTTGATTACGCTCTTTAAGGATGGCACTGCACAGCCCATTACCAATAAAAACTATACCGTCAATTCTGAATGGATTTTTGATAGCCCCCTGGGTACAGGCCTTTGGACTGCTGCTGTTCAGGTGGTTAATGGTATGGCAACAGGGCCGGCTTCGGCTCCGGTGACTTTCATTACAGAAACCATAGCGCCGGTTACCGTTAATTACAACGATGGTGTGCTAACGGCCTCCTGGACCAAGGCGGTAAGCAATTCAGTTACCGGCTATCTTTTTTCTGTTGTGCTCAATGGTCAAATCCTTCAAAGCATAACCACTAACTTATTAACTGCATCACTCAATTGCAAACTCAATCCGGCAAACCAGTATACTTGTCAGGTTCAGGCTTTAGGTACACAGGTTATCGGGCCCGCATTGGCCTCTTTAGGGATTCTGGTGGTTACACCGTTGATCAAAAGCGTCCTTTACCGGCAAGGTGTACTTACGGTGAGCTGGGATGCCGCTGGCGTATCGAATACTTATCAGCTTCTGCTGTATTGTGATGATATTGTGGTTGCGATCACGCCGCAATATACAGGTTTAACAGCTACAGTGGCAATTGCACTGGATAAAACAAAAAATTATTCGGTGAAAGTAAATGTGATAAGCGGTGCAGTTAACGGTCCTCAAAGTCCGGCCGCAGCGGTAATCCACGTTTCACCTTTAATTGGTCCTTTTCATTACGATGGAGCAAAGCTGGAAATCGAATGGGATGCGGTTCAGCAAGATGGGGTAAATGGTTATCTCCTGGAATTGGCCGGTTCGGTGTCGACAAATATTATATTGAATACAGCATTTAACAAAGCCACTGTACCGGTTGTTTTTTTGGATACGGAAACATATACTTTAAAGGTTTGTGCAGTAGGTGATAAGGCGTCAGGTCCGTTTTCCGATATGGTAAATCCATATGTGATTGATACGGGTTATTATTTCGGCGCGGTTGCCGCAGCTACTCAGCCATGGATCAGCAGATCGGCTGTCCGTCCGGTATCGCCAGCTGCATTTACACTTTATTTACCTCCCCTTTTTAATACCCCTCCGGTTTCGGATTTGCCTGCTGGACTGGCACCAGGCGGTACATCGCCCTTCCAATTGAGTAAAACAGGAAATACTTCACTGCCTTATATGCTTTCCATAGCGCTGAACAGTGACGCCTGGCAGTTTAACAATGAGCCGATAAGGAATAATTTACAATTGGATTATCTGAATTTTATTGCCGCACTGGAAGGGGTGGCGGGCGGTTTGCTTCCGGGAACAATTCCTTTTTTGCAGCAGCTCATTGCCCGCTCACTGCCCTTAACTTTTGATGAGACGCTTTATTATGCGACCGGATTTTATCCTGCGCAAAGATATATAAACCTTCAGGGTGGTATGCGGCTTTCTATGGCGTACGGTACTTACCAATTTACTGGTCCGCTGCAAGCCAATGAATCTGTTTTGCTGAATGGGCTTTCTGGTAATGGTACAGCCAGCTATATCATGGGGTCTTATTTATCGGGAACACCGGGCGCGCAGGTACTTGATCTTGGTTTCAGCAATTTTCTTTCTTCCGTTGTTCAAAATGTTGACGCGAATACAGGAGGAGGGGCAAATATTGTTGATTTGTACAACAGTGCATTCCGGCAGCCTTATTACAGGTTAATTTATCCTCAGATTTTTCCTTCTGCGGATAGTAAGGGATGGGCAGATAATACTAAAAATGTGAGTGTACTCGGTGCAGCCAGTTATACGGTACTGGAGCAGGCAACGAATTTGGTGCTTAATGGAGGTCGTTTACCTGATGGGGCTTTTCTGACTTTCTTTCGCGGTCGGGTGAGCATTATTCCAGAAATCCAGGTGTTCCTTAACGGAAAGGAAAAATGGGTTGCAGCAGGCTCTACCATTCGTAACCTGCTGGAAGAAGTTTGGGGAACGCTTCCGCGAATAAAAGGGGCTTATCCTGCCGGTAGTACCAAAAATATACAATTGATGCGGACGGCCGACCATATGATCAATAGCCTGAACAATGTTGCCGCCAATTCACTTCTGGGCCAGCGTAACCAGGTTTATATCAATTATCAAACGGTAAATACCTATGCCGGCGGGAAGGATAATTTTGACCTGCCGCTGCTTCAGGGGGATGTATTAATCACGGATAAAAACACTTTTTGATGGCCACTCCCGTTTTTCAACAGCAGCAGCCGGGCAGCCCGGTTTACCTGATCTCCTACGGTGGGGTTAATGAACCGTTGGCCGGTTATTTTATGCCGGGTTCTGCTAAAGTGAGCTTCACTTTTTCTGAGGCCTGGGCCAGCAATCAAGGGGTCTATTTTTTTCTAAGTGAAGCGTTAACAGACCAGCAGGCCTTCGCCAAAAACTTACAGCAATACCTCAATACACCTGGAAAGACCTATACGCGTTTTGTTTGGATCAAAAATCCCAACGGCCCCGCCAATCAATGGACTATAGAAACGATAGTCATTTTGAACGGGCTTTCTAATCAAAAATCACCGTTTAGTTTTGGCAGCTACCTTTTTGAAGTTGCAGGGGGCTGTCGTATTGATCTGGTACAAACGGGCACAGATTATGTTTTTAATCTGGTTAAGGCCGGGCAGACCAGCTGTTTTTTGGAAACTGCCTCTGGCACCAACCGGTATGCGCTTCCTCCCGGTACTGTGGTGCTGGATTTTAAGCAGGCCACATTAGGGTGCCTGAGTTTCGGTGTTGAGCTCCAGAGCAATACGCCCGGTTTTCCGGATTTTGATACCATGGATATTGGATGCCGATATTACATTGATAACGAAGATTATACGGGTTACCTGCGGTCACTGCGTTACCCTGTTTTTGAGGCGACGGCTACTAAGCGGTCTATAACCGGGTGCCTTCATCCAGCGCACCATTTTGATCCCGCATTGAGTTTTTTTAGTTTAACCCCATCGGGGATCACCCAGTTGGCCTGGAAAAGTTTTTACCGCACCAATATGGGGCAGCGGATTGACCTTGCACCGCAGGCCAATGCCCGGTTTGTATTTGCACTTAAACCACAAACGAAAAACATCTCGTCTTCTGATCCCTATACGCTCGTTCTGCAGGGCGATTTTATCCTTTCTGCAAATCAAAATCTTTTAGAAGAAAATACCTCTGAAAATGCCATGATGCCAGGTATTTCGGGGGTTGAATATATTTCTCTACCCGGAAACGGTAACCTGATCCGCTTTATAGCCGGGCAGGCGGCTTATGCCCCGGCTTTTAGTACGAAACCGGTAGTGGTTGCGCATCGTTTACCTGATGAAACCGGTTTGACTGAACTGGCCACCACCTCATGGGCCTATTTTATGGCACAGGGAGGTGGTGGGATAAAATATTTTGCCCAGGCTGAGGATTCGCTGCTCTATTATACCGATCAGACCGGCACACTAGCGCCTTATCTTGGCTATTTGCAGGTGCTTAACGGGGTTTTGCCGCAGCCGGCGGTGGAAGGGGACTCTATACTGAAAGCCTTTCCATCTGTTCCCTATCCAGGGATACACGCCTCAGATCTGCCTTTATACAGTCAGCTGGAGGTACAGGTGCTCAATCCTGTACGCCGAAAGCTAATAGAAAAACTGGTGGCACCGTTGCCACCTCCGCAAAGCGGATTGGTAACGAGTGTAACACCTCAGGGACTTAAACTGAACTGGGATACCTCTTGTACCTGGCTAAATTCGATCACGATAGCAGATGGGGGCCGTATGGAGGGTGATCATCCAACAGGGCTTCTACAGTTTACCGATATTAAAGGTTCTTTCCGGTCGGCCCTGCTCAGCAATCAGCTCTTTCTGGTGGTGACCAATATGGAGGAGTTTTTTTCTGTCGCTTCTGCTAATTATAAACTGGGCCGCAATGCGATGTCTGCTTTGTTAACGGCCGGCCTGCCGCAACCATTATGGGCCAAATTAAAGTCCAATCCGAGCCTGGAGGGCCAGTTATACCCTAATTTAACCGCTTATACTGCCGCATTGCTTACCAAATTAACGGTTGCAGAGCTGGAAGCAAACAAGGTTGTTTTAATGCGGTGCGGTGCTTATGCATTTATCGAGATTGGGGGTGATGTTTTTTATGAACTTACTGCCGCAGGTCTCCGGCTGGTGAACGATTGCGGCGCCAATTGGTCTGTTCCTGATCCGTTGCTTAACCAGTTGATCAATGCTGCAACGGTAAATGGTAAGAAGTTTGACGATTTTTCTAGTTTCCAGACTGCGGTTACAGCCATTATTGGTCTGGCCAACTGGAATAGCTATTCGGTCCTGTTGACGGAATATGCCAGGATTGTACTGGACAATTGGATATTTGACTGTTCTCCTTATATCTGGGCCAACCCAACGGGTAAAGAAAACCCTATAATTACCGATCCCAATACCATTTTAATTTTTAAGTATGCCAATGTGAGCCTGGAAGCACTGGCCGCAGACGCGAGTACCTGGGTATGGCCTGACGCAGCAAAAAAGCAGGGTGGCTCTATAGCACAAACTCAAAGCGATATTCTGACGATTGTTAACGATGCGAAAACGCGCGCAGTGTCCGAACGTGATTTTCGTAAATTCAGCAGCGTTGTGTCCGATCCTGAATGGAATGGGGTTTTAGTTTTGAACAGCCGGATTTCGCTGGATACTCTACCTGATGAGCTAAAGGGGCTGGCTGCTGGAATTGACCCGTCACGTTTTTATGCCCACCATATCGGGGTTGATGTTACCCCGGTGGTTACAGATTCCGGGACATTAAATATTAAGCGCAGTGCATTATTCGGATTGATCAACTTTGATGACCCTCAAGACCAGTATCTGCTGGATACGCCTTATGCTTTTAAAGTGTTGAGTTTGAAGGTCCTCTTTGAGAACTCGGCCGTTACCGATTTTTATAGCCGTGTGGAGCTTTTGATTTCTGAGCTATTTGGTGAACCGGCAATTTTGACCGATCAAACGCATGGTAATAATCTGATCTTAAACGGGTTTTATCAGAAACAGGACGGAAAATCGTCTTATACTTTTGTGGTTAACGGTGAGAATAAATTTCAGATCACCAGTAAAGTATTGAAAGAAATAGAGGTTAAACATGCAGAGTTTTTAACGATAGTGCCGCCTTTAGGGGCTGGAAATGAAGATACGGTTCATTCTCAATTTATTTTAAACGGCAGCATGCGTTTTAAGAGCCTGGAGTATTTCGATTGTTTTTCTTTTGGCAATTCACTGGATGCGACAGGAAATGTGGTTGATGGATGGCTTTCTTTTAAAAATCTGCTGGTCAATATGGATTTTAAAAAAAATGTGGGCCAAAAATTCAGCTTTGTGGCATCGAAAATGTTTTTTGATGTGTTCAATAGTAAACCCCGCCCTTTAAGTTTTTACAGTCATTTTCCCCTGCAGATGAATACTTTACTGCAAGGCAGCAAGGTGCAGTTTCCCGGAGATCTTGGCTATATGAATGTGAGTACACCTTTGCAGCAAGGGAGTTTTACCGATCAATGGTTTGGATTTGTTTACAACCTTGACCTGGGTACCCTTGGTTCTTTGACAAGTGATATCGGACTTAAAGTAAAGGTATTGATTGGCTGGGCGCCGGCCATTGAATCCTATAATATTTATGTTGGGTTGAACCTTCCGGGTTCTTCTTCTGCAAATACCGAAATACCAATTGAGGGAATACTTAAACTGGTGTTCCGGAAAATAGAGGTCACCGCTGCGGAAACGCTTGGGAACGATGGACTAAAACAGGTCAATTATATGCTCAAGCTCAGGGGAATTTCCTTGAAACTTTTGAGTGTCTCATTTCCTCCGGGCGCAATTGACATGTACCTGTTTGGCAACCCGCAGTCAGACCGGAGTGCTGTAGGCTGGTATGCGGCTTACAGTAAAGAAAAGGAAAGAAAAAAGACAGCAAGCAGATTGAAACGACTATAAATCATTTAAATTAATTCGGATGGCAAGTGTAGAGATTTTTTTTCTGGACGTAGGGCAAGGTGATGCTACTTTTATAAAATGTCCGAACGGTACAAAGCTGCTGGTGGATTTTGGATCTAAAAAAAATGGGGATATTGCGGGAGCGGATGCGGTTACATTTGTAGAGAGCCAGGTTCCTACTGAACCACCAACCAAGACACGCTATATCGATCATCTTTTCCTCACCCATGGGGATGGCGATCATTATAATTTACTGGGTAAGCTTCATGAAAAATCTTTCAAATATAGAAATGTACATATTGGAGGTGTTGAAGCCGATTACTGTGCAGAGGTAAAGACCAATGTTTTTACCCCTGCAAAATTTACGGGTACGCTGAGTATTTTTGGTAATTGCGATGGAGATGCGGAGGGTTCTCCACGATGGACATTTGGAACAGGAACTAACAAAGTGGAAATTTATTTGCTCTGTGCAAATTATCCAAATGCAACGGCTTCAGACAAGAATGAAAAGAGCCTGGTGTTGATGCTGAAGTACGCAGGGTTAAAAGTTATTCTTACCGGTGATGCCGGTGCCGCAGTTGAGAACTATATCGTAAACACCAAATATACGGCGAACAAGGCATTTCTGAAATCATTTGGCCTGAAGCTCGGGCACCATGGTTCGGAGGGGTCGTCAAAAGAAGACTGGCTTAAGAATGTAGAAGCCAAGGCTTATTTTGCCAGTGCGGATCAAAAATGGGGACATCCTTATCGCTCGGTTTATGATCGCGTTATTGCGGCTGATTTTGTCAGGAAAGTACCGGAATTTAAGCATGGATATGTTTGTGGAAAACACAATTCAATAACCAAGGACTACGAATGGAAGAATTTTAATCAGTCTGTTTATTTTTTTACCAATTTGTATAACATTAAGACAATAGTGAACCCAATGGCTGTAAATGGCAGGGAATGGGAAGCATATGGTACAAACTATGGCCTTTATATTTACGATGATGGCAAAGTGGAGATCGCTAATTCAGACGATTTAAAAACGAATAAAGGAAGTTCAGGCAAATTTAAACCTTAAAGAAACCATTAGAAATGAACCTTAACGATCTCATCGCGCTTTTCCGTACCAATATTAAAGAGGGGAACCTTAAGCTCTCCGGGACTTTGCTGCCCGAAGCCGGGGAAATTGCAGGTTACTTGGGTGCAGGTACTAATGGTGTAACCATTCTTGGTGCTGTGGTCAGCCCATCGGCTTATGATGTTACCGTTAGTGGCACCGCAAATCTATTCGCAGGCCTTTTATTTAAGGTATCGCTTTCTGGCAAGATCAATAACAACAGGGTATGCTTAACATTTAAGGCAACTCCTTCAATTATTGCTTCCTGGAAGTTCAGTCTGGATTTTCCTAACCTGCCTGATTACTTTGGACAAGGGGAGAAGCGTCTGGAAATGAAGCCCTGTTTTCTGAAAAATACGCAGTTTAATAACCCGGCATATTTTGCGGCAACTTATGAGGGCCCGGCATTTAAAACCGGACTTAATTTTACCGCCGTATTGGATGCTACTGCTCTGGGTTCCGACCTTCAGGTAATTTCAGCGTATATTCCGGGCAGTAATGCTTTGCCGGTAACTGGTATACTGGTGCTTCCGGCGGCTGGCGGCAGTCCGGATATTGATTTAAAAGCAAAGATCAATGCTTTCCAGATTGGGGTCTCCGGACTGATCAAGATCACAGAATGCTATCTGCACTTGTTTACCATAAAGTCTTTATTGGATGACCCTGCGCTTTCTGTAGTGGAACTTGCGGGGGTAGTGAACGTAGGCAGCTTACCGGTAATTATTTCTGCACCCCTGCTTCAGGGCAATTCTGCCTGGTCTTTTCAGATAGACCTGCCGAGGAACGATCCGCGTTTTGCCATTAACAATTGGGTGAAAAGTATTGGCAGTTTTATTGGGTGGCAGGATCTGCCCATTCCGGACGCATTTCCAGGTTTGCCAAACGTTTATCTGGTGAATGTATCGATTACATTTGATCCAAATGTAATCAACTGGAAACTGATGCAGATTGGGGTCCGGGTTTCAACGGATGTTTCGTGGGTACCCGCTCTGCCGAAGGTAAAGATCACAGACCTCACTATCGAGTGGAACGTACTTTTCTTATCGGCCGGTAATATTTACAATGCCGTTGTTGCCGGAAAATTCAAGATCGGCTCTGTTGGAATGGTGGTAGAGGTGGCTTATCCGGAATGGATGATCCATGCTTACATGGAAATGGGAGACCGGATCAGTGTAAGTGATGCGCTGGCGTATTTCACAGGGGGTGCCATTGCGATACCAAATACAGAGATTACGATTGTTGATTTTGAGGGGTGGCCCCTTGCTTCCAGATACAACTTCTATACCGCCCTTGAAGTCACCGGTATTCCATTTGCGGATATTCCGTTCGCGATTAAGGCCATGAATATGGAAGTAAATTATGCGGATGGTCTGCTGAGCGGTTATATTACCGTGCAGGTTACCCTTTCAGGAAAGGTCTTCTTGTTTACGGCTAAGAAACCGCCGGCGGAGAATTCCGGTTGGGACCTCATTGGCGGATTGTACAGTAGCGGCCATACCAGCAACAATGAACTTAATGCACAAGACCTGGTCAATTCTTTAACGCCCGCTTCCTGGAGGCCGCAGCTTCCGGCTGCGATCAAGGCTATTGCCCTTGTGAAGTTAAATATGGCGTATAATACAGCGCTTAAAACCTATATGGTAGAAGCAGGATTGAGGTGGGCTTATACCATTCCTAATACGACTTACAATTTACAGCTGGATGCCGGGTTTAAAATAGATGCCAAAAGAACCAGGCTTCAAGATCCATTGCGCAATTCAGGTTATGTAACCGGTGCATTCCGGATCAATAATTTAATTGTTTCGCTGACCTATACCTTTGCACCAGAGGATTCCAATACCACCACCTTTTCTATAGCCTATAAAAAACTGGCGCTTATTGCTACTTTGAGCACTAAAAAAAGCAAGTTAACGCCGCAAAAAAAGGAGTCCATCCTGACCATTGGTTTTGGCGACATGAGCTTTGGGGATATTGTAGAATACCTGGTGAGCCTGGCAGATCCAAATGCGGATGCCACATTAGACGCCCCATGGAGTATTTTATACAGCATCAACTTTAAAAACCTGAGCATAGAAGCCAATTTGACCACCAATGAGGTGAAGGTTTGGTATAAACTGGATGCGAACCTGGTTTTCGTTAATATTGAATACATTGGTCTGGTGTATAAAAAGGTGGATGGCAAGGGACGTGTATTTGCACAGGTGAAGGGCCGTTTTCTGGATCAGATCTTTGGTGATGATGATCCGCTGCAGTGGGATATGCTGAATGATCCGCCGCCGCAGGTACCTGGTAAAGGACCTGCATTTGTAGAAATTAACTTTGTAGGCCTTGGTCAGCATGTGGCGATTGACCAGCCTGGAACATTTGAAAATACCAGTGAAGTGATTACCGCCCTGCGGCAGTATATGGAGCCGGTTGATGATCCGAAAGAAAATGTACTGGCACAGCTCCATGGGCTTAAATTTGACGAAAACAGTCATTGGCTGTTTGGTCTTGACCTGACCATTATCGGCGCAGTAAGGCTTGCTGTGGTTTTTAACGATCCTTATTTATATGGTTTACTGGTAGAGCTTTCGGGAGAGCGGGTGGGGTCGCTCGCCGGTCTTAAATTCGAGATCCTGTATGCTAAGGTGACAGATAGCATCGGTGTTTTTAAAATTGAACTTCGTGTGCCGGATGCTTTCCGTCAGCTGGAATTTGGCGCAGTTTCTGTTACACTGCCAATTATAAAACTGGAAATCTATACCAATGGTAATTTTAAAGTTGACCTTGGTTTCCCGAGAGGTACAGATTTTTCTGCCTCGTTTTGTATCCAGGCTTTTCCATTTATCGGTTACGGAGGACTGTATTTTGCCTATTTGAACGGGGTCACCAGCAAACGGGTGCCGCGGATTACCAATGGAACTTTTGATCCGGTGATTGAGTTCGGGTTTGGCTTGTCTGTTGGTCTGGGTAAAACCATTGAGAAAGGTCCCCTCAAGGCGGGTTTATCAATTACTGTTATCGGTATCCTTCAAGGTTCCCTGGGCTGGTTCAATCCGAATGATAAAGCGCTCCCGGCACCCATGTATTACTGGCTGCAAGGTACCATTGCGATTGTAGGCAAACTTTATGGAGAGGTAGATTTTAAGATCATTTCTGTGAGCATCAGTGTAGAAGCCTACGCCAGTGCTACATTAACGATGGAGGCTTATGGGCCTATTTATATTGAACTTAGGGTGGGTGTGAGGGTAAATGCATCCATCAAAATACTTTTTATACGGATTCATTTTAGTTTTGGTATCGAACTCCACGAAAATTTCACAATTGGTAGTCAGAAGCCTACGCCGTGGATCATTGCACCGGCAGATGCTTCTGCCCAGCTTGCCCTAGAGGAAAGCTTTAGACCAGCTTTGCGGATGCAGCGCAGCGGGGTACATTCGTTAGGCATATCAAAATTAAGCGTTGCCGCCCATGCCTTGCAGCTGCACCGGCTAAGGGAACATTTACTTGGTCTGGCCGTTGAACCAGTTTTGCAGTGGAATTCATCCCTTCATGTATTTGCTGCACGAGAACCCCTTCATCTCACTGTTGTACCATTTTTTACAGTAGCCAAAACGGGTGCTGCTGCTCAGGTAGAAGTAGTGATGGCCCTCACCGGTGAAAATGCGATTTCGCCATCGGCCAGAAACTCAGAAGAGGTTAGAATGGTTTCTACTGCACATAGTGCCAGGGTAAATGATGGATCCCGCTCTAGTTTTAACCTGCTGTTGCAATCTGTATTTGCCTATGCGGCAGATGCCTATAAGAGGGACGATAAAACCACCATCCAGGCAGACGAGTTACAGCGGCTGTATGACCTAATGCAAAAGCCAGACCAGGTGGACCTTGCTTTTAGTTATGGCTATTTATGCACCTTTCTGAGTACCAATTTTCAATTCCAATTGAGCGGTATTCCGGTTTCAGGTGATCAGACCAATCCGGCCCCTCCATCTGCATCCAGTGCCTCATTGATACCGATGCTGCCGGAATTGATTATGGAAATTGTTTATGCAGGTACAACCGTTAATTTTAAAACGGGGCCTTATCTGGTTAATGAGCAATATGAAGAAAGTATAGCCGATTATTTCAAACAGCTTAAAATCGGCTATCTGGATAATGTAGCTAAAGACCCATTTAAAAAGCCGGAACAAGTGGTGCTGGCGGATGTTACTGATGTACCGGAGTCGATATCTGTGATGGTGTTCCGGGATTATTTTCTGATGATGGCCAAGGCGGCAGTGCAGGAGGCTATAGACCTGATGCAGGCGTTCCCGTATTCGGTTTACAAAGACCAATCTCTTTTTAGTATTGCCAATAATCCGGTTTTTCCAAAGATAGAACTGACATATGAGGTGAAAACCGGTGATAACTGGGCATCTGTAGCGGGGCATTTCAGTATGACGGTTGAACGTTTAAAGGAACTTAATCCGCCATCAGCAGTGCCTCAGCCTTTTGAACCGCCAATGTCGTTAAAAATAGAAGCTGGCGTAACGGCAGTCGAAATTGCGAAGGCCAACAAGGATAAGATTCTCAACGCTGCTGTGGCACTTTCTTTGACCGGGGTCTATTATCAGGTCAAAAGCGGCGAAAAGCCAGATGATATTGCTGGTTTATTTAACCAGGCTGCCACCGCACTTTTTGCCTTTAACAGTGAAATTACAGGTCTTTTACAACCGGGATCGCAGATTGAAATTGCGCAGCCGCCGAAGGTGAGCGGACAATACGACCGGTTTACTTATATTACATTAGCAGGGGATATGCCTGATTTTCTTGCTGTTGTTTTTCTTACCCGGAACAACAACCCGGCACTTTACAATGATCCGGAGCAGCAGCCCTGGTATGCGCAAACCATTGCCGATTTCAACCAGGATCTTGGGCCATCGCCGGTGGCTGGTACAGTGCTGAAAATTCCGAAGGGTTTTAGAAATTCAGACCTTCTGCAGGCACTTTCTTATACGGTTCGCCGGGGAGATACACTGGATTTAATTGCGGGGTATTTTGTACTGCTTCAAAACCAGGTGGCCATATTTACGCCCTATAGCAATAACATTAGAACCCTTAATCCCAGTGTAAACTGGAACAATTTGCCATCTGGTACGGTCATTTATCTACCAAAATTAACCCGTATTGTGCTGGCAAGCGACACACTTAACAATATTGCCGCTTTGTATGGGATTACGCCTGGCGATCTTGGGACGGTAAATGGAAGCTCGGGGACTTTACTGGCCACCTTATCGGTATTGAAAATACCGCCGGTAGCCTATACCACCAAAGGGACAGATACACTGGCCTCGGTTGCGGCTGTCTATAATCTAAACCTGGAGGAAATAACACTTGATGTTGCTGGGGTATTGAATCTTTTTCCGTACTTGTCGGAAGGTGCAGCCCCAACACCTGAAACCACCCTTGTGGTTCCGCATGTGCCAAAGATTGATGTAAGCAGGCTTGGTGGTGCATTGGTGGCCAATGGACATAGCAATAATATTGCTGCAATGACCTCACAGTTCCTGATGCATGGGCTGCGGTTGCCTGTGCCGCCTTCTACTGGTTTAAAGCAGGTTTATACCCCGCAAACTGCGCTGGAACCCATGTACCTGCTTACCGGTCAGCAGTTTGCTGCGCCTGCCGTTACCACTGCTAATTATACGATTAATTTTACCGGTTCTGCTGCAAGTGCAAATTGGATCAAGTTTGTTGACAGTTATATTGTACAGGCAGGTGATACGCGGTTAAACCTGGTTGAGCGGTTTCCAAATATTGAGACTTTAAATCCGGAAACAGACTGGGCCCAATTGGCCGCAGGCATGGTACTGCTCACCAATCTGATTGCCGATAGTAAACTTCCGGTTGTCATTACGCCTCATGTGATGGCGGATAATTATCCGTCAACTTCTTTTAAACCAATATTTACAGATCCGAAGGCTGCAAAATTGTATCATGAAAGGCCAGTAAGATATACCCTGCAGGAGTACCTGCATTGGCAGACTGCCATTGTTCCAACCTATCCTCTACCATTGACAGGTGCTGTTTCTGCACCAAAAGCAGGGGAACCTGGAATTTGGATATTTCCATCGGCCATGCTGGAAAAACTGGCACAAAATAAATTTACGGGTAAGAGCCTGGAACTGGCTTATCTGGGGAATCAATCTAAATCTTCCGATCAGCCTGTTCAGCCGCA
The DNA here is from genome assembly GCF_048515415.1 of Pedobacter sp. N23S346. Lineage (NCBI taxonomy): Bacteria > Pseudomonadati > Bacteroidota > Sphingobacteriia > Sphingobacteriales > Sphingobacteriaceae > Pedobacter > Pedobacter sp. N23S346. Next base: position 337,322 of record NZ_JBLYEE010000005.1, read on the forward strand.
GCAATACTTCTGGAGCACTTTGATTTCGGTGCAGGTTTCTACAGTTGCAGATGCTACAAATCCTGGTCAGGTATTGGCCAATACCTATGAACTTAAAAGCGTAGATGAAATTAACCGGTATTTACTGTTGCAGATCTGGACGTATCTCACCACCAATCCAGCGGATAGTGCGAAGATTGAGGTTCTTTATCCGCCAAATGCGGCGAGTGGTAACCCGTCTGGTTTAAGCTCAGATCATTTGGATCTAGCCAGTACATATCTGCTTAAAACCAATCTCTCTACAGAGACCACCAGCGGACAGTTTAAAATGGACTTACTGGAGGATAGACCGGTAACTATTGAAAATTACAAAGCTGATATCGGGCAATCTGTTATGTTTTTAAAATATTTATGGGAAGGTGCGATTATGAGTACCGGTGGTTATTATTTCAACTATACCAATCTTGCAGGGAACGTTGGATTGCCGGATTCTGTGTTTGATGAATCTGGTGTGGGAACTTTATGGCTGGTTGTTGCATTGACATCGCAGACTGATTCTTCTAAACCTTCTTACCGGAAGCTGCAGCTATTTAACAATTGTGCCATTATCGGCGATAACCTGGATCCGGCAGGGATGAACTTATTTGCCCAGGCAGCGGATCAATCCGATCTGGTAAGGGCGGCAAATGTACAGCCGGGCAATAATGGATTTGATCTGGAAATGCCAAATCCGGTGGTTCAGGACACGGATGCCGCTGATCCGGAGCAGCGTACCCGGATGCTCTACAGTATGCTGGGATATCAGTTAATGGAGTCAGACCTGTTTATAGCCAGTAACCAGGGTCTTCCCGCTGGTTCTACGGAACAGGGCGGTACGCCTGTAAATGAGACAGGTGCGGTATTGCCATGGCATTTTCATCAAACCATTCCGCTGGCAAAATTCGCAAAATTGCATTTGCTTTCCTCTTGTATGGCCTTACCGCCTGCAATGAACGATCCATATGCGGGTATCACGATTGGTGCAGACGGAAAACTTGGTGCTGCTAAATTGGGCCTTGCTTTTTATGATGTTTTTGGAAACAGCATTGATCCTGATCCGGTTCACTCGCTTGTAGCCCCTCCGTTACCGGTAGGGTATTTTGATGATCTGATCGGCTTTGCCCAATGGCCCGGATTATCTGCACATTACCAGTTTTTAAAGAATAATGCAGGCCGGCCCGTAATGAATATAGAACTCGCGTTTCAGGTAGAAAATTATATTCCTGGTCCGGGTTTGACCTATGAAAAAGGATTATACAATTCCAGTGCACACCTGGAACGTTATAAACAAATCTATTACCAGGTTCACCAACAGGATATGGCGTTTACGGCAAGTACAACACTTGCGCAGGCTGGAACAACTAATATCCCTTTTCAGCTGGATAAAGGCCGGTTGCTTGGTTATGTAAATGCAGCTTTTGTATTCTTAGATACCGCCCGCCAGTTGAGTAAAGGTTTACATACGATTGCCACTGGAAATACCCTTCAAATGGTTTGTGATCTTTATGCGGTGAATGATCAGGACCTTGCCCTGATCAACGGCGAGAAAAAGGCCGCGGATCTTTTCCTGGCCGCCGTAAATATTCCGTTTTATTTTGTAACCGGCCGTGGTGAAAGTCTGAATACCATTGTAGTCAAAGCGAATCAGGGTGCACCGCCTCAACCGGTATCTGCGCTGGTTCTGGTGAAAAATAACCTGAAGTTTAAGTTAAACAAACAGCTGGTATTTATGGTCCCTTCCAGACCAATTACGATCAGTTCGGACGAAATCATTGCAGCGAAATTAACGCTTCAAAAAATTGCTGTCCAGCAATCCAGCAATGTTACGGGATTGGTCAGAGCGAATTTCAACCGGCTTCCGTCGATCATTCCGATAGGCATTTTGTTTACTTTGGATGAATTGACCTATACTACTGCAGCTGATGAAACGTTTCAAAATATAGTTGCTCAGTTCAATTTGATGAGCCCTCCTGTGCAGGAGGGAAACAAACAGCCTTATACGGCTGATGATGTTGCCGTGGCCAATGTGGATTTGGCACATATTTTTATCGCCGGGGCTACGCTTACAATTGCAGACTATGTGACCAAAGAAGGGGATTCTTTTGAACAGATCGGTACCTTATTTCCATCGTATACACCGGAGGCTATTATAGGGTATCCAACAAATTTAACAGTACAAAACCTCTATACGCAGGGACAGCCATTGCTATTGTTCACTAAATCGGAGCTACCTTATACAAATGATACCCTGCTAACGATGGCATTTTCGTGGAACATTACGGCAGAACAGCTGGTCAGCCAGAATTTGCTGACGCCGCTGCAGTCTGCAGATCATGGTATACCTGGAAATCCGACCAATGTGATTTCGATACCGAGTTTGGTGCGTATAGATCCAGCTATTGCCGGGGGAAGTTATATGCCATATTGTGCTAAGGCCGGAGATAACCTGACCACAATTGCCGGATTTTTTTACGATGGGACAAATGCGGTGATGAATCTGGCTACGCTCAATCAGGATGTGCCATGGATGTTTAAACCCGGGCAAAATATCACGATTTCGGGCAAGACGGTTCAAACGGTGTTGGGTGATTCTATGCTACGTATTATTCAGCGTTTTGCAAAAGAGCAACAGCTTACGGTTGATCTGGCAACGCTGGTGGCCCAGATTAAAACCAATGCGGGGATACTTGCGGAGGCCGCGTTTTTTGTATGTCCGCTGCCTTCTACAAAATCGATTACCTCTCTTGCTCTGCTTTCTCAGCAGTTTAATGTTCCAATTGATGTCCTGGCCAGGGTAAATGGTTCAATGCAACATTTTTTAGCGGGTCAGGGTACCGTATCGGTGACAAGAACCTTTAACGGACAGCCAGTTAACATTAGTATCAATCTGCGGCCACAGGATACATTTTGTGCATTGGTTCTTAGGTTTAGAAAAGAAAAGAATGTAGAGACCAGTATTGAGGAGATTGCTGCTGCGAATAAAGATCTTGCCATCCTGACTTCAGCTCAATATTTTTTACTGCCGCCTTGCGCATTAAATATGGCGCAGGAAATTGCGATTGGTGATGCACCTGGTTCGCCTTATCTGGAGACTATTTTTGAGGTTCGTGTAGACCTGCTTATGAAGCGTGATAAGGATCTTAAGGGATTAATTAATCCAGATTTTGTTTCCGTTGAAACCGTTAAACAGAGTATTACCGTCATTGCACCGCATAGTGCTTACGATGAGCGTGGCCAGCTGAGCCTCACCGGATTTGCGCTTGCTTTTGAGAATGCTTTTCCAAATTTAAAGATTGCGATCTCTAATGGCAGTCGCCGCAAAACCGATAAAACAGAAATAAGACAGGTCTGGGCCGTATATTTTGGTGTGGGTGGTATTGAAACTTTCAATATTGACCGGTTAAATCCTAATTACTATGCTTTAAAACCTTTGTCTACCTCGCTGATTAGCCGGGCAAATGTACCGGTTAAGGGGTATTCAGAAGGTGTACTTACGTTGGCAGCACCGCATAATTTCCAGTCGGTAGATCTGGAAGTTTGGGCAAAACAGTTTATAGATGCCATAGCGCTTTTCTTAACTCCTGCATGGTCTGCTGCGGCAAGCATATTGCCGGCAGAAGCTAATAATGCATTTAACAGGATAGTAGAAGCTAAAAAGGTCCTGGCCGGAAAGATTTCTTCAGGTTTGGATTTTATACTTGACCAGGTGAAAGACCCTGTAAAACTTGCGAGTGCGCAGCTTAGCTTTAAGGAGCAGTTATTGATCCATCTGTCCAATGCTTATAAGACCGATACCTTATTGCAGTACAATATTGGTATAAAGGCCGCATTTTCGGGTCAGCCGATAGCGCCCCGGTTTTCTGGTAAGGCGATAAGCCGGCTTTACAAAACTTATCCGGTGGGGGAAGGGGCCAAAAATACAGTCGCACAGTTCAGTACTGATCTCAGTGTAAGCCAGCTCTATTTCGCTGTTCAGACGGCGGATTTAAAAGGAATATTGAATAAAGGTCTGGTTGTGCAGTATCCAGGTAAAACGGATCATACCATCCAGACAGAGGATAACCTGAATACGTTAGCTGGTCTTTTTCAGGTCGGCTTGCAGGAGCTGGTCGACCACCTGACCTGGACCAAGCCGGCAGTTCAGGGTCTTTTTCTAGCCGGTACTACGGTGCCGGTGACGAGCATCTGTATTCAAACTAAAGACAGGACCATTTTGAAGATTGCCGTTTACTTCAATTCCAGTGTGGAAGAATGGGCGATTGCAAATAAAGATAATGCCGGGCTTTTCCAGTTGGGTAAGCCGGTTTCGTACCCAGGTTATCCCACGGTGATGGTTACCTCCGGTAATAATACTTTAGAAAAGATAGGTGCGGCACTTGGGCCCCTGGCGACCCCGGCGTCGCTCGCTGAACATTTACAGCAGGCTACCGGTTTGCTGGATCCGTTATTCATCAGTTTTATGTTGACCGGTAGTTTGAACTATGCAATTTCTACGGCTAAAACGGATCTTTCCACCGGTACCAGTGAAGCCAATTTTATGCTGAATGTTCTTTCCGGACAAAAAAACCGGAAGGTGCTGCTGAACCTGGACTATGTGATTGATGAAATGGAATTTAACATTGCAGATGTTCAGCAGGCAGAGGATTATCAGGCGTCGTCCTGGCTTACTTTCCTGATTCCAATTGCCCGCGGCCAGCAGGTTATAAACAGCAATTTAGGCCAACCCGAAATTCCATTGCCATTACGGGCATATCCTGGGATGCCAACCTTACTGGTTCAATCTGGAACCGCTGCTGTTGAACCGTCAAAAATTCCGAAACAGTTTCCTGATAACATCAATGCGGCTAAGCTTTGGAAATATGCTTTTAGCTATCAGCTTACGCTTACGGAACAGGACACGAGTTACCTGCATTTGCGTTTTAACCTGAACGAAGTGGCCAATAAAAAGCTCTTTACATCGGTCAAAGAAGTGGATCTGTTTGACACGCTTGCCCAATTCAGTACGGTATGGCCGCAACTTCAGAACGATCTGGCAGTTTTGCCATTGGGTGTACCATCGCCTAAGCTGGCCCAAGCGGCAGATATCTTTGCTACCTTGGCAGAAGATATAGCCGTCAGCTGGGGCTACAATCAGCACAATCTACTAAAGAATGCCATACTTGCTGAAACGGAGTATCAATATGGGGTAAGCGGCATTGCGGACGAGTCGGTAAATCCAAAATGGGAAGCGCTCGTGGTGAGCTCTTTACAGGCTGCTCCTGTAAGTCCGACGGGTATGTTCCCTGATTTGGTTTGGATCAGCAGGGCTGGTGGTACGGTAAAAGAATATGTACTGGGGAAAGCTGCATCTGCAACAAGCTGTACCTACAGTTTCCCAAATTTAATCCGTCCGCTGGTGACTCAGCCTTTAGAACTGAGGGTGGAATTTGACAGGATGAATCTGATCCGGTACCAGGATGCCCTTGCCGGTACATATGTAACCCGAAACGCCTATCTGGTGGAAACGAAAACCAATCCTGATTTTGTTTTTAAAATCCCGGAGATTGTATTCAATCAAACCATGTTCCCGTTAGTTGAACAATCCGTTACGCTTCCTTTCAGAAATCAGCAGCCGGATTTGCAGCATGCGTTGCAAGGCTTATTTACAACGCTTTTAGAAGGTCATACACCTGCTGTTAAGATGACCGGGCTGTATGGTTACCGGCTTGCGGTGAGTGAAGGGTCAAATGATGATGAGCAAGCTATCGTCAGTTTACTTCCAATGGTATTTCGACCAATGACTACTTATCGGACGGCGTTAGTTGATGAAATTGCACAGGCAATCGGGAATTGGGTGGCAGGAAAGCCCCTTTCTCAACAAGGAGGGCGTTACACTTTTGATCTTTACGTCTTTTCTGAACTGGGCAGCAATGCGGCGAGACCGCTGTTGAGGTTGAAAAGCCTGGTATATTATCTTGTTTAGCGAAGATCTGCGGCTATTTGTTAAAACAAAAGAGACTACCTTGATCTCTTCTTTAGAGCCAATAGCTCTTCCGCCCTTGGCATTCCATCTTTTGGGATCGCAGTCCCGATTGGTAGCGATCTCTGCACGATTTCCCTCGACGGTATCCTCATGTAGACCGGTAAGTTTCCACTTAAATAGTTCTTTTGCTTTTTCAGATAGAAAAGCAGGCTAAAATTGGTTTTCATAATCTCAAGATTTTAGTTAAACAAACATAGCTTTGCTGCTTAAAACACACAAGATGTTCAGTTAATAACAACCTGTTCAATAGATGGTTATGTGTCATTCGGTAAGTCAATTTTTAACCTTTTGCCTTACTCACCGAATCACTCACCAAAATTTTGTGAATTCGTGCGATTTTTGGCAATTCCCTAAAAGGAAAAACCCTGCTCATCGATGCGATTGCAGGGTTTTATACGTTTTGATAGTCTTTGGTGTGATCCCGCTGGGATAGGAACGTTGTCCTATTTCCTTCGTTTGATGACTATCTGTAAAGGTTTTGATTGCTGACTCACCGAATCGCTCACCTTTTATCTGTATTTTTTATTGCAATTGCTATAGTATAAATGTAAGAATTTTATTATTAAAAAAATAACAACATAAGAATTAAATCGCATTCATATAAGCCGAAGTTTACAATTTGCTACGAATGATATCTAAGTTGAATGCTGATATTCGAATAATTTGTGATTTAATTAGATAGCGGTTGAAATCAAGCTGATTATAGAATGCGAGGGTAAGAAAATTTGAATTATTTATCAAGGAAAAGATAGCTGAACTTAAGGCTAAACGTAATCTTTATTTGGAAGCTGAAGAATATTTCAAAACATCAAGAAGGAACAATTAAAAATCTTACTACTGGATGAAATGGAACCGCTAGTAGACTAATCAAACTTGCATTTGGTCAAATTCAGAACATCAAGAATTCAAATAATATCGATTGTTGTGGTAAATCTGGATAAGAATAAATAATTTTGGCAGTATCTAAACGCTCATATGGAATTAACATTTTTATGGATTGAACATTTTAGAAAGTTTAATCGTCAGGCTTTTAATTTTAGTCCAGAAATTACAGCAACAGTTACGTCAATCGGGGAACAAAGATATAAGCTCGATCTGGACCTGAATCCCGATTTTACAAATCCGTTCAAGCTACCCACCGTCCAAATTTCAGGGATTGCTGGCAGGAATGGCGCCGGTAAATCAACTTTGCTTTCCTGTTTAAAGATGCTCTATGGAAACCTTGAGATACTTATTGCTCCTCTTATCTTTTGTCATCTAGACCGGGAGAACAATATCTTGCATACGCATTATTTTAATGGTGGAGGAAATACTATGTTGCCCTTGTACGTAGAAATTGGCATATCCGATAGCCTAGGAAACAAGTATCAAGTTAGACAGGCAACCCCATATTACCTAACGAATTTTGGAGACAACAGAATCACAGGTCTTGGAATAGAGTTGAAAAAAATAGATTGCGGTTTTTTAACAGGTAATTTTGACTACACGCCAGAAACATACTATAGTGGTATCATTAACCTATCCACGAAATATCGGGTTGATGATTTTTTAAACGAGTACGTTAAAAAGGTCGAACGTGATACTGAGAAAAAGATTAGGGATAAGGCGCAAAGAAAAACTCCTGTAATAGAAATTTTCCCGTCTCACTTGCAGGACTACTATAAAAAGGAATTTCAAAGTCATTTTAGACTTATCGCATACACCAATGGTAGGGTTAGAAATTTGCTACCAGATCTGCCGAGGAAAGTAGTGATTTCCTTCAATTTTCAAGACTACCAAAGTTTGTTAGACGACCAGAACAGTAAAGGATATCTGTTTCATAAAGGTGAGCTTAAAGAAATACAAGAACAGGCACTTCTTCAACTGCAACAAATCAGCGATCGTCGACAGGTCTTTCAAAATATGATTTACCTGTGTGTATTTTATAATGCGGTTCGATACGATCTTTTTGGCGAAGAAGGCAATTCATATACCAACGGTGATCTTGCAGGGCTAATTGCCAAAATCGCAAAAAGCCAGGATGTTTTCTCAGAGATAGAAGAAAGTTTAAATGAACTTAAGATAACTACAAAAGATACCTTAGAGGCATCAAAACTCAGGGACCTCCTTGGGGATAAACTAAATTCGGCAATCGAAAAGGCACCTTTTGAAGATGACCCAGTTTATAAAAATCAAATAATCCAATTTCCATTTACCGTTGGTCCGAATGTATGGAATTTGCTTAGCCAGGTTTTTGACTATCAATATGGTAATGAAACTGCCTTCTTGGAGTACACCTGGGAACACGACTTGAGCACTGGTGAACAAGCTCGCCTTAATAACTTTACTCGCCTATATGAGTTGAGGAAAAAAATGCAGAACAAATTTCTTTTATTGTTGATTGATGAGGGCGACCTTTACTATCATCCTCAATGGCAAAAGCAATACCTTAAGGATCTATTAGATGCAATAAAATTTTTCTTTGAAGGTCGCAAGTTACAGGTTATACTAACGACTCATTCCCCATTTATCCTATCAGATATTCCCAAGCAAAATATTATCTTTCTCAACCGTATAGAGCAAGATAATGAGGATGTGAGGTGCGAGGTCTCTCCAGCTATTGACCATATAGAAACCTTCGGAGCGAACATTCACGAATTATTTATGGATTCATTTTTTCTCCAAGATGGACTAATGGGTGAATTTGCCAGAAACTATATTGATGAACTTATCAAGGAAATTAAGCCCCTTGAAAATATATCAAAGGAGTTTTTTGAAACAAACCTGAGACAACGAATCAACATTATTGGAGACCAATTTATTAAAGCTAAAGTTCTTGAAATGGTCGCTTCCAGGGTTGAGCCTGATGTTGTTGACAAAATCATCCAGGATCGTAGCCAAGAACTAAATGTACTCAAGGCTATTCGTGATCAAAAACGGAAACAGCAATGATAAGAATTGAACATAAGAAGCTTTCCGAAATAAGTGAAAACTATTTTGAGCAGATCAATCCAATCATAAATCGAAGGATTGATTTTTATATCGATTTGTTTAATGTGCTATTTGCTGGTGGAGAACTAGATGATCTTTATGATAGTACTGGCTTAAGATGGAACGCGAAGATATCATTGATCAATCAGTTCCTAAGCCGAAGTAAACTTAACTTCAAATCAAATGACAGAGTCCAATATGATCGCATCATACTGGACAATGTTTCGCCATTCGTTTTTGAATATGAAAGCACAATTCAAGATTTACTTTATTTTTTCAAAAACAAGGAAAACTTAAAAGCTATTCTGCTGTGTTCCCCGGAAGATAGCTTAGAAGTAGATCTATTGGTCAGACAAAATTTTAACATAGTAGACAAGAAAAAGAATGTTTCTTTATGGAATTGGATTGGCAGTATAATAGACTACGATTTGTTTGATGAATTCGCTTATCATGTTGCAAATGAGCTAGAAGTCAACACCTGTCCATATTGTAATAGGAACTATATAAACACAGTAATCGATAAAGGGAAAAATCTAATCAGACCACAATTCGACCATTTTTTCCCAAAATCAGAGCAGCCATTTCTTGCCTTGAGCTTTTACAACCTCATCCCTTCGTGTTATTATTGTAATTCAAGTTTGAAGAGCGCCACTACCATCACGCACGATACCCATTTACATCCTTATGTGTCAGGATTTTCTGAAGCTTGCGTTTTTGGTTTTGAATATGAAGCCCTAAAAAACCCTGTACGTCATCCGGAAAATTTTGCTGTTAGATTGTTGCCTGGCGTCAATGACGACACGCCGATTTTTCGAAAGATATTCGGCTTGAAGGCCCAGGAGGGAAATACTCGTCTTTTTAGGATAAAAGAAATCTACCATGCCGCACATAGGGATATCCTAGGTGAAATGAAAGAACGAACAGACAGGTTTTCAAGCGCCCAAGCTGACTCGATTTCTGTTTTTTTTAAAGAACTACAAACAGATAAGAGTGAATTTTATCAGTTTTATTTTGGGAATTATATGGAAGAAAAGGACTTTAATCGTAGACCAATGGCAAAATTTACCAGAGACATCATCCGGCAAATGATACCAGATTTCTTTATTTCGAAATAGCTCAAAAAATAGGATCAAGTTAATTGTAAAAAAAACGAAGAGATTGAGATACTTAGTTGCGCAGAGTTATCCACAATGGTCATGAACTTTGTTCAGTTTTCAGCGTTTAAAGGCTATCTGGATGTTTTGGGAATTGTGACTCACCGAATCACTCACCTTTTTGTCTGTATTTTTTAGTTGCAATTGCTATGATTAAAGATATGGGTTTATTGCAGAATAAAAAAGTTATTAAGCTTGTTCACTACGTTTAAAGTGTATTGAAAATTGCCGGTCTCATACAAGAAATTATGTGAAAGACTGTCATTGTTGAGTAAACGGTAAGGGATGCTTACTCTATTAAAAAAAAATGGTCCAACCAATAATACAGGTATTTATATTAAACATAATCAATAGATTAAATCACCTATTCTAAATCGTAGAAATCCCTCTTTAACTCATTTTGAATGCTTTCTTTTATCCATATAATTTTCTGCTCCATATAATTAACATGGTCAGCGTAATCCAATATATCCGAAAGACCTTTGATCATGCCTATAATCTCTTGGCATAGCTCAATTTGATTTTGCAATGTGGACATATAGCTTTTAGTGGCTATGCCACCAGAGGCACTAAAAAACATTTTCCGGAAAAATTCTACATCTTTTTGCAACAACAACAGCTCGCGTAAAAATCCAACGTATTCGGTTCTATACTTACATAGCACGATATTTTCCAACATCATTACCCTCTGCTGATCCTTATAATTTATTGCCAAATATTCCGATATCTGTCGTCTAGCTTTTTCGACAAGCTCCTGATTTTCTGGGTCGAAATTGAACAAAGATACAGCAGCGTGTGTCATGTCCGAGAACACTGGGCTTTTTCTTATGATAATTTCTAATGACTTGGTTATAATGTCTGAATAATTTGGCAGCTTCCAGATATAGTCCGTACGGATATCCTCAAAGCGAAAAGTCAAATAATCAAAGTCAACAAAAGTGCTTTCAAGATATTCGACAAAAAAAATTGGATCAATTTCTAGCAAGGCCTCTAGCTCTTTTCCATCATGATCGAAATTCCGTTCGGTTTCTTTTAATATGGTGTATGCCTGTTTCAATACTGGCAATTTTTTCTTAAAGAAAGCAGCACATTCTTGGCAAAAATTCCAACCAAGATATACTTTGTCTGTAGGTTTTTCTAGTACAAGCCATGTTAGATAGCTAATGATATTATATCCATCGAGATCAACTTTGCTCTTCTGAAATCTAGAGAATGTGTCTTGAAACTTCTCAAAATCCAACATCCTAGATAATGGTACTAGTATGTTCTGATCACCGAAAAAGCTGATCAAACGATTCAACATGTCAGCATCAACCTGCTCCTTAGGAAGTGCCGTAAAAAATGTGCTCAGCCATACGTTTTTACCTGTGAAATCAAATTCCTCCAATAATTCCAGAAATTCTGGACCACTAAATGTTGCATCATTCAACAGAAAATAACAAATCCTAGAATTGATGGGTACACTTATCTTTGCACTAAGAAATAGCCTGAGGGTTTGAATTGCGAAATCCTTCCCCTTTAGTCTCGATGCAATGAATATTTCCGTGGCGCTGCCCTCAACCATCCAACGATCGCGCTGATCGAGCTGCTCATAAAACTCGTCTATTTTGTAGATATATGATTCTAACTCTTCCCAATTTCGCTGAATCACAAAGTCTTCAAACATTTTTCGCCTTTCTTGATCCTGTTCTAAAGCGCTTTTTCCCGATCTGTCCCATTGCGGCCTAAGCATCTCGTAGAGTTTCATAATATCTGATCCGATGAATACATTCCAAGATTCTGGACTTTCACCTCCTGCCTCTTCGATATTTTTTGCCAGCCTCTTAACAAACTTACAATGCGAATACTCCTCTGTAGAAAACTTCTCGAAAATCAGCCTCTCATAAATTGGAAGTTCATCTATGTAGATTTTTTTATCCAGCTTTCCACCAGGAAATACAATCTTCTCTAAAACCCGATTGATATTAAACTCTTTATAGTCGGCTCGCTTAATCAGTCCAACTAGCATTTTCTCTCTAATTGCCACTAAGGCGGGGTTATACGGCAGATCGAAATTATAATACGTAAAGGCGTGTCCTTTAGCTGACCCAAATTGAGTAAAGTGACTTCCGAAAAGCACTTCGAGGATCTTTAGAAAGGTGCCATCGGCAATTTCCTTATGCCTGCTTGAACGGTTTTCAGCATCCAAAACATCAAGCAGTTTATGTTGCCTTACATATTCCATCTGCAGGTCGTCGACCCTGTAGCTGAAGTAATCATTGATAAACTTCAAAAATTCTGGAAGCCTATTGTCCTGGGTAGCTACAAGTTCTATGGCAAGTGAAATGGATGGTTCGAGCAACTCATTGGGATGGCTCCAAAACTGGATCAAAAGTTCAAAATATTCGGTTGATCTCGTATGGTCATTATTTTCAAAGTGAAATACCAATTTTCCTCCAGTCGAGACTTGGGGTAAAGATTTGATCCATCCTCTTAGGTATTTAAGCGTATCATAACCTTTATAGAACCAGAACATCGAATAGAACTTGTAAATTTCATCATCGGACTTTATCTGCTGAGCTACATGATGTAAATGGGGAGCTACCAATTCTTTTATATTGATTGTTAGCTGGTGTTGTGTTTTTCTAAAAAATTATTTATTTTAAAATGTATTGCTAACTATCTGTTTATCAGTAGGTTGGTTTAAGTTCGTTTGTTCAAAATCCCATTAGGGTTTTCGTAAGGGATTTTGAACACCTCCATCCGTTTTTTTCTCGGCCATCGTCCTCTTCAATAATGATATTGACAACTATTTCAGCGACTAGATCTAGAAATTTTTCTTCTTTTTCCTGTAAAATTAATTTCTTGCTTTTCTGGTTGTGTTATGCACGTCTTTTCTTTTCCATTTGATTGAGATTTAGGAAATGTAATTTAACTTCAATCTTATGTGTTTGACCTTTAGGATGTTTCATTAAAAAATCTTATAATTGATATATTAATGCTCCCTAAACCTTATTAAATGACATCCGATGATATCTTAAGTATTCCCAAAATTTTACTACATACACATCTTGAAGGAAGCATGACGCCTGCTTCGCTGAAAGATTTGAGTAATAGAAATGGTGTAAAACTGTCTTTTAATCCATTTTCAAAGGATATTTACAAATCCATTCAAGCAAATAATTGGGAAACATTTCGAAAGATATATTTTGAAATTTGCTCAAGCTATCATAGTGACGAGGACTTTTATGAAGCTCTGTTTCGCTATGGTCAAAACCTAGCATCTCAAAATGTTAAGTACGTAGAAGTTCAGTTTTCGCCATGGAAACATTTATCTCGAGGAGTTCCACTAGATCAAATTTCAAAGGGTTTTGTAAAAGCTGTTAATGATTTAGAGAAGAATGGGATAATTTCAATGAGATTGATTTGTGATTTGGTCAGAAATAAAGATGAAAGATCTGCATATATTATTGATTGGTTAGTAGATCTGCCTAAAAATATCTTTGTTGCATTAGGATTAAGTGGTGGAAGTAATGCAGTTCCAAGAGTTCAATATTCCAAACATTGTGAAAGAATTAAAAAATGTGGATTTTATATTACAGCTCATGGTGGAGAAATTGAGGGGCCTGAATCTGTAAAAGAGGTTATAGAATATTGTTTCGCAGATAGAATAGGCCATGGAGTAAGGAGCCAAGAAGATTCTGATTTATTTGCTAACCTATTAAGTAGTGATATGCATTTTGAAATCTGCCCAACCGCAAATAAGATTATCGGATTGTGCAGGGATAGTTTTGATCCAATCAAAAATATTGTCAACAAAAAGATTAATTTTTCCATTAATACCGATGATGAACTTATATTTCATACTGACATCATCCAAGAGATAAGTCTAGTATCTAGCATATGCTCGTTAACCTTAGCCGATATTATAAGTAATCAAAAAAATGCGTTATCAAATTCATTTTTAGATGACGAACAGAAGTCGATAGTTTTAAATAGAATGTTCCCGTGATTAAAAGATATACTGACCAAAAAGATGTATTGTTTGCCGCTGTCGGTTGTGTCTGTTTCAGTGGTAACATGATTCTAGTTTTAAAGCGTAATATTGACAAATCTTACCCAGATCACTGGGGTATTCCAACTGGAAAGGTTGAGATTGGAGAAACTCTTATAAAGGCGATTATTAGAGAATTATTTGAAGAAACAAAGTTAGTTCTTTCCGAGGAACGCTTAACAGTGGTAGATGATTATTATGTTAGCAATGATGACATGGCATTTAGCTATGCTTTGTTTTACACAGAATTTGAAATAAATCCGAATGTATCAATAGACATTACGGAACATTCACAGCACCAATGGCTAGAAATAAGTCAAATAGATTCCCTAAAACTTGTTCCTCACGTTAAAGAAACTGTACAATATGCTATACAAAGAAGGGCCTTAAAACTATCAAGTCAACTCAATCTATTTACCAATAGGCCTGATGTTTTGATGACAAATGTTGTCGATTTAATGAAATATATGAAGGATTATCCTCCGTTGGAATTTAATAGTCCTGAAATGAAGTCTTGGATAGTTACATTCGGATCTCCCGGTTCGGGTAAAACTACGACGTTAAAATCATTGTTCAATTCCATTCCAAATTCAAAATACAGTTTAATAAGTGACAATAGTAAAATCTTGAAGAAGAATACTAGGCTAAAACGCTATTTTATTGAAGCAATGAAGAATAGGAAATTTATCTACTTCTTCTATTTTCAAATGGAAATTTTAGCAGATAAGTATATCCAATCATTATCAGCACCACAAAATGCATTAGTTGATGAAACAATTTTTAGCACACTTGCTTACTCACTAGCGTTGTTCAGGCTAAATTGGCTTACTCAAGATCAGTTCGAAACATTTTTATATAATTATCAAATTTATTCTAGCTACCTGCCCAAGCCTGATTTTGTTCTTTTTTTCTATTGTAGAAAGAATTCCCTAGTAAAAAGAATTGCCGAAAGGAATAGAAAGATTGAAAAATACTTTACTATTGAATATATCGAAGCCTTAAATTACGCTTTTCAAGATGTAGGAAATTATCTAGAAGGGATAGGACATAAAGTAATCTATATCGATACGGAGGAATTAAGAACAACTTCAATTGTGTCTGACCTTTTATCTAACATTTTAAAAGATGGATTTAAATAATATAGACAAATCCAATTCCACCTTTTGGTCAATTGGTAATGAGCCAACACAGGCCGTTAATAATTTGCAGGCAGACTACATTACCTATCATTTAAAGCTTCTTTATTTGTTAAGCGATAAGGTATTGGCCTCAAGTTCCTTTTTCTTTGAATCTGAAAAAACAAGAATGGTAACTGATAATCTCTTAGAGTTATTTGAAAATGGTGAAATATTATACTTTATTGATGAAGATCTGGAAAATTTTAGGGAGCATGGTTTAAAAAAAATTAATAAAAGTCCTAGCTCTCTCACAGCTTATAACAATAAAGATCAGGTTCTCAGATTATCTAAGCAAATGGATGAAAAGTTCATTTTGTTGAGAAGACCGAAATTGTCGATAAGTGATAAGATTGTAGAACTTTGGATTCAAGAGTTAGAATCATTTGAACTGGGTACAATTGGACATTATATACATAGTTTACCAATTAGCCCTTCGGATAAAACTGAAATTAAGATTAATTTGGTTCAGTTTGGTCAATCAAGAAAAAAAGATTTTGTATGGGAGTATTTACATCCGCTATTAACTAGACTTCGGGTAAGCAAGGAATTTAAATTCATTGTTCGAAGAAAACTATCTATGCTCTATTCTATCGCTACAACCCAAGTGCTAGGTTTGTCAATTGATAATAGCAATTTTTTTAATACTACTCAAGTTAGTGCTAATCTGAAGTTTGATACAGGACTATTTGATGAGTGTTTAAATTTAATAGGACTACGAAAAGCTATTAATATGTTAAGTCTTCAAGATGTAATGAAATTGAAGTATTCTGAGCCATTTATCTATTTCAAGGAGTTTTATTTTTTATTAATTGAGGCAAGTGCATATAAAGCCGATAACGCAAAAAAAGCACTTCCCTTGTTTCATGAAGTTGATAAATTCCTTGCGAATGGGAAGATTGACGTTACGAAATTTGTGAAGGCATTTGGGTTACTGTGTAAGCGTTTAAATTTAAGTAAACAACATTATAAGAAGCCACTGGAGTTAATTATTAGTAAGTATGAAGCCTTCAATAAAGCTACAATAAATAATTTTATAGAGTTGGTTAATGAATATTCAGTTGATAAGAAAAAAGTCGTTATACAAGTAGTTGCTCAATATGAGGAAATAAATATTCTAAATGCGAAAGAGTATGTCTTAAAAAACGAGACGGCGATTAAAAAAACCATTATCAATAATTTTAGGATTCCAGAAACAGATACTCCAGGCGGTTATCAGCAAATGCTAGAGCGGACAATTCGTTGGTTTGAGAACTTTAAAAGAAGTGAATTTGATATCGCTTTATTAATTTATAAAAATATTAGATACTATTCGGAAGGGGATATCGATGAATTGCTAGATAAAATGGCAATGGCGCTAAGGAAATTATTTCAAAATGATTTAAGTAAGGTAATGTTCTCTGGATTAGGCGACTCTAGTGCGGGCAGCGGTGAGCAGTTTTTGTATCGCCTGAATCAAAGGTTACGATTGCCTCAACAAAACTTCCCGAAAGACTTCCGCAGTTCAATTGGAAATCATGATGCTATTGTATTTATCGATGATATAATTGGTAGCGGTAATCAAGCGACAAGGTATTACAAAAAAAAATTGGCTGATGTAAAACTAACCAAATACTATTTTTCATTACTAGCTTACGAGAATGGAATCAAAAAAATACGCGAAGAAACGGGGTTTGAAAAAGTAATAACATTATCTCTTATGAATGAAAGCCATATGGCATTTTCACCGGAATCTGAAATTTTCCCCAAACACTTAATAACAAAGCTTAGAATAATCGCAGAGCTTTATGGACAAAAACTTTATCCATTAGGACCATTGGGTTACGATGACAGCCAAGCTCTTATAGTATTTGCTCACAACACTCCTAATAATACTTTGCCCATTATTTGGGCGAGTGATAACAACGAGAAATCTATTGAATATCCTTGGAACCCGTTGTTTGAACGGAAGAAAAACTAGCCTTTCGAGTGTTGTTTCAAACGAATATCAGTTTATATTAACGGGTCTTAGCTTCATCGATAATTTTAATCTTCGCTAGTTTTGATTCTATTTGCCAAAATCGCCTCTAACACCTCTAAAAATCCCAATAAGTGTTCTAAGTATTCACCATCCCCGCTACTGGAACCCGTACCTACCGTGGTAGGTACGGGTTTTTTCATTTGAAATATTTATGGAAGATTCTTGTCTTCTTTTTTCGGAGCTTTCCTCCATAATCGTACTGAAAGATGTGTCAGATTGTTTTGCGCTCTCGTGGTATAAAAAATATAATTTTCGTATTTATATCTATCTTGAAGAACTGCTCCGTTCTGGAATATCAAAGCAATAAGCTTCTTTTCAAAGGTTTCTTCGATGAAGTGATTCTCCAGTACTTCCTATTCGTGGCCAGCAGACCTATCTGCATGTAAGACAACACAGATGGCTAAACTGGCGCTGGTCCTTTAGTTTATTTTCAGAGTATCTACAACTACTTTATAGGTTATTGGATTTAGATTTTTCTCAAAATTTATTTTTTAAAATTTGTCAAATATTCTTACTAGCTTTAAATACGTAAACGCCTCAAAATGCATTATTTAATCTCTCTCGGCAGGTCCTTTAAAAGACTTTTGCACCCTCTTCTATTTATAATTGGAATGCTTGTTGTTCCAATGATTGTTTTCTCTCAAAAAATAGAACCGTCTAAATGGAAAGCGACATTAAACGGCCCATATGCAACTCTTCTAGGATCCAATACCAGTGTTGGAATAATTGGGAGCTATGCTAGCCTCGAGCCAATTAATGGTGCATTTAGCTTTAAGGGAACCATCCCTTTTGGAGACCCACGTAAAAGTAGACTCAGTTTTTTATCCATATCGGCACAAGGCGAACTGATTGATGGAAATTTCGCAACTGTCTTTAAAAATACCAAACTCAATACCACTGCAGGAATAAATCTTGAATATAACTTTCGAATTTTAAAGGAAAATCCATCTCGAAGTCTTCATGTTGACGGCAAATATTTCATAGATCTTGAACTAACTTCTGCTGCCAGAAGGAACGTCACCAAGTCTTTTGAACAAGAACTAGCAAAGGCAGGCGAAAAGATTCTTGCACTTAGAGAAAATATTGAATGTACCAACGAAGCCATCGAAATTAAAAAAAATCGAATAAAAGAATTTGAATCAGAAATGTCAGATGTCAGTAAATCGAATAAGGAACGTGAAACTGCTTTTACAGAACGGCAAAAAATTGTCGCCGAACTACCAAAACTTCAAAAATTAATTGACCAATCCGAGTTTCAAATCGATTCTTTGGGTTATGTCAAATCCGATAACTATAGCCTTGCAACTGACTTTGGTTGGAAGCAGCTCAAGATTGATGAAGAAAAAAAGAAAAAGCTTCAAAATGATTACAAGTTTGCTGGATATAAGTTCCTATGGATAACATTAATCGTAGGTTCGGGCAAAAAAGATTATTTTACTTTTGAATCGACGAACCCATTTGCTGACCAGATACAAAATCCAAACCTAGCGACCTACAAACTCGGCGCGACCATAAATTTCTACTATCAGGATCAGTTTGAGAAGAAGGGGCTAATGATAAACATGGGGTTTCAATGGATGAGGGACAACAATCTCTCATTGCTGTCAACACAGGACATTACACAGGAGTCACTTTTTAAAAATGGAGACATTACAAGAAAGGTAGTAAAAAAATATATTGCCTATACTGATCCTAGCAAAATTGTGGAATATCATCAATTTGGTGTTTTTTCTAACCTATACTACATTTTCAATAATGGTAATATCGCAGCCCATTTCTTTCCTTCCTATTACAAGCCAAATGGAGGGCATGGTTATGTTGATTCAGGGGCGGGAATTATGTTTTCTCTTAAGGATGAAAAAAAGGAAAAACACACACTAAATCTTGAGGCTTACATGATTCTTTCCGATACTTTCAACAGCCTTTCCACAACAAACAAGTCTTGGGACAGGAACGAATTTGGGGTTAGAGCAACATTGCCTTTTAATAGATTGTTCAAATCTTCACAATAAACTATAATTGACATGGCCGCCAAAAATTCTTTCTACTTAAAAACGCTTAAAAAAATAAATCCAGCTGTTACCCATCCCCAACCGGGTTACGTTTACAAAGCTGTTTGCCTAGAAGAAGAGGAGTCTCTAACAGGATGGGTGACCTGGGCGGGAATGAAAACTGAGAAAGATCGACATGAAAAAGACACCGGCCATTTAACGAGCATTAACTTTAAAAAAGGAAAAGCTGAATTTTAAAACCTAGCAAAAATCAGATAAAGCATTATGAGCAAACTTAAATTTGAAAACGAAAGATTGCCTTCAATCAGAAAACTGAGAGGGTATGCTTTTGATCCAAGCCTATCAATGCAGATGGATACATCGACCATTAATGACATTATCTACAAAGTAAAATGGGAAAGCCTGACGCATGGACCTGTTGGCGAATACCTTGAAGTGGTGGATTACGACCCTACCTTGGAATGCTTCTTTGAACCCGTAGACCTTAATCATTTGAATATTGTAGCTTGCGATGGCCTTGCCCCAAGCGAAAGTAATCCGCAGTTTCACCAACAGATGGTATATGCTGTGGCCATGACTACCATCGCCAACTTTGAAAAGGCGCTTGGGAGAAAGATTTTATGGTCTTCGCGATTGCTTGATAAAGAGGTAACTGGAAAATATGAAGACTATGTAGATAAACTGCGCATCTATCCTCATGCTTTTAGGGATGCCAATGCCTATTATAGCCCACTAAAAAAGTCGTTGCTGTTTGGCTATTTCTCTGCTTCTCCTGCTAATGAATCACTACAAATGCCTGGTTCGCTCGTGTTTACCTGCCTTAGCCATGATATTATTGCACATGAAATCACACATGCAATCATTGATGGAATGCACAGGAATTATAACGTGGCGACCAATCCAGATGTGCTAGCCTTCCACGAGGCTTTTGCCGATATTGTGGCCCTGTTTCAGCATTTTAGTTTTCCAGAAGTACTTAAACACCAAATCGCAAGGACCCGCGGCGACCTCAAAAGCGAAAACATGTTGGGAAAACTGGCACAGCAATTTGGGACAGCAATAGGGTCCTATGGCAGCCTAAGGGATGCGATTGGTTCAGTTGACGAGGAGACCCAGGTTTGGGCACCCCTTGAGCCTGATCCATTAGCGTACCAAAATATTCTTGAACCGCATCACCGTGGAAGCATTCTCGTAGCCGCCGTTTTCGAGGCATTTATATCCATCTATAAGTCTAGGACCGCCGACCTTTTCCGCATCGCTTCAAACGGCACCGGCATTTTACAAGCAGGAGAACTTCATCCAGATCTGGTTAATCGCTTAGCAAGCGAAGCCTCGAAATCAGCCAGCCATGTATTGAATATGTGCATACGAGCACTGGATTACTGCCCACCTCTTGATATCAATTTTGGAGATTATCTCCGTGCCATCATAACTGCAGACATGGAACTGGTTTCCGAAGACTCAAAAAACTATAGGCTTGCTTTTATCGATGCCTTTAGAAGAAGGGGGATTTACCCTTCAGGCATCAAAACACTTAGCATGGAAAGCCTGAGGTATGAGCCTATGAACATTTATTTTGCGAAACAGCAAGACCGTTTCAAGCTAAATAACGAATCAGGAAATATGACAGAAGATGGTAATTTTACCGACCTTTTGAATATAGTAGGGGAATTTTTGCGCGCCTATGAAAACGAAATCAAATATGTAGACAAGCGTCATGATATATTCAACATCACTAGTAAATACATCTCGGGTAAATATGATGATGATGAAACCCGCATAATGGGATTACATCGAAGAATCAGCGTAAAGTTCCCTTATTCTAAGAAGTTTTCGCAGATCACAGGACTCATTTTTCTTGAAAATTTTAGGGAATTTGGCATCTCTGCTTCTTCGCTTGGAAATTACCACGGTCCACGTTTTGAAATCAATAATCTTCGTTTGGTAAACCGAACGGGACCCGATGGTTCAAAAGTTAACCAGGTAATTTTTTCGATTGTTCAGACAATCAAAGGCAACTTAAAAGATGATGATTTTTCGACTTTGCTGACCGATGGTTTTAGCAAAGAAAACCAGGTGTCTTTCAAAGGAGGCTGTACGTTAATCTTCGATTTAGATACTTTGGAATTAAAGTACGCAATCAGCAAGCCATTGATTGATACTGCCGCATTGGACAGGAACATCACCAGATTGCAACTTACAAGACTAAAGGCAATTAAATCTTACGTAGAAGATTTGAATCTAACTGCAACCGACATGGCAAATTACTTCCATTCACCCAATGACCTGAACGAACCATTTGCTTTTTTACATAAACACTGACATTTATGCCTATACAAAATAAAATTACTAGGACAGAAATACGGATGTATAAACTTGGTACGGGCGACTGTTTCGGCATCAAGTTCTATGATAAAGATGGCCTGAGCTATAAACTCATGATTGATTGCGGTACCTGGAAAGGCACTAAGGAATACCTATCACCATACGTCTCCGATTTAGTATCTTGGTTTGGTAATGAAGTCGACCTTTTGGTAATTACCCATGAACATAAGGATCATGTGTATGGTTTTGAAGCCTGTGAACAGCTTTTCACAAATGGTTTCGACGCGAAGCAGGTTTGGATGGCCTGGACGGAGAACGACGACGACCCCACAATCCAAGATTGGATGAAGCGGTATGGGCAGAAGAAAAAGGCACTTGCTAAGGCGACAGAAAAAATCAGCGTATTTGTTCATGATGAATTTAATCATCAGGCCTACGAACATGAAAAATATGCTAGCCAAATCATTGAATCAAGGAAAAGTTTTTCGGCGAAACTATCTGATCTGGTTGACTTGCAATTTTCTCTTGACAATCAGGTCTATGTGGGTAATCTCAAGGGAATGAAAATCGTAAAAGATAAGATTGCAAAAGGAAAACTGGTCTTCAAAAATCCTGGAGATATTATTCGAGGTTTGAAAGGATTACCAGGGGTGAACATCTATGTACTAGGTCCTCCAAAATCGTGGCTTTCAATCAAGAAAGAAAATGGAGGAGAAGGTGAAAGCTATAAGCACAACAGGGAAATATTTAAGAGTGATGCTTTTGCAGCGGCCGTCCTAAACGAATCAGAAGATTACACTGAAGAACTTCCTTTTGATCGAAAATATGTAATCGATAGGAATTCTTCCGCTTGGGAAAAAGCTATGAGGAACTATAAGAACGATGGATCCGAATGGCGAAACATCGATTTCGATTGGCTGCAGGGTGCTGGAGAACTTGCTCTTAGAGTATCTAGCATGACCAACAACCTCAGCCTAGCTTTAGCCTTTGAATTTGAGCCTTCCCAGAAAGTAATGCTTTTCCCCGGCGATGCAGAGTTTGGTTCTTGGGCTAGTTGGCATGAAATTGATTGGAACTCAAGTGTTCCGAAAGTCGAAAACTCCGACCATTTAAAAAAAGGTGTAGTTGAAGATTTGCTAAATCGGACTGTATTCTACAAGGTTGCACACCACCTCAGCCATAATGGTACAGCCAAACGTCTTGGCCTAGAAATGATGACCCATTCAGACCTGGTAGCAATGGCCACCTTGGATTACAACATCATTTCTGAAGGATGGACCTCAACAATGCCAAACGTGGAAATTGTGAAAGAGCTTGTCAAAAAGACCAAAGGAAGGTTGCTGGTAATGAACGAGAAAGGATTGCTTGCCGACCGTAAAACAAAGGAAAGCCTAGCTGATTGTGTTAAGAATGGAAAAAATGCATTAAGCCCCAAAGAAAGAAAAGAATTTGACGAAAACTGTAAAAATGAAACTTACTACATCGAATATAATTTGCAGTTATAGTGCGATTAAAATTTTGAATAAGCGTGAGTTATGAACGAATACTATAAAATTTCGGAGCCCCGACAGAGACACCATTAGTGGTGTGCAACCATCCTAAAAATTGAATTGGAATTTATGCTGCTTGATGCATCTAAAAAGTAATTTGAGCATGCTCAAATTGTTAGCTTTAGCCACAGTTTAGATAATTTCTTTTCTCATTGATAAATGATATTTAGAGTTTTACTTGATTAAATGATTGATAGATAAGGGGTTGTATTGTGTTTAATTCGCTTGGGTTCTGTAAATCAGGATGTTGTATGTAATCGTTTTAGAGTTTTTCATTGAATTTTGACAAAATCGGCTCTAACACCTCCAAAAACCCCAATAAGTGTTCTAAGAATTCACCATCCCCGCTACGATCCCGCTTTACGATAAGTAGAGCGGGATTTTTGTTTTAAAGTAAATCTCATCCCATTATTTTCAAAACCATACAAAAAGCTTTTCTTCCTCATAAAATAATAATGCTGGCAGCATTAAATAAATCGGATTAAGCGGGAAAGGTATTCTCTTTACGAACCACAACAGCTATTAAATTCAAAGAATCTTTATTGTTATTATCAAGAAAAATATTGATGAAATCAGTTTCAGGCTTTGATGAATCCATAGTGCCTGATTTACCCACACCTCCAATTTGGGTACGGGTAAACAGGGCTTATAATCAACATAACTAACCAAAAATTATAATAGACTGTGATATTAATTTAAATGAATAAAAAAGCAAATATTATTATTTAGACTAATTATAAACAAAGGAACAAATTGATGATCATTATTCCAAATATTTTGTGGCAAAATTGATTTTAGATCTAATGATAAGCATACAAAATACTGATAATCAATTACAAAATCATTCCTTAAAAGTTCTTCAAAGATTCAGATTTTAAAAGACTGAAAACACCTATCAAAAATATTTTAAATTTTCTTTGTAGATGATTTGCAAGTATCAAAACAATTCATACCTTTGCACTCCTTCAAACAAAGAAAATTTGAAGATATAGAGTGCGGGGTGGAGCAGTTGGTAGCTCGTCGGGCTCATAACCCGAAGGTCGCACGTTCGAGTCGTGTCCCCGCTACCAAAAGGTAGTCTGAAGTCGTCAGTACCAAGTCCAAAGTCATTAGACTCCAGACTAAAGACTCAGGACTTATTTTAATGGCCCGTTCGTCTAGGGGTGAGGACGCCAGATTTTCATTCTGGAAACAGGGGTTCGATTCCCCTACGGGCTACGATAAAGCGCTGAATATCAGTCATTACAACTGAATCAGCGCTTTTTTTATGCCCTGATAATTATATAAGTTAATCACCAGAATCAAAGACCTGAAATAGAGGATCAAGCGGAAAAGTTGGGGGAGATAAAAATTAAGCATATATTTTCGATAACCTGAACAAGAAGAATTTGATATCTCGCACACCTCTTGATGTTGCTCTGAATACTTTGACCTTCGCATTAAATG